>NZ_BAABII010000001.1:0-262816 GCF_039542665.1 Saccharopolyspora cebuensis
ACTCCCTACCCCACAACGGAAGTTGCAACGACCCCCTGAACCCAAGGCCCCTCACTCAAAAAAAACGGGGGTCAGGCTACTGCGAGGGGTAGGGCTGTGGGGTGCACCGGGTTGGGGAGGTGGGAGTCGCCGGTGAGGTGGGCGTCGACGGCGTTGGCCACCGAGCGGCCCTCGGCGATGGCCCACACCACGAGGGAGGCGCCCCGGTGGGCGTCGCCGCAGACGAACACGTCGGGGGCGGTGGTCTCCCACGTCGAGCCGCAGGCGATGGCGCCGCGGGCGGTCAGCTCGATGCCGAGCCCGTCGAGCAGCGGCATGCGCTCGACGCCCTCGAAACCGATGGCCAGCAGCGCCAGGTCGCAGGGCAGCTCCTGCACCTCGTCGGAAACCGGGACGACCTGCCTGCGGCCGTCGGCGTCGCGCTGCACCGAGACCTCGCGCAGCCGCACCGCGCGCACCCGGCCCTGCTCGTCGCCGACGAACTCCTCGATCGCCACGGCGAAGCGCCGCTCGCCGCCCTCCTCGTGCGCCGCGTAGGTGCGCAGGACGTACGGCCAGGTCGGCCACGGCGAGAGGTCGTCGTCGCGGGCCGTCGGCGGCTGCGGGTAGTTGTCGAGCTGGGTGACGCTGAGCGCGCCCTGCCGGATCGCGGTGCCGTAGCAGTCCGCGCCGGTGTCCCCGCCGCCGAGGATGATGACGTGCTTGCCCTCGGCGGTCAGCGCCGACGGGCCGTCGCCCTCGCGCTCCTTGTTCGCCGGGACCAGGTGCTCCATCGCCAGGTGCACGCCGTCGAGCTCGCGGCCCGGGATGGTGCGGTCGTCGCGGCCGCGCAGCGCGCCGACCGCGAGCACCACCGCGTCGAACCGCTCGCGCAGCGCGGCGACGGTGAGGTCCACGCCGACCTCGCAGCCGGTGACGAACTTCGTGCCCTCGGCGCGCATCTGGCCGAGCCGCCGGTCCAGTGCGGACTTCTCCATCTTGAACTCGGGGATGCCGTAGCGCAGCAGGCCGCCGATCCGGTCGTCGCGCTCGTGCACCGTCACCTCGTGCCCGGCGCGGGTGAGCTGCTGGGCGGCGGCGAGCCCGGCCGGACCGGACCCGACGACCGCGACCCGCTTGCCGGTGTGCAGCTCCGGCACCTGCGGAACGACTTCGCCGTTGTCCCAGGCGACTTCGGCGATGGTCTCCTCGACCCGCTTGATCGCCACCGCGCCGCCCGCGTCCGGCGAGATCGCCAGCACGCAGCCGGCCTCGCACGGCGCCGGGCACAACTTGCCGGTGAACTCCGGGAAGTTGTTGGTGGCGTGCAGCCGGTCACCGGCCGCCGACCACTGCCCGCGGCGCACCATGTTGTTCCACTCCGGGATCAGGTTGCCCAGCGGGCAGCCCGCGGATCCGGAGTGGCAGAACGGGATGCCGCAGTCCATGCAGCGCGCGGCCTGGGTGGCGACCTCGTCGGCCCGGGCCTCGGCGGACAGCGCCGCGTAGACCTCCTGCCAGTCGCCCAGCCGCTCGTCGACCGGACGCTTCGGCGCGTCCGCCCGGGGGTGCTTCAGAAAACCCTTGGGGTCAGCCACGGGAAGCCTCCATGATCGCCTCGTCCACGTCCCGGCCCTCGGTCTTGGCCAGGCGCATGGCCTCCAGGACTCGCTGGTAGTCGCGCGGCATCACCTTGGTGAACGCCGCGGAGCGGCGCGGCCAGTCGCCGAGCAGCGAGGCCGCCACCGCGGAGCCGGTCAGCTCGTGGTGCCGCCGCACGATCCCGTGCAGCCACTTCAGGTCCTCGGCGCCGGGCCGCTGCAGCTCGATCATCGCCGTGTTCACCCGCACCGGGTCGAGGTCGAGCACGTAGGCGATGCCGCCGGACATCCCGGCCGCCACGTTGCGCCCGGTCCCGCCGAGCACCACCGCGCGGCCCCCGGTCATGTACTCGAAGGCGTGGTCGCCGACGCCCTCGGCCACCACGACCGCACCGGAGTTGCGCACGCCGAAGCGCTCGCCGACCTTGCCGCGCAGGAAGATCTCGCCGCCGGTCGCGCCGTAGCCGATCACGTTGCCCGCGATCACCTGGTCCTCGGCGACGAACGCCGAGTCCGGGTGCGGGCGGACCACGATCCGGCCGCCGGACAGGCCCTTGCCGACGTAGTCGTTGGCGTCGCCGATCAGGTCCAGCGCGACGCCGCGCGGCAGGAACGCGCCCAGCGACTGCCCGGCCGAGCCCTCCAGCTCCACGTCGATGGTGCCCTCCGGCAGGCCGTCCCCGCCGAAGCGGCGGCTGACCTCCGCGCCGAGCAGGGTGCCGACGGTGCGGTTGACGTTGCGCACCGGCAGTTGCAGCCGCACCGGGCGGGCGTCCTCCAGGGCCGCCTCGGCGAGCTGGATCAGGGTGCGGTCCAGCGCGTGCTCCAGCCCGTGGTCCTGGCCGCGGATCTGGCGGCGCACCGACGGGTACGGCGTCTCGGGTTCGGCGAACACCGGGGTGAGGTCCAGCCCGCGCGACTTCCAGTGCGCGACGGCCTCGTCGGTGCGCAGCGCCGAGACCTGGCCGATGGCCTCGTCCAGGGTGCGGAAGCCCAGCTCGGCCAGGTATTCCCGCACCTCCTCGGCGACGAACTCGAAGAAGTTCACCACGTGCTCGACCTGGCCGGTGTAGCGCTTGCGCAGGTCCGGGTTCTGCGTCGCCACGCCCACCGGGCAGGTGTCGAGGTGGCAGACCCGCATCATCACGCAGCCCTCGACGACCAGCGGGGCGGTCGCGAAACCGTACTCCTCGGCGCCGAGCAGGGCGGCGACGAGCACGTCGCGCCCGGTCTTGAAGCCGCCGTCGGCCTGCACCACCACGCGGTCGCGCAACCCGTTGAGCAGCAACGTCTGCTGCGCCTCGGCGAGACCGATCTCCCACGGCGTGCCCGCGTGCTTGAGCGAGGTCAGCGGGGCCGCGCCGGTGCCGCCGTCGTGCCCGGAGATGAGCACCACGTCGGCGTGCGCCTTGGACACGCCCGCCGCCACGGTGCCCACGCCCAGCGCGCTGACCAGCTTCACGTGCACCCGGGCCTGCTCGTTGGCGTTCTTCAGGTCGTGGATGAGCTGCGCGAGGTCCTCGATCGAGTAGATGTCGTGGTGCGGCGGCGGCGAGATCAGCCCGACGCCGGGCGTGGAGTGCCGGGTCTTGGCGATCCACGGGTACACCTTGTGCGCGGGGAGCTGGCCGCCCTCGCCGGGCTTGGCGCCCTGCGCCATCTTGATCTGGATGTCGTCGGCGTTGACCAGGTACTCGCTGGTCACCCCGAAGCGCCCGGACGCGACCTGCTTGACCGCGGAGCGCCGCTCCGGGTCGTAGAGCCGGTCGACGTCCTCGCCGCCCTCACCGGAGTTGGACTTGCCGCCGATCCGGTTCATCGCGACGGCCAGCGTCTCGTGCGCCTCCGCGGAGATGGCGCCGTAGCTCATCGCCCCGGTGGAGAACCGCTTCATGATCTCCGAGGCGGGCTCGACCTCGTCGACGTCGATCGGGGCGCGCCCGCTGTCGAACCGGAACAGCCCGCGCAGCGTGCCGCCCTCGGCGGCCAGCCGGTCCACTTCGGAGGTGTAGCGGCGGTAGACGTCGTACTTGCCGGTCTTGGTCGAGTGCTGGAGCAGGAACACCGTCTCCGGGTTGAACAGGTGCAGCTCGCCCTCGCGGCGGTAGGCGTACTCGCCGCCGACCTCCAGCTTGCGGTGGACCCGGTCGGTCGGGTTGTCCGGGTAGGCGCGGCGGTGCCGCTGGGCGACCTCCTCGGCGAGCACGTCGAGGCCGACGCCGCCCAGCTTGGAGGAGGTGCCGGTGAAGTACGCCGCCACGACGTCCTCGGCCAGCCCGACGGCCTCGAAGACCTGCGCCGCGGTGTAGGCGCCCACGGTGGAGATGCCCATCTTCGACATCACCTTGAGCACGCCCTTGACCAGCGCCTGCACGTAGTTGCCGATCGCCACCGCGGGCCGGATGCCGCTGATCTGGCCGGTGGAGATCATGTCCTCGATGGTCTCGAAGGCCAGGTACGGGTTGACCGCGGCGGCGCCGAAGCCGAGCAGGGTGGCGATGTGGTGCACCTCGCGGGCGTCCCCGCTCTCCACCACCAGGGCGACCCGCAGCCGCTCCTTGGTGCGCACCAGGTGGTGGTGCACCGCCGAGACCAGCAGCAGCGACGGGATCGGCGCGAACCGGTGATCGGAGTCGCGGTCGGAGAGCACCAGCACCCGGGCGCCGCCCGCGATGGCCTCCGAGGCCTCCTCGCGGACCCGCTCGATCGCCTCGGCCAGCGCCGCACCGCCGCCCTCGGCCTCGTACAGCCCGGACAGCACGGTGCAGGAGAAGCCGGGCAGGTCCCCGTCGTCGTTGACGTGGATCAGCTTGGCCAGCTCGTCGTTGTCGATCACCGGGGTGGGCAGCACGATGTGCCTGCTCGACGCCGGGGACGGTGCGAGGAGGTTCTGCTCGGGGCCCATCACGCGGGCCACCGAGGTGACGATCTCCTCCCGGATCGCGTCCAGCGGCGGGTTGGTGACCTGCGCGAACTGCTCGACGAAGTAGTCGTAGAGCATCCGCGAGCGCTGCGAGAGGGCGGCGGTCGGCGTGTCCGAGCCCATCGAGCCCAGCGGCTCCCCGCCGGTCTGCGCCATCGGGGCGAGCAGCATCGCGAGCTCTTCCTCGGTGTAGCCGAAGGAGAGCTGCCTGCGCACCACCGATGCGTGGCTCTGCACCACGTGCTCGCGGTCGGGCAGCTCGTCGAGGTGGAGCTGGCCGGCGTGCAGCCACTCGTCGTAGGCGTGCGCGGAGGCCAGCTCGGACTTGATCTCCTCGTCGTCGACGATCCGGCCCTCGGCGGTGTCGATGAGGAACATCCGGCCCGGCTGGAGGCGGCCCTTGGCCACCACCTCCTCGGGCTTGAGGCTGAGCACCCCGGTCTCGCTGGCCAGCACCACGCGGTCGTCGGCGGTCCGCCACCAGCGCGCCGGGCGCAGCCCGTTGCGGTCCAGCACCGCGCCGATCACGGTGCCGTCGGTGAAGGTGACGCAGGCCGGGCCGTCCCAGGGCTCCATCAGGCTGGCGTGGAACTGGTAGAAGGCGCGGCGGGCCGGGTCCATCTCGGCGTGGTTCTCCCACGCCTCCGGCACCATCATCAGCACCGCGTGCGGCAGGCTCCGCCCGCCCAGGTGCAGCAGTTCCAGCACCTCGTCGAAGGAGGCGGAGTCCGATCCGTCGTCGGCGCAGATCGGGTACAGCCGGGACAGGTCGCCCGGGATCAGGTCGGAGGCCAGCAGCGATTCGCGGGCCCGCATCCGGTTCCGGTTGCCCCGGACGGTGTTGATCTCGCCGTTGTGCGCCACGAAGCGGAACGGGTGCGCCAGCGGCCAGGACGGGAAGGTGTTGGTGGAGAACCGGCTGTGCACCAGGCCGATCGCGCTGATCAGCCGCTCGTCGCGCAGGTCGGGGAAGAAGGCGGGGAGCTGCTCGGTGGTGAGCATCCCCTTGTAGACCAGGGTCCGGCTGGACAGCGACGGGAAGTAGAGCTCCAGCCCCTCGTCGGCGGCCCGCCGCTCGGCGCGCTTGCGCAGGCAGAACGCCAGCCGGTCCAGGCCGATGCCGGACTCGTCGCGCTCCCCGGCGACCAGCACCATCGCGAAGTGCGGCATGCACCCGATGGCGGTCGGCCCGACCCCGGCGTGCTCCGGGGCGACCGGCACGTCGCGCCAGGCCAGCACCCGCAGGCCCTCCTCGGCGGCGAGGTCCTCGACCAGCCGGACGGCGCGCTGCCGGGCCTGCTGGTCGGCGGGCAGGAAGGCGATGCCGGCGGCGTAGCGGTGGGCACCGGAGGCGTCCGGCTCGGGCAGCGCGACCTCGACCTCGGAGCGCAGCAGCTCGTCGGGGAGCTGGAGCAGGATGCCCGCGCCGTCCCCGCTGGTCGGCTCGGCGCCCGCGGCGCCGCGGTGCTCCAGGTTGGCCAGCGCGGTGAGGGCGTCGGCGACGATGCCGTGGGAGCGGCGGCCCCGGACGTCGGCGACCATGGCGACACCGCAGGAATCCTGCTCCGCGGCGGGGTCGTACAACCCCTGGGGACCGGGTACGGCAGAGAAGACCACTGCGCAGACCTCCCTCGTCATCTCGTCGTGCTGAAGTCATCGACTTTCAGGACTTCTGGGCACGGGACGACACTGGCCCGCAAAATGGACGTCCGGCGGCTCGACAGAATTGTTCGGGCGGGAGGGCCCGGCTCGCTGCGGCCGGAGTTGTTCAGAGGACTTTAACAGCCACGATACCCACTGGCAGCACCTTGAGAGTGACGCTGACCATGTTGTTGCCGCGGCGGGCGATGGGTTAGGGCGCCCGGTCGCGGACACGGTCGGTCATCGATGGCCACCGCTGGGTCGGCACCCGTCCACCCGCGATCGCCGCAGGCGTGGACACCCGCCCACCTCCTGATATCTTTCCAGCTCAGGGCACCCGAGCAAAAGGTGTTCTGAGCAACGCCGCCGTCGAGCGAAATCCGGTGCGAACCCGGTGCTGTGCCGCAACTGTGATCCCCGGCCCCCGCCGGGTCGAGCCAGGCCGCCTCGGCGATCGGCGTGGACGTCCGCCACCCCCGGTGCAGGGGTGCGGCGCCGCCCGCCTCGGACGCGCCGCACCGCACCGGGCAGAACCGAGGGAAGACATGACCGGGTTCCGCCGCCTCGCCGCGCTGCTGTTCGCCGCGCTGGCCCTGCTCATCGGGGCCACCGCCTGCGCCACCCGACCCGAATCGGCCATCCCGGCGCCGGTCGACGACCCGGCCTCGGCGTTCCCGGTCCGGGTCCAGCTCGGCGACCAGGAGCCGGTGACGCTGACCCAGCAGCCGAAGCGGATCGTCTCGCTGTCGCCCACCGCGACCGAGACGCTCTACGCCGTGGGCGCCGGTGAGCAGGTCGTCGCGGTCGATTCCTACTCGAACTTCCCGGAGCACGCGCCGCGCACCGAGCTGTCCGGGCTCCAGGCCGACGCGGCGGCCGTCGGCGCGCACGACCCGGACCTGGTCGTCGTGCCGGACAGCGCCACCGAGCTCGCCGAAGGGCTGCGCGCGATCGACGTCCCGGTGCTGCTCACCCCCGCCGCGGCGGACCTGAAGTCGGCGTACCGGCAGATCGAGGTGCTCGGGCAGGCCACCGGCCACCGCGAGCAGGCCCGCGACCTGGTGTCCACGATGCGGGAGGAGATCCGCCGCATCGTGGCGGACACGCCCAAGCCCCCGGAGCCGCTGACCTACTACCACGAGGTCAGCCCGGACTTCTACACCGCGACCTCGGAGAGCTTCGTCGGCGACGTCTACTCCCGCTTCGGGCTGCGCAACATCGCCGACCCGGCGGGCGGACCGTTCCCGCAGCTCTCCGAGGAGCACGTGCTCCAGGCGAACCCGGACCTGATCTTCCTGGCCGACACCGAGTGCTGCCAGGTCACCGCCGCCTCCGTCGCGCAGCGCCCCGGCTGGGCGACGATGGACGCGGTGCGCGCGGGCAACGTGGTGGAACTCGACGACGACGTGGCGGGCCGCTGGGGGCCGCGCGTGGTGGAGCTCGTGCGGGCGATCGGCGACGGGATCGCCAAGGCCCAGGGGTGACCGCGACGACAGAGCGGCCGGCCAGGACCACCGCGCCCGTGCTGACCCCGACCAAGCTGCGCCCCCGGCACCTGCTGCTCGGCGTGCTCGCCCTGGTGCTGTGCACGCTGCTGTCGGTGCTGCTCGGCGCCGCCGAACTCGGCTGGCAGCGGGTGCTCGGCGAGATCGCCGCCCAGCTCACCGGCGGGGTCTCCCCGCTGTCCGAGCGCGAGGCGGCGATCCTGTGGGAGCTGCGGGTGCCCCGGGTGCTGCTCGGGGTGCTCGTCGGCGCGGCGCTGGCGGTCTCCGGAGCGGCGTTCCAGGGCGTCTTCCGCAACCCGCTGGCCGATCCCTACCTGCTGGGCTCGGCGGCGGGCGCCGGGCTGGCCGTGACCGTGGTGATCACCACCGCGCCGCAGGCGGCCAGCGGACCGGTGGTGCAGCTCGCCGCCTTCGCGGGCGCCCTCGGCGGCGTCGGGCTGACCTGGGTGGTCGGCCGCACCGCGGGGCAGGACACCGCGACGCTGGTGCTCGCCGGGGTCGCGGTCGGCGCCTTCCTCACCGCCGGGCAGACCTTCGCGATGCAGCTCCGGGTGGACTCGTTGCAGCAGGTCTACATGTGGATCCTCGGCCGGCTCACCACGACCGGGTGGCGCGAGGTGCTCGTCGTGCTGCCGCACCTGGTCGCCGCGGGCGTGGTGCTGTGGGTCTGCGCGCGGCTGCTGGACCTGCTCGGCACCGGCGACGAGGAGGCCGCCGCGCTGGGCGTGCGGCCCGGCCGGGTGCGGGCCGTGGTGCTGGTCGCCGCCTCGCTGGCCACCGCGGCCGCGGTGTCGGTGGCCGGGCTCATCGGGTTCGTCGGCCTGGTCGTGCCGCACCTGGTGCGGCTGGCGGTCGGCGGCACCTACCGGATCATCGTGCCGCTGTCGCTGCTCTACGGCGGGGTGTTCCTGGTGTCGGCGGACATGCTGGCCCGGACGCTGCTGGCGCCCGCCGAGATCCCGATCGGCGTCATCACCGCGTTCACCGGGGCGCCGTTCTTCGCGGTGCTGCTGCAGACCCGGAAGCGGCACGCGTGAGCGCGCTGCGGATCGAGGACCTCGCCGCCGGGTACCGGCGCGGCACCGTGGTCTCCGGGGTGACGACCACGGTGGGCTCCGGCGGCTGGCTGGCGGTCATCGGCCCCAACGGTTCGGGCAAGTCGACGCTGCTCAAGGCGCTGACCGGGGTGGTCCGGCACCGCGGGCGGGTGTTCGTCGACGGGCGGGCGCTGAGTTCGCTGAGCAGGCGGGAACGGGCCCGGGCGCTGGGGTACGCCCCGCAGATCCCGCAGCTGCCCCTCGGCCTGACCGTCACCGACTACGTGCTGCTGGGCCGCACCCCGCACCTCGGCGTGCTGGGCCGGGAGGGGCCGAGCGACGTCGCGGTGGTGGGCGCGCTGCTGGAGCGGCTCGACCTGACCCGGCTCGCCGACCGCCCGCTGACCACCCTCTCCGGCGGCGAGCAGCAGCGGGCGGTGCTGGCCCGGGCGCTGGCCCAGCGGGCCGGGGTGCTGCTGCTCGACGAGCCCACCACCGGGCTCGACGTCGGGCACGCCCAGGCCCTGCTCGACCTGGTCGACGAGCTGCGGCACGAGCTGGGCACCACGGTCGTCACGACGCTGCACGACCTGACGCTGGCCGGGCAGTACGCCGAGCGGCTGCTGCTGCTCGACGAGGGCCGGGTCGCCGCCGAGGGCACCCCGGCGGAGGTGCTCACCCCGGCGACGCTCGCCGAGCGCTACAGCGCGCGGGTCGCCGTGCTCCGCAACGCCGACGGTTCCCCGGTCATCGCCCCCACCCGTCCCACGATGTGAACTGAGTGAGGGGCACCCTGTACCCAGTTACTTGGTACAGGGTGCCCCTCACTCAGCTCCCGTTCGGGTGGTGTCCGGGATGTGGGACCGGTCAGGCGGTGGCGAAGCGGGTGAGGACCCGGTCCGGGCGGACCGCCGGGAGGGCTCGGCGGAACACCCGGTAGTAGGCCAGCTCCTCCTTGGTGCGCACGCCGAGGGCGTCCGCGGCGGCGGCGAGGTCGGCGTCCGGGACGCGGTCCGCCCAGTACGGCGAGAGCAGGTCCTGCGCGCCGCTGCCGGTGCCGAACTGCTCCTTGCGCCGCCACAGCAGCTCCTCCGGCAGCCAGCCGGTGAACGCCCGCCGCAGGTGGCCCTTCTCCATCCCGTCCGGTTCCAGCGCCTTGTACGCCGCGGGCAGCGCGGTGGCGTGCGCGATGACCTCGGCGTCCAGGAACGGCACCCGCGCCTCCAGGCCGTGGGCCATGGTGACCCGGTCGCAGCGCTGCAGGTTCAGCCCGTGCAGCTCCTCCAGGGTCCGGACCAGCTCCGCGTCGAGGCCGGTGGCGTGCTCGGCGTGGTAGTAGGAGTACCCGGCGAACAGCTCGTCGGCGCCCTCCCCGGTCAGCACGGCCTTGACGTGCCGGGAAGCCAGCTCGCTGAGGAACCAGTTGGGCACCGCGCTGCGGATCAGGCTGGCGTCGAAGGACTCCACCGAGGCCACGACCTCGTCCAGCACCTCGATCGCCTCGCGTGCGGTGAACACCGCCTCGTGGTGCTCGGTGCCCAGGTGCTCGGCGGCGGCGCGGGCGGCGAGCAGGTCCGCCGAGCCCTCGGTGCCGACGGCGAAGGTCTTGAGCCGCCGACCCCGCTCGGCGCAGTGCTCGGCGGCGATGGCCGCGACCAGGCTGGAGTCCAGCCCGCCGGACAGGAACACGCCGACCTCGACGTCGGCCATCAGGTGCCGCCGCACCGAGTCGACCAGCGCCTCGCGGGTGGCCTTCTCCGCGACCTCCGGGGCGATGCCCTCCCACACCGCCGGGTCGGCCGCCGGGACCGCCGTCGCGAAGCGGACCACGCCCGCCTCCGGAGTCCAGTAGCAGCCGGGTGGGAACGACTCCACCGCGTCCTGCACCTCGGCGGGGAACGCCCGCAGCTCGGAGGCGAAGTGGACCGCCGCGCCGCGGCGGGCCCAGTACAGCGGCTTGATGCCGAGCGGGTCGCGGGCGGCCACGAACCGCCCGTCCGGCGCCGCCGCGCACAGCGCCCACATCCCGCGCAGCCGGTGCAGCTCGGCCGGTCCGCCGGTGCGCAGCAGGGCGAGCGCGGCCTCGCTGTCCGACGCGGTGCCGAAGACCGCGCCGCCGAGCTCCGCACGCACCTGCTCGTGGTTGTAGATCTCGCCGTTGCAGACCAGCGACCACCCGTCCGGGGCGGTCAGCGGCTGCCTGCCGCCGTCGAGGTCGACGATGGACAGCCGGGTGTGCCCCAGCCAGGCGTGCTCGCCGACGGTCCGGTGGTCGCTGTCGTCAGGACCCCGGTGCGCCAAGGCGAGGAGCATCCGGGTGCCCGCGTCCAGGTCGGGGGTCGAATCGGTCCGGTGTTGAGCAGCTATTCCGCACATGCCGTCGACCGTAGGCAGGACCGCGCCCATGCGGCAACGCCAGTTGCTCCATGCGCACGCGATGCCGCAGAATGATCGGGTGAGCGAAGGGCTGAGCAGCGTCCACCGGGCGCTGGAAGTGCTGCGGGCGCTGGGGGCGGGACCGATGCGGGTCCAGGACGTCGCCGAAGCGCTCGGCAAGGAGAAGACGCAGGTCTCCCGGACGTTGAAGGTGCTCGCCGAGGCGGGGTTCGCCGAACGCGACGCGGACCTGTCCTACCGGCTGGGCTGGGGCCTGTTCGCCCTGGCCGGGCAAGCCGGGGACGAACGGCTGCTGCACCAGGCGCCGGAGGTGCTGCGCGGGCTGGTCCGGCGGCTCGGCGAAGCCGCCTACCTGACCGTGCGCGGCGCGGACACGGCCGTCACGGTGCTCACCGAGCGGCCGGGTCGGGCGTTGCAGGCGCACGAGTGGATCGGGCGCACGACCCCGCTGAGCTGCACCTCCAGCGGCCGGGCGCTGCTGACCGGGTTGTCCGACGCCGAGCTCGCCGAGGTGCTGGGCGACGCTCCGCTGCCCGGCACCGACCGGGCGCCGCGCGACCTGCCCGCCCTGCTGCGCCGGGTGCGCGCCGAACGCGCGGCCGGGCACGTCGTGGCGGCCGAGGAGTACGAACCCGGGCTGGTCGCGGTGGCCGCGCCGGTGCGCGACTTCCGGGGCGCGGTGGTCGCCGCGCTCAACGTCTCGGCGCCGGTGTTCCGGCTGCCGCCGGACGCGCTGGAACCCGTCGTCGCGGAAGTCGCCGACGCCGCCGGACGCCTGTCCGCGGCGCTCGGCGGCTGAGGGCCCGGCCTAGCGCGATCGGCGGTCGGTGTCCGCCGACTCCTCTCGCTGCCCGCCCTCGTCGGTGCGCTCCGCGCCACCGCCGTCGGCCTTCTCCTCCGGTGAAGACCCGTCGTCCCGCGAAGACCCGTCGTCCCGGGCGGCCTCGTCGTCCCGGGCGGCCCGCTCCGCGCCGTCGTCCGGCGCGGGCTCCGACGTCCCGTCGGAGGAGTCGCCGCGGGTGCCCCACAGCAGCGCGGGGTCCTCCCGGCCACCGCGCACCAGCAGCAGGTAGGCCAGCGCGGCGAGCAGCACCGCGATGGAGGTGAACACGTTGATCCGGACGCCGAACACCAACGTGGCGGCGTCGGTGCGCATCATCTCGATCCACACCCGACCGGCCGTGTAGCCCGCGACGTAGAGCGCGAAGACCCGGCCGCGCCCCATCCGGAACCGGCGGTCGGCCCACACCACGAGCAGGCAGACGCCGACGTTCCACAGCAGCTCGTAGAGGAACGTCGGGTGCACCACGACGATCGGCGTCTGGTCCAGGGCGACGCCGGCGATCGGATCGGCCAGCCCCGTCTCCGGGTCGATCCGGCGGTAGATCTCCAGGCCCCACGGCACGTCCGTCGGCGCCCCGTAGAGCTCCTGGTTGAACCAGTTGCCGAGCCGCCCGATCGCCTGGGCCAGCACCAGGCCCGGGGCGATGGCGTCGGCGAAGGCGGGCAGCGGGATGCCCCGGCGGCGGCAGCCGATCCAGGCGCCGACCGCGCCGAGCGCCACCGCGCCCCAGATGCCGAGTCCGCCCTCCCAGATCCGGAAGATGTCCAGCGGGTTGCGGCCCTCGCCGAAGTACTTGTGCCAGTCGGTCGCGACGTGGTACAGGCGACCGCCGATCAGCCCGAACGGCACCGCCCACACCGCGATGTCGACGACGGTGCCCTCGCGACCACCGCGCGCCACCCAGCGGCGGCTGCCCCACCAGACCGCGACGATGATGCCCGCGATGATGCACAGCGCGTAGGCGCGCAGCGGGATCGGCCCGAGGTACCACACCCCCTGGGGCGGGCTCGGGATCGTGGCCAGATGGGTACTCGCCGAGGCGGCGACCGAGGCGCTCACGGCCACCACCGTAGCGGTCCGGTCACCCGGTACCGGTGGTGGGTGAGGGCCGGTGGGTGACGGGCCCGGCACCGCCCCCGCTCGGCGGCGGTGCCGGTGGCGGCCGCTCAGGCGAACCGCCGCCGCCGCGCGGAACCCGACGTCCTCAGCGCCCGCGCACGCCGTCGGCAAGGTCCGCGGCCAGCCGTGCGACGCCGTCCCGGCCCTCCCGCTCGGCGGCGGAGACGAAGGCCGAACCGACGATCACCGCGTCGGCGAACCCGGCCACCTCGGCGGCGTGCTCGCGGGTGCGCACGCCCAGGCCCACGCCCACCGGGAGGTCGGTGTGCGCGCGGGTGCGGTCCACCAGCCCGGCGGCCGCCGCGCCGACCGAGTCGCGGGCACCGGTGACGCCCATCACCGAGGTCGCGTAGACGAAGCCGGAGCTGGCCTTGGCGGTCATCGCCAGCCGCTCCTCGGTGGACGAGGGCGCGACCAGGTAGATCCGGTCCAGGCCGTGCTCCTCGGAGGCCGCGGCCCACTCGTCGGCCTCGTCCGGGATCAGGTCCGGGGTGATCACGCCGAGCCCCCCGGCCGCCTTGAGGTCGCGGGCGAAGGCCGACACGCCGTAGCGGTGCACCGGGTTCCAGTAGGTCATCACCACGGCGTGCCCGCCGCGCTCGGCGACGGCGGAGACGACGTCGAACAGGTCGCGCACCCGGAACCCGGCGCGCAGCGCGGTCGTGGCGGCGGCCTGGATGGTCGGGCCGTCGATCACCGGGTCGGAGAACGGGATGCCGACCTCCACGACGTCGCAGCCCGGCCGGTCACCGGTGCCCGCGAGCATCCCGTCGAGCAGCTCGACCGACCCGTCCACCGTCGGGTAGCCGGCGGGCAGGTAGCCGATCAGCGCCGCCCGCTGCTCCTGCTTGCACCGCTGGAAGACCTCGTCGAGGTTCACCGCGCCTCCTCCTCGTCGACCAGCCCGAAGTAGGTGGCCGCGGTATCCATGTCCTTGTCGCCGCGCCCGGACAGGCTCACCACGATGACGCCCTCCGGCCCGAGCTCCTGGCCCAGCCGCAGCGCGCCGGCCAGGGCGTGCGCCGACTCGATCGCCGGGATGATGCCTTCGGTGCGGGAGAGCAGCTGGAACGCCCGCATCGCCTCGTCGTCGCTGACCGAGTGGTACTCGGCGCGGCCGGAGTCCTTGAGGTAGGAGTGCTCGGGCCCGACGCCCGGGTAGTCCAGCCCGGCCGAGATCGAGTACGCCTCGGCGATCTGGCCGTCGTCGTCCTGGAGCAGGTAGGACCGGGCGCCGTGCAGCGTGCCGGGGATCCCCGCGGTCAGCGTGGCGCCGTGCTCGCCGGACTCGATGCCGTGGCCGGCGGGCTCGAAGCCGACCAGCCGGACCTCCGGGTCGTCGATGAAGCCGTGGAAGATGCCGATCGCGTTGGACCCGCCGCCCACGCAGGCCGCGACCGCGTCGGGCAGCCGACCGGCCAGCGCCAACGCCTGCTCGCGGGCCTCCTCGCCGATCACCCGGTGGAAGTTGCGGACCATCACCGGGAACGGGTGCGCGCCCGCCGCCGTGCCCAGCAGGTAGTGCGTGTCGTCGACGTTGGTCACCCAGTCGCGCAGCGCCTCGTTGATCGCGTCCTTGAGCGTGGCCGAACCGGTGGCCACCGGGATCACCTCGGCGCCCAGCAGCCGCATCCGCGCCACGTTGAGCGACTGCCGCCGGGTGTCGACCTCGCCCATGTAGACCACGCAGTCCAGGCCGAGCAGCGCGCAGGCGGTGGCGGTGGCCACGCCGTGCTGGCCCGCGCCGGTCTCGGCGATGACCCGCCGCTTGCCCATCCGCTTGACCAGCAACGCCTGCCCCAGCACGTTGTTGATCTTGTGCGAGCCGGTGTGGTTGAGGTCCTCGCGCTTGAGCAGGATCCGCGCGCCGCCCGCGTGCTCGGCGAACCGCCGGGCCTCGGTGAGCAGGGACGGCCGCCCCGCGTAGTCGCGCAGCAGCCGGTTCAGCTCGTCGACGAACGCCGGGTCGGCCTGCGCCTTGGCGTACTCGGCCGCCAGCTCGTCCTGCGCGGCGATCAGCGCCTCGGGCATGAACCGGCCGCCGTAGGCACCGAAGTGCCCGCGCTCGTCCGGGTCGTGCCCCTCGGGCACGGGCCTGCTGGGACGGTGCGCGCGAGCGGTTTCCGCACCGCTACCGGTCATGCGAAGCCTCCTGTCCTGCGGGCGGACGCCCACAACGGAGCCGGGCGGGCGCCCACCACCGGACACCCGCCCGAATCGATCTTGGTCCGGAGCCTACCGGCCCGGCCGCCGGGTCACCGGCTCGGTCGCGGGCACGCCGGGTGCGATCCCGCCGTCACGAGCTGGGTGACCGCCGATTTCGGGTTGTCGCTGGTCACCAGGCCCTCGCCGACCAGCACCGCATCGGCACCGGACCCGGCGTAGGCCATCAGGTCGCTCGGACCGCGCACCCCGGACTCGGCGACCTTGAGGATGTCCACCGGAAGCCCCGGGGCGATCCGGCCGAACACGTCCCGGTCCACCTCGAGGGTATGCAGGTTGCGGGCGTTGATGCCAATGACTTTCCCACCGGCCTCCAGCGCCCGGTCGGCCTCCTCGGCGGTGTGCACCTCGACCAGCGCCGTCATGCCGAGGGACTCGACCCGGTCCAGCAACGCCTCCAGCGCGTTCTGCTCCAGCGCCGCCACGATGAGCAGCACCATGTCCGCGCCGTGCGCCCGCGCCTCGTGCACCTGGTACGGGCTGACGACGAAGTCCTTGCGCAGGATCGGCGTGCCCGGCACCCGTTCCCGCACCGCGTCGAAGTCCGCCAACGACCCGCCGAAGCGGCGCTGCTCGGTCAGCACGCTGATCACCCGGGCCCCGGCCTCGGCGTAGTCGGCCGCCAGGTCCTGCGGTTCGCCGATCTCGGCCAGCTCGCCCTTGGACGGGCTGCGCCGCTTGACCTCGGCGATGACGCCGACGCCCGGTGCCCGCAACGCGGCGAGCACGTCGTGCGGTGGCGGCGCCGCCGCCGACCGCTGCTTGATCTCGTCGAAGGAGACGGCCGCCTCGCGGACCGCCATGTCCTCGCGGACGCCTTCGATGATGGAATCCAGAACGCTCACGCGAACACCTCGCAGGTCATGCCCCGAACACGCACCCGCGACGTCGCGCGGCTGAACGCATCGCGCTCGATCACGACACTCCCCTTCCCGCCGTGCCGTCGCTCATCCGATGCTAAACCCGCCCGCGGACCGGTCCTACCAAGGGGGCGGCCCAACGTCCCAGCGCAGCAAGGACCTTCCGCACTTGCCAGGACGCCCGCCGACGAACCCGGCACCCCGAAGACGACCCCGACGAGGTGAACGAGCCCCCCGGCACCGAATCCGACCGAACCGGGCGAAGCGGGCAGCCCCACCCGCCCAGGAGCCCCTCACCCGTTCGAGAACCATGTGAGGGGCCCCCTTGCCCAAGTAACCGGGACAAGGGTGCCCCTCACCTATGAACAACCCCCCACGAGCACCACCGGCACCACCACCAGGCGAGCGGCGAAGCCGCGTGCCCACGCACGCACAAGCGGGAACCACCGTCAGGCAAGCGGCGAAGCCGCTTCCGCCTTGCCCCACCCTCGCAACTGGCACCGCCGCGGGTTCTCAGCGGTCTTCTCGCGAGGACGCCCTGACGCTGTGTACGTGGTTGGTACATGAGGAAGGGCGCCCGGAGCGAGAAGGCCGCTGAGGTTCCGCCACCGGCACCGCACCAACGCGACCACCACACCTCTTCCCGACGAGAAGGCCGCTGAGGTCCCGCCACTTGCACCCCTACGCAACGGGACCACCACACCAAAATGACTCAGCGGTCTTCGGTCGGGTCCCTTCCTTCATCCAACTCATCCCACATCCGCCGCTGCGGATCGAGCGAGACGGTGGCGCGCTGCTCGCCCGGCGCGGCGTACTTGGCGCCCATCGCGGGCATCCGCCCGCCGCGCAGCACCACGAGCAGCCCGGCGCCGAGCAGCACCACGGAGCCGACCGACATCAGCAGCGGGCCGATCGGGCTCAGGCTGGGCTCGCCGATCGGCGTGCTGCCGGGCGGCAGGCCGGGCCCGGTGCCGGCGAACCAGCCGAAATCGATCTGCCCCACCGCCCGGTAGACCAGCAGCCCGCCTGCGACGACGACCAGCGCGCCGATGACCCGGCGCAGCCAGCCGCCGGTGGCCAGCACCGCGGCGACCGCGGCGAGCCCGGCCAGCGCCAGCGGCACCAGCTCGGGGCGCACGTCACCGCCCGAGGCGCCGACCCGGCGCTCCCCGCCGAACTGGAGCCGGAACGCCTGGCTGGCCCACTCGACCGACCCGGCGGCCCACAGCAGGCCGGCGCCGAGCAGCATCAGCAGCACCACCGACCACAGCAGGCGCTTGGACGGGCGCGGGCGCTCAGAGCGTGGCTCGGTGGTCAACCGTCTCCTCCGATCCGCGGGGGCTGCGCAGGGTTTCGGCGGTGGCGACCGCGTTGAGCACCGCGCGCGCCTTGTTCAGGCACTCCCGGTCCTCCGCGACCGGGTCCGAATCGGCCACGATACCGCCGCCGGCCTGCACGTAAGCCGTGCCGTCGCGGACCAGGGCGGTGCGGATGGCGATGGCGGTGTCGGCGTCCCCGGCGAAGTCCAGGTAGCCCACGACGCCGCCGTACTGGGCCCGCCGGGTCGGCTCCAGCTCCTCGATGAGCTCCAGCGCCCGGGGCTTGGGCGCGCCGGAGAGCGTGCCCGCCGGGAAGCAGGCGGTCACCGCGTCGAAGGCGGTGCGGTCGTCGGCGAGCCGCCCGGTGACCGTGGAGACGATGTGCATCACGTGGCTGTAGCGCTCGATCCGGAAGAAGTCCACCACGTGCACCGAGCCCGGTCGGCACACCCGGCCCAGGTCGTTGCGGCCGAGGTCGACGAGCATCAGGTGCTCGGCGCGCTCCTTCTCGTCGTTGATGAGCTCCTTCTCCAGCAGCGCGTCCTCGTCCTCGTCGGCTCCCCGCCAGCGGGTCCCGGCGATCGGGTGCGTGGTGGCCTGCCCGTCGCGCACCGTCACCAGCGATTCCGGGCTGGAGCCGACGATGTCGAACGGGGTGCCGCCGTCGGGTGCCTCCATCCGCAGCAGGTACATGTACGGGCTCGGGTTGGTGGTGCGCAGCACCCGGTAGATGTCCAGCGAGTCGGCGCTGGTGGACATCTGGAAGCGCTGCGAGACGACGACCTGGAACGCCTCGCCGTCCCGGATCGCCTCCTTCGCCCGCTCCACCGCCGCGTGGTGCTCCTCGGGGCTGCGGCGGCGCTCGAAGTCGGGGCTCGCGGCGGACAGGACGGCCACGGTCGGCGGCGCCGGGGTGCACAGCCGCTCGGTCATGTCGTCGAGCCTGCGAACCGCGTCGTCGTAGGCGGCGTCCACCCGCTCCGGGCTGTCGTCCCAGTTCACGGCGTTGGCGATGAGGGTGATGGTGCCCTCGTGGTGGTCCAGCGCAGCGAGGTCGGTGGCCAGCAGCATCACCATCTCGGGCAGCCGCAGGTCGTCCTCGGTGAGGTCGGGCAGCCGTTCCAGCCTGCGGACGATGTCGTAGCCGAGGTAGCCGACCATCCCGCCGGTCAGCGGCGGCATCCCGGGCAGCGGCTCGGTCTGCAGCAACCGGACCGACTCGCGCAGCGCCTCCAGCGGGTCGCCCCCGCTGGGCAGCCCGACCGGCGGCGTGCCGGTCCAGTGCGCGACGCCGTCCTTGACGGTCAGCGCGGCGGCGCTGCGCACCCCGACGAACGACCAGCGGGACCAGGAGCGGCCGTTCTCCGCGGACTCGAACAGGAACGTCCCGGGGCAGTCGCCCGCGAGCTTGCGGTAGACGCCCAGGGGGGTCTCGTCGTCCGCGAGCAGCCGCCGCACCACCGGGATCACCCGCCGCCCCGCGGCCAGCTCGCGGAACTCCGCACGTCCTGGGCTCGCACTGCCGAAATCACCGTCGCCGACCATGCCCGACATTGTGCCGCGCAGCCGGGGCCGGTCGGCGAGGACCCGTGCTTTGCCCCTCCCGCCCGCCACCGGCGAGGATGGACCGGTGAGCAACGGCACGCCCAAGCGGCGCGGACGGCGCCGCGGCGGGGAGGACACCCGGTCCGCGCTGCTGACCGCGGCGCGCGCGGAGTTCGCCGAGCAGGGCTACGACGGCGCCACGGTGCGCGCCCTCGCGGCCCGCGCCGGGGTGGACCCGGCGATGGTCAACCACTGGTTCGGCGGCAAGGAGGGCCTGTTCGCCGCCGCCATCGCGCTGCCGTTCGACCCGGCGGTGGTGATTCCGGCGCTGCTGGAGGGCGACCCGGAGCGGCTCGGCGAGCGGATGGTGCGGCGGTTCCTGGCGGTGTGGGACGACGCGGGCGGCGGCGAGTTCGTGGCGCTGGTGCGCAGCATCGCCACCCACGAGACCGCGGTCACCATGCTCAAGGAGCTGATCAGCACGGCGGTGTTCGCCAGGGTGACCGAGGCGCTGGGCTCCGACCGGCCGGCGCTGCGGGCCTCGCTGTGCGGCACGCAGATCGTGGGCCTGGGATTGGTCCGCTACGTCGTCCGGCTGGAGCCGCTGGCCTCGGCGGAGCACGACGTGGTGGTCGCGGCGATCGCCCCGAACCTGCAGCGCTACCTCACCGGGGACCTGAGCGACGTGCCGGGCTGATCAGCCCTCCGGCGCGAGCAGCACGTCGGCGTCGAAGCAGGTGTGGTCGCCGGTGTGGCAGGCGGCGCCCTCCTGGTCGACGATGAGCAGCACGGTGTCGCCGTCGCAGTCCAGCCGCACCTCGTGCACGTGCTGGACGTGCCCGGAGGTGGCGCCCTTCACCCAGTGCTCGCCGCGGCTGCGGGAGTAGTAGGTGCCGCGCCGGGTGGTCAGCGTCCGGTGCAGCGCCTCGTCGTCCATCCACGCCAGCATCAGCACCTGCCCGGTGCCGCGTTCCTGCGCCACCGCGGGGAACAGCCCGTCGGCACCGCGCTTGAGCCGTCCGGCGACGGCCGGGTCGAGTTCGCTCACCGGACCGTGATCCCTTCCGCGCGCAAGGCGTCCTTGACCTCGCCGAGGCGCAACTGGCCGAAGTGGAAGACGCTGGCGGCCAGCACCGCGTCGGCCCCGGCGCGCACCGCGGGGGCGAAGTGCTCGACGGCCCCGGCACCGCCGCTGGCGATCAGCGGCACCTCGACCACCTCGCGCACCGCGCGGATCATCTCCAGGTCGAACCCGGCCTTGGTGCCGTCGGCGTCCATCGAGTTGAGCAGGATCTCGCCGGAGCCGAGCTCCTGGCCGCGGGCGGCCCACTCCACGGCGCAGATGCCGGTGCCGCGACGGCCGCCGTGCGTGGTGACCTCGAAGCCCGACGGCGTCGGCTCGCCGCCCTCCGGCACCCGGCGGGCGTCCACCGACAGCACCACGCACTGCGCGCCGAAGCGCTGCGCGGACTCCCGCAGCAGCTCCGGGCGGGCGATGGCGGCGGTGTTCAGGCTCACCTTGTCGGCCCCGGCGCGCAGCAGGCGGTCGATGTCGTCGGGGCTGCGCACGCCGCCGCCCACGGTGAGCGGGATGAACACCTGCTCGGCGGTGCGGCGGACCACGTCGTAGGTCGTCTCGCGCTCCCCGGAGGAAGCGGTGACGTCGAGGAAGGTCAGCTCGTCGGCGCTCTCGGCGTCGTAGGCCCGGGCCAGCTCGACGGGATCGCCCGCGTCCCGCAGGTCGGTGAAGTTGACGCCCTTGACGACCCGACCCTGATCGACGTCAAGGCAGGGGATCACACGCACCGCGACGGCCATGCCTCCAGCGTAGACACCCCCCGCCACCCAGCACCCGCCACCCGTTCGGGACGTGGGTGCGGGGCACCTTAGAACCGCTTTCGCCGATGATCTGCGTGGCGGTGCGGGTGGCGGAACCTCAGCGGCCTTCTCGCTCCGGGAGCCGCTCCTGATGTACCAAACACGTACACGGCGTCACGGCTGTCCTCGCGAGAAGACCGCTGAGAACCCGCCGCGGTGCAAGCTGACGGCCTCACCGCATGCGGCTCCGCCGCATTCTGAAAGAACCGTTGCTCGGGCAAGGGTGCCCCTCACCCAGTTCACGTCGGGGTCAGCGGACGGCGGCGAGCGCTTCTTCCAGGGTGAAGTTGCCCGCGTAGAGCGCCTTGCCGACGATCGAGCCCTCCACGCCCTCGGGGGCCAGCCGGGACAGCGCGACGAGATCGTCCACGCTGGACACGCCGCCGGAGGCGATCACCGGGGCGTCGGTGCGGGCGCAGACCGCGCGCAGCAGCTCGATGTTCGGCCCGCGCAGGGTGCCGTCCTTGCTGACGTCGGTGACGACGTAGCGGCGGCAGCCCGCGGCGTCGAGCCGGGCCAGCACCTCCCACAGGTCGCCGCCGTCCTTGGTCCAGCCGCGCGCGGCGAGCCGGTGGCCCTGCTCGGTGATGCGCACGTCGAGCCCGACCGCGACCCGGTCGCCGTAGGTCGCGACGACCCGGTCGGCCCACTCCGGGTCCTCCAGCGCGGCGGTGCCCAGGTTCACCCGGCGGCAGCCGGTGGCCAGCGCCGCCTCCAGCGAGGCGTCGTCCCGGATGCCGCCGGAGAGCTCCACGTCCACGTCGAGCTTCCCGGTCACCTCGGCCAGCAGCTCGCGGTTGGAGCCGCGGCCGAAGGCCGCGTCCAGGTCGACCAGGTGGATCCACTCCGCGCCGGCGCGCTGCCAGGCCAGGGCCGCCTCCAGCGGCTCGCCGTAGGAGGTCTCGGTACCGGCCGCGCCCTGCACCAGGCGCACGGCCTGGCCGTCGGCGACGTCAACAGCGGGGAGGAGGGTGAAAGTCACCCCCCAACCCTACGAAACCGGCGTCCTCCACGGTCGCGGGGCCTGGGAGTTCGCCCGGGCAGGGGCTGCCGCCGGCGGTGTCCCGGTGGCCGAGCCGCCTGGCCGACGGCAGCGGCGGATCGCCGCGCGGCGCGTCCCGTCCCGCGCGAGCCGCTGACCCGCGGCCCGCACCGCCGCGGTTCTCCGCGGTCCGCGCGCGAGGTGGCCGGGCTCAGGTGCTCACAGCGAGCGCAGCCAGTTGGCCAGCAGCGCGGCCCCGGCCGCACCGGACTTCTCCGGGTGGAACTGGGTGGCCATCAGCGCCCCGTTCTCCACCGCGGCGACGAACGGCTCGCCGTGCTCGGCCCAGGTCACCCGGGGCGGCGCGAGCGGCTCCGCGGGCGCCAGCTCCCACCGGCGGACCCCGTAGGAGTGCACGAAGTAGAACCGGGTCCCCGGGTCCATCCCGGCGAACAGCACGCTGTCGGCGGGGGCCTGGACCTCGTTCCAGCCCATGTGCGGCAGCACGTCGGCGCGCAGCCGCTCGACGGTGCCCGGCCACTGCCCGCAGCCGTCGGCCGCCTGGTCGTGCTCGACGCCCCGGTCGAACAGCACCTGCATCCCGACGCAGATGCCCAGCACCGGGCGATCCCCGGCCAGCCGCTTGTCGATGATCCGGTCACCGCCGACCGCCAGCAGTCCCTCCATGCACGCGGCGAAGGCACCGACCCCCGGGACCACCAGGCCGTCGGCCTCGGCGGCGGCACGATGGTCCGCGGTCACCTCCACGTCGGCCCCGGCGCGTTCCAGCGCGCGCTCGGCGGAGCGGAGGTTGCCTGATCCGTAGTCCAAGATGACGACTCGTGCCACGGCTCCAGGTTACCGCCGGGCGCCGGTGCCCCCGCCCATGCGTCGCACCACACCCGGCCTCACCCGCCGAGGAAGGCGCCGATGGTGCCCGCCAGGGCGGCCGGACCGAGGCCGTGCGCCGCTTCGTGCTCGTCGGAGGTGCCGTAGGCGCGCAGCTCCCGGTCGCGCCGCACGCCCAGCGCCCGGATCCGGTGCGGCAGGTCCGCCAGCGCCTCGCCGACCTGCGCGGACGAGGTGCCGCTGAGGTAGGGCTCGACGAGCACCACCGCCGGCGCCGCGTCGTGCACCGCGGCCCGCAGCCCGGCGCCGTCGAACGGCCGGATCGTGGGGGTGTAGAGCACGGTGACGTCCAGCAGCGCCGTCGCGGCCAGCACCGGCCGCAGCATCGGCCCCACGGCGAGCACCACGCCCCGACCGCCCCGGCGGACCCGCTGCCAGCCCGGCCCGACGCCCAGCGCGGCGTCGTTCACCCGGTCCGACAACCGCAGGTACACCAGGTCGTCGCCGCGCAGGGCCGAGCGCAGCAGCGGCGCCACCTCGTCGGGGTGGCCCGGCACGTGCACGGTCCAGCCGGGCAGCGTGTCCAGCAGCGCGACGTCACCGGGACCCATGTGGGTGCGGCCGGCCGACGGGTAGTCGTAGGACGCGCCGGTCCCGACCAGCACGGCCCCGACGCCCTGGTGGTTGAGGTCGAGCTTGAGCTGCTCGAACGGCCGTTCCACCAGGAACGGGACGATGGTGTGCACGATCGGGCGCAGCCCGGTCAGCGCCAGGCCGCCGGCCACGCCGACCATCGCCTGCTCCCGGATGCCGACGTTGAGCACCCGGTGCGGGTGCCGGGCGGCGGCTCCGGTGAACCGGTCGGCGGAGATGTCGGCCAGCACCACGGCCAGCCGCTCGTCCTCGTCCAGCGCGGCGCTGGTGATCTCGGTGAAGGTCTCGCGCATGGTGATCATCGGTCGTCCTCCTCGGATTCGACCTCGGCCACGACCGCGAGCGGTCGGCCGGGGTGCTCGGCCAGCAGCGCGGTGGCCAGGGCGTCGTGGTCGCGGCCGTCGACGGTGGCGGTGGCCCACCCCTCGCGGGCGAAGCGCTCGGCGATGCCGCCTGGCCAGCCGTGGCTGGCGGAGCGGTTGTCCACCGCGACGGTGGTGAGCCGCTCCAGCCCGAAGCGCCCGGCCACCGCGATGGCCTCGTGGTTGCTGCCCTCGTCGAGCTCGGCGTCGCCGACCAGCACCACCACCCGGGGCCGGTGCCTGCCCCGGGCGCGGAGCCCGAGGGCGGTGCCGACGGCCAGCGGCAGTCCGTGGCCGAGCGAGCCGCTGCCGATCTCCACCCCGGGCACCAGCACCCGGTCCGGGTGGAAGCCCAGCGGGGAGTCGAACTCGCCCCAGCGGCCGAGGACCTCGGGCGGCACGAAGCCCTTCTCGGCCAGCACCGCGTAGTAGGCCATCGGCCCGTGGCCCTTGGAGAGCAGGAAGCGGTCGCGGTCCGGGTCGTCCACCCGGTCCGGGGCGACGTCGAGGACCCGGTCGTAGAGGACCCAGAGCACGTCCAACGTGGACGTCGCCGCGGCGGAGTGCTTCTCGTCGCCGGTCATGGCGCTCAGCAGCGGGCCGAGCGCGGCGTATCCGGTGGTCGAAGTGGTCATGAACCCAGGCTGATACTTCGAGCTAACTCGAAGTCAAGGCTGCTACGCTGACCGGGTGTCGACGCGATCGGGACTGCTGACCATCGGAGAGGTCGCCCACCGCAGCGGCGTGGCCCAGACCGCGCTGCGGTTCTACGAGCAACGCGGGCTGATCTCGACCACCCGCACCACCGGGAACCAGCGCCGCTACCAGCGGCACGTGCTGCGGCGGCTGGCCTTCATCCGGTCCGCGCAACGCGTCGGGCTGAGCCTGGAGCAGATCACCGAGGCGCTGGCCACGCTGCCCGCCGACCACGCGCCGACCAAGGCGGACTGGGCGCGGCTCTCCCGGCGCTGGCGCGACGAGCTCGACGCCCGCATCGACGGCCTGCAACGGCTCCGCGACCACCTCACCGATTGCATCGGCTGCGGCTGCCTCTCGCTGCGCTCCTGCGCCCTGCAGAACCCGGACGACCGCTGGGCCGAACGCGGCCCGGGAGCCCCACTCCTACGCCCCGCAGCCGACTCCCGGCAGACGTAGCCAGAACGCGCGAGCGCCGAAACCCACGCAACCACCGTCAGGCAAGCGGCGAAGCCGCTTCCGCACTACCCCACCCTCGCCACTGGCACCGCCGCGGGTTCTCAGCGGCCTTCTCGCGAGGACGCCCTGACGCTGTGTACGTGGTTGGTACATGAGGAAGGGCGCCCGGAGCGAGAAGGCCGCTGAGGTTCCGCCACCGGCACCCCTACGCAACCGGACCACGAACACCCTCCAGACGAGAAGGCCGCCGACAACTACTCCTCCCCCACCCACCGGTAGGCCATCTCTGGCCTCCCTGGCCCCCCGTACTGCGGCCGCCTCTCGGCCACCCCGGTGTCCACCAGGTACTCCAGGTAGCGGCGGGCGGTGACCCGGGAGACCCCCGCGGTGGTGCCGACCGCCCCGGCGGCCGCGCCCCCGGGTTCCGCGCGGAGGGCGGCGACGACCGCGGCCAGCGTCTCCTCGCTCATCCCCTTGGGCAGCGAGCTGCGGTCGATCTCGCGCAGCGCGGCGAAGGCGCGGTCGATCTCGCCCTGCCCGCTGGCGTCCCGGTCGTGCTCGAAGCTGGCCCGGAACCGCGCGTAGTGCTCCAGCTTCTCCCGCATGGCGGCGAAGGTGAACGGTTTGAGCAGGTACTGGACCACTCCGCTGGACACCGCGGCCCGGACGACCTTGAGGTCCCGCGCGGAGGTCACCGCGATCACGTCGGCGTCGCTGCCCGCGGTGCGCAGCGCCCGCGCGACCTGCAGCCCGTCCATGTCGGGCAGCCGCAGGTCCAGCAGCACCAGGTCGACGGGGGTCCGCTCGACGAAGCGCAGCGCGCCTTGCCCGGTGCGCACCCGCCCGGCCACGGCGAACCCGCTGACCCGCGCGACGTAGGTGGCGTGCGCCTCGCCGACCACCGGGTCGTCCTCCACCACCAGCACCGAGATCACCGGGCCACCTCCGCGGCGGGCAGCCGCACCTCGAACACCGCGCCGCCGTCGGCGCGCACCTCGATCGTGCCGCCGTGCCGCCGGACCCGCTGCCCGACCAGCGCGAGCCCCAGCCCGCGCCCGGCCCGCTTGGTCGACCAGCCGCGGTGGAAGATCCGCCGCACCACCTCGGCGTCCACCCCGGGCCCGTTGTCGGCGACCCGGAGCAGCAGGCCGTCGGGGCCGCCGCGCAGCGTCACCTCGACCCGCGGGTCGGGCACGTCGAGCACCGCCTCCACCGCGTTGTCCACCAGGTTGCCGACGATGGTCACCAGGTCGCGGGGGTCGATCCGGCCGGCGGAGTCGATGTCGGGCTCCTCGATCCAGCTCTCCTCGGTGAGCACCACCTCGACGCCCCGCTCGGCGGCCTCGGCGGTCTTGCCCAGCAGCAGCGCCGCCAGCACCGGCTCGCCGACCGCCCCGACCAGCCGGTCGGTGAGCCGCTGCGCGAGTTCCAGCTCGTCGGTGGCGAAGGCGACCGCCTCCTCGGTGCGGCCCAGCTCGATCAGCGACACGACCGTGTGCAGCCGGTTGGCCGATTCGTGCGCCTGGGCGTGCAGCGCCTCGGCGAACCCGCGCAGCGAGTCCAGCTCGCCGGACAGCGCCTGCAGGTCGGTGTGGTCGCGCAGCGTGACCACGGTGCCGAGGTCCCGCCCACCGCTGCGCACCGGGGAGACGTTGACCACCAGCACCCGGTCGTCGGTGAGGTGGACCTCGTCGCGGATCCGGCCGCCGCCCCGCAGCGCCTCGGCGAGCTCGTCGGGCAGCCCGAGGTCGTCGACCTGCCTGCTCTCCGCGTCGGGCACCGGCAGCAGCGCGGCGGCGCCGTCGTTGCACAGCACCACGCGGCCCGCCGGGGAGATCAGCAGCAGCCCTTCGCGGACGGCGTGCAGGATCGCCTCGTGGTAGCCGTACATCCGGTTCAGCTCGGCCGGGCGCAGGTCGTGGGTGTGCCGCCGCAGCCGGGCGCCGACCAGCCGGGTGAGCACCCCGCCGAGGGCCAGCGCGGCGACGGCCACCAGCACCAGCGCGGTGACCTGCCCGCGCAGCTCGGCGCTGAGCACGTGGACCCCGATGCCGACCGCGACGAGTCCGGTCACCCGGCCGGTGTCGCCGCGCACCGGCACCACGGCGCGCACCGACGGCCCGAGGGTGCCCGGGTAGGTCTCGACGATCACGCCGCCCGCCGCGGCGCGCTCGGTGTGCCCGAGGAACCGGTGCCCGAGCCGGGCCGGGTTCGGGTGGCTGTACCGGATCCCGTCCGGGGACATGATCGTGATGAATTCGACGCCGGTGTCCCGCCGCACCCGTTCGGCCATCGGTTGCAGCGCCGCGCTCGGGTCGGGGCCGCTGATCGCCGCGCGCACCCCCGGCTGGGCGGCCAGCGCGCGGGCCACCAGGAGCACCTGCTCCTGGGCGCTCTGCTGCGTCCGGCGCTGGGCGTCGAACCAGGCCAGGCCGGTCCCGGCGAGCACCACGACCGCGACCACGACGACCTGGAGGACGAAGAGCTGGCGGGCCAGGCTCCAGCCCGCGACTCCGCGCCCGGTTCGGCCGGAAGTGGACATGACGCACCCGTGAGATGAACGTGAACAGAATGTACAAAAGCGTGACGCCGACGATACTCGGCGCCGATAGTCACTCTCCGGCACCCGCCGTGACCTGGCACACGGCGGCCGTGCGTTCATTTCACCCGCACGAGGAGTAGTGACAGTGGCTAGCAATGACGCTGCGACACCGCGTCGTCGAGATCGGACGCATTATCTCTACATCGCGGTGATCGTCGCCGTCCTGGGCGGCATCACCGTCGGTTTCCTCGCCCCGGACTTCGGCACCGCGCTCAAGCCCCTCGGGACCGGCTTCGTCGACCTGATCAAGATGATGATCTCGCCGGTCATCTTCTGCACGATCGTGCTCGGCGTCGGCAGCGTCCGGCAGGCCGCGAAGGTCGGCAAGGTCGGCGGTCTCGCGCTGGGCTACTTCGTCGTGATGTCGATCGTCGCGCTGGTCATCGGCCTGCTCGTCGGCAACGTCCTGCACCCGGGCGAAGGGCTCCAGCTCACCGACGAGCTGCGCGGCCAGGGCGCCCAGCAGGCGGGCGGCGAGGCCGAGAGCACCACCGACTTCCTGCTCGGGATCATCC
Organism: Saccharopolyspora cebuensis; assembly: GCF_039542665.1. NCBI lineage: Bacteria > Bacillati > Actinomycetota > Actinomycetes > Pseudonocardiales > Pseudonocardiaceae > Saccharopolyspora > Saccharopolyspora cebuensis. The sequence continues at coordinate 27,991 of NZ_BAABII010000001.1, forward strand.
CGCAGACGCTGGTGTCGTCGCTGACCGAGGGCGAGGTGCTGCAGACCCTCCTCGTCGCGCTGCTGACCGGGTTCGCGCTGCAGTCGCTGGGTGAGAAGGGCGCGCCGATCCTGCGCGGCATCGAGCACATCCAGCGCCTGGTGTTCAAGATCCTGGCGATGGTCATGTGGGTCGCCCCGGTCGGCGCGTTCGGCGCCATCGCGGCGGTGGTCGGCGCGACCGGCGTCGACGCCCTCAAGGGCCTGGCCGTGATCATGATCGGCTTCTACATCACGTGCCTGCTGTTCGTGTTCGTGATCCTCGGCCCGCTGCTGTGGGCGGTCGCCCGGGTGAACATCTTCTCCCTGTGCCGCTACTTGGGCCGCGAGTTCCTGCTGATCGTGTCCACCTCGTCGTCGGAGGCCGCGCTGCCGCGGCTGATCGCGAAGATGGAGCACCTCGGCGTCAGCAGGCCGGTGGTGGGCATCACGGTGCCGACCGGCTACTCGTTCAACCTCGACGGCACCGCGATCTACCTGACGATGGCGTCGCTGTTCATCGCCGCCGCGATGGGCGATCCGCTGACCCTCGGCGAGCAGGTCTCGCTGCTGCTGTTCATGATCATCGCGTCGAAGGGGGCGGCGGGCGTCAGCGGCGCCGGGCTGGCCACCCTGGCGGGCGGGCTCCAGTCGCACCGGCCGGACCTGGTCGACGGCGTGGGCATGATCGTCGGCATCGACCGGTTCATGTCGGAGGCCCGCGCCCTGACCAACTTCGCGGGCAACGCGGTGGCGACCGTCCTCATCGGATCGTGGACCAAGGAGATCGACCGCGGCCAGATGCAGCAGGTCTTCGCCGGCAAGGCCCCGTTCGACGAGCAGGCCTTCGCCGACGACGGCCACGGCGGCGACGGCAAGCAGGCCGACGAGCAGGCGGCCGGCACCTCCCCGGCGGAAGCCCCCGCAGCGGAAACCATCACCACCCCGGACACCAAGGCCACCGCCACCCGCGAGTGACCCGCCGAACCAGGTGAGGGGCACCCTTGCCCAAGTTACTCGGGCAAGGGTGCCCCTCACTCACGACGCGAAAGGGTGACACTCCCACCCCGGACCGTCCATCGTGAACAGGTGAGGGGCACCCTTGCCCAACATACTGGGGCAAGGGTGCCCCTCACTCACGTCTCGAACGGGGTCAGCCCCAGATGAGCCAGCCGGTGCCGCCCGCCACGGCGAGGACGGCCGCGACGCCGAGCAGGATCGACAGGCCGCGGGCGGTCTTCCACGTCGCGTAGACGCCGCCGATGAGGAACCCGGCGAGGCCGAGCAGGATGATCGGTAGGAAGTCCCGCATGGCGCCGAGCCTACCCGGGGCGGATCTGCGTCCGGCCCGCGCTCAGAGCGCGCCCTTGGTGGACGGGACGACGCCGGCGAACCGCGGGTCCGGTTCGACGGCGGCGCGCAGCGCCCGGGCGATGGCCTTGTACTGGGCCTCCGCGATGTGGTGCGGGTCGCGGCCGTGGATCACCCGCACGTGCAGGTTGAGGTGCGCGTGGAAGGCGATCGACTCGAACACGTGCCGGTTCAGCACGAACGGGTAGTTCCCGCCGATGGTGAAGCTGTTGTACTGCTCGGGTTCCCCGGTGAGCACGCAGTAGGACCGGCCGGAGGCGTCCACGGCGGCGTGCGCCAGGGTCTCGTCCATCGGGATCCAGGCGTCGCCGAACCGACGGATGCCCGACTTGTCCCCGAGCGCCTCGCGCAGCGCCTGGCCGAGCACGATCGCGGTGTCCTCGACGACGTGGTGGGCGTCGATGTGGATGTCACCGCTGGACTTCACGGTGAGGTCGAGGGCGCCGTGGGTGCCCAGCGCGGTGAGCATGTGGTCGTAGAACGGCACCGAGGTGTCGATGTCGACCTGGCCGCTGCCGTCGAGGTCGAGGTCCACGAGCACCGAGGATTCCCGGGTGGTGCGCTCGATCCGGGCGGTGCGGGTGCCGAGCGGGAAGGCGTGGTTCACTGCGGGCTCTCCTCGGTCTGCGCGGCGATCTCGGCCACCGCGTCCTCGGCGGCGGCCAGGAACGCGTCGTTCTCCTCCGGCGTGCCCACGGTCACCCGCAGGTGCCCGGGGATGCCGACGTCGCGGATCAGCACGCCCCGGTCCAGGAACCGCCGCCAGGCGCGGTCGGCTTCGGCGAACGGTCCGAACAGGACGAAGTTGGCGTCGCTGTCCACCGGGGTGAAACCCAGGCGGCGCAACGCTTCGACGACCCGACCTCGCTCGTCGACGAGGTCCTTCACGGAGCCGAGGGTGGCCTCGGCGTGCCGCAGCGCGGCCCGCGCGGCGGCCTGCGTCGGGGCGGACAGGTGGTAGGGCAGGCGGACCAGCAGCAGCGCCTCGATCACCGCCGGGGCGGCGGCGAGGTAGCCGAGCCGACCACCGGCGAACGCGAACGCCTTGCTCATGGTGCGGCTGACGATCAGCTTGGCCGGGTGCTCGGCGATCAGCGCGATGGCGCTGGTCCGCGAGGAGAACTCGACGTAGGCCTCGTCGACGACCACCACACCCGGCGCGGCGTCGAGCACCGCGCGCAGGTCGTCGAGCCCGACGGACTGGCCGGTGGGGTTGTTCGGGCTGGTCACGAACACCACGTCCGGCTGCTTCTCGGCGATCGCGCGGGCCGCCGCCGGGCCGTCCAGGCTGAAGTCCGCGCGGCGCGGCGCGGGCACCCAGTCGGTGCGGGTGCCCGCGGACAGGATCGGGTGCATCGAGTACGACGGTTCGAAGCCCAGCGCGCTGCGCCCCGGTCCGCCGAAGGCCTGCAGGATCTGCTGCAGCACCTCGTTGGACCCGTTGGCCGCCCACACGTTGGCCGCCGACACGGTGACGCCGGTCGCGCCGGTGAGGTAGGCGGCCAGGTCGGCGCGCAGCTCCGCGGCGTCGCGGTCGGGGTAGCGGTGCAGCCCGGCCGCCACCTGCCGCACCGCCTCGGTCACGTCGCGGACCAGCTCGGGCGGCGGCGGGTACGGGTTCTCGTTGGTGTTGAGCCGGACCGCGACGTCGAGCTGCGGCGCCCCGTAGGGGCTGCGCCCGCGCAGGTCCGCGCGCAACGGCAGGTCGGCCAGCGTCGTGTCGCCGCCGAGCACATCGGTCATGGGAAGAGCACCTCGTTCGGTTCTGGGTCCGCTCAGCGGGGGAAGCGGGCGGTGACGGCCTGGCCGTGCGCGGGCAGGTCCTCGGCGTCGGCGAGCGCGACGACCTGGTCGGCGACCTCGCGCAGCGCCCGCTCGTCGTAGGAGATGACGTGGATGCCGCGCAGGAAGCTCTGCACGCTCAGCCCGGAGGAGTGCCGGGCGCAGCCGCCGGTGGGCAGCACGTGGTTGGAACCGGCGCAGTAGTCGCCCAGCGACACCGGCGCGTAGGGCCCGACGAAGATCGCGCCCGCGTTGCGCACCCGGACGGCGACCGCCTCGGCGTCGGCGGTCTGGATCTCCAGGTGCTCGGCGGCGTAGGCGTCGACCACCCGGACCCCGTCGTCGATCGAGGACACCAGGATGCAGCCGGACTGGCGGCCGGACAGCGCGGTGCGGATCCGCTCCTGGTGCTTGGTGGCGGCGACCTGCCGCTCCAGCTCCGCGTCGACCGCCTCGGCCAGCTCCGGCGCGGAGGTGACCAGCACGCTGGCCGCGAGGGTGTCGTGCTCGGCCTGGCTGATCAGGTCGGCGGCCACGTGGGCGGGGTCGGCGGTGGCGTCGGCCAGCACCGCGATCTCGGTCGGCCCGGCCTCGGAGTCGATCCCGATCAGGCTGCGCAAGTGGCGCTTGGCGGCGGTGACGTAGACGTTGCCGGGGCCGGTGACCATGTCGACCGGCGCCAGCTCGGCGCCGTCGGTGTCGGTGGCGCCGTGGGCCAGCAGCGCGACGGCCTGCGCGCCGCCCACCGCCCACACCTCGTCGACGCCCAGCAGCTCGGCGGCGGCCAGGATCGTCGGGTGCGGCAGGCCACCGCACTCCGCCTGCGGCGGGCTGCACACCACCAGCGACTCCACCCCGGCGGCCTGCGCGGGGACGACGTTCATCACGACGCTGGACGGGTAGACCGCCAGCCCGCCGGGCGCGTAGAGCCCGACCCGGGCCACCGGCACCCAGCGCTCGGTGACCGTGCCGCCGGGCGCCACCTGGGTGGTGGTGTCGGTGCGCCGCTGGTCGGCGTGGACCGCGCGGGCGCGCCGGATCGACTCCTCCAGCGCGGCGCGGACCTGCGGGTCCAGCCCGGCCAGGGCCTCCCGCAGGGCCTCGGCGGGCACCCGGATCCGGTCCGGGCGGACCCCGTCGAACCGCTCGGTGAACTCCAGCACACCGTCCACGCCCCGGTCGCGGACCGCCTCGATCACCGGCCGCACCTGATGCAGCACGTGCTCCACGTCCGTTTCGGCGCGCGGCAGCGTCGCGCGCAGCTCGACGGTGGACGGGACACGACCGCGCAGGTCGGTACGGGTCAGCATGGGCATCCTTCCGGCACCGGGGTTGACGCCTACCAGGGTAGTCGTCCGCCGCCGGGTGCCGACGCCGAACCTCGGCGGGCGCGGAGCAATCCTCGCCACGCGCTTGCCCGCCGCTCCTCGGCACCGCACGCTTCCCACCGCGGGGGGTCACCCGAGCGAGCGGAGACGGCGATGCGGACGAGTTCTCGGCGCACGGCGGTGGCGGTGGCCGCCGCGTGCCTGACCCTGGCGGCCCACGCGGGCGTGACGGCCGCCGCGGCACCGGCCGGCGGGACCGGCGACACCCGGGCGATCTACGCGGTGCCCGGCACCGACGTCCAGGAGCGCACCGCGATCAACCGCACCGGGGCCCTGGTGCTCTCGGTGTCCGGCGGCGAGGCGGTGGTCGAGGCCACACCGGAGCAGGCGGAGCGGATGCGCGCCGCCGGGCTGGCACCGCAGCGGCGCGCCTCGGTGGCCGCCGAGCTGGCCCGCCGGGGCCAGGGCGCGCCCGGCGACTTCCCGCCGGAGGACCGCGGCTACCACAACTACGACGAGGTGGTCGCCGAGCTCGGCGCCGCGGTCGCCGACCACCCGGACATCGCGACCCTGACCAGCGCGGGCACCTCGCACGAGGGGCGCGACATCCCCGTGCTCAAGATCAGCGACAACGCCGGGCAGGACGAGGCCGAGCCGGAGGTGCTGTTCGACTGCAACCAGCACGCGCGCGAGCACCTGACCACCGAGATGTGCCTGCGGATCGTGGAGCGGTTCACCGACGGGTACGCCACCGACCCGGCGATCGCCGAGATGGTCGACAGCCGTGAGCTGTGGGTGATCCCGGTGGTCAACCCGGACGGGTCGATCCACGACGTCGCCTCCGGGCAGTACCTGGGCTGGCGCAAGAACCGGCAGGGGCCCGGCACCGACCTCAACCGCAACTGGGGCCACAAGTGGGGCTGCTGCGGCGGCTCCAGCGGGAACCCGAACGCGGAGACCTACCGGGGGACCGAGCCGTGGTCGGCCCCCGAGACCGCCGCGCTGCGCGACTTCATCGACTCCCGGGTGGTCGGCGGCGAGCAGCAGATCGAGGCCGCGATCGACTTCCACACCTACTCGGAGCTGGTGCTCTGGCCGTTCGGGTACACCACCGACCAGGTCACCGAGGGCATGACCCAGGAGCAGTACGACCGGTTCGAACGGGTCGGCACCGAGATGGCCCGCACCAACGGCTACACCCCGCAGCAGGCCAGCGGGCTCTACATCACCGACGGCGGCAGCCTGGACTGGATGTGGGCCGAGCACGGCATCCTGGCCTTCACCTTCGAGATGTACCCGGCCCAGGGCGGCGGCCTGGAGGGCTTCTACCCGCCGGACGAGGTCATCGCCGAGGAGACCGCCCGGAATGACGAGGCAGTAGACGTCCTCATCCGGGAGGCCGGGGTGTGATCTGTGTTGTGGTCCTTTTGCTTGGCGGTGCCGGTAGCGGAACCTCAGCGGCCTTCTCGCTCCGGGCGCCCTTCCTCATGTACCAACCACGTACACAGCGTCAGGGCGTCCTCGCGAGAAGGCCGCTGAGAACCCGCGGCGGTGCAAGCTGCGTGCGTGGGGCAAGGCGGAAGCGGCTTCGCCGCTTGCCTGACGGGGGTCGGGTGAGCAGGCGGGTTGCTGCGCTGCTTGCCTGACCAGGGCCGCGCTCCGCAACCGGACCGCAGCCGTCCGGTGCACCCGGCCCGTCGTCGGGTGCACCGGGCGGCGACAATGGGGGCATGTCCGCCGAACCCGCCACCGGAACGTCCACCGTCGCCGAACCGGCGGTGGTGCGGGTCGGCTCGTGGCTGGTCGGGCCGCTGCTGGGCGCGGCGGTGCTGTTCGTCGTGAAGCTTGTCTCGGACTGGGTGGCCGGGTTGTCCTGGGCGCCGTTCCAGGGCGTGTTCGTGCTCGTCGCCGACATCCCCGAGCCGTGGGGCCTGACCGCCTCGCTGGCGGTGGGCGCGGTGATCGGCCTGGGCTTCGCCGGGCTGTGGTCCCAGGAGCGGATCAGCGCCGAAGTGGCCCCGGACCGGCTGGTGCTCGCCCGCGACCGCACCGAGCGGACCTTCCGGCGCGGCGAGGTCGGTGCCGTGTTCGTCGAGGGCAAGGAGCTGGTGCTGCTCGACGAGTCCGGCGCCGAGCTGGTCCGGCAGCGCACCGGGCTGGACCGCCGCGAGCTGGCGGCGGCGCTGCGGCGGCACGGCTTCCCGTGGCACGGCGGTGATCCGCACCGCGCCCGCTACCGGCCGTGGGAACCCGACGAACCCGAGCTGGGGCTGCGGATCAACGCCCTGTTCGCCGAGCGGGCCCGCGCCCTGCGCCGCCGCGACCGCAAGGAGGCCGCGCGGCTGCGGGCCGAGCTGGCCGAGCGCGGCGTGGTGGTCCGCGACGAGCGCAAGCAGCAGCGGTGGCGGTGGGCCGAGCTGGGCTGATCGCGTGACCGGCCGGGCGCGACGCTCCGCCGATCACCGTCGGCGGTGGGAGAATCCGCCGGGTGGATGGCGTGTTCTGGAACCTGGCCCTGGTCCTGGTGTTCGTCCTGGTCGGCGGGTACTTCGCCGCGGCCGAGATCGCCCTGGTGTCGCTGCGCGAAGGCCAGGTGCGGCGGCTGGCGGACAGCTCGAAGCGGGGAGGGCGGGTGGCGCGGCTGCGGGCGGATTCCAACCGGTTCCTGTCCGCGGTGCAGATCGGCGTGACCTTCGCGGGCTTCTTCGCCTCCAGCTACGGCGGCGCGACCATCGCGGTGCGCGTCGAACCGGTGCTGACCGGCTGGGGCCTGCCGGTCGGGCTGGCCGCGACGGTGGCGCTGCTGCTGGTGACGCTGTTCGTCTCCTACCTGTCGCTGGTGTTCGGCGAACTGGCGCCCAAGCGGCTGGCGCTGCAGAAGTCCGAGGGCGTCGCGCTGGTCACCGCCGGGGTGCTGGACTGGCTGGCGACGCTGTTCCGCCCGCTGATCTGGCTGCTGTCCAAGTCCACCAACGCGGTGGTGCGGCTGATCGGCATGGACCCGCGGGAGAGCGGGGAGGCGGTCAGCCAGGAGGAGCTGCGCGACATGGTGCGCACCAACGAGCAGCTCACCGTGGAGGAGCGCAGGCTGCTCACCGACGCCTTCGAGGCCGGTGACCGGGTGCTCGGCGAGATCATGGTGCCGCGCACCGAGGTCGACTTCCTGGACCTGTCGATGACGCTGCCGGACGCCATCGCCGAGGTCGCCGACAAGCCGCACTCCCGCTACCCGGTGGTCCGGGACACCGCCGACGACGTGATCGGCTTCATCCACGTCCGCGACCTGCTCACCACCGGCCACGACAACCCGCGCGGCGTGCGCAAGGTCGGCGACCTGGCCCGGCCGGTGATCGCGCTGCCCGCCAGCAAACCGGTGCTGGCGGCGTTGTCCCAGATGCGGCGGCGCGGCGGGCACCTGGTCGTGGTCGTCGACGAATACGGCGGCACCGCGGGGATCGTCACCGTGGAGGACGTCGTGGAGGAGGTCGTCGGCGACATCTGGGACGAGTACGACCCCAGCGCCGCCCCGGTGCGACCGGGACCGGACGGCAGCTACGAGGTCGACGGCCTGCTGCACCGCGGCGACTTCGTCGACCAGACCGGCATCACGCTGCCGGAGGGCCCCTACGACACGGTGGCCGGGTTCGTGGTGAACGGCCTGGGCCGGGTGCCCGCGGAGGGCGAGACGCTGGAGGCGCTGGGCCACCGGTTCACGGTGAAAAGGATGGAAGGACACAGAGTAGCCCGCCTTCAGGTGACGCGGCTGTGAGTGCTGTGGTCCTTTTGCGTGGCGGTGCCAGTGGCGGGACCTCAGCGGCCTTCTCGTCGGGAAGAGGTGTGGTGGTCGCGTTGGTGCGGTGCGGGTGGCGGAACCTCAGCGGCCTTCTCGCTCCGGGCGCCCTTCCTCATGTACCAACCACGTACACAGCGTCAGGGCGTCCTCGCGAGAAGACCGCTGAGAACCCGCGGCGGTGCCAGTTGCGAGGGTGGGGTAGTGCGGAAGCGGCTTTCGCCGCTTGCCTGACGGTGGTTGCGGTGGCTTGCCCGGTGCGACGCCGCTTGCCTGACGGTGGTTCCGTTTGGCGCGTGCGTGGTCGCCTGACGTCCGGGGACGGCGTGCTGACGAGCGGCGGGCGGGGGCCCGCCGCTCCCCCGCGTCAGCCCAGTGCCAAGAACAGCGCGCCGACCACGATGCCGACCACGACCACGACGGCAGCCGTCACCAGCACCGCACGCATCTTCGGCCGGTCCTCGCGCACCTCGTTCTGCGCGCGCTCGCGCCACTGCATGAACGTGGTGCCTTCGCCCTCGCTCATCGTCGACTCCCATGCTCATCGTTGATCGGTCCCCGACACGATGTCATATCGAACCAGTACCGAGTGGGACGACGTGCGCGGCCCAGTGGTCGAGCAATTCCTCGTCGTGGCTGATCGCCAGCACGCCGGTGCCGTCCTCGCGCACCCGGCGGTCGACCACCCGCACCAGGGCGGCCGTGGTGGAGGCGTCGAGCATGGCGGTCATCTCGTCGCAGACCAGGTAGCGGGGCTCCAGCGCCAGCGCGCGGGCCAGGCACGCCCGCTGGAGCTGGCCGTCGCTGACCTCGTGCGGACGGCGGGTCAGCAGCTCGGGGGTCAGCCCGACCTCCTCGGCCAGCGCGTCGACGGCGTCCGGCCGCCCGGTGGCGCGCAGCGGCTCGGCGACGACCTGGCGCAGCGTGAAGCGCTGGTCCACCGCCGGGCGCGGGTGCTGGAACACCACGCCCACCGCGGTGCGCTGGGCGCGCGGCGTGGCGTGCCGGAACCGGTGGACCGGCTCGCCGTCGAGGACCACCCGGCCGGACCACGGCTGCTGGAGCAGCGCCAGCACACGCGCCAGGGTGGACTTGCCGCAGCCGCTCGGGCCCGCGAGCCCGACCACGGTCCCCGGCGGGACCTCCAGGTTCACCCCGTCGAGCACGGGTTCGCCCTTCCGGTACCCGGCGACCAGGTCGGTGCCGCTCAGCACGGCGGGTGCGCGGCGACCGACCGGTCGCCGAGGTCGAGGAGCTCCGGGTTCCCCGTGCAGGGGGCGAAGCCGGGCACGTCCGGGCAGCGGTGGCAGAACGCGCAGCCCCATTCCTCCTCCAGGCGGTCCAGCTCGGTGAGCACCGGCGGGTGGCCGGGGATCGGCCGGAACCCGCCGCCGGGCAGCGCGCCGAGCAACCCCGCGGTGTAGGGGTGCCACGGGTCGGCGAAGACCTCCTCGGCGGGTCCGGACTCGACGATCCGGCTGGCGTACATCACCGCCACGTCGGTGGCGACCCGGCGGGCCGCGGCGAGGTCGTGGGTGATCAGCAGCACCGCGCGCTGCTCGTCGGTGGCGGCGGCGAGCAGGTCGAGGGTGCGGTGCACCAGCGGTCGGTCCAGCCCGGTGGTCGGCTCGTCGGCCAGCACCACCGGCGGATCACCGGCCAGCGCCAGCGCCACCGCGACCCGCTGCGCCATCCCGCCCGAGAGCTCGTGCGGGTAGCGGTCGAGGTCGGCCGGGCGCAGCCCGACCTCCTCCGCGAGCGCGTCGGCCGCGTCCGGCCCCGAGTCCGGGCGCAGCGCCCGCAGCACCTCGGCGAGCTGCGCGCGGGCGGTGCGCACCGGGGTCAGGTGGGTGCTCGCCGACTGCGGGACCAGGCCCAGCAGCCGGCCCCGGACCCGCCGGGACAGCACCCGTTCCGGCGCGGCGAGCAGTTCGGTGCCGTCGGCGAGCCGCGCCGCCCCGCGCACCCGCGCGTTGCCCGGCAGCAGCCCCAGCAGCGCCGAGGCCAGCACCGACTTGCCGCACCCCGATTCGCCCACCAGCGCCAGCACCCGGCCGGGCCGCAGCCGCAGCGAGGCGTCGCTGACCGCGCGCACCTCGCCGCGCCCGCCGCCCAGCGCGAAGCGCACCGACAACCGGTCCAGCTCCAGCAGCGGTTCGGTGGTCACCCCGCTCGTGATCGTCACAGCGCCCACTCCGATCGTCTCCTCGGCACCACCCGGTCGCGCCAGGTGGCGGCCACCCCGGACACGGCGAGGGTGGTCAGGACCAGCAGCAGCGACGGGAACAGCACCATCCACCACGCGCCGAGCAGCACGGCCTCCCGCCCGTCGCCGAGCAGGGTGCCGATGCTGGCCAGGTGCGGGGGCAGGCCCAGTCCCAGGAAGCTCAGCGCGGTCTCGTGCCAGACCGCGTGCGGCACCAGCAGCACCGCCGACAGCGCGGCCTGCGGCACGATCGCGGGCAGCAGGTGCCGGTGCAGCACCCGCCACCGCGACGACCCGCCCGCGATGGCCGCGTCCACGTGCGGGCGGCGCCGCAGCGAGAGCACCTCGGTGCGCACGATGCGGGCCACCGTCGTCCAGTGCGTCGCCGCGATGGAGAGGATCACCGCGACCAGCGAGCCGCGGTACAGCGCCACGATCACGATCCCCAGCAGCAGGTGCGGGACCGCGTTGACGGTGTCCACCAGCCGCATCAGCAGCCGGTCGGTCCAGCCGCCCAGCGACCCGGCCACCGCGCCGACCAGCGCGCCGAGCACCGCCGACACCACCGCGCACAACGCCGCCACCAGCAGCGAGACCCGCAGTCCGGCGAAGGACTGGGCGAACAGGTCGCGCCCGCCGGTGTCGGTGCCGAACGGGTGCGCCGGGGAGGGCGGCAGCCGCACCTGGTCGTAGCGCACCGAGGCATCCCCGGCCAGCGCGGGCACCGCGATCGCGCCGAGCACCAGCAGGCCGAGCAGGGCGGGGCCGCCGATCCGGCGGGCGGCCAGGCGCAGCCCCACCGCCCGGCCGCGCGGCGTGCCCGCGCGAGCGCGCCCCGCCGGGCGCCACGGTCCGGGATCCACCAGCGGCTCAGCCATCGACGCTCACCCTCGGGTCCAGCAGCAGCGCGGCGATGTCGGCCAGCAGCGAGCCGAGCAGCACCGCGAGGGTGGCGACCAAGGTGATGATCGCCAGCAGCGGGTAGTCCACGGCCGTCGCGGCGGTGACCACCGCGGCGGCCAACCCGGGCCAGGAGAAGACCTCCTCCACCAGCACCGCCCCGGTGACCAGCTCCGGGATGCGGGCGCCGAGCAGCGCCACGAACGGCAGCAGCGCGGTGGGCAGCGCGTGCTTGAGCACCACCACCCGCTCCCCGAGGCCGCGGGCCCGCGCGCCGGTCACGTGGTCCTCGGCGAGCGCGGTGAGCATCGACTGCCGCACGTGCAGCACCAGCCACGGCGTCTGCGACACGCCCAGCACCAGGGCGGGCAGCAGCAGGTGCTCGACGACCTGGCCGACCGTGACGGCGCTGCCCGCGTCGGTCAGCCCGGCCACCGGCAGCCACCCCAGGCCCAGCGAGAACACCGCGATGGACAGCAGCGCGAGCACGAACGGCGGCACACCCTCCATCGCGTGCCCCAGCGCGGTGACCGCCCGGTCCAGCCAGCCGCCCTGCCGCCACGCGGCGGCGGTGCCCAGCACCAAGGCCAGCAGCACCGCGAGCAGCAGGCCGGTGGCGGCCAGCAGGATCGTCCAGGGCAGCCGCTCGGCGACCACCTGGGCCACCGGCTGCCGGAACGAGCGGGACACCCCGAGGTCGCCGCCGAGCACCCCGGTCACCCAGTTCCAGAACTGCGCCAGCACCGGCTCGTCCAGGCCCAGCTCGGCGCGGACCCGGGCCACGTCGGCGGCCGAGGCGCTGTAGAGCTGCACCCCGAAGTACTGGTGGACCGGGTCGAACGGGGAGGCGGCGGCGAGCAGGAACACGCCGAACGCCACGACCACGACGACCGGGACGGCGAAGCCGAGCCGGCGCAGCACCAACCGGCCGACCGCGGCCCGCCGGGTCACCGCCGGTGCGCTCATGCGGCGGGCTTCCAGTCCTGGAGGTTCCACCACGGTCCCCACGTGGTGCCGTGGGTGTGCGGCTCGACGACCGGCCGGTAGCCGTCCCAGACGCCCTCGCGCATCACGTAGGCGTGGTCGATGAAGGTCAGGTACACCAGGCCCGGGTCCTCGACGTAGGCGCGCTGGACGGTGCGGTAGTGCGCGGCGCGCTCGGCCGGGTCGGTGGACCGGCGGGCGGCGTCGAGCGCGGCGTCCACCTCGGCGTTGCGGTACTTGCCGGGGTTGTTGTACGTGCCGGTGCCGATCGCCGAGGAGTGCAGGCTGTCGTAGCTCTGCGGGTCGGCGTCCACCGGGTTGCCGCCGCCGAGCACGATGCCGTCGGTGTCCAGCCGGGCGGGCACCGCGGCCCGGTCCACCCCGGCGAGTTCGACGTGGACGCCGATCGCCGCGGCGTCGGAGGCGAAGGCGCGGGCGAGGTCCTCGCGCAGGCTGTCGTCGGCGAAGTACATCACGGTGAACTCGGCCCGCTGCCCGCCGCGCTGCCGCACGCCGTCGGGACCGGCCCGCCACCCGGCCTCGTCGAGGATCCGGGCGGCGCGGTCCGGGTCGAAGGGGAAGGTCGCCGCGGGCTCGTGCTCCTCGGCCATCGATCCCGGGATGGGGGTGTGCGCCGGGGTGCCGTGCCCGCCGAGCAGCGCGTCGATCATGCCCTGCCGGTTGACCGCGAGGTTCAGCGCCTCGCGCACCGCCGGATCACCGGTGACCGGGTGGTCGTTGGGCAGCGCGATGGCCCGGTAGTCGGCGGTCTCGTGGTAGACGGTGCGGTAGCCGTCCCGGCCGACGCTCTCGGCGAGCACCGGGGGCAGCACCGTGCCGTCGAACTCGCCGGAGCGCAGCCGCTGCGCCCGGGTGTTGTCGTCCTCGGCGAAGGCCACCGTGACGTCCTTGATCGCGGGTGCGCCGCCCCAGTAGTCCTCGTTGGCCCGCCAGGTCATCTGGTCGCCGCGGCGCCATTCGACCAGCTCGTAGGGGCCGGTGCCGACGGGCCGGGTGTTCAGCGGGGACTCCGCCAGCGGCGCGGGCTCGGCCAGCGCCTCGCTCGGCACGATGCCCAGCACCATCCGGGCGGGGAACGCCGAGTAGGGGTAGGCGAGGTCGAAGCGCACGGTGCGCGGGTCCAGCGCGCTCACCCGCTCGACCATCGCGTAGTCGGAGCCGACCGTGGACGCGTAGGCCGGGTCGGTGGCGGCCCGGTAGGTCGCCACCACGTCCTCGGCGTCGAACGGGGTGCCGTCGTGGAACCGGACGCCCTCGCGGAGGGTCACCGTCCAGCTCCGCGCGTCCGGGCTCGGCCGCGGCGGCGCGGCGGCCAGCGCCGGTCGCAGCTCGGACCGGCCGTCGAAGGCGAGCAGCCCGTCGTAGAACTTGGACGCGCCTTCCAGCCCGTAGCCCAGCAGCGGGTTCAGGCTCTCCGGCTCGTAGCCGTCGGCCAGCAGCATCGAGCGGGGATCGGAGCCCGAGCCGCCCGCCGGGGTCGGCGCGGCGCACCCGGACGCGAGCAGACCCAGCACGGCGGGCCCGGCGAGGAGAACAGCACGACGATTCAGCACTACTGGACCATAAGTGCAACTGCAACTAGCTTTCAATAAGAAGCCGCCGCCGCGCCCGACACACCCACCCCCGACCGGACCGGTGCGGCCTTCCCCGAGTGAGGGGCACCCTTGTCCGAGCTAGCCGGCTGAAGGTGCCCCTCCCCCAGCCCCCGAACGGGTGGTCCGGTTCGAGGTGAGGGGCACCCTTGTCCGAGTTACTTGGGCAAGGGTGCCCCTCACTCACGTTCCGAACGGGTGATGCGCCGGGGTCAGGCGACCGGGTCGGGCATGCGCCGGACCGCGTAGTCGCAGGCGAGGGTGTCGCCGGTGTCGGGGTCGCCGAGCTCGACGCGCCAGCGGTCGGCGAACTGGTCCACGCCGGGCAGCATCGGGATCGTGCCGGACAGCAGCACCACGCCCGGCCGCAGCAGGTCGCGCTCGCGCAGGTCGGCCAGCCAGTACCCGGGGTCGAGCAGCTCGGCGAGGGTGCCCCGCTGGATCGGCGCGCCGTCGGCCCACGCCGTCAGGGTGAGCCGGTCGATCCGGTCGGCGACGTCGACCAGCCGCCAGGCGCGGTCACCGAGGACGTCCGGTCCGGCCTGCTTGCTCCAGGCCACGCCGTGCACCTCCAGGTCCCGGTCGGTGTGGTCGCAGGCGGCGGTGAGCAGCACGTCGCGCTCCTCGGGCCCGGTGACCACCAGCGCCCACTCCGCCTCCCCGGAGGTGCGGCCGTGCTGCACCGGCACCTCGTCGGTCTGCATCGCCAGGTACGGCGCCACCGGGTAGAGGCACGGGGTCCGGGTCGGCGCCGGGACGCCCAGTTCGGCGAGCTCGGCCACGTGCGCGGCCACGTCCTGCTGGCTGCGCCCGGCGTACCCGGCGTTGAGCGCCGCGGTGACGGCCACCTCCACGACCTCGTCGCCGACTCCGAAACGAAGTGGTGACATCGCACCCTCCCCAAATCCGCATACGTGTTGTATACCTCCAGTATTACACGCACCACGACGAGGAAGCACCGATGACCCGAGCACCCGCCCCGCCCCGCAAGGACCTGATCAAGGCGTTCACCGCCGCGCTGAGCGGAACGTCGCTGGAGTGGTACGACTTCGCCGCCTACTCGGTGGCCTCGGCGCTGGTCTTCGGGCAGCTGTTCTTCCCGAGCCACGACCCGTTGTCCGGCACCCTGCTGGCCTTCTCCACCTACGCGGTGGGCTACCTGTCCCGGCCCCTCGGCGGATTCGTCTTCGGCCGGCTCGGCGACACCCTCGGCCGCAAGCAGGTGCTGGTGATCACCTTGCTGGTCACCGGGATCGCCACCGTCCTGATCGGACTGCTGCCGACGCACGACCAGGTCGGCGCGCTGGGCGCGCTGCTGCTGGTGGTGCTGCGCTTCGCGCAGGGCGTGGGCATCGGCGGCGAGTGGGGCGGCGCGGTGCTGCTGTCCAGCGAGTACGGCAGTCCCGAGCGGCGCGGCTTCTGGGCCTCGGCGGCGCAGATCGGCCCGCCCGCCGGGAACCTGATGGCCAACGGGGTGCTCGCGGCGCTGGCGGCCACGCTGTCCCGGGAGCAGTTCCTGTCCTGGGGATGGCGGGTGGCGTTCCTGCTCTCCGGCGTGCTCGTGCTGTTCGGCCTGTGGATCCGGGTGAAGCTGGAGGAGACGCCGGTCTTCCAGGAGCTCCAGCGCTCCGGCACCCGGGCCGCCGCCCCGCTGCGCGAGGTCTTCACCCGCGAACCCCGCGCGCTGGTGGCCGCGATCCTCAGCCGGGTCGGACCGGACGTGCTCTACGCGCTGTTCACCGTCTTCGTGCTCACCTACGCCACGCAGACCCTCGGCCTGCCGGACGGGCTGGCGGTGCTCGGGGTGATGGTCGGCTCGACGCTGCAACTGGGCCTGATCCCGCTGGCCGGTGCGCTCTCGGACCGCTGGGGGCGCAGGCGGCTCTACGCGGTCGGGGCGATCGGCGCCGGGCTGTGGCCGTTCGTGTTCTTCCCGGCGGTCGGCGGCGGGTCGGTGCCGATGCTGGTCACCGGGGTGGTCGTCGGGCTGTTCTGGCACGCGCTGATGTACGGGCCGCAGGCCGCCTTCGTCGCCGAGCAGTTCAGCCCGGCCCTGCGCTCCACCGGGGCGTCGCTGGCCTACACGCTGGCCGGCGTGATCGGCGGTGCGCTGGCCCCGCTGCTGTTCACCTCGCTGTTCGCGGCGTTCGGCACCTGGGTCGCCCCGGCCTGCTACCTCGCGGCGGCCTGCGGCCTGACGCTGATCGGCCTCGCGCTGGGCCGCTCACCGCTCCCGCACGACGACGGCGCGCACCGCACCACCACCGCCCCCGCCCAACCCTGACCCCAAAGCGGCATGCCCACGCACGCGCGAAACCCAACCACCGTCAGGCAAGCGGCGAAGCCGCTTCCGCCTTACCCCACGCACGCAACTGGCACCGCCGCGGGTTCTCAGCGGTCTTCTCGCGAGGACGCCCTGACGCTGTGTACGTGTTTGGTACATGAGGAAGGGCGCCCGGAGCGAGAAGGCCGCTGAGGTTCCGCCACCCGCACCGCACCAACGCGACCACCACACCTCTTCCCGACGAGAAGACCGCTGAGGTCCCGCCACCCGCACCGCGCACCAAAGGGACCACAACACTCAAGCCGTAAGAAGAACTTGGCGGGTTGCTTTCAGGTGTATTTCTATGGCCGCGGTAGCCGCCGCGGCGTCGCGAGCCGCCAGCGCGTCCACGATGGCCTGGTGCTCGGCGAGCACGGCCTGCTTGCGGTCGTCGGAGCCGAGCAGCGCCTCGACCCCGGCGCGCACCTGGCGGGCGCGCAGTCCTTCGTAGGTCTTGGTGAGCATGTCGTTGCCGACGGCGCGCACCAGGGCGGCGTGGAACCGGTGGTCGTGCTCGATGAACTCGCGGGCCCGGTCGCCGTCGACGGCAGCTTGGGCGGCCAGCTCCGCGCGCATCGTCTCCAGCGGGACCTCGTCGAGCTCGACGGCCCGGGTCGCGGCGTAGCACTCCACCACGCCGCGGAGTTCGAAGAGTTCGCGGATCTCCCGGCCGCTGATCGGGGCGACGTAGGCGCCGCGCTTGGGCACCAGCTGCACGAGTTCCTCGGCGGCCAGCAGCAGCAGGGCTTCGCGGATGGGCGTGCGGGAAACCCCGATCTCGTCGGCCAGGGTCTGCTCGTTGACGAACTGCCCCTGCATCGAGGGGTCGCTGAGGACGGTGTCCTTCAGGTAGTCGTAGGCGAGCTGCCGTCCGGACCGCACGCGGAGTCCCCCCATCGCATATCACTGGTATACAGACATCATATCGGGTTGAGAAAGGCGGAAGCGTCATGCGGATTGCGTTGTGCCAGATCGTGTCGGGCCCGGATCCCGAGGCGAACCTGGAGCTCGTGGCCGACGGCGTGCGCCGGGCCGCGGAGGCGGGCGCCGAACTGGCGGTGTTCCCGGAGGCGACGATGGCCTGCTTCGGGATCAAGCTGGGCCCGGTCGCCGAGCCGCTGGACGGGCCGTGGGCCACCGAGGTCCGGCGGCTGGCCGACGAGGCGGGCATCGCGGTGGTCGCCGGGATGTTCACCCCCAGCGCCGACGGCCGGGTCACCAACACCCTGCTGGTCACCGGGCGCGGCCTGGACACCAGCTACGACAAGGTGCACCTGTTCGACGCGTTCGGCTTCGCCGAGTCGCGCACCGTGGCGCCCGGCGCCGAGCCGGTGATCGTCGAGCTGGACGGCACCTCGATCGGCCTGGCGACCTGCTACGACATCCGCTTCCCCGGGCTCTACACCGCGCTGGCCGAAAGCGGCGCCTCGGTGATCGTCACGGCCGCCTCGTGGGGTGCGGGCGAGGGCAAGCGGGACCAGTGGGAGCTGCTCGCGCGGGCCCGCGCGCTGGACTCGACCTCGTGGGTGGTGGCCTGCGGCCAGGCCGATCCGCGCAGCGTCGGCCGGGAGCCCAGCGGCAAGGCGCCGACCGGCATCGGCTACAGCCTGCTGGCCTCCCCGCTGGGCGAGGTGCGGGCGCAGCTCGGCGACGCCCCGGACGTGCTGGTCGTGGACGTCGACCGGGAGTCGGTGGACCAGGCGCGGGCGGCCGTTCCGGTGCTGGCCAACCGCCGGTTCTGAGAGCTCCTCCCGCCCGGCGGTGCCTCGCCGCGCCGTGCCGCCGGGCGGATGGGGTTCCTCACCACGTCACCCTTCCGATATACCCCCGGGGGTACCTTCGAGGTAGCACGGCACCGCCCCGACGGAAGGGAACCCCCATGACCAGCACCGTGGACACCTCCCGGCTCACGGAACTGCTCCGCACCCGGCCGACCACCCGGTTGATCGACGTGCGGACCCCGGGCGAGTTCGCCGCCGCGCACATCCCCGGCTCGCACAACGTGCCGCTGGAGGTGCTGCGCGAATCCGGGCCGACGCTGCGCGCCGAGCACTCCGACCCGGTCGTGCTGGTCTGCGCCTCCGGCGCCCGCGCCGAGCAGGCCGACGCGCTGCTGGCCGAGTCCGGGCTGACCGACCGGCGGGTGCTCGGCGGCGGGGTCACCGCCTGGGAGGGCGACGGCGCCCCGCTGGAGCAGGGCACCGGCACCTGGGCGATGGAGCGCCAGGTGCGGCTGGTCGCGGGTTCCCTGGTGCTGACCGGGGTGCTCGGCAGCGTGTTCGTCCCGAAGCTGAAGTGGCTCGCCGCCGCGATCGGCGGCGGGCTGACCTTCGCGGCGCTGAGCAACACCTGCGCGATGGCCGCGCTGCTGGGCAAGCTCCCGCACAACCGGGGTCCGCGCCAGGACCCGGCGGTCCAGCTCCGCGCCCTGACCGCCGCCGAGGCGCCGCTCGGCTCCTGAGCACCGACCGCGCCGCCGGGCCCCGCCCCGGCGGCGCGGTGCGGCCTTGCTCCGAACAGGCGCAATTCGATTCGGTCATATTGACCTCGGGTCCTCCGGGCTCCAAGCTCCGACATCAACACCACAGAGTCAAACAAGAAAGAACAGAAAACGTCGGTGTTGATGCCTCCCGGAGGTTTCATGCGAAGCCAGTCATGGCGTCCCGCCCTCGTGGTGGCCGTCTCCTCGGTGGTGGCCGCGCTGGTCGTGGCCCCCACCGCACAGTCGCAACCCGTCGACGGACCGACCGATCCGGCGCAGGTCGAGCGGTACCTGGAGGACCCGGGACGCACCGGGGAAGGCCAGGAACCGCACCACGCGCTGCTGCGCCCCTACGCCGACGCCGAGCAGGCGCTGCGCTCCGCGCGCCACGACCTCGACGCCCCCGCCGACGAACCGACCCCGTGGACCCGGTCGCTGGACGGGAAGTGGGGCTTCCACTACGTCGAGCACCACCGCGACCTGCCCGCGGGCTGGCAGCGCGGCGGTCAGGGCTGGGACGAGGTCACCGTCCCCGGCGTCTGGCAGCAGCAGGGCCACGACCGGCCGATCTACCGCAACGTGCCCTCCGAGGTCGCGCCCTACGACCCGCCGAAGGTGCCCGACGACGTGAACCCGACGGGCGCCTACGTCCGCGAGTTCGAGGTCCCCGCCGAGTGGGACGGGCGCCGCCAGCTGCTGCGCTTCGAAGGCGCCACCAGCGGCTGGTTCGTGTGGGTCAACGGCCGCTACGTCGGCTACGACCAGGGCGGCTACACCCCCGCCGAGTTCGACGTGACCGAGCACCTGCGGCCGGGCACCAACACCATCGCCGTCCAGGTGCACCGCTGGGGTTCGGGCAGCTACCTGGAGAACATGGACTTCTGGCACCTGTCCGGGATCTTCCGCAGCGTCCACCTCTACAGCGTGCCGCGCACGCACCTGGAGGACGTGGCGGTGCGCACCGAGCTCGACGAGGACTACACCGACGCCACCCTGCGCCTCGGCGTGGACCTGCGCCGGGTGCCCGGCGGCAGCGCCGGACCGCACGTGGTGCGGGCGCGGCTGCACGGACCGGACGGCGCGGAGGTCGCGCGGTTCGAGCGCGAGGTCCGGGTCGGCGGCGGTGGCGCGTCGGTGGAGCTGGCGCAGGAGATCGCGAACCCGCAGCTGTGGAGCGACGAGACGCCGTCGCTGTACACCGCGGTGCTGGAACTGGTCGACCAGCGCGGGCAGGTCGTGCACACCACCCAGCAACCGGTCGGCTTCCGCGAGGTCGAGGTCCGCGACGAGCAGCTCCTGCTCAACGGCAAGGCCGTCGACCTGCGCGGGGTGAACCGGCACGAGCACGACCCGGAGACCGGTCGCACCGTCGACCGCGCCACCCAGCGCCAGGACGTCGAGCTGATGCTGCGGCACAACGTCAACGCGGTGCGGACCTCGCACTACCCGAACGACCCGTACTGGTACCGGCTGGCCGACCGGCACGGCCTGCTGCTGGCCGACGAGGTCGACATCGAGACGCACTACCGCGAGGACTGCACCGCCACCGGCGACCGGGACTGCCTCGCCGACCGGCCGGAGTGGCAGGCCGCCTTCGCCGAGCGCTTCGCGGCGATGCTGGAGCGGGACAAGAACCACCCCAGCGTCGTGCTGTGGGACACCGGCAACGAAGCGGGGCTGGGCGAGGCGCACTTCGCGATGGCCGAGCACGCCCGCGCCACCGACCCCACCCGGCCGCTGTACCACCAGTCCAACCACCCGGACGGCGACGCGCCGTTCGCCGACGTGTGGGGCCCGCGCTACCCCTCCCCGGACCGGCTGGAGGAGATCGCCCGCGAGACCACCAAACCGGTGATCATGGGCGAGTGGCTGCACGCGATGGGCAACAGCCTCGGCCACTACGAGGACATGTGGGAGATCATCCGGCGCGAACCGTCGTTGCAGGGCGGATTCGTGTGGGACTGGGTGGATCAGGGCCTGGTCCGGCCGCTGCGGTCCACACCGGACGTCTCCGGCAACGGCATCCCCGTGCACTACGGCGGGAACCCGAAGTCCGTCGAGGGCGTCGCGGGCAAGGGGCTGGAACTGTCCGGTCTGGACGACTGGGTGGAGGCCTACCGCGATCCGCGGTTGGACATCACCGGTGCCGCCGTGACGCTGGACATCCAGGTCAAGCCGCTGTCCTGGCAGGGCTCGGGCACCTTCCTCGCCAAGGGCGACAAGCAGTGGGCGCTGCAGATGCCCGACGCCGAGCACGTCGAGTTCTTCGTCTACGGCGAAGGCGCCTGGCACACCGCGCGGGTGGCGGTCCCGGACGACTGGTGGGGCGAATGGCACCGGCTGACCGGCACCTTCGACGGCGAGCAGGTGCGGCTGCACATCGACGGCGTCGAGGTCGCCGCCGAGCCCTACTCCGGCACCATCGCGCCGAACACGATGTACACGGTGTCGGTGGGCCGGAACATGGAGAAGCACGGCGATTCCTTCGCCGGGCGCACCACGCACGCGGTGGTGGACTCCGCGCGGATCTACGACACCGCGCTCACCCCCGAGCAGTTCGCCGCCGACCCGGTGGACCGGGCGGTGCTGGCGCTGGACTTCGACACCGAGCAGCGGCGCGGCGAGTTCCTCGACTACGGCGCGTCCAACTTCCTGGCCAACGGCGTGATCAACTCCGATCGCACCCCGCAGCCGGAGCTGGCGCAGATGGCCTACAGCCACGCGCCGATCCGCTTCGAGCCGGGCGGATCCGCCGGCGAGTTCACCGTGCGCAACCTCAACCACACGCTGTCCACCGCGGCCTACGAGCTGCGCTGGAAGCTGGTGGAGGCCGGGCGCGAACTCGCCTCGGGCGCGGTGGACGCCGAGGTCGGACCCGGGCAGGCCGAGCAGGTCCGGCTCGACCTCCCGCCGGCCGGGAAGACCGAGCGGTTCCTGGTGCTCGAAGCCCGGCGCGGCGACCACGTGGTCAGCACCGAGCAGCTCCGCGCGGGCGGCAGCGAACCGGCGCCACCGCCGGTCGACGGCGCGGCCGAGGCCGGTGCGCTGTCGGTCGAGGAGGCCGGGGACTCGGTCGCGGTCGCCGGCTCGGGCTTCCGCTACACCTTCGACCGCGAGTCCGGAACGCTGGCCTCGATGCGGGCGGACGGGCGCGAGCAGGTCGTCGGCGGGCCGCGGCTCGACGTCTTCCGGGCGCCCACCGGCAACGAGTGGAGCAACTGGAGCGGCATCAACCCGGAGGCGCAGTTCCGCGCGGCCGGGCTGGACCGGCTCACCACCCACGTCCGGTCGTTCGAGGTCACCCGGCCCGCGCCGGGCGAGGTGCGGATCGCGGTGGGCACCGACGTGACCGGCGCGCCCGGCAACGGTTTCGACAGCAGGTGGGTCTACACCGTCGACCGGACCGGTGCGGTGCGCATCGACCACGAGGTCGAGGCCTACGGGGAGCGGATGCGCTCGCTGCCGTGGCTGCCCCGGGTGGGCTTCGCGATGCGGGTGCCGGAATCGTTCGGGCAGCTCGACTGGTACGGCCGCGGACCCGGTGAGTCCTACCCGGACCGGAAGGACTCGCAGCACATCGGGCGGTGGTCCGGCACGGTCGACGAGCAGTGGTTCGACTTCCTGCCGCCGCAGGACAACGGCGTCAAGGTCGACACCTCGTGGGCGGTGCTGTCCGGCGAGGGCGGCGGCGTCCAGGTCGCCGGCGAGGACCTGGCGATCGCGGCCGACCGGTACTCCAACGCCGAGCGCACCGACTTCGCCCACCAGCTCGTGCGGGACGACTTCGTCACCCTGCACGTGAGCGACGCGGTGACCGGCCTCGGCGACACCCCGGTGCCGGTGCAGGAGCAGTACCGGGTGCGACCGGACCAGCGGCACGCCTACTCGGTCACCCTCCGCCCCACCACCGGCTGAGGCCCGATCAGGTGAAGTTGTGCCAGGTGAGGGGCACCCTTGTCCAAGTTACTCGGGCAAGGGTGCCCCTCACTCACTTCCCTTCCGGGTGAACGGTGCGATCACTCGTCGTCCGAGCGGGTGAGGGGCGTGCGGCGGTGGTGGGCCCGGGCCGCCAGGGCCGTGGCGGCGAGCAGGACGACGGTGGTGATCAGGCTGCCCTCGACGCCGAAGTCGCCGCCGGTGAGCAGCGGGGCGGCGCCCGGGGACGCGGCCACGTCCAACACCGCGGCGCCGATGTCCATCCCGGACACCTCGATGCCGTAACCGTTGCCCTGCAACCAGTTCCACACCACGTGGAAGGCGCACACCCCCCACAGCCCGCCCTCGGCCAGCGCCCAGAACCCGAGCAGGGCGGCGACCAGCAGGATGTTGACCAGCCCGACCGCGCTGACCCCCGCGTTGGCGCCGTGCAGCGCGGTGAACACCACCGCCTGCACCCCCATCGCGACCGGCAGGCCCCACCCGCGCCGGACGACCTGGAGCAGGTAGCCGCGGATCAGCACCTCCTCGGTGGAGGCCTGCACGGCGAACCCGAGCAGCGCCAGCAGCGCGGCGCCGAGCTGCGCGAGCTGCACCGCGCGCACCTCGTACTGGCCGGTGAGCAGGTTCAGCGCGACCGGCAGCGACAGCAGCAGCACCGCCACCCCGACGCCCAGCCCGAGGCGCGGGCCGACCCGCGAGGCCGGGACGAACCCGACGCTGCCGAACCGGCGCCGCTCCTTCAGCCCGATCCACAGCGCCAGCAGCACCACCGGACCACCGGAGCTGAGCAGCAGCACGAGCTGCTCGACCGGCCCCAGCGGCCCGGTGAGCAGCGCGCTCGGTTCGAGCCCGAACAGCGGGAGCAGCACCACGGCACCGAGGAGCTGGCCCAGCAGCACGCAGGCCACGACCACGACGATGCCGAGGATCGGGCCGGTGGGCCGTCGAGCCGTCTCGATTCCGTGCGGGAACGGCGCGGGTCGCATGGTGGTCAGGCTACGCGGGCGGTTCCTCCGCCAGGTCGAGCCCGAGGTCGAGCGCGGGCGCCGAGTGCGTCAGGCCGCCGACCGCCAGGTACCGCACCCCGGTCTCGGCGTAGGCGCGCGCCACCTCCAGGGTGAGCCCGCCGGAGGCCTCCAGCTCCGTACCGGGGGCGCGCTCGGCGGTCCGGCGCACCGCCTCGGCGCAGCCCTCCGGGGTGAAGTTGTCCAGCAGCACCAGTTCGACGCCCTCGGCCAGCACCGCGTCGAGCTCGTCGAGGTCGGTGACCTCCACCTCCATCGGCAGCTCCGGGGCGTGCGCCCGGCAGGCGCGCACCGCGGCGACCGCCGAGCCCGCGGCGACGACGTGGTTGTCCTTGATCAGCACCGCGTCGCCCAGGCCCATCCGGTGGTTCACCCCGCCGCCGAGGCGCACCGCGTACTTCTGCAGCGCGCGCAGCCCGGGCAGCGTCTTGCGGCTGTCCCGGACGTCGCAGCCGGTGCCCGCCACCGCCCGCACCCACGCCGCGGTGGCGGTGGCGATCCCGGAGAGGTGGCAGAGCAGGTTGAGCGCGGTGCGCTCGGCGGTGAGCAGGTCGCGCACCGGGGCGTGCACCCGCAGCGCGCAGTCCCCCGCCGCGAGCGCCGCGCCGTCCGGGCGCTCCTCCAGCACCCGGTACCGGCCGGCCCCGATCACCTCGTCGAGGGTCAGGCGCACCAGCGGCAGCCCGGCGAGCACGCCCGGTTGCCGGGTGGTGAACGCCGCCTCGGTGGTGGCCCCGGCGGGCACCGTGGCCGCCGTGGTGGCGTCCGGGCCGAAGGCCAGGTCCTCGGCCAGCGCGGTGCGCACCACCCGGCGGGCCGCGTCCAGGTCCGGTTCCGCGTTCATGCCGCCGCCCTCGCGATCCCGGTGCCGGTGAACAGCCACCCCGACACGTCCAGCCGGAGCACCAGGCTCCGCCGCCACCGCAGGTCGTCGGTGCCCGGGTGGTCGGTGCGGCGGTGGCAGCCGCGCGATTCGGTGCGCTCGGCCGCCGCGGCCAGCAGCGCCCGCGCGGTGAGCGCGAGGGCGCTGTCCTCGACGGTCCGGCGGTCCCGCAGCGGGCGGACCACCGCGTGCCGCTCCAGCTCGGCCGCCGCACCGGCGAGCCCGGCGGCGTCGCGGCCGATGCCCGCGGCCCGGCTCATGGTGCGTTGCAGCAGCTCCCGGTCCACCACCGCCTGCGCGGGCGGGGCGGTCTCGGCGGCCGGTCGGCGGACCAGCAGCCCGCGTCGCCGGTCCTGGGCCACCGCTTCGGCGGCCCGGCCGCCGACCACGAGCCCTTCCAGCAGGCTGTTGGAGGCCAGCCGGTTCGCGCCGTGCAGCCCGGTGCAGGCCACCTCGCCCGCCGCGTAGAGGCCGGGTACCGCGGTGCGGCCGTCCACCGTGGTCACCACGCCGCCGCAGGAGTAGTGCGCGGCGCTGGTGACCGGGATCGGCTCGGTGGCCGGGTCGATCCCCGCCGCCCGGCAGGCGGCGTGCACGGTCGGGAACCGCCGGGCGAAGCCGTCCAGCCCGGTCGCGTCCAGGTACACGTGGTCGGTCCCGGTCGCCGCGGTCCGGCGGCCGATCGCGGCGGCCACCACGTCGCGCGGCGCCAGGTCGGCCAGCGGGTGCTCCCCCGCCATCACCGGCCGCCCGCGCACGTCGACCAGCACCGCGCCCTCGCCGCGGACCGCCTCGGTGACCAGCGGGCGGTGGCCGCGCGCGTCCGGCGCGTGCAGCACGGTCGGGTGAAACTGGACGAACTCCAGGTCGGCCACCGACGCCCCGGCGCGCAGCGCGAGCGCGATGCCGTCGGCGGTGGAGACCTCGGGGTTGGTGGTGGCGGCGTAGAGCTGGCCGAGCCCGCCGGTGGCCAGCACCACGGCCGGCGCCCGCAGCACGCCGGGGTTGCCCTCGCCGTCCAGGGTGAGCAGCCCGGCGATGGCGCCGTCGTCGGCGCGCAGCAGTTCGACCGCGCAGTGCCGCTCCAGCACCGGGACGCCGCCGTCGCGGGCCGCCGCGGACAGCGCCCGCTGCACCTCGGCCCCGGTCGCGTCGCCGCCGGCGTGGATCACCCGGAACGCGCTGTGCCCGCCCTCCCGGGTGCGGGCCAGCGCCCCGTCGGCGCCCGGGTCGAACACCGCGCCGGTGGCGCGCAGCCGGGCGATCGCCTCGGGCCCGTCGGCCAGCACCCCGCGCACCGCCGCGGGCGAGCACAACCCGGCCCCGGCGGTCAGGGTGTCCTCGACGTGCCGTTCCAGGTCGTCGGCCGCGTCGCGCTCGTCGGGGCGGACCACCGCGATGCCGCCCTGCGCCCAGCCGGTGTTGCCCGCCGCCGGGGCGTCCTTGCTCACCACCAGCACCCGCAGGCCCAGCTCGCGCCCGCGCAGCGCGGCGGTGAGCCCGGCGACCCCGGTGCCGACCACGACCAGGTCGGCCGCCGCCTCCCAGCTCACTCGCCACCTCCGGGGGTGCCGATGCCGATCATCCGCTCCACCGAGGCCCGACCGCGCTCGGCGACGTCCTCGGCCACGCGGACCTCGTCGGCGCCCTCGCGCAGGCAGCGCAGCAGGGCGGCCGGGGTGATCATCTTCATGTACCGGCAGGAGGCGCGGTCGTTGACCGCGCGGAAGTCGATCTCCGGGGCGGCCCGGCGGAGCTGGTGGAGCATCCCGACCTCGGTGGCCACCAGCACGGAGCTCGCCCCGGTCCGCCGGGCGGCGGTGAGCATGTCGCCGGTGGACAGGATCCGGACCCGGGACGGCTCCACGGTGCCCTCCCCCGCCAGGTACAGCGCCGAGGTGGCGCAGCCGCACTCCGGGTGGATGAACAGGTCCGCGTCCGGGTTCGCCGCCGCCCGCGCGGCCAGCTCGGGGCCGTTGATCCCGGCGTGCACGTGGCACTCGCCCGCCCAGACGTGCAGGTTCTCCCGCCCGGTCTCGCGCTGGACGTGCGCGCCGAGGAACTGGTCCGGGCAGAACAGCACCTCGCGGTCGGCCGGGATCGAGCGCACCACCTCGACGGCGTTGGACGAGGTGCAGCAGATGTCGGTCTCGGCCTTCACCTCGGCCGTGGTGTTGACGTAGGAGACCACCACGGCGCCGGGGTGCTCGGCCTTCCAGGCGCGGAGCTGCTCGGCGGTGATCGAGTCGGCCAGCGAGCAGCCCGCCCGCGCGTCCGGGATGAGGACCGTCTTGCCGGGGCTGAGGATCTTCGCCGTCTCGGCCATGAAGTGCACGCCGCAGAACACGATCGTGCTCGCCGGGCTGTTCGCCGCGATCCGGCTCAGCGCCAGCGAATCGCCGGTGTGGTCGGCGACGTCCTGGATCTCCGGGAGCTGGTAGTTGTGCGCCAGCAGCACGGCGTCGCGCTCCTCGGCCAGGCGCCGCACCTCCTCCGCCCAGGCCGCGTCCGGCACCACGCCGGTGTAGCCGGAATCGGTCCGCTCCCACGTTGCAGCAGCGACCATCTCGTTCCTCCTCGCCGGTACCCGCCGAACGACCGCGCGGCGGGCGCCGCACTCCCTCCCCGATTTCGCCCCATCGGGGTTTTCGCCTTAGAATCGAAAACGTGCCACATCCTAACACCGGGACCGCGCGGGACAAGGGCGATGCCGGTCACGAAGTGCTCGCCGCGGTGCTCCAGGTGCGCGACGGACGGCTGCGCGTGCTGCTGTGGCAGCGGGCGAGGCAGCCGCACCAGGACCGGTGGTCGCTGCCCGGCGGGCGGCTCCGCGCCGACGAGGACGTGGAGACCTCGATCCGCAGGCAGCTCGCCGAGAAGGTCGACGTGCACACGCTGTCCCACGTCGAGCAGCTCGCGGTGTTCAGCGCCCCGGACCGGGTGCCCGGTCACCGGGTGGTGGCCACCGCGTTCCTCGGCCTGGTGCCCTCCGACCTCGACCCCGCGGTGCCCGCCGACACGAGCTGGCACCCGGCCGACGACCTGCCCCCGACCGCCTTCGACCACGCCGGGATCGTGCCCGCGGCCCGCGACCGGCTGCGGGCCAAGCTCTCCTACACCAACATCGGGTTCGCCCTGGCCCCAGCCGAGTTCACCGTCTCCGAGCTGCGCCGCATCTACTCGGCCGCGCTCGGCTACCAGATCGCGGCGACCAACCTCCAGCGCGTGCTGTCCCGGCGCGGCGTGCTGCGGGCCACCGGGCGCACGGTCGCGGCCGGACCAGCGGGCGGGCGCCCCCCGGCGCTGTTCGCCTTCACCAGCCGCGACCTGCAGGTCACCGACCCCTTCGCAGTACTACGCCCCCCGACCTGACACCCCGGAAACCCCCACCAGACGAGCAGTGAAGCCACCCCACGCACGCGCCACCAGCAACCACCGTCAGGCAAGCGGCGAAGCCGCTTCCGCCTTGCCCCACGCACGGCACCGGCACCGCCGCGGGTTCTCAGCGGCCTTCTCGCGAGGACGCCCTGATGCCGTGTATTGGCGATCCATCAAGAAGGGCGCCCGGAGCGAGAAGGCCGCTGAGGTTCCGCCACCCGCACCGCTCCCCGAAAAGACCACCACACCTTCCACCCCACACGGTTGGCTACTTCGGACTTTGTCCGAGTACGTTGGATCGGTGACCGACACGCTGCCGCTGTTCCCGCTCGGGACCGTCCTGCTGCCCGGCGGCCGGCTCCCGCTGCACGTGTTCGAGGCGCGCTACCGCCAGCTCGTCTCGGACCTGATCAACGACGTGGTGCCGGACCGCCGCTTCGGCGTGGTCGCCATCCGGCAGGGCTGGGAGGTCGGCGCCGACAACGTCGACTCGCTGCACGACGTGGGATGCAGCGCGCACCTCGACCAGGTGCAGCAGCTCCCCGAGGGCCGCTTCGACATCAACAGCACGGGCGAGCACCGCTTCCGGCTGCTCCAGATCGACCACCACGCGGCGCCGTACCTGATGGCCCGGGTCGAGTGGCTGCCCGACACCCCGCCGGAGCGCGACTCGGAGTCGCTGCGCGAGCGGCTGACCATGTCGGCCAGCGCCGCGCACCAGCGCTACCACGCCACCGGCCTGCGCGGGGGCAGCACGCCCCGGCTCGACGAGGGCGCCGAGGTCGACGAGCTCGCCTACGCCTTGGCCGACGACTGCGTGCTCACCGTCGAGGACCGCCAGGAGCTGCTCGCCCAGACCGACCCGCTGGAGCGGCTGCGGATGGCCCGCAGGCTGCTGCTGCGCGAGTCGGAGTTCCTCCGCGAGCTGCGCGCCGTGCCCGCCCCGCTGGCCGAGTTCGCCCAGCACGCCAGCGTCAACTAACAGCTCAGGCGCCGCGCCGCCCGAGGTCGTCCAGCCCGTTCCAGGACGCGCAGAGCCCGTAGCCGAGGGTCAGGCCGAACGGCTGGGCGAGCAGCGCCCAGGCCGTGCCGATCGCGGGCGCCTCCTGGATCAGGTCGCCCGGTGCGGCGGTGGGCGGTACCGGGTGCGCGGCGGCGGCGAACGAGGCGCCCAGCGTCATCGCCAGCCAGCCGGACAGCGCGGCGCCGACCACGCCCGCGAGCAGCAGCACCGGCCCCCGGCGCCGCCGGGACATCCACAGCACCGCCGCCACCAGCACCCCGGCGGTGAAGCCGAGCAGCAGGAACAGCGCGAGCGCGTCGAACGCGTGGTAGCTCGCCAGCGGCATCGACGCCAGCGTCCCGTCCGCCAGCAGCACGCCGGCCTGCGCGGGTGCCAGCAGGGACCAGAGCCAGCCCAGCGGGATGCCGAGCAGCGCGATGAGCGACGCCGTGCTCACCGCGGGCAGCAGGTCGGCCTTGACCACGACCTTCGGCACCGGTTCGAGCAGCCACGGGCCCTCGAACGGTTCCTCGTGGGGGCCGGCCGGAACCGCAGCGCCGTGTCCGGCGGGTTCGGTCATCTCGCACGCTCCTCAAGCGCCCGTCTCGGCAACCGCGCCGCCCGCTTCCCGCAGGCAGCCGCCCGCTTCCCGCAGGCAGCCGCTCGCGACCCGGCATCCCGCCGCGCGAGGCCGCGGACGCGTCCGGCGCCGGGCGCATCCACCCAGACTAGCGTCCGGCGCCACCGCCACGACCTCCCCCGACAGCAGGTGAGGCGGCGCACATCAACTAGGCTCGCCGAGCCTCCCTGTCCGCCTGCGGCCGAAGGATCTTTACTGTGGCGGGAACCCTGCCGAGCTCCCTCTTGACCGGACCGAGCCCGATCGACGAGCCGCGGCAGGACTCCGCCGTGCGGCTGCCGCTGCGCGGCGCGGTGCTGGAGATCCTGCTCGGGTCGATCGTGGCGACCGTGGTCTGCCTCGGCCTCCAGTTCCTGGTGGCGCGCCTGGGGATCAGCGAACCCAGCTTTGCGCCGGAAGCGCTGGCCGCGGTGGGCAGCGCGCTGGTGCTGGTGCTGCTGTTCGGCCTCGTGGTGTTCGGGCACCACCGCTCGCCGCGCTGGCTGCGCACCGGCGGCACCTGGGTGGCGCTGAGCGCGTTCACCACGCTGGCGCTGGCGATCCCGTTGCAGGGCACCCGGTACTACTTCGGCGGGTCCTCGGTGGACAACGGCTTCCGGTTGCAGTACATGACCCGGATGGCCAGCACCGCGGGCCTGGCCGACATGAACTACCCCGAGGTCGCGCCGTACTACCCGGCGGGCTGGTTCTGGCTCGGCGGGCGGTTCGCGAACCTGCTCGGCTGGGAGGGCTGGGCCGCCTACAAGCCCTACGCGCTGTGCTGGGTGGCGGTGACCGCGGTGGTGGCCTACACGCTGTGGAGCCTGGTGGTCCGGCGCCGCCTGGCGCTGCTGGCCGCGCTGGTCACCGCGCTGGCCGGGATGCTGCACGGCATCGAGGAGCCCTACGCGTGGCCGTCGGCGGCGTGGCTGCCCCCGCTGGCCGTGCTGACCTGGCACGTGCTGCGCCGCCGCGATCCGGCACCGCGCGGCACGCTGGTGTTCATCGGCGCCTTCGTCGGCTTCGCCGCGGTGACCTACACGCTGCACTTCGGCTTCACCGTGCTGATGGTCGTCACCATGGCGGTGATCATCGGGGTGTTCCGGGTGCGCCGGGGCGACGCGCTGTGGCCGACGGTGCGGGCGCTGTTCCTGCGGCTGCTGCCGATCGGGCTGGTGAGCCTGGTGATCGCGCTGCTGGTGTGGCTGCCCTACCTGCTGTCCACCAGCTTCCTGCTGGACAACCCGCGCAGCGCCGCGCAGCACTACCTGCCCGCCAACGGCGCCTTCCTGCCGCTGCCGATGACCGAGGCGACCGCGTTCGGGCTGCTGTGCCTGATCGGCGTGGTGTGGCTGCTGCTGCGCTGCAGCCGCAACGAGATCGCCGCCGCGATGCTGACCATCGTGATCGCGGTCTACTGCTGGTTCGCGCTGTCCACGCTGGCGCTGATCGCCAAGACGACGCTGCTGGCCTTCCGGCTCACCGTGGTCCTCGACGTGGTGCTGGCCGCCGCCGGGGTGTTCGGGCTGCTGGAGCTGATCGGGTTCCTGCGGCACCGGCTGTCCGGGCGGTACGCGGTGCGGATCAGCGCGGTCGCCTTCGCGCTGGGGCTGGGCGGTGCCGTCTCGATCACCCAGCACGCCATCGGCGACGCGCTGGAACCCTCGGTGCAGACCGCCTACACCGACTACTACCCCACCGGGGTCAACGCCAAGGGCCACCGCGACCCGGAGGAGGCCGGGTCGTGGACCGACGACGTCAACCGCGCGATCGACCGGCTCAGCGACCGCCCGCCGCAGCGCAACGTCGTGCTCAGCACGGACTACAAGCTGATGTCGTTCCGGCCGTACTGGGGCTTCCAGCAGGAGACGCCGCACTACGCGAACCCGCTGGCCGACTACGAGGGCCGCGCCGCCGAGATCCACCGGTGGAGCCAGGCGCGTGACAGCGCCGAGCTGGTCCGGATGCTGGAGCGCAGCGAGTACCCGGCGCCGACCGTGTTCGTGCTGCGCAACCCGGACAGCCCGCACTCGCTCGGCGGTGCGAGCTCGGCGGAGTCCGGGCAGCCGACGGGCCTGGGCATGGAGCTCAAGGCCGACGCGTTCCCGCAGCTGCCCAACGTCCGGGACTACCAGGTGCGCTTCGACCGCGCGCTGTTCCAGTCGCCGCAGTTCGAGGTGGCCGACGTCGGGCCGTACACCATCGCCGTGCGCAACTGAGCGGCGCGGTCGGCGGCCCACCGGTCGCCGACCGCGCGCGGGCTCAGCCCAGGTGCACCGGGAACCGGCGGAGCCCGTGGATCAGCGTGCTGAACCGGAAGCCCAGCTCGTCCAGCGGTTCGGCGGCGCGCAGGTCGGGGAAGCGCTCGACCAGCCGCCGCAGCGCGATCCGGCCCTCCAGCCGGGCGAGCTGGGCGCCGAGGCAGAAGTGGATGCCGTGGCCGAAGGCGAGGTGGCCCTGGGCGTCGCGGCCGAGGTCGAAGCGGTCGGGCTCCGGGTAGCGCTCGGGATCGCGGTTGGCGGAGCTGAGCCCGACCCAGACCGCCTCCCCGGCCGGGATCTCCACCCCGCCGTAGCTGACCGGCTTGGTGGTGTGCCGCAGGGTGCCGTGCATGACCGGCGCGTCGAACCGCAGCGCCTCCTCCACCGCGGCCGCCGCCAGCTCGGGATCGGCGCGCAGCGCGGCCCACTGGTCGGGGTGGTGCAGCAGCGCGAGCACCGCGTTGCCGATCAGGTTGACGGTGGTCTCGTGCCCGGCGATCAGCAGCAGGAACACCATCGAGATCAGCTCGTCGCGGGTGAGCCGGTCTCCTTCGTCGGTGGCCTCGATGAGACCGCTCAGCAGGTCCTCGCCCGGCTCGGCGCGCTTGCGCTCGATGAGGTCCACCAGGTACGCGCTCATCGCGTTGGCGGCCGCCATCGTGGCCTCGTGGTCGGTGTCGTCGAGCAGCGCGTTGGTCCACGCCCGGAAGTCGTCGCGGCGGGATTCGTCGATGCCCAGCAGCTCGCAGATGACCCGGATCGGCAGCGGGAACGCGTAGGCGTCCAGCAGGTCCACCGTGGACTCACCGGCCATCGCGTCGAGCAGCTCGCCGGTGAGCTCCTCGATCCGCGGCCGCAGCGCCTCGACCCGGCGGGGCGTGAACGCCTTGACCACGAGCTTGCGGACCCGGGTGTGGTCCGGCGGGTCCATGTTGAGCATGTGGGCGGCCAGCGAATCGCTGAACGGGCGCCCGCCGTCGTCGTCGTCCCGGACCGGCAGCTTGGCCCGGATCACCCGGTCGGCTCCGGCCACGTCCTTGCTCAGGCTGGGGTCGGCCAGCGCGGCGCGGACGTCGCTGTAGCGGGTGATCGACCAGATGGGCAGTCCGCCCCGGGTCATCATCCGCTGCACCGGGGTCCGCTCCCGGATCTCGGCGTAGCGCTCGTGCAGGTGCTGGACGAAGTCGGCGTCGACCTCCGGTTCGGGGACGAGCGGGTCCGGCGGGCGCGGATCGGTGGCGGTCATCGGAGTCCTCCGGTTCGGGAAGCATGTCCAGAACCAGTTAACCCCTATAACCGAACGCTGTCACCCACCTCAGCGCACACCCCGCCCCACCCGAACGAGACCTGGGTGAGGGGCACCCTGTACCTCGTGACGTGGTACAGGGTGCCCCTCACCCAGCTCCCCTCACCCGTTGGTGACGTGAGTGAGGGGCACCCTTGCCCCAGTATGTTGGGCAAGGGTGCCCCTCACTCAGCTCACGAAAGGGTTGCTGCGTCAGACGCCTTCGAAGCAGCCCGCTTCCAGGAGACCCGTGAGCTCGCCTTGCAGGCCGTTCTCCGTGGAGACGAAGTCGCTGGACAGCGCCTTCCTGCGCGGGTTTCCGGGGGAGCGGCCAGCCTGACGCTCCCGCGCCCGGGGCCCGCGCAACGGCTCAGGCGCGCCGCGACCCGGAAAAACCCGGCGCCCCCGCTGTCCACGATCAGTGGAGGGGGTAGCGTGGACCGACGTGGCTGGCCCAGATCCCGTGGACGTACGTCTGCTCTCCGTCGTCGCCGAGATGGGCCGTGCGTCGGTGCCCGAGATCGCCGGTCGGCTCGGCATGGACGTGCGGGACGTCGCCGCGCGCTTGGCCGTGCTCTCGACCACCGGGTTGCCGCTGCTGGTCGGCGTGGAATGCGACCAGCAGGGCATCCGCAAGGCCGTCGCCGCCGCCCAGGCGTGGAACGCGCAGAACCTCGCCAGCGGAGCGTACCCGGTGCAGCAGCCCAGCGGCTCCTACCCGACCCCCAGCGGCTCGTACCCGGGTCCCGGACAACCGCCGAGCGGCCCGTACCCGCAGCCGCCCAGCGGTGGGTACAGCGGCGCCCACCCCGGGCCCGGCACCAGCGGGCCGCAGCGCTTCACCCCGACGCCGCCGCCGTTCGGCCAGCCGCCCGGCCCGCCGGACCCGGTGAACGTGTGGGGTCCGCCCGGCTCGGCCGCGTGGGCGCGCGGTGAGCCGCCGCGCCCCGCCCGCCCGCAGCCGGTGCGCACCGGCAAGGTCGGCAGCAAGCTCGACGTCGAGGGCCTGGAAGGCGAGCGGATCACCATCCAGCTCGTCGAGGTGGTGGACCCGGCCGACTTCCTGTTCACCGCCGCCGGCTACGAGCTCCAGGACGGCGAGCGCGCCGTCGTGGTGCACACCGAGCTGACCAACCGGGGCGCCACGCCGTTCAACTCGCTGCCGGACCTGCACCTGGAGCTGGTCGCCACCGACGGGTCGGCGGTGGGCAAGGCGTCGGTGTCGCTGTCCTCCCGGCCGCCGCACCGGATCGGCGTTCCGCCGGGGGAAACCGCGGGCGGCCACACCGTCTACGTGCTGCCGGACGCCACCGAGCTCACCGCGGTCCGCTGGTCGCCCAGGCCGGGCGACGAGCAGCGGACCCTGCTCTGGGACATCACGGACCTGTAGCCACCGCGGCGGGCCGCTCAGCGGTCCCGGCGGCGGATCCAGTCGAGCGGGCTCCGGCGCGCGGGCTGCTCCTTGCTGCGGTACTCCAGCTCGGGCCAGTCCCCCGCCGGGGCGTCGGCGCCGCCGGCGGCGGGCTCGCCGAAGACCGCGGGCGCGGCGGAACCGATGTCCTCCGCGCGGATCAGGTCGGCGAGGCTGCGACCGTCCTCGTCGACGACCGGCAGTCCGGTGGGCGGGGTCGGGACGTCGTCGGGCGAACGCGACTCCGGGTTCATCGGGGCCTCCTGCGGATGATCTGGCGGACCACCACGCTACCCGGTGCCGCGGGTCAGCGGTCCTGGTCCCGGAGCACGTCCAGCGCGTGTTGCAGGTCGGCCGGGTACGGGCTCTCGAAGGTGACCCACCGGCCGTCCCCGGGGTGCTCGAAGGACAGGCTGCGCGCGTGCAGCCACTGCCTGGTCAGCCCGAGCTTGCGGGCCAGCACCGGGTCGGCGCCGTAGGTGAGGTCGCCCGCGCAGGGGTGGCGCACCGCCGAGAAGTGCACCCGGATCTGGTGGGTGCGGCCGGTTTCCAGCTTCACGTCCACCAGCGAGGCGGCGCGGAACGCCTCGACGGTCTCGTAGTGGGTGATGCTGGCCTTGCCGCCGGTGACCACCGCGAACTTGTAGTCGTGCCGGGGGTGCCGGTCGATCGGCGCGTCGATGGTGCCCCGGCTCGGGTCCGGGTGGCCCTGCACGACGGCGTGGTAACGCTTGTCGACGGTGCGTTCCTTGAACGCCCGCTTGAGCGCCGCGTAGGCGAACTCGCTCTTGGCGACGACCATCACGCCGGTGGTCCCGGCGTCGAGGCGGTGCACGACGCCCTGCCGTTCGGCGGGCCCGGAGGACGCGGTGCGCACGCCCGCGGCGGCCAGCCCGCCGAGCACGGTCGGGCCCTCCCAGCCGGGGCTCGGGTGCACCGCGACCCCGATCGGCTTGTCCACCACCACGATGTCGTCGTCCTCGTGCAGCACGCCGAGGCCCTCGACGGGCACCGGGACGACCTCGATGGTGCGGTCCGCCGAGGGCAGCGAGACCTCCAGCCAGGCCCCGGCGATGAGCCGGTCCGACTTGCCCGCCGGCGCGCCGTCGACCAGCACGTCGCCGGATTCGGCGAGCCCGGCGACCACGCTGCGGGACAGGCCGAGCAGCTTGGCCAGCCCGGAGTCGACCCGCAGTCCGTCCAGCCCCTCGGGCACCGGGAGGGTGCGCAGCTCGGTCACGAGGCGGCCTCCGCCTTCCCGCCCTTGCGGTGCACGGTGCCGTCGTAGTCCCGGCCGAGCACCGTCAGCAGCACCACCAGGGCGCCGCCGCAGCAGATCGCGGAGTCCGCGACGTTGAACACCGGGAAGAACGCCCCGCCCGGCTCCAGCACCGAGATCATGTCCACCACGTGCCCGCGCAGCGGTCCGGGGGCGCGGAAGATCCGGTCCACCAGGTTCCCGGCGGCCCCGGCCAGCACCAGTCCGAGGCCGATCGCCCAGCCGGTCGAGCGGACCTTCAGCGCCAGCCAGCAGATGCCCAGCACCACGGCGATCGCCAGCAGCGACAGCAGCCAGGTGAAGTCGGTGCCCAGCGAGAAGGCCGCGCCCGGGTTGCGCAGCACGTCGAGGTAGACCAGCCCGCCGAGCAGCTCGACCGGCACCTCACCTTCCAGGAAGGCCACGGCGGCGACCTTGGTCGCGATGTCGAGCAGCAGCACGGCGGCGGCCACCCCGAACAGCAGGACGGGCAGCTTCCACGGGCGGGGCGACCCGGTCGGTCCGGGAGGCTGCTCGGCGGGCGTCGGCTCGGTGCTCACGCCGCCATTGTCCCCGACGCGCTCGGCGCGGTCGCCGGTGGTCACTCCGGCCAGGGCGACTCGCGGATGGTGCGGACGAAGTCGCCGCGCTCGAAGCCGGGCGTGCAGTGCGCCAGCACGTCGGCCTTGACGTTGCCGAAGGTGGTCTCCGGCTTGGGTTCGACGCCCTGCCGGAAGGCCTCCAGGATGCGGTTCTTGAAGTCCGGCCTCGGGTGCTGCGCGACGACCTCGGCGCGGTCCTCGGCGGTGATGGCGTCGAAGCCCAGCCCCAGCACGTCGTACTCCACCCCGGCCGTGACCAGCGCCACCTCCGGCTCCATGTGCTCCGGGATGCCCGGCGTGGTGTGCAGCGCGATCGCGGTCCACACCCGCCGGACGCCGTCGTCCGGGACACCGCGGGCGCGCAGGAAGCGGCGGGCCTCGTCGGCGCTGTCCACCTCGAAGCGGCGTCCGCTGGTGTGGAACTCCGCGCCGAGGCCGACGTCGTGGAACAGGGCGCCGAGGTAGAGCAGCTCCGGGTCCCAGCTCAGCCCCCGGGCGCGCCCCTGGAGGGCGCCGAAGAAGTAGACCCGCCGGGAGTGGTGGTAGATCAACTCGCTCGTGGTGTCCCGCACCAGTTCGGTGGCCTCGCGGGCCAGTTCCGTGCGCGGCACCTCGACGTCCAGCGGCATGGCTCCTCCTCGGCGGTTCCGGTGGCTGCGGGGACTCCCGCGACGACTCGGGTACCCGGGGAGCCGCCGCCACCCCTCGCTCTGCTCACCCGTTCGAGACGTGCGTGAGGGGCACCCTTGCCCAAGTTACTTGGGCGAGGGTGCCCCTCACCTCGCCACCTCCGGCGGCGTCACGGCTTGCGGCGCACCTGGGCGGTGAGGTCGATCCCCTCGCCGACGGTGCCGGCGAAGCCGCCCTCGGCCGGGCCGGGGTCCACCGCGTCGGCCAGCGTCTCGGCCGCGATGAAGTCGCGGTGCGCCGCCACCGCGGCCAGCACCTCCTCCGGTGCCGCGAGCTCGGCGGTGATCCGGTCGGAGACCTCGAACCCGGCGTCCCGGCGGGCCTGCTGGATCACCCGCACCACGTCGCGGGCCAGCCCCTCGGCCGCCAGCTCCGGGGTCACCTCGGTCTCCAGCGACACCAGGCCGCGGCCACCGGGCAGCGCGGAGGCCGCACCGGGGTCGGTGGACACCAGCCGCTCGGAGAACTCGCCCTCGGCCAGCTCGATGCCCGCCGCCACCACGGCGCCCTCCGGGGTGCGGTGCCAGTCGCCCGCCTTGACCGCCTTGATCACCTGCTGCACGTCGCGGCCCAGCCGGGGCCCGGCGGCCCGCGCGTTGACGGCGACCTCGAAGTGCCCGTGCTCGGCGACCTCGGTG
Organism: Saccharopolyspora cebuensis; assembly: GCF_039542665.1. Taxonomy (NCBI): domain Bacteria; kingdom Bacillati; phylum Actinomycetota; class Actinomycetes; order Pseudonocardiales; family Pseudonocardiaceae; genus Saccharopolyspora; species Saccharopolyspora cebuensis. The sequence continues at coordinate 65,779 of NZ_BAABII010000001.1, forward strand.
GTCAGCTCCAGCGACTTCACGTTGACCTCGTCGCGGATGAGGTCGGCGAACGGCCGCAGCGACCCGGCGTCCGGGGTGGCCACCACCAGCGAGGCCAGCGGCAGCCGCACCCGCAGCTTGTTGGCCTTGCGCAGGGCCAGCGCCGCCGAGCACACCTCGCGCACCCGGTCCATCGCGGCCACCAGCGCCGGATCGGCGGGCAGCTCGTCGACCAGCGGCCAGTCCGCCAGGTGCACCGACCGCTGCCCGGTCAGCCCGCGCCACACCGCCTCGGCGGTCAGCGGCAGCAGCGGCGCCACCACCCGGCAGGTCACCTCCAGGACGGTGTGCAGGGTGTCGATGGCGTCCCGGTCACCGGCCCAGAACCGGTCGCGGGACCGGCGCACGTACCAGTTGGTCAGCACCTCCAGGAACTCCCGCACGGTGGCGCAGGCCCCGGCGAGGTCGAAGGCGTCCATCGCGGCCTGCACGTCGCCGACCATCTCGTGGGTCTTGGCCAGCGCGTAGCGGTCCAGCACGTGCTCGCTGCCCACCCGCGTCCGGCCCTCCGCGCCCTCGGCGTTGGCGTAGAGCGCGAGGAAGTACCACGAGTTCCACAGCGGCAGCACCGCCTGCCGCACCGCGTCCCGGATGCCGCGCTCGGTGACCACCAGGTCGCCGCCGCGCAGGATCGGGCTGGACATCAGGAACCAGCGCATCGCGTCCGAGCCGTCGCGGTCGAAGACCTCGTTGACGTCCGGGTAGTTGCGCTTGGACTTGGACATCTTGAGCCCGTCGTGGCCGAGCACGATGCCGTGCGCCACCACGTTGGCGAACGCGGGCCGGTCGAACAGCGCGGTGGCCAGCACGTGCAGCGTGTAGAACCAGCCGCGGGTCTGGCCGTTGTACTCGACGATGAAGTCGCCCGGGTAGTGGTGCTCGAACCAGTCCGCGTTCTCGAACGGGTAGTGGACCTGGGCGAAGGGCATCGAACCGGACTCGAACCAGCAGTCCAGCACCTCCGGCACCCGGCGCATGGTCGACCGCCCCGTCGGGTCGTCCGGGTTCGGCCGGGTCAGCTCGTCGATCCCCGGTCGGTGCAGGTCGGTCGGGCGCACCCCGAAGTCGCGCTCCAGCTCGTCGAGCGAACCGTAGACGTCGGTGCGCGGGTGGGCCGGATCGTCCGAGACCCACACCGGGATCGGCGAACCCCAGTACCGGTTGCGGGAGATGTTCCAGTCGCGGGCGTTGTCCAGCCACTTGCCGAACTGGCCGTCCCGGATGTGCTCGGGCACCCAGCCGATCTGCTGGTTCAGCTCGGACATCCGGTCCCGGAACCGGCTGACCGCCACGAACCAGGACGACACCGCGCGCTGGATCAGCGCGTTGTCGCAGCGCCAGCAGTGCGGGTACGGGTGGTCGTAGGTCTCGTGCCGCAGCAGCAGCCCGGCGTCCTTGAGGTCGCGGGCGATCGCCTTGTTCGCTTCGAAGACCTGCAGGCCCTCGTACGGCGCGACCTCGGCGGTGAACCGGCCGTGCGCGTCGACCGGGACGACCGGCTCGATGCCCGCCGCGTCGGTGACGGCCTTGTCCTCCTCGCCGAAGGCCGGGGCGATGTGCACGATCCCGGTGCCGTCCTCGGTGGTGACGTAGTCGGCGGCCAGCACCCGGTGGGCGCCCTCGCGGCCGGTGAAGAAGTCGAACGGCGGCGCGTACCCAGTGCCGAGCAGGTCGGCGCCGGTGAAGCGGGCCACCACGTGCTCGGCGGCGTCCTCGCCCAGCTCCCGCGCGTAGGCGCCCAGCCGGGCCTCGGCCAGCACGTAGCGCTCGTCGCTTCCCGCGGGCTCGACCAGCACGTAGTCGACCTCGGGGTGCACCGCGGCGGCCAGGTTCGACGGCAGCGTCCACGGGGTCGTGGTCCACACCAGGGCCAGCGCCCGGTCGTAGACCTCGCCCGGCGCCTCCAGCCGCAGCCCGACGGTCACCGCCGGGTCCTGGCGCTGCCGGTAGACGTCGTCCATCCGCGTCTCGGTGTTGGACAGCGGCGTCTCGCAGCGCCAGCAGTACCAGAGCACCCGGAAGCCCTCGTAGACCAGACCCTTGTCCCACAGGGTCTTGAAGGCCCACATGACGCTTTCCATGTAGTCCAGGTCGAGCGTCTTGTAGTCGTTGTCGAAGTCCACCCAGCGCGCCTGCCGGGTGACGTAGTCCTCCCACTCGGCGGTGTAGCGCAGCACCGAGGTCCGGCACACCTCGTTGAACTCGGCGACGCCCATCGACTCGATCTCGGACTTCGAGGTGATGCCGAGCTGCTTCTCCGCCTCCACCTCGGCGGGCAGCCCGTGGCAGTCCCAGCCGAACCGGCGCTCGACCCGCTTGCCGCGCATCGTCTGGTAGCGCGGCACCGCGTCCTTGACGTAGCCGGTCAGCAGGTGGCCGTAGTGCGGCAGGCCGTTGGCGAACGGCGGGCCGTCGTAGAACACGAACTCGTTGGCGCCGTGGGCACCGGCCTCGCGGGCCCGCACCGACTCCCGGAACGTGCCGTCGGCCGCCCAGAAGTCCAGCACCGCGCGCTCGACGTCCGGGAAGGACGGCTGCGCGGGCACCCCCGCCGACCGGGCCGGCTCCGGTTCACCGGCGCCGCTGAACTGAACCTTCGGGTAAGCCATCGCGGATGCGCTCCTCGCGGTGTGTCGTCGATCCCGCCCGACCTCGTCGGCCCGGGGACGACCCGGCGTGCCTCGCACGCGGCCGCGGTACCACCCCGCTTGCCGTGCACCCGCCGTCCGGTGCGCACGACCGCTCCTCGTCGGCTGTCACGGGCCGGACCCGTCCGGTTCTACCAAGGCCGCCGCGGCGACCCCTTCTTCCGGAAGCTCCCCGGTGATGGCCGGATCATCGCCTGTGCCGACCAGGATAGCGAGCCGCGGCGAGCCGCGGCGACGGGGTTCAGCGGTTGCCCGCCGGCCGCGCGGCCAGCGTCGAGTCCGGGGCGCACACCCCGCACGGGGTGAAGCCGAGCTCGCGGGCCTCGGCCAGCGGCAGCGGGATCGTCTCCTGCCCGGCGATCCAGTCGCAGCCGGTCAGGTGGTAGCGCGGGTGCTCGTCGACCACCAGCACCTCGGCGTCGGCGGCGGGCTCGCCACCGCGCCCCACCTCCGGCTCCGGGACCTCCGGCGCATCGGCGAACTCGGGTTCCGGACCGGAGCCGACCGGTCGTCCCGGCGCGGCGGCGCGCCGGCGGCGGATCCGGTCGAGCACCAGCAGCAGCACCGCGAGCGCGCTCAGCAGGACCGAGTACCAGGCCCACCCCGGGTGCCCGGTGCCGACCGCCGCGGCCAGCACCCCCGCCGCGGCCACCACCAGCAGCAGCACGATCAGCAGCACAGCAACGTCACGCTCCTCGCCGTCCGGCGCGGCGGGGACCACCTAGCGGGCAACGGCCCCGAAACGCACTCCAGCGGTGGCGGACCGCAGCCCGCCACCGCCGTGGTGGTCATCCTCGTCGCGCGTCCTCAGCCCGCTTCGGCCGCTCTGGCGCCGAAGCTGTAGCTGGTCTGCTGGCCCGACGACCTGCTGCCGCCGCTGCTGTCGGCGGGCGCGGCCGAGCCGCGGTCCTGCAGTTCGCGGAGCTGCGATTCGAGGTAGGTCTGCAAGCGGGTGCGGTATTCGCGCTCGAACGTCCGCAGCGTCTCGATCTTCTTCTCCAGCGCGTTCTTCTCCTGCGTGATGTTGCCCATCACCTCGGCGTGCTTGCGCTGCGCGTCGCGTTCCAGGCTGGCCGCCTTGTCGCGGGACTGCCGCTCCAGCGTCTCGGAGCGGGTCCGGGCGTCGTTGATGAGCGTCTCGGCGCGGGTGCGCGCCTCGTTCACCATGCTGTCGGACTTGGACCGGGCCTCCGACAGGAGCTGCTCGGACTTGGTCCGGGCGTCGGAGAGCATGCCGTCGGCCTCGGCCTTGGCCTCGCCGGTGAGCCGGTCGGCCATCTCCTGCGCCAAGCCGAGCACCTTCGCGGCCTGGACGTGGTGGTCACCGCCGGGCGAGGTCTGCTCGGCCGGGTTCGGTGGCGCCGGCACCGGGGTCAGTCGGCGCGGTTCCTCCTGGGCGGCGGGGGCGGGGGAGACCGACGCCGCCTGGCTGCGGGCGTCCTCCAGGTCGACCTGGGCGGACTGGAGCTGGGTCTCGAGCTGCTCCACCTGGCTCCGCAGGTCGTTGTTCTCCTCCACCAGCCGGGCAAGCTCGGCTTCAACGAGATCGAGGAACGCGTCCACCTCGTCCTCGTTGTAGCCCCGCTTACCGATCGGAGGTTTGCTGAACGCGACGTTATGCACGTCGGCGGGGGTCAAGCCCACAAGATCACCTCACGCACTCCTCGGCTGCGGGTCCCGGGTTCCCCGTCACCCGGGTTGGACCAGTCGCATCAGTATGAACACGACCAGCAGCAGCACCATAATCGATAGGTCCAGTCCCACACCGCCGATCCGGACCGTCGGCATCACCCGACGCAACAGCCGGACCGGCGGATCGGTCACTGTGTAGATGCTCTCCAACGCGATTGCAACCCCCCCAACAGGCCGCCAATCGCGGGCGAACACCCTTACGAGCTCCACCACGATACGTGCCGTGAGCAGCAACCAGAAGAAGAACAGAACGTAGAACAGGACGATCTGCAGCGGGTACACGCCTCAACTCTGCCACCACTCACCCGTAGTTGAAAAAGACACCCTCGGCGAGCCGCCGCTTGTCCTCGGCCGCGACGTCCACGTTGGGCGGTGAGAGCAAGAACACGCGGTTGGTGACCTTCTCGATGGATCCGCGCAGGCCGAAGGCCAGCCCGGCGGCGAAATCCACCAGCCGCTTGGCGTCGGACTCGTCCATCTCGGTCAGGTTCATGATGACCGGGGTGCCGTCGCGGTACTGCTCCCCGATCGTCCTGGCCTCGCTGAAGCTGCGCGGGTGCAGGGTTGTGATCTTGCTCAAGTTGAACTGCGTGCCGGTGTCGGTGACCGCCCGCAGCCGGGAGACCGACTCCCGCGACTGGTCCCCGGACAGCGTCCCCCGCGCCGAGGTCTCCGAAGTCCACGGCCTGCGCGAACGCGGCGGTTCGCGGTAGTCCTCGACGTAGCCCTCCGGCTCGCCGTCGGCCTCGGACTGGTAGCTTCCACGCACACCGCCGGGCCGCCTGCGGGCGGCGGTGTCGAAGGTCTCCTGGTCGCGGTAGACGTCGTCGTCGTACTCGTCCACCTCGTCGGCCGGGACCATGCCGAAGTAGGCCTTCAACTTGTGCAAAGCGCTCATCGGCATGCCCTTCCTCTGCGACTCCTTCGCACCGAGCACAAGGCGGACGACCTTCGACCCCCTGATGCGGCTACGGCGAGATTAACCGGCGCCCGCCGAGCAGCGCGGTTCCGACACGCACGCGCGTCGAGCCGTGGGCCACGGCACTTTCCAGGTCACCGCTCATCCCGGCGGACACGTCGCCAGCTTCCGGGTGATCCCGGCGGAGACGCTCGGAGATCGCCGAAAGTGTATCGAAGGACACAACCGGGTCACCGCCCAATGGGGCCACGGCCATCACTCCCCGCAGTCGAAGATCACTCGTGCGACTGATCACCTCTGCGAGTGACTGGACCTGCTCCGGCGGGCAACCACCGCGCCCGGGCGACTCGTCGAGGCCGACCTGGATCAGCACCTCCAGCGGCGCGGACCGCTCCCCGGCCGCCAGCGCGTTCGAGGTCGCCTTGCCCAGCGCCGCCACCAGCCGCTCGCTGTCCACCGACTCGACCACGTCCGCCCAGCGGACCACCGAGCGCGCCTTGTTCCGCTGGAGCTGGCCGACCATGTGCCAGCGCACCCCGGCCGCCGGGCGCAGCGCGTCGAACTCGCCGACCTTGCCGCGCGCCTCCTGCTCCCGGTTCTCCGCGAACGCGGTGAGCCCCAGATCCGCCAGCAGCGCCGCGTCCGACGCCGGGAACGTCTTGGTCACCGCCAGCAGTTCCACCTCGGAGCGCTCCCGCCCCGCCGCCCGGCAGGCCGCCGCGACCCGCTCCTCGACCTCGCGGAGGGATTCGGCGATCTCCTCGCGCCGGTTCACGACCGCTCCTCCGGCTCGGCCCAGACCAGGGCGGCGAACCGGCCGGTGCGGCCCTCGTCGCGGCGGTGGCTGAACAGCTCCGGGGATTCCATCGTGCAGCGCGGGTCGACGCCGACCTTGCCGACCCCGGCCGCGGCGAGCTGCTCCCACAGCCCGGCCCGCAGGTCCAGCCCCGGCGTGCCCCGGCGGGTCTTGCAGGCGCTGCCCGGCAGGTGCCGCTCCACGTCGGCCTGCATCCCGGCGGGCACCTCGTAGCACTCGCCGCAGGCCGCCGGTCCCAGCAGCGCCTCGATCGCCCCCAGCCGCGCCCCGGCTTCCAGCATCCCCTCCAGCGCGGAGACCAGGACCCCGACCCGGGCGCCGACGCGGCCCGCGTGCACCGCCGCGACGACCCCGGTCTCCGGGTCGCCCAGCAGCACCGGGACGCAGTCGGCGGTCAGCGCGACCAGCGCCAGGTCCGGTTCGGCGGTCACCAGCGCGTCGGTGGCCTCCACCGGCTCGGCCTGCGGTCCGTCCACGATCGTCGTGGTGCGGCCGTGGATCTGCTCCATCCACACCAGCCGGTCCGCGGGCAGTCCGATGCCGGAGGCGAGCTTGCGGTGGTTGGCCGCCAGCGCCTCGGGGTCGTCGCCGACCCGGCCGCCGAGGTTGAACGAGTCGAACGGCGGCCGGGAGCTGCCGCCCTCCCGCGTGGTGATCACGCGACGAATCCGCACTGCTGCTCAGCCTCCTGGCCTGACCGGGGCGGGCGGTTCCCGGCGGGAACCGGCGCCGCACGTGGAACGACACCGGGAACGGAACGTTCCCGGTGCCGATTCTCGCGCACCCGCCGCCGCGCTCCGGGGCCGGTGCGGTCGGTGCTCAGCGGCGCATGAACGGCGGGATGTCGACGTCGTCGTCGGTGTCGTCGGAGACCGGCACCGGCCGGTTCGGCACCGAGCCGGAACGGCCGGACGAGGTGCCGGTGTGCGTCGGGTAGCCGCTCCCGGCGCGGGTCGGCACCGACACGCCGCCGGTGGTGGAGCCGTCGCCGCCGAACATCCCGGAGCGCTGGGGGAACCCGGTGCGCTGCTGGTCCTGCTCGGCGGGCTGGTCCTCCCGCTGCACCGGCGCCGGGCGCTGCGGTTCGGCGGGCACCTCCTGCTGGGCGGGCTGCGCCGGCGCGGGCGGCTGCTGGGCGGCCGGTTGCTGGACGGGCTGCTGCTGGACCGGTTGCTGCGGGGCCGGTTGCTGTTGCGCCGGCTGCTGGACGGGTTCCGGGGCCCGCTCGACCTGCTGCGGCGCGGCGGGTTCCGGGTCCTCGCGCGGCGGCACCTCGGTCGGCGGCTCGTCCTCGGACCTGCCCCCGACCCGGGTCGGCTCCAGCTTCTTGTGGGTGGGCGCGCCCGAGTCGAACCCGGCGGCGATCACCGTCACCCGCACCTCGTCGCCGAGCGAGTCGTCGATCACCGTGCCGAAGATGATGTTCGCCTCGGGGTGCGCCGACTCCTGCACCAGCGAGGCGGATTCGTTGATCTCGAACAGGCCGAGGTCCGAACCGCCCGCTATGGCCAGCAGCACCCCGTGGGCGCCTTCCATCGAGGCCTCCAGCAACGGCGAGTTGATCGCCTTCTGCGCGGCTTCCACGGCTCTGCCCTCCCCGCGGGCCGAGCCGATGCCCATCAAGGCGCTGCCCGCCCCGGACATGACGCTCTTGACGTCGGCGAAGTCGAGGTTGATCAGACCCGGGGTGGTGATCAGGTCGGTGATGCCCTGGACACCGGAGAGCAGCACCTCGTCCGCGGAGCGGAACGCGTCCATCAGGCTGACCCCGATGTCGCCGAGCTGCAGCAGCCGGTCGTTGGGGATGACGATCAGCGTGTCGCACTCGTCGCGCAGCGCCTTGATGCCCTCCTCGGCCTGCTGCGCCCGGCGCTTGCCCTCGAAGGAGAACGGCCGGGTAACCACGCCGATGGTGAGCGCCCCGAGCTTGCGCGCCACCGAGGCGACGACCGGTGCGCCACCGGTCCCGGTGCCACCGCCCTCGCCCGCGGTCACGAAGACCATGTCGGCGCCCTTGAGGACCTCTTCTATTTCTTCCTTGTGGTCCTCGGCGGCCTGCCTGCCGACCTCGGGAGCGGCACCCGCGCCCAGACCGCGGGTGAGTTCGCGACCGATGTCGAGCTTCACGTCGGCGTCGGACATCAGCAGGGCTTGGGCGTCGGTGTTCACCGCGATGAACTCGACGCCCTTGAGACCGACCTCGATCATGCGGTTGACGGCATTGACGCCGCCGCCGCCGATGCCGACGACTTTGATCACCGCGAGGTAGTTGTGCGGGGGCGTCATCGGATCCGCCTTCCTGATCGTGGCTCTGTGCTCGTTGCTTCTACCACCGGTACTGCCGCGCCGCCCGTCGGCGGGAACCACCGCCGCTCCGGCACCGAGGTCGTCGGCGGCAGCAGGACCGTTCGATCACCGGTCCCGCGCTCGGTGCGGACGGTAAGCAGGTCCGCGGACCCAAGTCCAGCAGCCACGCCGGTCCCGCGACCAGGTGTGTCCTGCCGCGCACCCGCACCGGCCCCCGGACCGTCGTCGGCGGAACAGCGAGCCGAGCCCCTTGTCTTCCTCCCCTCGGGTGATCACGTCGCGACGTGATCACCCCACCGACACCGTACCCCGAGCACCCTTCACCCGGACGGGCACTGGGCGCGGTCGGAGCCGCGAATTCCCGACCGCGGTTGTCCGGTATCGCTGCGATCGTCGGCATTCCGACCGAACGACCAGGGAGAAGACGAAGGATGAGCGCAGCACTGGACGGCGTCGTGGCACTGGTGGCGGGCGCCACGCGCGGGGCCGGACGCGGGATCGCCGTGGAACTCGGCGCGGCCGGGGCGACCGTGTACGGCACCGGGCGCAGCACCCGGCAGCGGCGGTCCGACTACGACCGGCCGGAGACCATCGAGGAGACCGCCGAGCTGGTCACGGCGGCGGGCGGCACCGGCATCGCGGTGCCGGTCGACCACACCGACCCGGAGCAGGTGCGCGACCTGGTGCGGCGGATCGAGGCCGAGCAGGGGCGGCTCGGCGTGCTGGTCAACGACCTCGGCGGGGAGCACCTGATCGAGTGGCACACGCCGCTGCTGTGGGAGCACCCCCTGGACATGGGCATCGCCCGGCTGCGCACCGGCATCGAGGCGCACCTGGTCACCAGCCACTTCGCGCTGGGCCTGATGGTCCGCGAGCCGGGCGCGCTGGTCGTGGAGCTGACCGACGGCACCGCGGAGATCAACGAGCGCTGGTACCGCGGCGAGTGCGGCACGTTCTTCGACATCGCCAAGGTCGCCGCGCACCGGATGGCGCGGGCGCAGGGCGAGGAGCTGGCGCCGCGCGGCGGAACGGCGGTGTCGCTGACCCCGGGCTGGCTGCGCTCGGAGATGATGCTGGACCACTTCGGCGTCACCGAGGACACCTGGCGCGACGCGATCCCGCAGGAGCCGGGCTTCGGCACCTCGGAGACGCCCGCCTACGTCGGGCGCGCGGTGGTCGCGCTGGCCGCCGACCCCGACGTGGCGCGGTGGAACACCCGGTCGCTGTCGACCGGGCAGCTCGCCCGCGAGTACGGCTTCACCGACGTCGACGGCTCCCGGCCGGACTCGTGGCGCTACCTCACCGAGGTGTCGTGGGGCGGCGGCGAAGGCGACCCGGCGGACTACCGGTAGAGCGCGGCGAGGCGGGCGGCGCTGTCCGCCAGCCGGGCGCGGAGTTCGGGGGGCGCCAGCACCTCGACCTCCGCGCCGAGGCCGAGGAGCTGGGCGTGGGCCACGTCGTGGGATTCCACCGGCAGCACCGTCCGCACCCAGCCGTCCGCGTCCGGCTCCCCCGCTCCGCCCGCCGCCGCGCGCACCGCCGCGGCCTCGATCACCCCGGGCAGCCGGCGCAGGCCGAGCGGGCTGATCCGGACGGTGATCTCCTCGCGCAGCAGGGAACGCGCGAACTCCTCGGACCGCGCCGCCCAGAACGCGGCCAGGTCGAAGTCCGGGTCGCGGGCGAACCCGTCCGCGCCGACCTCCACGTCGCCGAAGCGGTCCACCCGGTACACCAGGAACCGGTCGCCGGAACGGGCCGCGAGGTACCAGACGCCGGCCTTGAGCACGAGGCCGTGCGGTTCCAGCACCCGCCGCACCTCCTCGGCACCGGAGCGCCGGTAGGTGGCGGTCACCACCTTGTCCCGCCACACCGCGCGGCTCAGCCCGGCCAGCGCGGCGGGGGCCTCGGCGTCCCGGAACCAGCGCGGGGCGTCCAGGTGGAAGCGCTGGCCGACGCGGTCCGGGGCGTCGCGGAACGGCGGGGCGAGCGCGGCGCGGGCCTTGAGCCGGGCGGCGGCGACCTCGTCACCGAGCCCCATCTCCCCCGCCGGGCCGGGCAACCCGGCCAGGAACAGCGCTTCCGCCTCGCCCTGGTGCAGCCCGGTGAGCTTGGACCGGTAGCCGCCGAGCAACCGGTACCCGCCGGTCCGGCCGCGTTCGGCGTACACCGGCACCCCGGCCTCGGCCAGCGCGAGCACGTCCCGGGCCACGGTCCGCTCCGAGACCTCCAGCTCGCGGGCGAGCTCCGGCCCCGTCATCGACCCCCGCACCTGGAGCAGGCACAGCAACGCGATCAACCGGGAAGCGCGCACCGCCCCAGCCTAGTCCGGCACCCGATGTCACCCGCAGGGGAATGGGTGCGGGGCACCGTCATCCGACCATGCCGGATGACGGTGCCCCTCACTCGGAAAAAGATCACCTGGTCGTGCGCGGTGGTCGTTGGTCTCCCAAGCGGCGGAGCCGCTTGCGACCACCTTGGCAACCGACACCGCCGCGGGTTCTCAGCGGCCTTCTCGCGAGGACAGCGCCGACGTGGTGAACAGGTGGTTCATGATGTCGGCGATCCCGCAGCGAGAAGGCCGCTGAGGTTCCGCTGCCCGCACCGCCACCCCGGGCGAGGACCGGCAATGGACGCTCAGGTGGCCCAGTACCAGGAGCCTGCTCCGTAGCCGTACTCGACGCGGCTGTCGACGTGGGTGAAGGTGTCGTAGCGGATGATGCCGGAGAATCCCGAGGTCTGGGCGTGGCCGATGGCCTGGCCGACGCTGGTGCCGCTGATCACGATGTCGGCCGCGATGCCGTACATGTGCTGGCTGTTCGACGCGCCGCCGACGTTGCTGTTGTGCGCGATGCTGCGGAAACCGGAGTTGATGGTGATCGGGGCGTCCCCGGCCTTCTTGCGCACGGCCTCCAGCTTGTACATCAGCCGCCGCACGTTCTCCTGCACGGTGGAGCTGCCCACCTTGCCGCCGCCGAAGCCCGCCCCGTCCTTGGAGTGGAACTCGGCGAAGTCGAAGTGCGCGGTGGACCCGTCGGGGTCGGCCAGCGCGTCGAGCGCCTGCTGGGTCGGCGCGTCCACCTGGCCGCTGGCGGTGAGCCCGTAGGCCCGCTGGAAGCGCTTCAGCGCGGCCTCGGTGGCCGGGCCGAAGATCCCGTCCACCGCGACGAAGGTCCGCTGCGGACCGTCGGCGGCCCACCCCGCGATGCGGATCTGCACCTCGGTGACGTCGGCGCCCCGGTCGCCGAGCCCGAGGGTCCGGTCCTCGGCCGCGGTCGCGACCCCGCCGAGCACCAGCATCGACGCCAGCACGGCGACGACGAGCTTGAGCTGCGCGCGCATTCCGTCCTCCTCTCCTCGAACGCCCGCCGTGCTGCTCGCGGCCGCCCACCCGGACATCGAGCGCGAGAACGGGCTTTCCGCCAGATGCTGCCGCAACCGCCGAGCGCGGTCCCGGAGCTGGCGGGAACTGCTCACCGCATCCCGCTGGTCTTGAGCGACTCCACCAACCGCCGCTGGCCGAACAGGAACACCAGCACCGTGGGCAGCGCGGCCAGCACCGCGGCGGCGAGCACGTAGTGCTGCTTCGAGGCGTACTGGCCCTGCAACGAGGCGATCCCGACCTGCACCACGCGCAGCGACTCGTCCTGCGCCACGGTCAGCGGCCACAGGAACGAGTTCCAGTTGGCCAGGAAGAACAGCACCGCCAGCGCCGCCAGCATCGGCCGGCTCAGCGGGAGCACGACGTGCCAGTAGATCCGCCAGTGCCCGCACCCGTCGAGGTGCGCGGCCTCCTCCAGCTCGCGCGGCACGCCGAGGTAGAACTGGCGCAGCAGGAAGATGCCGAAGGCGTTGAACACGCCGGGCACGATCAGCCCGGCGTAGCTGTCCACCATGCCCAGCGCCCGCACCACCAGGAACAGCGGGACCAGGATCACCGGCAGCGAGATGAGCAGCGTCGCCACCACCGCGGCGAAGGCGATCCCCCGGCCCCGGAAGGCGATCCGGGCCAGCGCGTAGGCGGCCATCGAGTGCAGCAGCAGCGCGATCGCGGTGACGGTCACCGACACGATCGCGCTGTTGGCCAGGTAGCGCAGGAACGGGACCTCGGTGAGCACGTAGGCGAAGTTGGCCAGGGTCAGCTCGTCGGGCAGGCCGAGTTCGAACAGCTCGCCCTCGGGTCGGAACGCGCTGAGCAGCAACCACAGCAGCGGCGCCACGGTCAGCAGCGCGACCAGGTAGGCCACCAGCACCCGCGCGGTCCTGGCGACCGTTCCCGGCCTCGGCGACCTCCTCGTCGCGGTACCCGCTGCGCTCCCGGCGTCGGCGCGCGGTCCCCTAGCCATCGAACCGGCCTCCCCGGGTCAGCGCGAACAGCGCGGCGGTGAACGCGGCCAGCGCGGCGACCAGCAGGGCGCAGATCGCCGCGGCGTAGCCGAACCGGCCGAACAGGAACGCCTGCTGGTAGGCGTAGTACACGACCGTCGAGGTGGCGTTGGCCGGACCCCCGGAGGTGACCACGAAGACCAGGTCGAACACCTGGAGCCCGGCGACCCCGTTGATCGTCGAGGTCACCAGCACGAAGAAGCTGGTGGGGCGCAGCATCGGCCAGGTGACGTGCCGGAACCGCTGCCACGGCCCGCCGCCGTCCACCGTCGCGGCGTCGTAGAACTCGCGCGGGATGTCCTGGAGCCCGCCCAGGAAGATGAGCATCTGGTAGCCCATCAGGAACCAGACGCTGATCAGCACCAGCGTGAACAGCGCCAGGTCCGGGTCGCCGAGCCAGGACACCTCCGACAGCCCGAACAGCCGGTTCACCGCGCCGGTCTTGTCGGTGAGCAGGAACTGCCAGACCAGGCCGATCACCACCAGGCTCACCGAGTGCGGCAGGAACAGGGCCGCCCGCACCGCCCCGACGCCCGGGAAGTGGTCGCGCACCAGCAGCGCCAGCCCGAGCGACACCGCGAAGCACAGCGGCACGAACATCGCCGCGTACAGCAGGGTGATGCCGAAGCTGCGCCACAGCAGGCCGTCCCCGGCCATCAGCCGGAAGTTGTCCAGCCCGGCCCAGGACAGGTTGCCGAAGGAGTCCAGGTGGAAGAACCCGACCAGCAGCGCCAGGACGGTCGGGATTGCGACGAACAGCGCCAGCCCCACCCCGTCCGGGGCCAGGAACAGCCACGCCGCGCGGGTGTCCGAGCGCCGCGCCCTCATTGGATCCGCGCCCCGTCGTAGGTGCTCAGGAAGGTGTCGATCTGGTCGGCCGCGCCCGCCGCGGCCGACACCGGATCACCCCCGTCGAGCTGGCAGGACTGCAACGCGTCGGAGATCGCCCGGTAGACCTCGGGCGGGAACCGGGGCTCGGCCCGCGACCGGGTCATCACCTCCGAGGCGAACGCCCGCATCGGCCCGCTGTCGAACGCCCCGCGCCGCTCGGCGACGCGCTGCACCGACCGGCGCGGCGGCAGGCCGGACTTGGCCTCGGTGTTCCACCGCCGCATCCGCTCGACGCAGGCCGGGTCGGCCGAACCCAGCGCCCACACCACGAATTCCGCCGCGGCGCGCGGGTTGACGCCTTGGGCGTTGGCGACCATCGCCCAGCTCCCCAGCACCGTGGTGTACTCGCCGTCGGCGGGCGCGGGCATCGGGATCACCCCGTAGCGCAGCTCCGGCGCCTGCTCGGCGATCTCCGCGATGCCCCAGATGCCGAGCTGCTGCATCGCGCAGAACCCCGAGGCGAGGTTGGAGATCGAGTCGTTGCCGCCGCTGCCCCGCACCCGCCGGGGCGCGACCCCGGCTTCGACGGCCTGCTGCCAGTACCGCAGCGCGGCGTGCGCGGCCGGCCCGGCGAAGGCGGAGCGGCGCTGGTCGTCGCTGAAGACCTCGCCGCCCGCCATCCACAGGAACTGGTACCAGGTGAAGTTCTGGTAGTAGCCGGGATTGGTCTCCAGCATCAGGCCGAAGCGGTCCGGGGAGGTGAGCGCGTCGGCGACGCCGAGCAGGTCGTCCCAGGTGCGCGGCAGGTCGCCTTCGGCGAGCCCGGCGCCTTCGAGGGCGTCCTCGTCGTAGAACAGCGCCAGCGGCTCGATCTCCATCGGCAGCCCGTACACCCGGTCGTCGACCAGGCGGGTCTCCAGCACCTGCGGGAGGAAGTCCGCCCGCACCGACGGATCCAGGTGCGGGGTGAGGTCCGCCAGCGCGCCGCCGTTGTAGTAGCGCAGGAAGTCGCCGGGGCTGAGCAGGAAGACGTCCGGTCCGGTGCCCGCGCTGAACGCGGTCTGCAGGGCGGGCCCGGACTTGTAGTCCTTGCTCGGCACGTAGCGCAGCCGGACCTGCACCTCGTGCGTGGCGTTCCACTCCTCGGCCAGCCGGACGAACCAGTCGCTCTGCGACTCCTGCGGCCCGCCGGGGCCGTAGAAGTTCCAGAAGGTGATCTCGCCGGGATCGCGCCGGGGCGCGCACCCGGTCAGCGCCAGCGCCGCACCCGCGCCCGCACCGCGCAGCAGCGCGCGCCTGCCGAAGCCGGCACCACCAGGACCCACCATCGGATCACCCCGCGGAAAACGATTGCTGACCACGAGTCGATCGTCAATGCTCCATTGCGGGCACGACCCCCGAAGGTCGCCCCACCCGTTCGAGAACGAGGTGAGGGGCACCCTTGTCCCAGTAACTTGGGCAAGGGTGCCCCTCACTCAGCTCACGAACGGGTGGACGTGCCGGATCGGGCTGCTCCGGACGTCCTGGGTGTCCGGGTTCGCCACCGGGGGCGGGTTCAGCGGAAGTGCGGTGGGCCGCCTTCCTGGGCGCGGGTCCTGGCGTCCTCGTCGAGCAGGAAGTCGGGGAGTTGCGGCTCGTCGTCGTAGAGCCGGTGGAACACCGGGGTCAGCGCCCCGGACATCGGCGGCACGATCCAGGACCAGTCCACCGGGCAGCGGCGACCGGCCGACTCCTCCCGGGAGAGGTGGGTGAGGAACCGGCGGGTCTCGGTGTGGTGATCGGTGATCGTCACACCCGCCTGCTGGTAGGAGTGCAGCACCGCGCGGTTGAGCTCCACCAGCGCGCGGTCCCGCCACAGCGTGTCGTCGCGCGAGGTGTCCAGCCCGAGCCGCTCGGCGACCAGCGGGACCAGGTCGTAGCGGTCGACGTCGGCGAAGTTGCGGGCACCGATCTCGGTACCCATGTACCAGCCGTTGAACGGCGCCGCCGGGTAGGAGACGCCGCCGATGCTGAGCCGCATGTGGCTGATCACCGGGACCGCGTGCCAGCGCAGGCCGAGTTCGCGGAACCAGGGCAGCTCGGGTGCGTCATCGGCACGGTGAGCACCGCGCTCGGGGGCAGCGCGAACATGTGCGGCCCCTCCTCGGCGGTCTCCACCACCAGCGGCAGCACGTCGAACGGGGTGCGCCGGTCCGGGGGCCGCCAACCGAAGCCCAGCACCGCGGAGGTGAACCGGCGGTACCGGGGATCGCCGCGGACCGAGCCGTCCGGCGCTTCGTACCCGGCGTAGCGGATGAGCTGCTCGTTCCAGATCCGCGGCGCCGGGCGCTGCGGGGTCTCCGGCGGGAACACGCTGATCACCGGCCGGACCTTGCCGCCGTTGCCCGCCATCCGCAGGTGCTGCACGCAGTGCGCGGCGACCCCGGCGACGCTGCGCACGTCGCGCAGGTCCCGCACCTTCAGGCTGCGCCAGTACAACCGGCCGACGCAGCGGGCGCTGTTGCGCCACGCCACCCGGGCGCCGAAGGCCAGCTCCTCCGGGGTGTGCCAGTACGTGCCGGTGGTCCCGACCTCGTAGCGCATCCGGTCCAGCCGCGCCCGCAACGAACCGGAACCCGGGTTCTCGGCGTGGAACAGGCGCAGGAACTCCTCGGCCTCGTCGACGTCCGCGGGCGGCGGCGCGGACCGCGCGGGCGGCCGGACCGCGCGCAGCCGCCTGGTCGGTTGCGAGGCACCGGCGTGTCCCGAGAAGACGGATTCGGGAGCGTCCCCGCTGACCCTGAACACGGATCACACCCTAGCCCGACCAGGATGATCTTGGCATCCGGGCGACGATCAGGAGGCGACGGTGGGCAGCGTGGGGGCGGTGACGTCGTAGACCCGGCCCTCGCGGGTCAGCAGCGGCGGCAGGATCGCCGCCTTGTGCTCGTTGGCCTCGGCCGCCCCCCAGTGCACCTCGCGGTCCCCGGTGAGCCGCAGGTGCACGTCACCCGGGCGCTCGGCGACCACGGCGGTGACCTCGGCGCGCACCTGCGGGGGCAGGGCCAGCAGCACGCTGAGCGCGGCGGTGGTGGTCGGATCGTCCTGGGCGACCCGCGCGACCCGCAGCTCGGGCAGGCCCGGCGGGGCCGCCGGCACCGCCTCGAACGGCATCCCGCCCGGACCGACGAGCCGGATCGCCTCGCGCGCCACCACGTAGGCCACCGCGACCCGGTCGGTGACGGCGACCTCGACGGTGCTCGGCCAGGACAGCGACACCTCGGCCGAGGCGACGGTGGGCCGCCGCTCCAGCCGGGCCCGCACCTGCTCGGTGTCGACCTGGAGCATCGGGGTGCCCGGCGGCACGCCCGCGGCGTCCACGACCTGCTGCCGGGTCAGGTCCGTCTCGCCGACCACCCGGATCGAGCGCACGCCGAGCAGCGGGGTGGAGTAGAGCAGCACGACGAGGACGGTGATCACCGCCAGCGCCAGCAGCACCGGCCAGCGCCGCCGCGCCGCGGGACGACCGCCGCGCACCGGGCGCCGTCCGGTGCGGCGGGCACCCGGTCGGGCCCCGCCACCGCGCCGCGTCGCCGTGCCCGCCATCAGGCCTCCGCGACGACGCGCTCGACCTCGGAGATGATCTCCTCGCCCAGCATCGTGACGTCCCCGGCGCCCATCGTCAGCACCAGGTCGCCGGGGCGCGCCAGCGCCGCCACCCGGGGCGCCGCCGCGGTGAACGAGGGTTCGTAGTGCACCTTCTCCGGCGGCAGCGGCACCGCGTCGGCGATCAGCTCACCGGTCACGCCCGGCTGCGGCTCCTCGCGGGCGCCGTAGACGTCGAGCACCACGACCTCGTCGGCCAGGCCGAGCGCGGTCGCGAACTCGGGGGCGAACGCGGCCGTGCGGGAGTACAGGTGCGGCTGGAACACCACCACCAGCCGTCCGTCGCCGACCACCGGGCGGGCGGCGCGCAACTGCGCGTCCACCTCGGTCGGGTGGTGCGCGTAGTCGTCGTAGACGGTGACGCCGCGGGCGCTGCCCTTGAACTCGAAGCGGCGGCGCACCCCGCCGAAGGCGGCCAGGCCGTCGAGCAGGTCCGCCAGCGGGGCGCCCAGCTCCAGCCCGGCCAGCAGCGCGGCCACCGCGTTGCCCGCCATGTGCTCGCCGGGCACCGAGACCTGCACGTCGATCCGGTCCGCGTCCGCCTCGGCGCCGACCAGCTCGACGGTGCCGACCCCGGCGCCGCGCTGCGGCCGGTAGCCGACCAGCCGCGCGTCGCCCTCGCCGGTGACCGAGCGGCCGTAGCGCCGCACCCGCCGCCCCGCCGCCGCGGCGCGGTCGGCCAGCCGCGCCGCGCCCGGGTCGTCGGCGTTGGCGATGAGCACGCCGTCCGCGGTGATCCGCTCCAGGAACTCGTCGAAGACCGCGATGTAGGCCTCGGCGCTGCCGTGGTGGTCCAGGTGGTCGGGCTCGACGTTGGTCACCACCGCGACCGAGGGCTCGTAGCACAGGAACGAGCCGTCGCTCTCGTCCGCCTCGGCCACGAAGATGCCGCCGTCGCCGTGGTGCGCGTTGGCGCCGGATTCGTTGAGATCGCCGCCGATGGCGAACGACGGGTCCTTCCGGCAGTGCTGGAGCGCCACGGTGAGCATCGAGGTGGTGGAGGTCTTGCCGTGGGTGCCCGCCACGCAGGCCACCCGGTCCCCGGCCATCAGCGCGGCCAGCGCCTCGGCCCGGCGCAGCACGGTGATCCCGCGCCGCCCCGCCTCGACCAGCTCCGGGTTGTCCGGGCGGATCGCCGTGGAGACCACCACCGCCGTCGGGTCGGTGTCGAACAGGTCGAGGTTCGCGGCCTCGTGGCCGAGCCCGATCCGGGCGCCCTGCGCGCGCAGCCCCAGCACGGTGCGCGAATCCCGCGCGTCCGAACCGGACACCTCGTGGCCGCGGGCCAGCAGGATGCGGGCGATGCCGCTCATCCCGGCGCCGCCGATGCCGACCAGGTGCGCCCGGGCCAGCACGTCCTCGGTCCGCGGCGTCATCGCCCGACCACCTCCAGCACGGTCCGCGCCAGCACCTCGTCGGCCTCCCGGTGGCCGCTGCCCTGCGTCGCGCGGCTCATCTCCTGCAACCGCTGGGCGTCGCGGGCCAGCGGCAGCACCTCGTCGATCACCCGCTGCACGGTCATCTCCTCGTCCGGGACCAGCCGGGCGCCGCCCGCGGCGACCACCGGCTGCGCGTTGAGCGCCTGCTCGCCGTTGCCGTGCGGCAGCGGGACGAACACCGCGGGCAGGCCGACCGCCGAGACCTCGGCGACGGTCATCGCCCCGGACCGGCACACGATCAGGTCCGCCGCGGCGTAGGCCAGGTCCATCCGCTCCAGGTACGGCACCGCGTTGTACACCGGCGAACCCGGGACCTGCTGCAACGCCACGGTGTTCTTCGGCCCGTGCGCGTGCAGCACGCCGACCCCGGCGCTGCCCAGCGCCTGCGCCGCACCGGAGAACGCGGTGTTGAGGGTGCGCGCGCCCTGGGAACCGCCAGTCACCAGGATCGTCGGGGCGTGCGGGTGCAGCCCGAAGTGCGCCCGCGCCTGGGCGCGCAGCGCGTGCCGGTCCAGCCGGGTGATCGACTCCCGCAGCGGGATGCCGATCACCCGGGCGTCCGGCAGCCCGCTGTCCGGGGTCGCCGCCAGCACCCGCTCGGCGAACTTCGCGCCGACCTTGTTGGCCAGCCCGGCGCGCGCGTTCGCCTCGTGCACCACGATCGGCACCCGGCCGCGCGCGGCGAGGTAGGCGGGCAGCGACACGTAGCCGCCGAAGCCGACCACCACGTCGGCGCCGACCCGGTCCAGCACGTCGCGGGTCCGCTTGACCGACTCGCGGACCTTCAGCGGCAGCTTCAGCAGTTCCGGGCTGGGCTTGCGCGGCATCGGCACCGGCGGGACCAGCTCCAGCGGGTAGCCGCGCGCGGGCACCAGCCGGTTCTCCAGGCCGCGCTCGGTGCCCAGCGCGGTCACCCGCGCGTCCGGCCGCAGCCGCCGCACCGCGTCGGCCAGCGCCAGCGCCGGTTCCACGTGCCCGGCGGTGCCGCCGCCGGCGACCACCACCGACAGCGTCCGGCCCGGCACGGCGTCCTGCGGATCGTGGGCCGGCCACTGCGGGGCCTGCGAAGCCGGGATCGGCCCTCCGGCGCCCCGGTCGATCCGGACCGTCTCGTCCCCGCTCAACGGTGTCCTCCTCGTGTCTGCGCCCGGGATCCCGGGCCGTTGCGCGTTCCGCGCGCTCGCGTCGTCGAACCCCGGCGGGCGCCCGCGGTGCCGGAGCTCTTGGCCCCGGGGCGGCTCGGCGGGGTGGATTGCCTCGGCCGCCGCCTGCCCGGCGGCCGGTACGGCGCCGGGGTGGGCAGCCGCAGCAGCCTGCCGACCCGGCCCGGTCCCAAAGACCGTAGCGCGGCGATCGCCTCCGGCTCGTGCCGGGCGAAGTTGGCCAGCAGCCCGAACACCAGCATCGTGGTGACCACCGACGACCCGCCGGAGGAGATCAGCGGCAGCGGCAGCCCGGTGGTCGGCAGCAGGCCCACCACGTAGCCGATGTTGATCACGGCCTGCCCCACCAGCCAGGTGGTCAGCGTCGCCGACAGCAGCCGGATGAACGGGTCGGTGTTGCGGGTGGCGATCCGCATCCCGGCGTAGGCGGTGGTGCCGTACAGCACCAGCACCATCAGGCAGCCGACGAAGCCGAGCTCCTCGCCGATCACCGCGAAGATGAAGTCGTTGTGCACGTTGGGCAGGTACTGCCACTTCGACCAGCCCTGCCCGAGCCCGCGGCCGAACAGCCCGCCGTCGGCCAGCGCGAACCGGGCCTGCATCGCCTGGTACCCGCTGCCGCTGGGATCGCCGGTCGGGTCCAGGAAGCTGGTCAGCCGCGCCAGCCGGTACTCGGCGACCATCGCCAGCACCACCACGGCGGTGATCCCGCCGAGCAGCATCACGCCGAACATCCGCAGCGGCGCCCCGGCGAACCACAGCAGCGCGGCCAGCACGATGAAGAGGGTGACCGTGGAGCCGAGGTCGGGTTGCAGCACCACCAGCGCGAACATCAGCAGCGCCGCGGGCACCACCGGGACCAGCAGGTGCCGGTACTGGGTCAGCAGCGCCCGCTTGGTGACCAGCACGTGCGCGCCCCACACCGCGAGCGCGATCTTGGCGAACTCGACCGGCTGGAACGACACCCCGACGTAGAACCAGCTCTGCGCGCCGTTGATCTCGGTGCCCAGCGGGGTCAGCACCAGCACCAGCAGCACCAGGCAGGCCACCATCACGGGCAGGCTGATCCGCCGCAGCAGCTTCACCGGCACGCGCAGCGCGGCGTAGAAGAAGACCAGCCCGGCCAGGCAGTACAGCACCTGCTTGCCGAACACGCTGTAGGACGACCCGGCGGAGGTGAACGAGTCCACGCTGGACGCCGACAGCACCATCACCAGCCCGAAGACGGTGAGCAGCCCGAACACCGCCAGCAGCAGGTGGAACGAGGCGAGCGGGCGGGTCAGCCACGCGGTCAGCGGGGACAGCACCGTCCGGGCGGCGCGGCGCGGTCCGGGCCGCTTGTCCCGCGGGCGCGGCGCGCGGGCGGGTGCGGTGGCGGTGGGCACGATCGCGTCACCCGCCGTGGACCGTCGCCGCCGCTTCGGCCAGCACGGTCCGCGCCGCGTCGGCGAACGCCCGGCCGCGGTGGGCGTAGTCGGTGAACATGTCCATCGAGGCGGCGGCGGGCGCGAGCAGGACCACCGAGCCGGGTCGCGCGAACCCGCTCGCCAGCCGAACGGCGTGCAACATGCCCGCATCGTCCCCCGAAAGGACCTCCCGCACCGGCACATCCGGGGCGTGTCGGGCCACCGCGGCGGCGAACCGGTCGCGGTCCTGACCGATCAGCACCACCGCGTCCAGCCGGTCGGCGTGGGCGGCGACCAGCTCGTCCACCTCGGCGCCCTTGAGCAAGCCGCCCGCGATCCAGACCACGCGCGGGTGCGCGCGCAGCGCGGCGGCGGCGGCGTGCGGGTTGGTCGCCTTGGAATCGTCCACGTAGGTCACCCCGCCGCCCTCGCCGACCGGGACCGAGCGGTGCGCGCCGGGCTCGAAGGCGCGCAGCCCGGCGGCCACCGCCTCCGGCGGCACGCCGTAGGCGCGGGCCAGCGCGGCGGCGGCCAGCGCGTTGGCGACGTTGTGCGGTCCGGCCGGGTGGACGTCGGCGAGCTCGGCCAGCGGCACCGCCCCGGCCGGGTCGAACGCCCGGTCCACCAGGTGCGTGCCGGACGGGCCGAGCTGACCGGGGCCCGGCTCGGCGAGGGTGTAGGAGACCCGGCGCGCCGCACCGGCCGCGTCCTCGGCCAGCCGGGTCGACCAGTCGTCGTCGGCGTTGGCCACCGCGACCGCGTTGCCCCGGTACACCCGGGCCTTCGCGGCGCCGTAGGCGGTCAGCGACCCGTGCCAGTCCAGGTGGTCCTCGGCCAGGTTGAGCACGACGGAGGCCAGCGGGGCGACCGAGTCCGACCAGTGGAGCTGGAAGCTGGACAGCTCCACCGCGAGCACCCGGTGCCCGGCCCGCACCGCGTCCACCACCGGGAGCCCGACGTTGCCGCAGGCGACGACGTCGACCCCGGCCTGGCGCAGCACCGACTCCAGCATCCCGACCGTGGTGGTCTTGCCGTTGGTGCCGGTCACCGCCAGCCAGGTGGCGGGCTCCGCCTTATCCCGGTCCAGCCGCCAGGCCAGCTCCACCTCGCCGATCACCTCGACCCCGGCCGCCACCGCGGCGGCGAGCAGCGGGGCGTCGGGCCGCCAGCCGGGGCTGGTGACGACCAGGTCGGCGCCCGCGGGCGGCGCGGTCAGGCCGGGGACCAGCCGGGCGCCCTGGACCTGCAACGACGCCAGCGCGGCGAGGCGGTCGGCGGAGGAGTCGGTGACGGTCACCTCGGCACCCGCCGCCAGCAGCGCCTCGGCCGCCGACCGGCCGGACACCCCGGCACCGGCCACCAGCACGTCACGTCCTTCGAACCCCACCGCAGAAGCCTCCCCGCCGCGTCGTGGTCCGGGGCGGGCGCCCGGGACCGGGCGCCCGCCACCGCTAGATGTACTCACCGACCTCGGACAGCCAGTCCGCGTAGAACAGGCCGAGGCCGAACATGCAGGTGATCGCGGCCAGCACCCAGAACCGGATGATCACGGTGGTCTCCGCCCACCCGGCGAGCTCGAAGTGGTGGTGGAACGGGGCCATCCGGAACAGCCGTCGCCGGGTCGTGCGGAACACCGCGATCTGCAGCACCACCGACAGCGCCTCGACGACGAACAGCCCGCCGACGATGATCATCAGCAGCTCGGTGCGGGTGACCATCGACAGCCCGGCCAGCAGACCGCCGATGGCCAGCGACCCGGTGTCGCCCATGAAGATCTTCGCCGGGGCGGCGTTCCACCACAGGAACCCGACGCAGGCGCCCATCGCCGCCGCCGCGACGACCGCGATGTCCTGCGGGTCGCGGACGGTGTAGCAGCCGGGCATCGGCCCCACCGCCGCGGTGCAGGAGTTGCGGAGCTGCCAGAACGAGATGACCACGTAGGTGGCCAGCACCATCGCGGCGGTGCCGCCCGCGAGGCCGTCCATGCCGTCGGTGAAGTTGACCGCGTTCGACCAGCCGCTGATCGCGACGTAGGCGAAGATGACGAACCCGACCGCGCCGAAGGACACCACCGCGATGTCCCGGACGAACGACAGGTGCACCGACGCGGGCGTGATGTCGTGCTGGTTGGCGAACTGCAGCGCCAGGATCGCGAACAGCACCGCGGCGACGAGCTGGCCGACCAGCTTCGCGGTCTTGTTCAGCCCGAGGTTGCGCTGCTTGCGGATCTTGATGAAGTCGTCGATGAACCCGACGATGCCCAGCGCCGTGGTCAGCCCCAGCACCAGCAGGCCGGACACGCTCGGCAGCTCCCCGGCCACCGTCAGGTGGGTGACCAGGTAGCCCGCCCACATGGCGACCAGGATCGCCACGCCGCCCATCGTCGGGGTGCCGCGCTTGGCCGCGTGCTGGCCCTGGACCTCCTCGCGGATCTCCTGGCCGAAGCCCTGCTTGGAGAAGACGCGGATCAGGTACGGGGTGAACAGGATCGAGACGACCAGCGCCACCGCGGCGGCGACCAGGATGGGCCTCACGCCACCCCTCCGTTCCGGTCGCCGTCCAGCAGGGCGTCGGCGACCCGCCACAGCCCGACCGAGTTCGACGCCTTGGTCAGCACCACGTCACCGGAACGCAGCTCGGCGCGCAGCAGCGCGACGGCCGCATCGACGTCCGGCACCAGAACCGACTCCTCTCCCCAGGATCCTTCCAGCGACGCGGCCTGGTGCATCACCCCGGCCTGCTCGCCGACGACGACCAGCTTGTCGATGTTGAGCCGCACGACGAGCCGTCCGATCTCGTCGTGGGCCTCGGCCTCGGACTCCCCGAGCTCGGCCATCGCGCCCAGCACCGCCCAGCCGCGACCGGGCCGGCCCCGGGTCATCGCGGCCAGCGTCTTGAGCGCCGCGCGCACCGACTCCGGGTTGGCGTTGTAGGCGTCGTTGACGACGGTGACGCCGTCGGCGGTCTCGCCGACCTCCATCCGCCGGGCCGAGACCCGCCGCACCCCGCCGAGCCGCTCGGCGACCTGCTCCACGGTGGCCCCGAGCTCCAGGGCGATGGCGGCGGCGGTCAGCGCGTTGGCCACCTGGTGCTCGCCGAACAGCGGCAGCGCCACCCGGGCCGAGCCCTGCTCGGTCACCAGCGTGAACGTGGGCCGGGCCAGCTCGTCGACCTCGACGTCGACGGCCCGGACCTGCGCGTTCGGGCTCTCCCCGACCAGCACCACCCGGGCGGCGGTGCGCTCGGCCATCGCCGCCACCAGCGGGTCGTCGGCGTTGAGCACCGCGACGCCGTCGGCGGGCAGCGCCTCCACCAGTTCACCCTTGGCCCGCGCGATGTCCTCCTGGGAGCCGAACTCGCCGACGTGCGCGTGCCCGACGTTGAGCACGGCGCCGATGCGCGGCGGGGCGATCTCGCAGAGGTGCGCGATGTGCCCCATGCCGCGCGCGGACTTCTCCAGCACCAGGTGCCGGGTCCGCTCGTCGGTGCGCAGCGCGGTCCAGGGGTGCCCGAGCTCGTTGTTGAACGAGCCCGGCGGGGCCACCACGGGCCCCAGCGGTTCCAGGAGCTGCGCGATCAGGTCCTTGGTCGAGGTCTTGCCGGACGAGCCGGTCACCCCGACCACGGTCAGGTCGGGCAGCCGGTCGACCACCGCCCGGGCCAGCGCGCCCAGCGCCGCGAGCACCGCCGCGCCCGAACCGTCCGCGTCCCCGGCCAGCGCCATCGCGCCGGACCCGTCCGCACCCGCCACCGGCGGCACGATCACCGCCGGGGCGTCGACCTCGCGCGCGGCGAGCACGCCGACCGCGCCGCCGGCCACCGCCCGCGCCGCGAAGTCGTGCCCGTCGACGCGTTCACCCGGTACTGCCACGAACAGCCCGCCGGTGCCGACCTCGCGGGAGTCGAACTCCACGCTGCCGGTCACCAGTTCCGAACCGTCCGCACGATGAAGCCTGCCGCCCACCGCTTCCGCGATGTCGGCGAGGCTGAGCCGGATCACCTTGCCTCCTCGTCGCCCTGCCCCCGACGCCCTTCGGTTTGCCGTTGCGACCCCTCGTCGAGTCGCCTGCGCAGCGCGGCGGCCAGCTCCTCCCGGTCGGAGAAGGGGTGCACCACGCCCGCCACTTCCTGTCCCGTCTCGTGGCCCTTGCCCGCGACGACGACGATGTCGCCGGGTCCGGCGCGCCGCACCGCCTCCGCGATGGCCTCGCGCCGGTCCCCGATCTCGATCACTTCACCACGTTCGCCCTCGGGCACGTCACGGGCACCCCCGATCATGGCCCGCCGGATCTCGGCCGGGTCCTCGCTGCGCGGGTTGTCGTCGGTGACGACGAGCAGCTCCGCGCGCCGGGCGGCGGCCTCGCCCATCAGCGGTCGCTTGGCGACGTCGCGGTCGCCGCCGCAGCCCAGCACCACCAGGACGTCGCCCTCGGCCTGGGCGCGCGCGGCGTCGAGCACCGCCGAGACCGCGCCGGGTTTGTGCGAGTAGTCGACCACGGCGGTGAAGTCCTGCCCGAGGGCCACGCGCTCCATCCGGCCGGGCACGTCGACCTCGGCGAGCCCGCGCTCGATGGCCCAGGTCGGCACCCCGGCGGCGTGCAGCATGCCGATCGCCAGCAGCGCGTTGGCGATGTTGAACCAGCCGGGCAGCCGCAGCCGGATCGGCAGCGCGAGGCCGTCCGGACCGTGCGCGGTGAACGTCTGCTCGCCGGTCGGGTGCGCCCGCACCCCGGTGGCGGTCCAGGAGCCCTCGCCCGCGGTCGCGACCGTGATCGTGTCGTCGGTGACCAGGCGGTGGCCCCACTCGGTGTCGGTGCAGACCACCTCGCGCCGGGAACGGCCGTCGAACAGCAGCGCCTTGGCCTGGAAGTAGTCCTCCAGGTCGCGGTGGAAGTCCAGGTGGTCCTGGGACAGGTTGGTGAAGCCGCCGACGGCGAAGCGGGTGCCCGCGACCCGGTGCAGGGCCAGCGCGTGGCTGGAGACCTCCATCGGCACGTAGGTGACGCCCTGCTCGACCATCACGGCGAGCAGCGCCTGCAGGTCCGGGGCCTCCGGCGTGGTGAAGGCGCTGTCCAGCCGCTCCCCGGCGATGCGGGTCTCCACGGTGCCGACCAGCCCGGTGGTGAACCCGGCGGCCCGCAGCCCGGCCTCCAGCAGGTAGGTCGTGGTGGTCTTGCCCGAGGTGCCGGTGATCCCGAGGACGTTGAGCCGCTGCGAGGGGTTGCCGTAGATCCGGGCCGCCGCGCCGCCGAGGACGCCGCGCGGGTCGTCGTGCACCAGCAGCGCCACGTCACCGCCGAGCACCGCGGGATGCTCGCTCAACCCGGCCCGGTGCACGCCCGCCTGATCGGTGAGCACCGCCACCGCGCCGGCGTCGAGCGCCTGGGCGGCGAAGTCGGCGCCGTGCACGCGGGTTCCCGGCAGCGCGGCGAACAGGTCGCCGGGGCGCACGTGCTGGGCGCGCAGGGTCGCCCCGGTCACCCGCGCGGCAGCGCCATGACCTGGGACGCGGACGAGTTGCGCGCCGATCGTGTCGGCGAGCTGGTCGATCTCCACCGGCTCCACCCCGAGCGGGCGGGGCGGGGCTGTCGCTACCGCGGAAGGCACGTCGCGTGAGGCTACCGGTCGCTCATGAGGAGCATTCCTCATGGTCGGCTGCCCGCTGGCTTCGGCCATCGCTTGCTCCGTTCGGCGTAGAGCGGGGGTGCCGAGACCCGGTCGCCCGGCGCTCCCGGTGGTGATCCGCCGTGCTCGCCGGCGCGGTCGGCCTCCGGCCGACCACAGCACGGATCGGCCGCCGCCGCAGCGCGCGCCGCGCGTGTGGGCGACCGCGCCGCCCTCCCACCCGTCCGCGTGAACGGCACCGCATCGCGCCCGGTCCGCACCGGACCCGGCGACGGTCCGGAACCGGGGAACCACCCGGATGCCCGCCCGGTTGCGGCGCAACGAGCGATGGCGCGACCCGCGACGCGTCGAATAGGTTCCCCGGTTAAGGATTTTCGCTCCCCGAGGAGGTTTCGTGGATCTTCGTCGAAGCGGTCGGGTGCTCGCCGCGGGTGCGCTCGGCGCGGCGCTGGCGCTCTCGCCCACCGCGGCGCAGGCCGTTCCGGCGGCGCCGCCGGACCTCGCGGCGCACCGGGTGGCGGACGGCACCGCGCACGGTGCCGTGGCGTGGTTCCGGCAGCACGCGGGCGATGCGTCCTACGAGGGCTACTGCGAAACGGCGGTGGAGCGCGCCTACGGCACCAGCGGGGTCTGGCCGTCGGCGAACGCGCACTGGCAGGCGGCGCTGGACACCGGCGCCGCGCACCCGGGCCACCGGAACCCGCCGCCGGGCGCCTTCGTGTTCTGGAACTCCGGGGAGTGGGGCCACGTGGGCGTCGCCGACGGCGCGGGCGGCTTCCACTCGACCTCGATCGGCGGGGCGATCGGGCACGCGGCCGGTCTCGACCACTTCGCGGGCTACCTCGGGTGGAGCGACCCGGCGGTCCCCGCGAGGCCGTGAGCCGCGGGGCCCGGAGGCGCGGCCGGGCCCCGCACCGGCACCGGCCCACGGCGGCCCATCACCCGTTCGATACGTGAGTGAGGGGCACCCTTGCCCAAGTTACTTGGACAAGGGTGCCCCTCACCTCGGAATCCGCTCCGGTCAGTGGCCGTCCCGGGGGACGTAGGAGCCCGAGCCGCCGACCAGGAAGTCCAGGTCGGCGCCGTCGGAGGCCTGGAGCACGTGGTCGACGTAGAGCCGCGGCCAGCCGCGCGGGTACGGGTTCTCCGGGGCCTGCCAGGCCGCCCGCCTGCGGGCCAGCTCGTCCTCGTCGACCTCCAGGTCCAGCCGCCGCTCGGCGGCGTCGATGCTGATCAGGTCGCCGTCCCGGACCAGCGCCAGCGGTCCGCCCGCCGCGGCCTCCGGGGTGACGTGCAGGATCACGGTGCCGTAGGCGGTGCCGCTCATCCGGCCGTCGGAGATCCGGACCATGTCGTCGATGTCCCGGTCGAGCAGCTTCTTGGGCACCGGCACGTTGGCCACCTCGGGCATCCCCGGGTAGCCCTTCGGACCGGCGTTGCGGATGATCAGCACGGTGTTCTCGTCGATGTCGAGATCGGGGTCCTTGCACACCGCGTAGTAGTCGTCGACGTCCTCGAAGACCCGCGCCGGACCGCGGTGGCGCAGCAGCCGGGGCGAGGCGGCCGACTGCTTGACCACCGCGCCGCCGGGGGCCAGGGAGCCGCGCAGCACGGCGGTGCCGGTGCCGACGGCCTGGAACGGCTCGTCGAACGGGGTGATCACGTCCCGGTCGTGCACCTCGGCGTCGGCGATGTTCTCGGCGACCGTCGCGCCGCTGACGGTGTTCACCGCGCCGTCGATCAGCCCGCCCAGCTCCTTCATCACCGCGGGCAGCCCGCCCGCGTAGCAGAAGTCCTCCATCAGGTACTTCCCGCTGGGCGCCAGGTTCACCAGGGTCGGGACCTCGCGGGTGTCGGCGTCGAAGTCGTCGATGCTCAGGTCCACCCCGACCCGCTTGGCGATGGCGATCAGGTGCACCACCGCGTTGGTGGAGCCGCCGATCGCGGCGTTGACCCGGATGGCGTTGCGGAACGCCTCGCGGGTCAGCAGGTCGGAGGGCTTGACGTCGGCGTCGACCAGCTCGACGGCCCGCTGCCCGGTGCGCTGGGCGGTGGCGTAGCGCCGGGCGTCCACCGCGGGCCAGGAGGCGGCGTAGGGGAGCTGCATCCCGAGCCCCTCGACGATGCAGGCCATCGTCGAGGCGGTGCCCATCGTCATGCAGTGCCCGTTGGAGCGGGACATGCAGCTCTCGATGAAGTAGCACTCCTCCTGGGTGATCCGGCCCGCGACGAGGTCCTCCTCGGCCTTCCAGACCGCGGTGCCGGAGCCGACCTCGGTGCCCCGGTACTTGCCGTTGAGCATCGGGCCGCCGGTGAGCATCACCGTCGGCAGGTCCACGCTCGAAGCGGCCATCAGCAGCCCGGGCGTGGTCTTGTCGCAGCCGGACAGCAGCACCAGACCGTCGAGCGGGTTGGCCCGGATGGTCTCCTCGGCCTGCATGGCCAGCAGGTTGCGGTAGAGCATCGCCGTCGGGCGCAGCAGCGTCTCGCCCAGCGCCATGTTCGGGAACTCCAGCGGGAACCCGCCCGCCTGCCACACCCCGCGCTTGACCGACTCGGCGAGCCGCTGCTGGTGGGCGTTGCAGGGCGCCAGCTCCGACCAGGTGGTCCCGATGCCGATCACCGGCCGCCCGTCGAACACCTCGTCGCTGTAACCCTGGTTCTTCACCCAGGAGCGGGCCGTCATCCCGGCTCGCCCGAACGCTCCGAACCACTCCGCGCTGCGCCGCGCCATCAGCCCTCTCCCTCGCCGCCGTGGGGCTCGACCGGGGCGAACGTAACCAGCTCTCCGGCACCGGGCGCAAGAGATATCCGCGATTTCGAACAATGGTTGCAGTATCGAACATCGGCCGGGCGACAGCGTTGACGCTCCCCCACCCCCGACCTACAGTCGTGAGCCGCATCTCACTCGAACCAAGTTCGGTATTTCGGACACACCTCATCGGGAGGCAGTGTGCAAGCGGCGGACCACGCCCAGGACGAGGCGCTGACCAGCGCGATCCGGCGCGTGATGGTGCGGCTGATGCCGTTCCTGTTCTTCATGTACATCATCGCGTTCCTGGACCGGGTCAACATCGGGTTCGCCAAGGAGGAGTTCCAGCTCCACGCCGGGATCTCCGAGGCCGCCTACGCCTTCGGGGCCGGGCTGTTCTTCATCGGCTACGCGCTGTTCGAGGTGCCCAGCAACCTGATCATGCAGCGGGTCGGCGCGCGCTGGTGGATGTGCCGGATCATGGTCACCTGGGGACTGATCTCCGCGGCGATGTCGCTGGTGACCAACGAAATCACCTTCTACGCGCTGCGCTTCCTGCTGGGCGTGGCCGAGGCGGGCTTCTTCCCCGGCGTCATCCTGTTCATCACGCACTGGGTGCCGCACGCCTACCGGGCCCGCTGCAACGCGCTGTTCTACCTGGGCATCCCGCTGGCCTCGGTGCTCGGCGGCCCGCTGTCCGGGATGCTGCTGGAGCTCGACGGGCTCGCCGGGCTGTTCGGCTGGCAGTGGATGTTCGCGGTGGAAGGGCTGATCGCCTGCGTCGTCGGCGTCTGGGCGTTCTACTACCTGGACAACAAGCCCGCGCACGCCCGCTGGCTCAGCCCCGCCCAGCGCGACGCGCTGCAATCGGCGGTGGACGCCGAAGCCGCGGCCAAGGCGGAGCGCGGCGGTCCGCACCGGGTGTGGAAGGCGCTGGTCGACGCGCGGGTGCTGTACTTCTGCCTGGTCTACTTCCTGATCCAGTGCAGCGTCTACGGGATGACGTTCTACCTGCCGACCCAGGTCGCCTCCGCGGTCGGCGCCGACGTCGGGCTGCTGGTCGGGCTGGTGACGGCGATCCCGTGGACGGTCGCGCTGCTGGTCAACATCACCGTCTCGATCGGCGCCGACCGGGTGGGCCAGCAGCGCAAGCGCTTCGTCGCGGCGGCCTGCGTGGTCGGCGGCTCGGTCGGCATCGCGGCCTCGGCGTTCTTCGGCAACCCGGTGCTGGCCATCGCGGGGCTGTCGGTGGCGGCGGCCGGCTACATCTCGGTGCAGCCGGTGTTCTGGACCTTCCCCGCCGCCTACCTCACCGGCAGCGCCGCCGCCGCGGGCATCGGACTGATCAACTCGCTGGGCAACCTCGGCGGGTTCGTCGCCCCGATCGCCAAGACCTGGGCCGAGGACGTGCTGAACTCCGACACCGCCGGGCTCTACCTGCTGGCGCTGTGCGGTCTCGGCGCGGGCGCGCTCTTCCTGCTGATCTCCCGGTTCCGCGACCCGGTCGACGAACACCCCGGCGAACCGGAAGCCGCCGAACGCCCCTGACCGGCCCGGCGACCGGGCGGCGGGTGCCGCGCCGCCCGGTCGCGGTGGGCTCAGTGGAGTTGGAGGGTCTGGACCGGAGCGGGTTCCGGGGACAGCGGGATGTGGTAGCGCCGGGTCAGGTAGTCGGCGATGTCGTGGAACAGCGGGGCGGCCGTCGACGCCTCCGGGACCTGCGCGGTGGGCGCGTCGAGCATCAGGCCCACCACGAAGCGCGGATCGTCGGCCGGGACCATCCCGGCGAAGGTGATCCAGTGCTTCTCGTTGCTGTAGCAGCCGCACTCCGGGTCGATCTGCTGGGCGGTGCCGGTCTTGCCGGAGATCTGGTAGCCCGGCAGCGCCGCCTCCGGACCGGTGCCGGTCTGCTGCGGCGCGTCCTGCACCACCCCGCGGAGCATGTCCTTCACCGTGTCGGCCGTCCGCTCGCTCACCACCCGCACGCCTTCCGGCTCCGGGGCCTCCACCCGGGTGCCGTCCGGCCGGACCTCCGCCGAGATCACCCGGGGCGGTATCCGCACCCCGTCGTTGGCGATGGTCTGGTACATCCCGGCCATCTGGAGCACCGTCATCGACAGCCCCTGCCCGATCGGCAGGTTCGCGAACGTCGAACCGGACCACTCCTCCGGCGGCGGCAGGTACCCGGAGCTCTCCCCCGGCAGCCCGATCCCGGTGGACCGGCCCAGGCCGAACTTGCGCGCCAGGTCGTAGAACCGCTGCTCGCCGAGCTTCTGGGCGACCATCAGGGTGCCCACGTTGGAGGACTTGCCGAGCACGCCGGTGAAGGTCAGCGGGATGGTGCCGTGCGGCCAGGCGTCCCCGATCGTCCGGTCCGCCACCTCGATCGAGCCGGGCACCTGGAGCACCGTGTCCGGCGCGACCAGGCCGTCCTCGATGGCCCCCGCCGCGGTGATCACCTTGCCGACCGAGCCGGGCTCGTAGGCGTGCGTGACGGCCGGGTTGCCGAGGTTGGCGTCCCAGCTCCCGCCCGGGTCGAAGGTCTTGTCGTTGGCCAGCGAGTACACCTCGCCGGTCTTGGCGTCGAGCACCACCGCGCTGGCGTTGGCCGCCCCCGTCTTCCTGGCGTAGTCGGCGAGCCGCTGCTGCACCACGTACTGCAGGTCGGAGTCGATGGTCAGCGCCACGTCCGAGCCGGGCACCGCCGGGTCGAGCACCTGCTCGGTGCCCGGGATGACCAGGTTCGACTGACCGGCCGCCGTGTCGGAGACCTTGACCCCGTTCTCGCCCGCCAGCACGTCGTCCATGGCGGACTCCAGCCCGATCATGCCGCGCACCCGGTTCTCGTCCATCCGCCAGTTCGCGGCACCGATGATGTTCGCCCCGACCTTGCCCGCCGGGTACTCCCGGGTGGCGCGGTACTCGGCGCCGATGTGCGGGAACTTCTCGGTGATCAGCGCCGCCTTGCTCGCGTCGACCTGCTCGCCGAAGTAGGTGAACTGGACGTCCGAGTTCAGCGCGTCGAGCACTTCCTGCTCGCTGATCTGGCCATCGAGCACGTGGTCGATGTAGGTCGCGATCTCCTGCTTGTACTCGGCGGCGGTGGGCTTGGTCGGGTCCTCCCGGTGCGCCTCGTCGAAGGTCCGGGTGAGGTCGCGCGGGTTGGCGTAGAGTTTCCGCGCCTCGTTGCTGAAGGCCAGCACGTTGCCCGCCCGGTCCACGATGGACCCGCGCTCGGCGACGATGTCGCCCCGCGTCTCGCGCTGCTGCTCGGCCATCGCCGAGAGCTCACCGGCCTCGAACGCCTGGAGCTGGATCAGCTTGCCCGCGGTGAGCACCAGAACCAGCACCATCAGCGCGTTGGCCACCCGCAGCCGCCGCCCGCTGCCCGCGACGTCGGTGCGCGCGGTTCGCTTCGTGCCGCGTCGGACCATCAAGGAACCTCCGGATCGGGCGCGCCCGGCGGCGGAGGCGGCGACGCCGGGGTCGGCGCCTCGGACGGCTCACCGATGACCTCGACCGACCCGTCCGGGCGGGGCACCAGGTGGCCGAACCCGGGGGCGGGCACCATGCCGAGCTCCTCGGCGCGGCGTTGCAGGGCGGGCGTCGAGTTCATCGAGCTGACGTCGCGCATCAGCTCCTCCTTGCGCACGTTGAGCAGCCGGATGCGCTCCTCGCCGCGCTGGATCTGGTAGCTGCCGCCGACCGCCGAGATGGACAGCCAGAGGGTCGTGGCCAGGCCGAGCAGGCACACCGACATGACGACCACCACCAGCGGCAGCCGCAGCAGCGCGCCCTTCTCCGGGAGCTTGGCCCGGGCCTTCGCGGGGCGCCGCGCGCCCGCCGCGACCCGCCGTTCGTCGAGGTTCTGGCGCTGCCTGCGCGGGCGGCGCTCGGTGGTCTCGCGCTGGGAGCGCTCGCGGCGCTCCTCGCGGCGCGCGTAGGCCCGTTCCGCCGCGGCGGTCCGGGTCCGCTTGGTCGTTCCGCGCTCCTGCTCGGCGGCCTTGGTCGCGCGGGCCGCCTTGGTACGGGGTGGTGCCGTCATCCCGCCTCCTCTGCCGTGCGGTGTCCGCAGCCCCGCCGCGCCGGGGGCCCGGCGCTCACACCGGCTCCTGGGAAATCCGTTCCGCCGCCCGGCATCGCACCGACGCGGCCCTCGGGTTGGCCTCGATCTCCTGCTCCCCCGCCAGTTCCGCGCCGCGGGTGAGCAGCTTCAGCTCCGGGCCGTGCCCGGGCAGCTCCACCGGCAGGTCCACTGGGGTCCGGGACTTGGAGCGCTCGGCGAGCACCCGCTTGACCATCCGGTCCTCCAGCGAGTGGTAGGACAGCACGACCATCCGGCCGCCGACCGCCAGCGAGTCCAGCGCCGCGGGCAGCGCCCGCGCCAGCACGTCGAGCTCGGCGTTGACCTCGATGCGCAGCGCCTGGAAGGTGCGCTTGGCCGGGTGCCCGCCGGTGCGCCTGCTGGCCGCCGGCACCGCGCCGTAGAGCAGGTCCACCAGCCGACCGCTGCGCTCGAACGGCTCCTTCTCCCGGGCCCGCACCACCGCGGCGGCGATCTTGCCCGCGAACCGCTCCTCGCCGTAGACCCGCAGCACCCGCGCCAGCTCGGCGGCCGAGTAGGTGTTGAGCACCTCCGCCGCGGTGCGCGGCGCCCCCGGGTCCATCCGCATGTCCAGCGGCGCGTCGTGCGCGTAGGCGAAACCGCGCTCCGGCTCGTCGAGCTGCAACGAGGACACGCCGAGGTCGAACAGCGCACCGTCCACCTGGGACAGCCCGAGCCCGGCCAGCGCCTCGGCCCACTCGTCGTAGACGGCGTGCACCAGGCGGGCCCGGTCGCCGAACGGGGCGAGCCGCTGCCCGGCCAGCCGCAGCGCGTCCGGGTCCCGGTCGAGGCCGACCACGGTCAGCTCCGGATGCGCCGACAGCAGCGCCTCCGCGTGCCCGCCCATGCCGAGCGTCGCGTCCACCACCACCGCGGGCCGCCCGGACAGCGCCGGCGCCAGCAGTTCGAGCGTGCGCTCCAGCAGGACCGGCACGTGCCGGTCGCGCGCGGAGCCGTGCTCATCGGCCACGGCGGTCCCTCCCTCCCGCGTGCCGCTGTTCATTCGGAAGTCCTTTCAACGAGCGGCGGAGCCGCTTCGCGGTGCGGCGCCCGACCGGCACCGCCGCGGGTCCGCAGCCGTCACCCCGCGGGGGCGGGGGACGGCGCCCGGAACGGGCAGCGCGGTCCCCGCCGCGAGCCGTTCCGAGACCGCTCCTCCGCTCCCCGAACACCGAAGCGGGCCCGGGATTCGGGCCCGCGTCCTCCGTGCTGCTCCCCGGAACCCGTCAGGTCCCCGCCCGCCCGTCGCGTCCTGGCACCGGGGAAGATGCACCAGGCGTGCGATAGCCGAGCGGACCGAGGCCTCACGAGGCCCGAGGACGCGTGCGCTCCGACCGGGGCGGCCGGATCAGAACACGCCGGGCAGCACCTCCTCCTGAGCCGTGGCGTAGCTCTCCTCGTGCTCGTCGAGGTAGCTCTGCCACCGCTCCGCGTTCCAGATCTCCAGGCGGTTGATCGCGCCGATCACCACGCACTCCTTGGCCAGATCGGCGTACCGGCGCAGCTCCGGGGCGATCGGGATGCGCCCCTGGCCGTCCGGTCGCTGCTCGTCGGTCCCGGCGAACAGGTAGCGCTGGTAGGCCCGGACCGATTCGTTGGTGAACGGTGCGTCGGCCACCTTGCGGGCCATCTGCTCGAACTCGGCGCGCGGGAACACGTAGAGGCAGTGATCCTGTCCCTTGGTGATCATCAGCCCCCCCGCCAATGCTTCCCGGAACTTCGCCGGCAACGTCAGACGCCCCTTGTCGTCGAGTTTCGGGTAGTGGGTGCCGAGGAACATCCCTCGTCCACCTCCCGATCCCCTCCGGCGGAGCGCCCCGTCCGAGCGCACCGCCGCGGCGGTTGCTCCGCGGGGCCGTTCGGCGCGGGGTCGTTCGGAGGACCGCCAGCCCCTCTTCGGCCGCCCATCCGCCCCACTTTCCCCCACACTACCCCACCCGCCACCACCGTCAACACGAAACGACCCGGCCACCCCCGGAAGCCTGACGGCGTTTCCGCAGGTGGGGCGTCCGAGGTGGCGGGTGGGGAATTCCCGGCCGCCGCGCTCCCCCGAGGATGCGCGACACGCCCGCGCCTCCGCCGCCCGGGGCCGCCCCGGCGCCCGGTGCCGGCGGAGGTGGGGCGGAGTGGGGGGCGGTGCGGGTGTGCCGGGAGGGGGTGTCCGTTTGGCACACTGCACGAGCACGGTGCGCGACCCTGCGGCCGAACCGGCCCGGGTCCGCGCGGAACCGTCGGCGGTCCGGCCGCCGACGCGACGCTCGGGTGGGACGTCCGCGACCGCGGGCACTCCCGCGAGACACGGGAGGTGGCGTGACGCCCAAGGCAGAGCTCTCCGGCTCACCGATGCCGGATTCCGCCGAGGCGGAACCGCACGCCCCGGGAGTGGAAGCGCTGCACGGCACCCTCCAGCGCATCGCCGCCAACGTCGAGCAGGTGCTGGTCGGCAAGCCCGACGTGGTGCGCATCGCGCTGGTGACCATGCTGGCCGAGGGGCACCTGCTGGTGGAGGACGTGCCCGGGGTGGGCAAGACCTCGCTGGCCAAGGCGCTCGCCCGGTCCATCGACTGCACCGCCAGCCGGATCCAGTTCACCCCGGACCTGCTGCCCAGCGACATCACCGGCGTCTCGGTCTACAACCGGGCCTCCGACTCCTTCGAATTCCGCCCCGGCCCGGTGTTCGCCGACATCGTGGTCGGCGACGAGATCAACCGCGCCTCGCCCAAGACGCAGTCCGCGCTGCTGGAGTGCATGGCCGAGCAGCAGGTCACCGTGGACGGCGAGACCTACCCGCTGAGCAGCCCGTTCATGGTGATCGCCACCCAGAACCCGATCGAGATGGAGGGCACCTACGCGCTGCCCGAGGCGCAGCGGGACCGGTTCACCGCGCGGGTCTCGATCGGCTACCCGGACGCCCGCGCCGAGCTGGCGATGGTCGACGAGCACGCCGGCCACGACCCGCTGGGCGAGCTGCGCCCGGTCGCCGACAGCGCGCAGGTGCGGGCGCTGCTGGAGACGGTGCGCGGCATCCACCTGTCGCCGGAGATCCGGCGGTACGTGATCGACCTGGTCACCGCCACCCGGAAGCTCTCCGAACTGCGGCTCGGCGCCTCGCCCCGCTCCACCCTGCAACTGGTCCGCACCGCCCGCGCGCAGGCCGCGCTCGCCGGGCGCGAGTACGTGATCCCGGACGACGTGCAGGCGGTGGCGGTCCCCGTGCTGGCGCACCGGCTGGTGCTCACCAACGAGGCGCGGGCGGCCCGCAAGTCGGCGGCGGAGCTGGTGCGGTCGCTGCTCACCCGGATCCCGGTGCCGCGCGGCGACTCCGACGCCGGACGACGCTGATCATGCTCAGCGGCCTGACCATCCGGGGGCGCTGCCTGCTGGCGGCGGGGGTGGCCGCGGCGGCGTGCTCGCTGGTCCTCGACGAGCGGGACCTGCTGCGGGTGTCGGTGTTCGTGGTGGCGCTGCCGCTGCTGGCCCTGCTGCTGTCGGCGAGCACCCGCTTCGGCATCACCGCCGAGCGGCGGGTGCTGCCGGACCGGGTCGAGGTCGGCACCGAGGCCCAGGTGCGGCTGCGGCTCACCGGCAGCGGGCGGCTGCCGGTCGGCGGCCTGGTGCTGGAGGACGGCGTCCCGCACGCGCTCGGCGGCCGACCGCGGTTCCGCCTCGACGCGCTGCCCCGCCGCGAGGGGACGGTGCTGGAGTACCCGGTGCTGCCGTCGCTGCGCGGCGTCCACCACATCGGACCGCTGCGCACCCGGATCGGCGATCCGTTCGGGATGGCCGAGTTCGAGCGCGAACTCGCCGACCGCAGCAGGCTGATCGCGGTGCCGCAGGTCGTCGAGCTCACCGGGTTCCCGGCGGCCGCCGGGATGGGCAGCGGCGGCGAGGGCACCACCCGGCAGCGCGCCGGGCACGGCGACGACGATGCGATGGTCCGGCAGTACCGGCACGGCGACGACATCCGGCGGGTGCACTGGAAGTCCAGCGCGCGCCGCGACGAGCTCATGGTCCGGGTCGAGGAACGGCCGTGGCACGGCGACCTCACCGTGCTGCTGGACCGGCGCTCGGCCGCGCACCGGGGCAGCGGCGCCCGCTCCTCGCTGGAGTGGGCCGTCTCGGCGGCGGCCAGCATCGCGCTGCACCTGCAACGGCACGGCCGGACGCTGCGGCTGGTCACCGAGGACGCCGAGCCGCTGGCCTCCGGGCTCGACCAGGACGGGGTGCTCGACGCGCTCGCGGCGGTGCGCGGCTCGGCGCAGCGCGACCTGGTGTGCACCCGCGACCCGGGTGCCGGGCACGAGCTGATCGCGGTGCTCGGCGAGACGACCCCCGCGGCGGCCACCGAACTGGTCAAGCTCCGCCCGCAGGGCAGCCGCAGCCTCGCGGTGCTGCTCGACGTCGCGGCCTGGAACGGCGGTGAAGGCGGCTTCGACCCGGAGCGCACCGCGCGGCAGTTGCGCGCCGCGGGCTGGACCGTCGCGGTGGCGCGCGGACCCCGCACGTCGATCGCCGACGTGTGGCGGGACCTGTGCCTGGAGCACACCGGACCCGAGGGGGTGGCGTCATGAGCGCGCGGGTGGACACCTCGGTGGTGGCCACCGGCGCGGGCGGGCTGGCGGTGCTGTGCACGGCCACCTCCTTCACCGGCGTGCTGGCCGACCTGCGGTGGCTGCTGCCCGCGACGATCGTGGTGGCCCTGCTGGGCGGCATCGGGATCGCCGGGCGCAAGCTGAACCAGCACCCGGTCGTGGTGGTGCTGGCCCAGCTCGTCGGGCTGCTGCTCGGGCTGACCGCGCTGTTCACCGGTTCCGGCGTGCTGGGCGTGCTGCCCGGCCCCGCGGCGATCGGCGAACTCGGCGCGCACCTGTCCGGCGCGCTGGAGCAGGTGCGCGCCGGGGTCCCGCCGGTGCCCGCCGAACCCGCGCTGCAATGCCTGCTGTGCCTGGGCGTCGGCCTGGTCGCCATCGCCGTCGACGTCATCGTGGTCGGGATGGGCGCGCCCGCGGTGGCCGGACTGGTGCTGCTGTGCGTCTTCGCGGTCCCGGCGTCGCTGGCGGCGCGGCTGCTGCCGTGGTGGAGCTTCGCGCTCGGCGCGCTGGGCTTCGCGCTGCTGCTGGCCTGCGGCGGTCAGCAGCGCTGGCAGCGCCGCGAACCGGGGGACCGGATCGCGCACACCCTGTTCGGCCGCACCACGGTCGGTCTGGCGAGTTCGGCGGCGGTCGTCGCGCTGGTCAGCGGCGTCGCGTTCACCGGCGTCGGCACCGAGGGACGGCTGCCCGGTTCGGAGGCGGACATGGCGGGCGGCACCAGCGGGATCGGGCTGCAACCGTTCACCTCGCTGCGCGGCCAGCTCGAACGGGACGAGGTCGTCGAGCTGTTCCGGGTCCGGGGCCTGCCGGAGGAGACCTACCTGCGGGCGCTGACGCTGCGCCGGTTCAACCCCGAGCAGGGCTGGCGGCTCGAAGGGCTCACCCAGGGCGTGCCCGCCGGTCCGGACCTGCCGCCGCCGGAGGGCACCCCGCCACCGGCCGAACCGCCCGCGCGGGTGGAGATCCGGCCGGTCGGCTACCGCGATCCGTGGCTGCCGGTGTTCGGCGTGCCGACCGGGGTGACCGGGATGGGCCCGTCGTGGCGCTACGACCCGGCGGCGGGGGTCGTGTTCACCCAGACCAACCAGGAGAGCCGCCCGTACACCGAGGAACTCGTGCTGCCGGACCCGTCCCCGGAGGAGCTGCGCTCCGCGACCGGCTCGATGCCGATCGCACCCGAGTACCTGGACGCCAGCGGCATCCCGCCGGAGGTCACCGCGCTGGCCCGGCGGCTGACCGCGGACGCCGACAACGACTTCGACCGCGCGGCGGCGATCAACCGGTTCTTCACCGACCCCGCCAACGGGTTCCGCTACGACCTGCAGACCGCGCCGGACACCGGCATCAGCGCGCTGTCGGACTTCCTGTTCCGGGGCAAGCGCGGGTTCTGCGAGCAGTACGCCTCGTCGATGGCGGTGCTGCTGCGCGCGGTCGGCGTGCCGTCCCGGGTGGCGATCGGCTTCACCGCGGGCTACCGGGACGGCGACGAGCGGGTGATCACCACCGAGGACGCGCACGCGTGGGTGGAGGTGTACTTCCCCGGCCACGGCTGGCAGACCTTCGACCCGACTCCGCTGGAGGACGGCCGCACCGCGCTGCCGGGCTTCCTGGAGGCCGACGCCGGCCCGGCCGTCCCGGCGCCGCCTCCGCCACCCGGGCAACCCCAGTCCCAAGCCCCGCAGCCGCCCACCGCGGGACCGGCGCCCGAGCAGCCCGAGCAGCCCGACGCCCCCCGCCGCGAACCGGAGTCCGGCGGGTCCGGTGTGGCGTGGGTGATCGCCCTGGGCGCGCTGGCGGTGGTCCTGCTGGCCGCCCCCGCCGCGGTGCGCGCCGCCCGCCGCCACCTCCGGCTGCGCGCGGCGACCACCGGAGGCGCCGGAGCCGCGTGGCGCGAGGTGCTCGACGAGTTCCAGGACCGGGGCAGCACGCCCGGGCGCGGCGAGACCGCGCGCGGGATGGCCACCGCGCTGGCCGAGCGGCACGGCCTGGACCAGGACGCGACCCGCTCGCTGCGCGAGCTGGTGACGGCGGTCGAACGCCAGTGGTACGGCCCGCCGGAGCCCGACACCGCCCCGGACCTGTCCCCGGCGGTGTCGGCGGTGCTGGCCGGGATCGCCCGCAGCGCCCCGCTGACCTGGCGGGAACGGCTGTTCCCCCGCTCGGTGCTGCGACCGCTGCGCGACGGGTGAGCGGCACCGCTCCGGTTCAGCCGACGGAGCCACCGGCAGGCGAGCAACCGCCCCACCGAGCGCAGCCCGCACCACCGCGAACGACCCCTCACCCGTTCGTGAGATGAGTGAGGGGCACCCTTGCCCAAGTTACTGGGACAAGGGTGCCCCTCACTCACCTACCTAACGCGTTCGGGCGCGCGAAATCGCCCACCGGCGCACCGGTGGGCGACGGGCGTTCCGCACTACTGCTCGAAGCGCTTGCGGAAGCGGTCTTCCATGCGCTGCGAGAGGGAGCCGCGGGCGCGTGGGGCCTGCCCCTTCTTGCCCTTCCGGGCGGCACCTCCGCCCCCGGAATCCCCTTGCTCGGCTTCGGCGTCCTCTCCGCCACCACCACGCAATGCGGACAGGACGATCACTGCTCCGCCGAACATCACGAGGAAGCCGACCACGCTCACCACTGGGATATCGGCCGGCTTGACCGGTATCACCACGCCGACGACCAGCAGGACCAACCCGAGTGCGAAGACGGCGATGCCCTGCAGGCGTCGCCGCCTGGAAGGTCGTTGCAACCGCCCGCCGCGCACGGTGGAGGCGAACTTGGGGTCCTCGGCGTAGAGCGCGCGCTCGATCTGGTCGAGCAGTCGCTGCTCGTGCTCGGAGAGTGGCATGGCTCCTCCTCCGGCACAGGTCTGTCGTGGCGCCGGAGACCCGCGAGGGGCTTCCTCGCGGCCTGGGGCCCGGCGAACGCTTGGGGGCGTCATCCTCGAGGATACGGTTCCGGGGACGCGACGACTACCCGGTCCCCGAACCGGAACCGTGCGAGGTTGCCGACATCATCCCCTCGGTGCAGCGATTCGGCCCAGCGCGTGCAGCCGGGTGGCCACGTCGCGCAGCGGCGGACGGACCGCGGCGACCCGCTCCAGCTCCGCGACCTGGTCCGCGGCCGTCGGACTGCTGTCCGGCACCGACCCCGGCACCAGGTCGCTCAGCGCGCCCTGGCCCTGCACCAGCTCGACGGTCAGGCCCGCGTCGCCGAGCTGCGCGCGCAGGCCCTCGGTGTCGAAGCGGCGCAGCAGCGGGTCGGCGGTGCCCTCCAGCCTGCCGTGCGGGTCCGCGAGCAGCCCCAGCGCCTCGTCCACGCGCCCGGCCAGCGCCCGCCCCAGGACCGCGGCGTAGCGGTTCACCACCAGCACCGAGACCACCCCGCCGGGCGCGGTGGCCGCGACCAGCGCCGCCAGCGAGCTGTCCACGTCGTCGACGAACTCCAGCAGGCCGTGCGCCAGCACCAGGTCGGCCCCGCCTTCCGGGCTCAGCACGGCCAGGGCGTCGGTGTCGCCCTGCAACGGCGTGATGCGGTCCGCGACCCCCGCGTCCAGCGCGCGGCGCTCCAGGGTCGCCAGCGCGTTCGGGCTCGGGTCCACCACCGTCACCGAGCACCCCGCGGCGGCCAGCGGCACCGCCCACACCCCGCTGCCACCGCCGACGTCGAGCACCCGCGGCGACCCCCCACCTCGGCGGTCGCGGGCCTGCTCCAGCTCGGCTTCCAGCACCTGGCGGACGACGTCGGATCTCATGGTGAGCAGCGTAATCCCGCACCGCGGCGACGATGCAGCGGCGTGCGGATCACCAAACGCCAACGGTGCTCCGCGCCCGGGTCCGCGTTCCGTAGGCTACGAGCGTGCGAACCGTGGCAGTGCTGAGCCTCAAGGGCGGCGTGGGGAAGACGACCGTGGTGCTGGGTCTGGCGTCCGCGGCGATGCGCCGCGGGGTCCGCACCCTCGTCGTGGACCTCGACCCGCAGTGCAACGCGACCGCCTGCCTGGAACCGGAGGACACCGAGCGCGGCATCAGCGACGTGCTCGCCGATCCCCGGCCCGAAGTGCTCGAAGCGGCCCTGTCCAGCACCTCGTGGGGCGAGGAGGTCGACGTCCTGGTCGGTTCCGAGGACGCCGAGTCGATCAACGGGCACCACGGCGACGACGGCGACCTGGAACGGCTCACCACGGCGCTGTCGACGCTGGACGACCTGGTGGCCGAGGACGAACTCCCCTACCAGCTGGTGCTGCTGGACTGCCCGCCGTCGCTGGGCAGGCTGACCCGCTCGGCGCTGGTGGCCGCCGACCGCGCGCTGCTGGTCACCGAGCCGACCATCTTCGCCGTGTCCGGCGTGCAACGGGCGTTCGAGGCGGTGCAGGCCGAGCGCGAGTCCACCAACCCGGACCTGCAACCGCTGGGCGTCATCGTCAACCGGGTCCGGCCGCGGTCGCACGAGCACCAGTTCCGGATCGAGGAGCTCCGCGAGATCTTCGGGCCGCTGGTGATGCCGGTGGCGCTGCCGGACCGGCTCGCCGTGCAGCAGGCGCAGGGCGCCTGCATGCCGATCCACGGGTGGGGGACGCCCGGCGCGCGGGAAGTCGCACTGGCGTTCAACCTGCTGTTGGCGCGGACGCTGCGCGCCGGCCGGAGCCGCGCGGCCGATCCGGCCGACGAGGACTTCGACGAGGACGACTGACCGAGGGGCGGTGAGCGCCGGTGCCGGAGGGCGACACGGTCTTCCTGACCTGCCACCGGCTGCACGCGGCGCTGGCGGGCCGGGAGCTGGTCCGCGGCGAGGTCCGGCACCCGGAGCTGGCCGCGCTGGACCTCGGCGGGCGCGAGGTCACCGAGGTCCGCCCGGCGGGCAAGCACCTGCTGATCCGGTTCGCCGACGGTCACACCCTGCACAACCACCTGCGGATGGACGGCTCCTGGCACCTCTACCCGCCCTCGGCGCGGTGGCGGCGCCCCGCGCACCAGGTCCGCGCCGTGCTCGGCACCGACGACCGGCTCGCGATCGGGTTCAACCTGCACGACCTGCGCTGGCTGCCGACCCGCGAGGAGGACCGGGTGGTGGGGCAGCTCGGGCCGGACCTGCTCGACCCGGCCTGGGACGAGGAGCTGGCCGCCGAAGCCGCCCGGCGGCTCACCGCCGACCCGGAGCGCGAGCTCGGCCAGGCGCTGCTGGACCAGACGGCCGTGGCCGGGATCGGCAACCTCTACGGCACCGAGGTGTGCTTCCTGCTCGGCCGGTCGCCGTGGGCGCCCGTCGGGGAGGTCGACGCCGCCCGCGCCGTCCGGCTGGCCCGGGACCTGCTGGAGCGCAACGCCTGGCACCCCGAGCAGTCCACCACCGGCACCCTGCGGCGCGGCGCGCAGCACTGGGTCTACCACCGCCGCCGCTGCCTGCGCTGCGGCGGACCGGTGCACCGCGGCTCCCAGGGCGAGGGCACCCGGGCCCGCGTCACCCACCACTGCCCCACCTGCCAACCCCGCTGACACCACACCCCGCCGAGCCGGTTCCGAGTGAGGGGGTGCGGCGGGGTCTCAGGTGGTGCGCAGGTCCGCCAGGCGCCGCAGCGCCGGGTAGAGCACGACGATGCCCACCGAGCCCCAGACCATCCCGGTGATGCGGAGCTCGCCCAGGGACAGGGTCAGGTCGCCGACCCCGGCGATGACCGCGGTGCCGAGCACCGCGAGGTTGACCGGGTCGGCGAAGTCGACGTCCGCGGCGGTCCAGATCCGGACCCCGACCAGCGCCAGCAGGCCGAACAGCACCAGCATCGC
The DNA here is from genome assembly GCF_039542665.1 of Saccharopolyspora cebuensis. Lineage (NCBI taxonomy): Bacteria > Bacillati > Actinomycetota > Actinomycetes > Pseudonocardiales > Pseudonocardiaceae > Saccharopolyspora > Saccharopolyspora cebuensis. The sequence continues at coordinate 109,916 of NZ_BAABII010000001.1, forward strand.
GCCACCGAGGGCGCCCATCGGCACGGTGCCGATCAACGCGCACAGCTTCGGCGAGAACGACAGCAGCACCGCGGACAGCGCCGCCACCACGCACGCGGCCGTCGAGTAGACCCGCGTCACGGCCATCACGCCGATGTTGGCCGGGTGGCTGCTCAGCGCCGAGCCGCCCGCCGATCCGGACAGGGTCACCGCCAGGCCCCCGCCGATGAGGGCGTCACCGACGAACCGGTCGAGGTCGCGACCGCTGGCGGCCGCGACGACCTTGAGGTGCGCGACGTGCTCGGCGACGAGCACGATCACCAGCGGCAGCAGGAACGGCATCGCCGACAGGTGCAGCTCCGGGCTGATCAGCTCCGGCAGCCCGAACCACGGCGCCGCGTGCAGCTCCCGCACCCGGTGCTCGGCCAGCCCGCCGCTCAGCGCCGTCGCGCCCCACCCGGCCAGCACGCCCAGCAGCACCGAGATCCGCGCCGGCAGGCCCCGGCCGAGCACGGTGCTCAGCACGATCACGCCCAGCGTCACCGCACCGGCCGCGGGCTGCGCGCCGAACGCGGACACCGCCTGCGGCGCCAGCCCGAGCCCGATCATCAGCACCACCGCGCCGGTGACCACCGGCGGCATCGCCGATTCCAGCAGCCGGACGCCGAGCGCCTTCACCGCTATCCCGACGGCGACCACCACCAGCCCGACGACGACGATCCCGCCGAGCAGCGCCTCCGGGCCGACGCCGCCCTCGTCGGCGGCGACGCTGAGCGGGACCACGAAGGCCGCCGAGGCGCCGAGGTAGCTGGGCACCTGGTTGCGGGTCAGCGCCAGGAACAGCAGCGTGCCGACGCCGGAGAGCAGCAGGGTGGTCGCGACCGGGAATCCGGTCACCAGCGGTACGAGGGTCGTGGTGCCGAACATCGCCAGCAGGTGCTGGGCGCCGAACCCGGCGGTGAGCGGCCAGCTCAGCCGCTCGTTCGCGCCGACGACCGCGTCGCGCAGCGGGGGGCGACCGTCGCCGTGCACGGTCCACAACGCCACGTTCGTCCTCCCCCGAGCGTCCGGTCAACCGGACTCAGCCACGCCGAGTGGCAGCCAAGGGAAGATTACTATTTCGCATCACACAATCAAGGGATAACAACGGAGCCGAATCGCTACGGCACGTGACCGACGTGCGCCGGTCACCAGAGGCTCAGCGCCGGGAACCGGGCGGTGCGGCCGGACCACCGGGCCCGAACAGCTCCCGCAGCCCCTCCGCGAGCCCGGCCAGCCGGTCCGTGGCGTCCTGCAGCAGCGTGCGCTGCTCCGGTGCCCCGCTGGCGGCCACCGCGCGGCCCGCCGCGGCGACCAGCCGCCCGTACTCCGCGACGCCCTCGTCGAGCTCGTCGCGCATCCGCTGGATCGCGTCCCGCAGCTCGGTGCGCTCGGTGTCCGGGGCGTGCTCCAGCGCGCCCTCCACGGACTGCAACCGCGCCGCCACGGCGCGCAGCTCGGCCGCCGCGGCGTCCGCGGTGCCCTTCGCATCGGCCGCGGTGCTGCCCGAGTCGACCGAGGCGAGCTGCTCCACCGCGCCGTGCAGGGTCCGCTCCGCGTCGCGCAACCGCTGCATCGGTTCCCGCGCCGCCGAGCCCGACGGCGGCAGCGCCACCGGTTCCGGCGGCGGGTCCGGCAGCGGCGTGCGGCGCAACGACAGGTAGCGCACCCCGGCACCGACGGCGCCGATCGCACCGGCCACCGCGACCCCGCCGAGACCGAAGGTCGCGATGTCCTGCGCAGCCGCCGTGAACGCGCCCAGCTCCGCCGCTTCCCACAGACTCGCGCTCGAGGCCGAAACGTAGGACCCGGCACCGAACACCCCGGCGGTGGCCGCGCCGCCCACCGCGCCGCCCTTGGCCACGCGGCGCCGGCGGATCAGCCTGGCGCGCGGATCGCGCCACCGGCCGAGCCTGCGCCGGAACTCCGTGAGCACCGGGCCGCGAAGCTGTTCGAGGGCGTTCTCGCCCAACTGGACCAACTCGTCGCGGCGCGGCTTCACGGTGACTCCACTCAGGCCTGACCGGTCTGCGGGTTCTGCTGCTGCTGGTGCGGGCGGGTGGCGGGCTCGCCGGCCTCCTGGCCCCCGGTGACCTGCTGCTGGCCGCCGGTGACCTCCTGCTGCTGGTCACCGCCCATCGAGGCGCGGAGCTGGGCCAGGCGGCTGGCACCGGCGGCGTCCACGGACGCCTGCTGGACCTCCATCATCCGGCCCTGCACGCTGTTCTGGGCGAGCTCGGCTTCGCCGAGCGCGGTGGTGTAGCGCTGCTCGATCTTGTCCCGGACCTCTTCCAGGGACGGCGTGTTGCCCGGGGCGGCCACCTCGGTCATCTGGCGCAGCGAGCTGGACACCTGCTCCTGCATCTTGGCCTGCTCCAGCTGGCTGAGCAGCTTGGTGCGCTCGGCGATCTTCTGCTGGAGCACCTGGGCGTTGCGCTCGACGGCCTGCTTGGCCTGCTCGGCGGCTTGCAGCGACTGGTCGTGCAGGGTCTTGAGGTCCTCGACGCCCTGCTCGGCGGTGACGAGCTGGCTGGCGAGCTGGGTGGCGGTCTCCTCGTACTTCTGCGCCGCCGCCTCGTCACCGTTGGAGCGCGACTGGTCGGCCATCACCAGCGCCTGCTTCGCGGAGGCCTGGAGCTTCTCGACCTCGCCGAGCTGGCGGTTGAGCTTCATCTCGAGCTGGCGCTGGTTGCCGATCACCGAGGCGGCCTGCTGGGAGAGGGCCTGGTGCTGCCGCTGCGCTTCCTCGATGGCCTGCTGGATCTGCACCTTCGGGTCGGCGTGCTCGTCGACCTTCGACGAGAACGACGCCATCAGGTACTTCCAGAACTTCACGAACGGGTTGGCCATCTCCTCCGCCTGCCTTCTCTGCTGCTCGGCTGCCCTGCCGCCCCGAGGACGGCTGATTCCATCGTGTCAGGTCGACGTGTCGGCTTCCACCGAACCGGGGAGATCTCCGGGGATTCCCCGACCGTACCCGAGATCGAACCAGGGCAGCCGCGCACGCGGCGCACCGGGGGCCCTTTTCGCCCGACCCGGTTCGCCGGTGCCCGAGCACCCGCGCGGTGGGGTGGCCGACCCGCACCGCCACGCGTGCTGGACCGCAGCGAGACGCGCGCCTCAGGCCGCGACGACGACGCCGCCCGAACCGCGCACCGGGGCGCTGATCCGCTGGCTGAGCACGGGCTGCAACCGCAGGTCCGACCCGTCGGCGCTGTTGCGCACCTCACCATCGCCGGCGGCCTGCTCGGCCAGCTCGGCCTCGGCGAACACCAAGCGGTCGTCCTCGGCGGCCTGGCCGACCACGGACGGCGCGAGCATCGTCTCGTCGAGATCACCCGCGACGGTCATCAGGAGTTCCGGCAGCGGCAGCTCCAGCGCGTCGCAGATGGAGGAGAGCAGCTCGCTGGACGCCTCCTTGCGCCCGCGTTCGACCTCGGAGAGATACCCCAGACTCACCCGGGCAGCGCGCGAAACGTCACGCAGGGTGCGAGACTGAGCGGTCCGGGCGCGGCGCAGCCGGTCACCGACCGCCTCCCGCAACAACACGGTCATCGCGCGCCTCCCTTCCTTCGTCGCTTCCGCGTGCACGACGCGTGAACGCCCCCTACGTTACTCATCCCCGGGCGGGAACGAGAACGATCGGCGGCAAGTCCGCCCAGGGCGAACGACGGGCCGCCCGGCCCGGTCGAGCGCGTCCGGAGCTCAGGTCCAGCGCACACGCCATCACGATGTTCAACGCACCAGTTCGGCCACGTGTTCCAACGCCACCCGAACGGCCGCCGCCCGGACCCGGTGCCGATCGCCGTCGAGGCGCACCGAGCGCACCGAGCGCGCCTCGGGCCCGGCGACCCCGACGTGGACCACGCCCGGTTCGACGCCGTCCTGCGGTTCCGGCCCGGCCACGCCGGTCAGCCCGACGCCCCAGTCGGCCCCGCAGCGCGTCCGCGCACCGGCGGCCAGCATCGCGGCGACCTCCGGGTCCACCGCACCGCGCTCGGCCAGCAGCTCCGGATCGACCCCGGCCAGCTCCGCCTTGAGGTCGGTCGCGTAGACCACCAGCCCGCCGCGCACCACCGCGCTGGACCCGGCGACGTCGGTCAGCGCGGCGGCCACCAGCCCGGCGGTGAGCGACTCCGCCGTGGCCAGGGTCTCGCCCCGGCCGCGCAGCCGCGCCAGCAGGTCCGCGACCCGCTCCCGCGGGAAGTCGAGCGCTTCGACGATCACGAGCTCCGCGCCCCCGCCCGCAACCGCACCGCGCGGACCGCGTAGTCCGCGCCGGTCACCACGGTGGCCGCCAGCGCCGCCCCGAGCACCACCCAGCGCAGCAGGTCGAACGCCGCGCCGAGCGGCAGCAGGTACAGCCCGATCGCGATGGCCTGGAGCAGCGTCTTGAGCTTGCCGCCGCGGCTGGCGGCGATCACCCCGTGCCGGATCACCCAGAACCGCAGCGCGGTGACCAGCAGCTCGCGCCCGATGATCACCCAGGTGACCCACCACGCGAGGTCGTCGAGCAGGCTCAGGCCGATCAGCGCGGCCCCGGTCAGCGCCTTGTCGGCGATCGGGTCGGCGACCTTGCCGAAGTCGGTCACCAGACCGCGCTTGCGCGCCAGGTCGCCGTCGACGCGGTCGGTGATGGAGGCGATCACGAAGACCGCGAAGGCGACCCACCGCCACAGCGCGTCCTGGCCGGCGTCCCAGAACAGCGCGACCAGGAAGAACGGCACCAGCGCCAGCCGCGACACGGTCAGCACGTTGGCGATGTTGAGCAGCGGCACCGGTCCGGGGCCGGACGGCTGCGACGACGCGTTGCCCGCCGTCATGGTCACTCCCCGGAGGTGGTGCCCAGCGGGCGGACGACGAGGTCCACGCCCTCGGTGTCCACCACCCGGCAGGGCAGCACCTCGCCCACCGCGGCGTCGACCTGCTCCGCGATCGCGCACTCGCCGTCGACCTCCGGCCCCTGGTGCTCGGCGCGTCCGACGAAGCGGCCGTCCTCGAACCGCTCCACGAGCACCCGCACCTCGGTGCCGATCCGGTCCTCGGCCCGCTGGTCGATCAGCTCGTCGACGAGCCCGGTGATCTCCTCGACCCGGGCGTCGATCTCGGCCTGGTCGAGCTTGCCGTCGAAGCCCGCGGCCTCGGTGCCCTCCTCGTCGGAGTAGCCGAACACGCCGACGGCGTCCATCCGGGCCCGGGTGAGGAAGTCCCGCAGCTCGGCGAAGTCCTCCTCGGTCTCGCCGGGGAACCCGACGATCACGTTGCTGCGGATGCCCGCCTCCGGGGCCAGCTCGCGGATCTGCTCGACGAGCCCCAGGAACGCCTCGGTGGAGCCGAACCGGCGCATCCGGCGCAGCACCCGCTCGCTGGAGTGCTGGAACGACATGTCGAAGTACGGCGCCACCCCGGGCGTGGTCGCGATCGTCCGGACCAGACCGGGCTTGGTCTCGGCGGGCTGGAGGTAGGAGACCCGGACCCGGTCCAGGCCCGGCACCTCGGCCAGCCGGGGCAGCAGCTTCTCCAGCGCCCGCTGGTCGGCCAGGTCCTTGCCGTAGGAGGTGGAGTTCTCGCTGACCAGGAACACCTCGCGGACGCCCTGCTCGGCCAGCCAGGCGGCCTCGGCGAGCACGTCCTCCGGGGCGCGGGACAGGAACGAGCCGCGGAACGACGGGATGGCGCAGAACGAGCAGCGGCGGTCGCAGCCGGAGGCGAGCTTGAGCGCGGCGACCGGCGAGTCGTCCAGCCGCTTGCGGGCCACCGGGCGGGTCGAGGGCACCCAGCCGTGGCCGGGCACCGAGATGTCCGCGGCGGCGGACGGGCGGCTGACCGGGCTGATCGGCAGCATCGTCCGGCGGTCGGCGGGCTGGTGCGGGGTGACCGCGCGTCCGGCGAGCACGTCGTCGAGGCGCTCGCCCAGCGCGCCGTAGTGGTCGAAGCCCAACACCGCGTCGGCTTCGGGCAGGTGTTCGGCGAGTTCGGCGCCGTAGCGCTCGGCCATGCACCCGACGGCGACCACCTTGGCCCCGGTGTCGGAGGCGGCGAGCAGCGTGTCCACCGAGTCCTTCTTCGCGGAGTCGACGAAGCCGCAGGTGTTGACCACCACGACGTCGGCCTGCTCGTCGGCCTCGACGAGGTCCCAGCCGTGGCCGTGCAGGTTCCCGACGAGCTCCTCGGAATCGACCTCGTTGCGCGCGCAACCGAGCGTGATCATGGCGACTCGGCGGTGTTCGTGCTCGGTTGACATGCTCCGAGCCTATCGCCCGGCCCGGCGCCGCCGACGTGCTGCTCCGCCTGCGCGGCGGCACCGGGTGCCGACGATCACCTCGACGGCGCGGCGCGGGTCCTCGCCTCGCCGATCAGCATAGGTTAGGCTCACCTAACGTGAATGCTTCGGTCCAGGTGCGCCCCGCCCGCGTCGGCGACGTGCGAGCGATCAAGGAACTCATCGACCACTACGCGGGCAAGGTCGTGCTCGGCAAGGAACTCGTGACCCTGTACGAGGACGTCCAGGAGTTCTGGGTCGCCGAGGTGACCGAGGACGGCGAACGCCGGATCGCCGGGTGCGGCGCGCTGCACGTGCTCTGGCAGGACCTCGGCGAGATCCGCACCGTGGCCGTGGACCCGACCGCCAAGGGCCTGGGCATCGGGACCTCGCTCGTCGAACGGCTCATCGCCACGGCCGCCGAGCTCGGCCTGCGCCGGCTGTTCGTGCTCACCTTCGAGACGGACTTCTTCGGCAGGCACGGCTTCCGGCCGATCTCGGACACCCCGGTGCCGCCGGAGGTCTACGACGAGATCCGCCGCTCGCCGGACGAGGGCGTCGCGCAGTTCCTCGACCTGGCCCACGTCAAGCCCAACACCCTCGGCAACACGCGGATGCTGCTGCGGCTGAGCTGAATCCCGATGACCCCCGCGGGCCGCGGCGCTACGATGACGGCCATGCATGACTATGCGGCATCGACGATAACGATTCGCCGAGCGCGGGTCGACGACGTCCGGACCATCAAGGAGCTGGTCGACGTCTACGCCGGTCAGGTGCTGCTCGCGAAGGAACTCGTCACCCTCTACGAGGACGTCCAGGAGTTCTGGGTCGCCGAGGCCACCGGCGACCACCCCGCCCGCGTCGTCGGCTGCGGCGCGCTGCACGTCCTGTGGGAGGACCTCGCCGAGATCCGCACGGTCGCCGTCGACCCCGTCGTCAAGGGCCGCGGCGTCGGCCACCACCTCGTCGACCGGCTCGTCGCGCTGGCCCGGGAGCTCGGCCTGTCCCGCATCTTCGTGCTCACCTTCGAGACCGCGTTCTTCGGCAGGCACGGGTTCGCCCCGATCGACGGCGCCCCGGTCACCCCGGAGGTCTACGCCGAGATGCGCCGCTCCGCCGACACCGGCGTCGCCGAATTCCTCGACCTCGCCCACGTCAAGCCCAACACCCTCGGCAACACCCGGATGCTCCTGCACCTGACCCCCTGGTAGCGACCGGGCACCAACGCCCGCACCAACCGCCACGACGGGCGATGAAGCCCGCGTGGCCGAGTTCCGGGAACGCCCCTCTCCCCCGAGGTTTTCCGGCGGTGTCCCGCACTGCTCCGCCTCGACCAGCACGTCGGTGTACCCCCGATCCGCCACCCGCGGAAGCGCGGCCCCGTTGGGTATGGCGCTCGGCTGGTTTCGCACCGATCGGCTGGTCCGGGTGCGGGCGTGACCCGTCCGAGTGGTGAGTGTCAGCCGTTCACGTGCCGCACCCCGCAACGCCACTCGCGCACCTCGCGCACCCGCTATAACACGGGTTGTCGTCCGCCCCCGGACCCTTGGAGCTCATCGTGCCCAGCACCGCCGCGCGCCGCCCCCGGCGCGGAGCCGTGGTCACCGCGGCCACCGCGACCGCCCTGCTGTTCAGCGCCGGGATCGCCCACGCCGACCTCACCCCGGACCAGTTGCGGTCCACCACCGACCACTACCTGTTCGAGCTGAGCATCGACGCCTTCGCCAAGACGCGGGCGGAGCGCCCGCACGCGCCCCAGCTCGACTGGGTGTCCGACAACTGCTCGATGTCGCCGGACCAGCCGCTGGGCTACGACTTCCGGGAGAGCTGCCAGCGGCACGACTTCGGCTACCGCAACTACACCAAGCAGCAGCGGTTCACCGAGCCGAACCGGAAGCTGATCGACGACAACTTCCGGGACGACATGTACACCGCCTGCGGCGCCGACCTCGGCTGCCAGGCCATCGCGGAGGTCTACCACTTCGCGGTGCGGCAGTTCGGCGACACCGCCTCCTCCACCGCCGACGCCATCGACCAGGCCAACATCAGCGCCCTGGTGAACCCGGTCGGCGACCTCCTCTCCGTGCGCGCGGTCGACGCGCGCGGCGCGGTCGTCGAGGTCGACGTCCAGCCCTGACCTCCCGAGTCCTGACTTTCCCGAGTGAGGGGCACCCTGCACCACGTGACGTGGTACAGGGTGCCCCTCACTCAGGTTCCGAACGGGTGACCCGGCGGTCAGCTCCCGTCGAGCGGGTGCGGCGGGACGCCCGGGCCGGACGCGTCCGCGCCGCCGATCGGGCCCACGCCGACGAAGGCCTCGCAGGGACCGCCGATGTAGTGCTCGAAGTCCGTGGTGACGTGGATGACCGACTCGCCGTCGGCGGTCGGCAGCGTGGTCGGGCTGAAGTTCCGGCAGGTCCCGCCCTGGTTGTACGAGATCCGCACCGGCGCCGGGATCTCCCGCCAGCCGCCGGGGGCGGACGGATCGGGGTCGTGCAGCAGCGTCCGGCCGTTGCCGGGCGCCAGACCGCCCCGGTCGTGCGCGAGCATCTGGTAGCCGAGCAGCAGCCCGCCGTCGGGCGTGGTGCTGATCGTCGGGGTGCCCAGCGGCTGGGTGCCGGTCTCCGACACCACCTCGGTGCCCAGCGCGCCCGGCGGGCCGAAGTCCCAGCCGTCCTCGGAGGTGCGCGTCCAGACGGTGCAGACGTGCACCGGGTCGTAGTTGCAGAACTCGTAGACCATCACGTACGTGCCGTCCGGCAACCGCCGGACCCCGGCCATGCCCGGTCGCACGGCGAAGTCCGGGTGGGTCACGGTCTCGCGCGGGGCGGACCAGCGGATCCCGTCGGAGGACCGGGACTGCACGAGCTTCTGGTCGTGCGCCGGATCGCCGTCGTCGGAGTAGAAGACGGCGAGGTCGCCGTCCTCGGTGACGGTGAACTCCGGTTCCCACACCCCCGGTCCGACGGGCGCCTCGACCACCGTGGACAGGAACGACCAGGTGCGGCCGTGGTCGTCGCTGCGCCACACCCGGATGCTGCTGCGCCGCTGCTCCGCGTCGGCGCCGATGCCCGCGGTGCCCGCCCACAGCAGCGTCCCGGCGGGCATGTCACCGACCCGGCGCGGCAGCTCGTAGAGCGTCGAGCAGCACATGCCGCGCTCGTCCTCGCCCGCCGGATCGCGGATCTCGCCGATCCGCCGGAACGTCGCACCGTCGTCGCGGCTCTCGTGGATCACGGCGAACCCGGTGCGATCGGCGTAGGTCGTCATGCTGGCCAGCACCCGGCCGTCAGCCGCGCCCCCGTTGGCCGCATCGGAGTGCTCCAGCCGCACCAGCCGGGGATAGCTGCTGCCGCCGACCCGCAGCAGCTCGCCCTTCTCGACGTCCGCGGCGCCCGGTGGCTCGGCTGCGGCGACACCCGCGGTCAGCAGCGCGAACACCGCCGCGACCGCTGCGGCGCGGAACTTCCGGGACACCATGCGCGCACCCTCCGGTAGCTGATCGGCGGCGCGAACGTATCGGGCCGGTCAGCGCGGAGGAACCGCCCGCAGCAGCGCACCCCGTTCGTCCGTCCGGAGCAGCGGCCGGGCGTCAGCCCTCGTCGGCGGGAGGTCCGCCGCGGATCGCAGTGAGAGTGGCGTCCAACTCATCGGGCTTGATCAGCACGTCGCGGGCCTTGGACCCCTCGGAGGGCCCGACCACCCCGCGCGACTCCAGCAGGTCCATCAGGCGGCCCGCCTTGGCGAACCCGACCCGCAGCTTGCGCTGGAGCATCGAGGTGGAGCCGAACTGGCTGGTCACCACCAGCTCGGTGGCCTGCAGCAGCACGTCGAGGTCGTCCCCGATGTCGGAGTCGACCTCCTTCTTCTCCCCGGGCTTGGCGGCGGTGACGCCGTCGGTGTACTCGGGGTCCTGCTGCTCCTTGCTGTAGGAGACGATCCGGTTGATCTCGTCGTCGCCGACGAACGAGCCCTGCACGCGGGCCGGTCGCGACGCCCCCATCGGCAGGTACAGCGCGTCACCCATGCCGATCAGCTTCTCGGCGCCGGGCTGGTCCAGGATCACCCGCGAGTCGGTCAGCGACGACGTGGCGAACGCCAGCCGGGACGGCACGTTGGTCTTGATCAGGCCGGTCACCACGTCCACCGACGGGCGCTGGGTGGCCAGCACCAGGTGGATGCCCGCCGCGCGGGCCTTCTGGGTGATCCGCACGATGGCGTCCTCGACGTCGCGCGGCGCGGTCATCATCAGGTCGGCCAGCTCGTCGACGATGGCCAGGATGTACGGGTACGGCCGGTACTCCCGCTCGCTGCCCGGCGGCGCGGTGATCTCGCCGGAGCGCACCTTGGCGTTGAAGTCGTCGATGTGCCGGACCCGGTTGGCCTGCATGTCCTGGTAGCGCTGCTCCATCTCCTCCACCAGCCAGGCCAGCGCGGCCGCCGCCTTCTTCGGCTGGGTGATGATGGGCGTGATCAGGTGCGGGATGCCCTCGTACGGCGTCAGCTCGACCATCTTCGGGTCGATCAGGATCATCCGGACCTCGTCCGGGGTGGCCCGGGCCAGCAGCGACACCAGCATCGAGTTCACGAAGCTGGACTTGCCGGAACCGGTGGACCCGGCGACCAGCAGGTGCGGCATCTTGGACAGGTTCGCGGTGACCATGTGGCCCTCGATGTCCTTGCCCAGGCCCATCACCAGCGGGTGGCTGTCCTTGGCGGCCTCGCCGGAGCGCAGCACGTCGCCGAGCCGCACCATCTCGCGGTCGCTGTTGGGCACCTCGATGCCCACCGCGGACTTGCCGGGGATCGGCGCCAGCAGCCGCACGTTGTCGGTCGCCGCCGCGTAGGCGATGTTCTTGGTCAGCGCGGTGATCTTCTCGACCTTCACGCCGGGGCCGAGCTCGACCTCGTAGCGGGTGACCGTGGGGCCTCGGGTGAAGCCGGTGACCTGCGCGTCGATCTTGAACTGCTCCAGGACGGCGGTGATCGCCTCGATCATGGAGTCGTTCACGCGGCTGCGGGTCTTGGGCGGTTCCCCGCCGGTGAGCACGTCCAGCGGCGGGAGCTGGTAGTCGCCCTCGACGGTCCGGCTGGTGAGGCCCTTGCCGGTCCGGGGCAGCTCGGGCGCCGGAGCGGCCTCGGCGGTCTTCGCGGGCTTGGCCGCCTTCGCGGGTTTGGCCGCCTTCTCGGGCTGGGCCGCCGGGGCGGGTTCGACGTCGTCCAGCGCGAGCTGCTCGTCGTCGGCCATCGCGGCCTGGCGGCGGCGCGCGGGGCGGCGGAGCTTGGTCGTCGGCTGCTCGGTCGGCTCCTCGGCGGCCTCGGCGTCGGGCTGGCCGAACCGGCGCAACCGCTCGGGGATCTCGCGGACCGGGGTGCCGAGCAGCACCAGCAGCCCGAACAGGCCGATCAGCACCAGGACCGGCACCGCGACCCACGGGGTGAGCCCCTGCGCCAGCGGTCCGCCCGCCACGAAGCCGAGCGCGCCGCCCGCGTGCGTCCAGCCAGCCGGGTCCATCGGGGCGCCCGCCACGATGTGCAGCACGCCGAGCACGGTCACGACGAGCAGGAAGGAGCCGATCACCACCCGGGGCCGGGCCTCCTGGCTGTGCTCGGTGCGCATCAGGACCACCGCGGACCCGGCGAGCACCAGCGGCAGCACCGCGGCCGCCGAACCGACCACCGAGCGCAAGGCGGTGTCGAACCACTGCCCCACCGGGCCGCCGGCCTGCCACCACACCCCGGCGGCGGCGACCACCGCGACGGCCAGCAGCACCAGCGCCAAGCCGTCCCGGCGGTGCGCGGGATCGAGCTCGCGGGTCTTGCCGAACGCGCGGACCACGCTGCCGACGCCCCGGGGGACGGCGGACTTCCCCGAGCTCGCCGACTTCCTCGAGCTCGCGGACCTCTTCGGGCTCGGGGACTTCTTCGAGCTCGCGGGCTTCTTCTTCGGAGCCGGGCGGGGGGCGTGCGTCGAACCGGACGCGGGCTTCGTCGAACCGCTCCGCGTTCCGCCCGACCGGGTGCTCTTGGTACCCGAACCACTACTCCCCGTGGTCGACTTGCCGCGCGTCGAGCTCCGACCACCACTCGATGTCCGGCTCGTCATGCCCCACACGGTAGCTTTCACCCGCCTCTCCCGTCACACCAGGCACGGTGCCCCGGGTGCGCGCGTCCGGACGTTCCGCTCCGCCCGGGGAGCCGCTCGTGAGATCCTCGGCCACCATGGTTGCCCTGCCGTCCGGACCGCACGAGCCGACACGCCGCCACGACACCTCGGAGACATCGCGGGTGTGGCGGTCGCTCATGCTGGTCGACCGCTGGATCGTCGGGCTCGCCGGACGCCTGGTGGTCACCGGGGACCTGCCGGACGAGGTGCGCGGGCGCCCGGTGCTGCTGACCGCCAACCACATCGGCGACTTCGACGCGCTCGTGCTGATCGCCGCGTGCCGGGCCCGCGGCGCGGCCCCGCGCATCCTGGCCACCGCCGGGCTGTTCGACGCCCCGGTGCTGGGCGGCGTGCTGCGCTCCGCGCAGCACATCCGGGTCGAGCGCGGTGGCGTCACCGCGACGGCGGCGCTGGAGGCCGTCGGCGCCGCCCTCGCCGAGTCCTCGCGTCCGGTGCTGGTCTACCCGGAGGGGCGGATCAGCCTCGAACCCGGGCTGTGGCCGGAGCGCGGTAAGAGCGGTGCCGCCCGGATGGCGCTCGCCGCGGAGGCGGTGGTTGTCCCGGTCAGCCAGTGGGGCGCGCACGAGGTGCTGCACTACGGCGAGCCGACCGTGACCGGGGCGCGCGACCTGCTGGCCCGGTTCCGCTCGTTCTGCCGGGGAGTGCGCCGCCGCCCGACCCTGCGGGTCCACTTCGGACAGCCGGTCGACCTCTCCGACCTGTCCGCCGAGCGGGTCGGCGACGCCGTGCGCGCCCGGGACCGCATCATGCGCGCCATCACCGACGGCCTGGTCCCGCTGCGCGCCGACGAACCCGACCTGCCGCACCACCACGACCCCACCCGCCCGGTCAACGACAAGCGCAGCCCCTGGCGCCCGTGACCACCCGGTGCAGCGCCTGCACCGCGCCGAACTCCGCGAAGCGCGCCACCTCGGCCATCCCGAGCGCCGTCAGCAACCGCTGCGACCGGATGTTGGCCACCTGGGTCACCGCCACCGCTGCCGGCCACCGGCGCAGCACGGCGCCGACCGCCGCCCGGGCGTGGCCCCGACCGCCGTGCTCGGGCAGGAAGGCGTAGGAGATCTCCGGCGCGGCGAACCGGGAGTCGGGCTCGACGGACACGGTCCCCACCACGATGCCGCCGACCTCGGCGGTGAGCACTCCGGGGCAACCCGCCAAGCCGCGCAACCGCGCCGCGACCCGCGCCGGCTCGAGCGGTCCGCCCAGGAACCGCCGCACCTCGGGATCGGTCCACAACCGGACGTAGGCGTCGGCGTCCTCGTCCCGCGCCGGGCGCAGCAGCACGCCCATCAGTTCGTCCGCTTCGTCGGCAGGTGGGCGCCGATGTACCCGACGTATACCTTCCCGGTGCGCGCGGTGTCGTCGAAGTAGTGCAGCCGTGGACTGGTCATCTTCGACTGGACGAGCTTGAAGTGGGCGCCCATGAAGACCTGGCCGCTCGGGTCGACCTCGACGGGAACCGGGAACATCCGGACGGTGCTGAACTTGCCGTTGTTGCGCACGTCCTCGCTCTCGTCGAACCCGTGCCGGTTGGCGGAGAAACCCTGGCAGCCGTCCGGGGTGTGCTTGAGGTAGCCGTGCACGTTGCGCGGGCAACGCCCCGCCGCCGAGGCGCTCGCGTAGTCGTCGAGAGCGCGCAGCGCCTCCCACGCCTTGCCCGCCCACCTGCCGAGCCGGTCCCCTTCGTCGAGTTGCAGCGCCGGTCCCGCGTCCCCGGTGAACTCGACGTGGCGGAGCTCGGCGATGCGCGGCAGCAAGTCGTCGAAGGACTCCGGCGGGACGTCTTCGGCGGCCGGTTCCGGCGCGGACCAGGCCCGCGCGAGCTGAGAGCCGGTGAGCAAGCTGCGGAGGTGCTTGGTCATCCGGCGCTCGCCGACCAGCTCGGCACGTGCCTCGGCCGCCGCCAGCGTCTCGTCGTCGCACCGGATGTTGAGCTCGTCGACCGAGCGCTGGAGCTCGGCGTTGCGCTCCTGGATCTCGGCGAGCCGCGACGAGACGGCGGCCCGGTGGGCGCTCTCCTCCCGCCCGATCCGGGCGAGGGCGAACAGCTCGCGCAGCGCGTCCGCGGTCGGTTCGGTGCCGCCGAACTCCTCCCGGAGCAGCCGCGCGACCTCCAGATCCGGCACGGCGGGCCCGGGGGCCTGGGCCGGGGCCCCGACGAGCACCGGCGCGGGCTCCGCATCGAGGACGAGTTCGTCGAGGCGGGACTCGAAGTGCGCACCCAGCCGCAGCGCGGTCCGCGGCAGCCGGTTCCCGATCGTGACATCGCGCGCCCGCCAGCCCAGCAGGCGGGTGAGCCGGGGCTGCGCGTCGTCGACGATCCTCCCGGTGCTCAGCAACCGGTGCCGCAGCGCGTCGGTGCCGTCCCCGAACTCGGCTCCGGGCAGGAACGTCCGCAAGGTGCCCGGTCGGACCTCGTGCCCGCGGCCGGCGATCCGGGCGAAGGTCCGGGTGGCCTCGGGATCCAGCACGTATCCGGCACCGAGGCCGACGGTTTGCCAAAGCAGGGCGGCGACGTGCTCGAACCACCGCTGTTGCGGCAACGTCTCCGTGCTCCCGGCGACGTAGACCGGGCCTCGGCGCTGGGCGTCGCGGACCACGTCGGCGAGATCCTTCGCTTCATCGCCGCGGACCTGCCGCGGACGGGTTCCCAGTTCCGCCGCCCCGTCGGTCCCGCCCAGTACGTCCAGCAGGTTGCGCACCAATCTCGGTGCAGCCGTCCACTGCCTGCGCTGCGCCACCTCGGCTTCGTCGAAGACCTCGGGGTTGACCACGTCGAGCCACAGCATGGCCCGCTCCGGTGCGCGCGGCACGAGGGCGGTCAACTGGGTGACCCACGGTTCGCCGCGGGTGCGCTCGGTGATCCGGGCCTGCATCGCGTACGAACCGTCAGCGCCGCTCCGCTCCAGCAGCACGCCTTCGACGTGCGGAGCCAGCATGGCCACTCTGTTCGCCCGCAGCACGTCCGCGTCGTAGTGCTTCGAACGCAGCCACGAGTGGAGCTGCTCGCGGGTGAGGCCGAGCACGTCGCGACCGCGCTGGTCGACCTGGAAGACACTGCGGTAACCGAGCATCCGGATCCCTTTTCACTGCGGTGATGGGAATGGTCCGGCACGCTGCCGCCGCCGGACCGGGGGAACATCACACCACAGCAGGGTGACGCCGATCACCGGGGTCACGATCAGCTCATGCTCTTCTGCACCACGCCACGCGTCGGAACCCGTTCGCGCCGTGCCGTGCGGACAGCCCCGCACGCCACCCGGCCGGAATCCGCTGCGCCCGTGACCCCGGCCCGGACACGACTGCGCCCGGCCTCCCCGTGGGGGTGGCCGGGCGCTGGTGTCGTCGTCAGTCCACGATCGGGGCGTTGAGGCAATCGGGGGACTGCGGCGAGGCGATCGGCACGATGATGCCGAGGACCGCCACGTTGTTGCCGCACAGGTTGAGCGGCAGCAGGTTCAGGTTGTTGTCGTTGAGCAGGTTGACGCCGTCGTTACCACCACCGTGGTGGTGGTGGCCGTACCCGCCGTCGGCGAAGGCGGGCGACCCGATGGCCATCAGGGCGGCGGTGGCAGCGGTGGCCGCGAGGATTCGAACGGAAGTACGCACTTCAGACCCCAATCTCACGAGCGACGAGCTTCTCGCCGATCCTGGGGGCTGCGCCCTCCGGGTCGGCGCACTCCACCCTCGCAGCGGCCACCCGAGCGGGCCTGCCGTGTCCCGCCAACGTGTTCGTCATCCACCCGTTCGAGCAGGCGATCACGACGTCTCGTGATCAACTACCTGGTCGGGCGACCACGATCAGCCGCGCGACTGGGTGATCAGGCGTCGACCGGGACCACGTTGGGCACGATCATCGGGCGCCTGCGGTAGGCCCCGGCCACCCAGCGGCCGACCACCCGGCGGACCGCCTGGGCGATGCGGTGCGTGTCGGTGATCCCCTCGGCCTCGGTGCGGGCCAGCTCCATCTCCACCAGCGGCACGACCTCGTCCAGCGCCTTGGGATCGTCGGAGAACCCGCGCCCGGACAGCGTCGGCGCCGACACCGCGCGGCCGGTGGCGGTGTCCACCACCACCGTGATCGAGATGAACCCGCCCTCGCCGAGCACCAGCCGGTCCGACAGCGTCGACTCGCCGACGTCGCCGACCGACAGCCCGTCCACGTAGACGTGCCCGACCTCGAGCCGCCCGGCGATCGCGGCGATGCCGTCGATCATGTCCACCACGACGCCGTCCTCGGCGATCACCACCCGGTCGGCGGGCACCCCGGTCAGGGTGGCCAGCTCGGCGTTCGCCCGCAGGTGGCGCCACTCGCCGTGCACCGGCATCACGTTGCTGGGCCGCACCGCGTTGTAGAGGTAGAGCAGCTCGCCCGCCGAGGCGTGCCCGGAGACGTGGACCTTCGCGCCGCCCTGGTGCACCACCTCGGCGCCCAGCCGGACCAGCCCGTTGACCACGCCGAACACCGCGGTCTCGTTGCCCGGGATCAGCGAGCTGGCCAGCACCACGGTGTCCCCGGCGCGGACCTTGATCTGCTTGTGCTCGCCGCGGGCCATCCGGGACAGCGCGGACAGCGGCTCGCCCTGGGAGCCGGTCGAGACGAACACGACCTCGTGCTCCGGCCGCTCCAGCGCCTCGTCGAGCTCGACGAGCAGCCCGTCGGGCACCTGGAGCAGGCCGAGCTCGGCGGCGATGCCCATGTTGCGGACCATCGACCGGCCCACCAGGCACACCTTGCGCCCGTGCGCCTGGGCGACGTCGAACACCTGCTGCACGCGGTGCACGTGGCTGGCGAAGCACGCCACGATCACCCGCTGCGTCGCCTTGCCGATCACGCCGTCGAGCACCGGCCCGATCTCGCGCTCCGGGGTGACGAACCCGGGGACCTCGGCGTTGGTGGAGTCGACCAGGAACAGGTCGACGCCCTCGTCGCCGAGCCGGGAGAACCCGGCCAGGTCGGTCAGCCTGCCGTCCAGCGGGAGCTGGTCGAGCTTGATGTCGCCGGTGTGCAGCACCACGCCCGCCGGGGTGCGCACCGCCAGCGCCAGCGCGTCCGGGATCGAGTGGTTGACCGAGAAGAACTCCAGGTCGAACTGGCCGTGCGTGCTGCGCTGGCCCTCGGCGACCTCGATCAGCTCCGGGTTCAGCCGGTGCTCGCGGCACTTGGCGGCCAGCAGCGCGAGGGTGAACCGGGAGCCGACGACCGGCAGGTCCGGGCGCATCTTCAGCAGGAACGGCACCGCGCCGATGTGGTCCTCGTGCCCGTGGGTGAGCACCAGGGCGTCGATGTCGTCGAGCCGGTCCTCGATGGCGCCGAAGTCCGGCAGGATCAGGTCCACGCCGGGGGCGTCGTCCTCGGGGAACAGCACCCCGCAGTCCACGACCAGGAGGCGGCCGCCGAACTCGAAGACGGTCATGTTCCTGCCGACCTCGCCGATCCCGCCGAGGGCGACGACCCGGAGACCGCCCCCGGCCAGCGGCGGCGGTGGCGCCGACGTCGGCTTCGCGGGGTGACGCTCGGTGGTCGTCTGTTCGCTCAAAGCTGGTTCACCTCTGCTGCGGCATCCGGATTGACCAGGACCAGTCCAGCATCCCACAGGTCGCTGGTGATCAACCGGACCTGCTCCTCGGTCGCCTCGGGCAGCGGGAGCCGGGGCTGGCCGGTCTCGTAACCGCACAGCCGCATCGCGGTCTTGGCGAAGATGACGCCGCCGACGCCGTTCATCGCCCGGTACACCGGCAGGAGTCCGTTGTGGACCTCGCGGGCCGTGGTGATGTCGCCGCTCTCGTGGGCGTCGAGCATCCGGCGCAACCGGTCGCCGACGATGTGCCCGATGACGCTGACGAACCCGACCGCGCCCACCGACAGCCACGGCAGGTTCAGCGGGTCCTCGCCGGAGTAGTACGCCAGGTCGGTCGAGGCCATCGCCTCGCTGCCCGCGAGCAGGTCGTGCTTGGAGTCCTTGACCGCCCGGATGCGGGGGTGCTCGGCGAGGCGCTTGAGGGTGTCGACCTGGATCGGCACGACCGAGCGCGGCGGGATGTCGTAGAGCATCACCGGCAGCTCGGTCGCGTCGGCGACCGCCCGGAAGTGCTGGAGCAGCCCCTCCTGCGGCGGGCGCGAGTAGTACGGCGTCACCACCAGCAGCCCGTGCGCCCCGGCGCGCTGCGCGTCGCGCGCGAGCTCCACCGAGTGCTCGGTGTTGTTGGTCCCGGCGCCGGCCACCACGGTCGCGCGGTCGCCCACCGCCTCCACGACGGCGCGCAGCAGGCGCTGCTTCTCGTCGTCGGTGGTGGTGGGGCTCTCCCCGGTGGTGCCGTTGACCACCAGGCCGTCGTTGCCGATGCTGTCGACCAGGTACGCGGCCAACTCCTGCGCCAGCCGCACGTCCAGTTTCCCGTCCTCGTCGAACGGCGTGACCATCGCGGTCAGGACGCGGCCGAACGGGCGGCCCGGGGCGGCGGTGGGGCAGTCGGTCATGCCCCTGACGCTACCTTGGCCCGGCACTGGTCAGGACGCCTGGACGGCCTTCGCCGCGGACGGCGGAAACCCTCGGGCGCGGGGCCGCCGAGGCGGTCGATCTTCCGGCCCGCGCTCGAACCGGAACGCGGGATTTCCGCTACAGGTGCCGCCGCAGGTCCTCCACCGCGAGCACGTCGGCGTCGCTGCCCTCGAAGGTCACCCGCGTCTGCGCGCGGCCGAACGCGTGCAGCAGGAGCTCGCCGGGCTCGCCGAGGATGCGGATCGTGCGCGGCCCCCGCTTGGCGGCGATCTCGGTGCCGTCCGGGCGGCGCAGCACCACGCCGACCGGGCTGCGCCCGTAGAACACCTTCGCCATCCGGCTCAGCGACCGCCACAGCGCTTCGTCCCGCGCCGGGTCCGCCGGCCGCGGCTCCCAGCCGGGCTGGGCGCGGCGCACGTCCTCGTGGTGGACGAAGAACTCCGCGGTGTTGGCCGCCTCGTCGACACCGGACAGGCCCATCGGGTTCCACTTCGGCGGCCCCTGGCGCACCTGGCCGACCAGCTCCGGCCACGGCAGCGCGCGCAGCTCGGACTCGATCCGCTCGCCGCGCTCGGCCAGCTTCTTCACCAGCCGCCCGGCCAGCGCGTCCGGTCGCCGCTCCCGCACCACGAGGTGCACGGCCAGGTCCCGGGTGCTCCACCCCTCGCACAACGTCGGGGCGTCCGGCCCGACCCGGTCGAACAGATCGCACAACTGCGCACGCTCATCGCTCGCCACACCCATGGACCCACTCTAGTGGTCGCGGCGCCGATCGGGGCGGAACCGGGCGGGCGCGCCGCCACGACGCGCCCGCCGCGGCGGTCAGCCCTCGGTGACGTACGGGCTGGAGGCGACCTCGCTGCCGTCCTTGAGCGCGGTGATCTCGAAGTCGCTGAACACGTTGGCCACGTTCTTCTGGAGCTGGCGCAGGCACTCGATGGCCAGCGCGCGGATCTCCACGTCGGCGTGCTCGCTGGCGCGCATCGCGATGAAGTGCCGCCAGGCGCGGTAGTTGCCGGAGACCACGATCCGGGTCTCGGTGGCGTTGGGCAGCACCGAACGGGCGGCCTGCCGGGCCTGCTTGCGGCGCAGCGTGGCCTTCGGCTCGTCGGCGAACTTCTCCTGCAACGCGCCCAGCAGCTCGGTGTAGGCCGCGACGCTGGCCTCGGTGGCCGCGACGAACTTCGCGTGCAGCTCCGGGTCCTCGGCGATGACGTCGGGCTCGACCATCGCGGCGTCGCGCTCGGGCACGTAGCGCTGGGAGAGCTGCGAGTAGGAGAAGTGCCGGTGCCGGATCAGCTCGTGGGTGAGCGAGCGGGACATCCCGGTCAGGTAGAACGACACCGTCCCGTGCTCCAGCACGGAGAGGTGGCCCACCTCCAGGATGTGCCGCAGGTAGCCGGCGTTGGTGGCGGTGGCCGGGTTGGGCTTGTTCCAGGACTGGTAGCACGCGCGTCCGGCGAACTCGGCCAGCGCCTGCCCGCCGTCGGCGTCGGTCGACCAGGCCACGTCTTCCGGCGGGAAGAACTCGGTCTTGCCGATGAGCTGCACCTTCGGCCGCACGATCTCGGTCACGCGGGCGGTCCCCTTTCCTGCTGGTCGCGGTGGCGCTCCGGCCGCCGCGGGCGTCTCCCCCTTGCGGCTGTCGAGCGTAACCGCCGACCCCGTCGGCACCGCACGACGCCAGCCGCCCGGTTGCGCGACGCCGCGGATGACGCCATAGTGACGCCATGGATCTGACTCCCTACATCGACCAGCTCCGCGACGACCTCAACTCGGCGGCCTCCGCCGGCGACGAGCAGACCCGGCAGACCGCGGCGGTGCTCTCCGGCGCGATCGAGCCCGCGGCCCGGCTGGCCATCATGAACGCGCTGTCCGACCTGGCCGCCGAGGTCACCGCGCACCTCGACGGCCAGGTCGTCGACCTCCGCCTCGCCGGGCGCGACGTCCGGGTGGCGGTCAGCGGCACCGGCGGCCAGGCCGACGAGTCCGGTGCCGAACCGCCGCCTCCGCCGCCGCCCGTGGACGGCGGTGACATCAGCCGCATCACCCTGCGCCTGCTCGACGAGATCAAGGGCCAAGCCGAGCACGCCGCCTCGACGCAGGGCGTGTCGCTCAACACGTGGGTCGCCCAGGCGGTGCAGGGCGCGCTGCAAGGCGGGCGCGGGCGGTGGGAGCAGCACTCCCGGCCCGGCCGTCCGCAGGGCGGACGCGGCGGACCGCGGCACGGCGGCTGGCCCGGCGCCGGCGGCTCGCGCGTCCGCGGCTGGGTGCAGGACTGACCCGCCCGACCGCAGCAGCGCCCGCCGCGCAGACCACCGGCGACACCGCCACCCGCCCACAGGCACCCAGGAGGCGACCATGACCTCGAACCCCGGATCCGCCGACGACCCGACCGGCAGCGCAGGAGGACCGGCGGAGCTGGTCCGCAGGCAGGACTTCGACACCCCGGGCCCGATCACGGTCGACATCGGCAACGGCCTCGGCCCGGTGGTGGTCGAGCTGTCCGACACCACCACCACCCACGTCGAGGTCCGGCACGACGCGGGACCCGCCCTCCCGGACTGGCGCGCCGGGCTGTCCGGGCTGCTGAACTGGGTCAGCGACCAGTTCGGCGACTCCGGACCGCTCGCCGACGCCCGCGCCCAACCCGTCGAGGAAGCCGTGCGCCGCACCCGGATCGACCTGGCGGGCAACCGGCTCGCCGTCCGCACCCCCACCACCTCACCGCTGCGCGGCGTCCCGCTGGCGGTGCGGGTCCAGGCGCCGCAGGACTCCGAGATCACCCTGCACACCGGGGCCGGCGAGGTCACCGTCACCGGCGTCGCGGGCCGGGTCTCGGTGCAGGGGGGATCGGGTGCGGTGGCCATCGCGCACGCCGCCGACCGGGCCAACGTGCGCAGCGGATCGGGCCCGCTGCGGCTCGGCACCATGGCGGCGGGGGTGCAGGCGCGCAGCGGCAGCGGTGACGTCGAGATCGCCGCCGTCGAAGGCGCCTCGACCGTGGCCACCGGCAGCGGCGCGGTGTGGCTGGGCAGCGTGTCCGCCGACGTGCTGGTGCGCTCGGGCAGCGGGGACATCGCGGTCGCCGACGCCGCCGGGGGCGAGGTCGAGCTGATCACCGGGTCCGGCGAGGTCGTCGTCTCGCTGCGGCGCGGCGTCGCGGCGGAGGTCGACCTGACCTCCTCCACCGGCTCGGCGACCAGCGACCTCGACGTGACCGACGAGCCACCGGCCACCGAACCGGGCCTGCGGGTGTTCGCCCGCACCGGCAACGGCGACGCGACCCTGACCCGCGCCGTGTGACCGCTACCGCCGCCGGCCTGCGGATGCGCCGCTCGGGTGAGGAGCACCTTCATCGGGCACAGTCGGATGGAGGTGCCCCTCACCTGGTTCAGACGCGGGCGCGCAGCGGGGCGGCGAGGTCGCCGCGGTCCCCGACCCGCACGCCGGACAGGCCCAGCCACCCGGCCATGTCGCGCAGCGCACCGGCGAGCTCGGTGGCCACCTCGTCGCGGTCCCGCCCCGGCTCGGCGAACGCACCGGGCACCCGCAGCACCCCGGCGGCGCGATCGGCCTTGAGGTCCGCCCGGGCCACCAGCTCGCCGTCGAGCAGGAACGGGAAGACGTAGTAGCCGTACCGGCGCTTGGCCTCCGGCACGTAGATCTCGATGCGGTACCGGAAGCCGAACAGCCGCTCGGCGCGGGACCGCTCCCAGATCAGCGGGTCGAACGGGGACAGCAGCGCGCGGCCGGTGATCCGGCGCGGGGTCCGCGCGGACTCGTGCAGGTAGGCGGGCTGGCTCCAGCCGCGCACCGACACCGGCTCCAGCGCCCCGGACTCGACCAGCTCGGCGACCGCCCGCCTGCTGCGCGCGGGATCGAGCCGGTAGTAGTCCCGCAGGTCCGGTTCGGTGGCCACCCCCAACGCCTGCGCCGACCGCTCCACCAGCCCCCGGATCGCGTCCTCGTCCTCCGGTTCGCTGCCGAGCACGTGCGGTGGCAGCACCCGTTCCGGCAGGTCGTAGAGCCGTTCGAAGCCGCGCCGGGCGCCCGTGGTCAACGCGCCCATCGCGAACAGCAGCTCGCAGGCCCGCTTGGTGTCGCTGCGGTCCCACCAGGGCCCCCGGCTGCCGCGCTGCTCCCCCAGCTCGCGCTCCAGCGCCCCGGCCCCGACCGGCCCGAGCTCCTTGACCGCCGCGAGCACGTCGTCCACCAGCGCCGGCGAGCGCTCCAGCAGTTCGCGACCGCGCTTGCGCCACGACCCGCCGTACTCCCGCATCCGCCAGCGCAGCAGCGGCCAGTCCTCCACCGGCACCAGCGACGCCTCGTGCGCCCAGTACTCGACGAGCAGCCGGGGCCGCCGGGCCCGGTGCGTCCAGGCCGCGTCGTCGACCAGCTCCGCCGGGTAGCCGCCGAGCCTGCTGAACAGCGGCATGTAGTGCGCCCGGACCGCGACGTTGACCGAGTCGAGCTGGAGCAGCTTGATCCGCCCCAGCACCCGCCGCAACTGCCGCCTGCCCACCTCGCCCGCCGGGCGCGGATCGGCGAAGCCCTGCGCGGCCAGCGCGGTGCGGCGGGCGGCGTCGGCGCTCATCGTCTGCACGCCTCGATGGTGCCAGCGACCTCCGACAGTCCTGGCCCGGTGGTGTCACCGCGTGCCCGGACCGGCACGTTAGGTTGGGGGGCATGGCCGACGCCGACGTGCGCGACGCGACCCCTTCCGATGCCGCCGACATCGCCCGGCTCCAGCTGGCGACCTGGCGGACCGCCTACGCCGACCTGCTGCCGCCGTCCGTCGTGGCGGAGCTGGACGTCGGCGCGGCCGAGGCCCGGTGGCGCGAGGCGGTCGACGGGCCGGTCACCGTGCTCGTCGCCGAGGAGGGCGGCCAGCCGGTCGGCTTCGCCGCGGGCGGTCCGGCACCGGCCGAGGAGTCCGCGTCCGCCGACGGGTCCGCCCCGCCGGACGCCGGCTCGGTCGCCCTGGTCGGCACCGTGCTGGTCGAGCCGAGGTGGGGGCGGCGCGGGCACGGCGGTCGGCTGCTGGTCCGGCTCGCCCAGCAGCTCGGTCGGGACGGCGCGACGCGCGGGATCGCGTGGGTGGCCGAGGCGGACCAGGCCACGACGTCCTTCTTCCGGGGGGCGGGCTGGGCGCCGGACGGCACCGTGCGGACCCTCGACGCCGCCGGACGCCCCCTGCGCGAGCTGCGGTTTTCCGGTCCGCTCGACCTCGAACTCGACCTGGCGTGACGCCGCGGCGACCGCACGTGCCCGGACGGGGACTGCTAGGGTCGGCCGCACCGCGCCCCGCGGCACCGCCGCCCACGCGGATCGCTCGTCCGGACGTTCTGGGGGACGACCGTGCTGACCGTGATCGGACTGCTCTCCACCACCTTCGGTGTGTCGGTGGCCTCGGCCCTGCTGCCGTTGATCAGCATCGAGCTGTTCGTCGTCGGGTTGCTGCTCAAGGGGCCCGAGATCCCGTGGTGGGTGCTGGCGCTGGTGATCGCCACCGGCCAGATCGGCGGGAAGCTGCTGCACTTCTACGCCGCGCGCGGCGCCATCCGGTTGCCGAAGGTGCTGCGCCGCCGCGCCGACCGGGAGCAGCGCCCCGGGCGCTGGCGGGACTGGATGCAGCGCTTCCGCGCGACGTGCCGCCAACGGCCCCTCTGGACCGGCGGGGTGCTGCTGATCAGCGCCACGGCCAGCCTGCCGCCGTTCGCCGCGGTCGCGATCGGCGCCGGGATCGCCAAGGTGCCGCTGAGCACCTTCCTCCTGGCGGGCTTCACCGGCCGGTTCGTCCGCTTCGGCGTGCTCGCCGCCGCCCCGGGTCTCGTCGGCACCTGGCTCTGATCACCCGCCCGTGAACTGAGTGAGGGGCACCCTTGCCCGAGTTACTTGGACAAGGGTGCCCCTCACCTACGTCCCGTCCGGGTGAACCGGGGCCCGGGTCGCTCGGGCGTTCACCCGTCGGTGGGTGGGGTCAGCGGTCGGTGCGTTCCAGGTCGATGGCGCGGCGCATCGCCTTGCGGCCCCGGTTGCGGTCACCGGCGAGGTCGTAGGCCTGCGCGAGGGCGAACCAGCGGCGCCAGTCCTGCGGGGCGGCTTCGAGCTCGGCCTGCTTCTCGTCGAACCAGGCGTCGGCCGCTTCCCGTTCCACCCGGCCGGACGGGCGGGTGGGCAGGTGCGAGACGTCGGGCAGCTCGTCGGCGTCGTGCAGCCGCCGCGCCAGCCGTTCGGTGCTCGCCCCGAAGCGGAGCTGGTCGGCCACCAGCACCGCGCCGAGCACGGGGAACACCAGGATCGCCAGGCCCAGCGCGAGGAACACCGGCTGCCCGCTGCTGATCATGGTGATCGCCCGGCCGCCCATCACCACCAGGTAGACCAGCAGCGCCGCGGCGATCAGGAACGCCGCGCCCCGCGCGTTGAGCCAGCGCCGCCGCTCGGCCATCACAGCCCCAGCAGCGGGTCGAGCCCCACGGTCAGCCCGGGCCGGGAGCCGATCTCCCGCACGCCGAGCAGCACGCCGGGCATGAAGGAGCGGCGGTCGTAGGAGTCGTGCCGGATGGTCAGCGTCTCGCCCTCGGTGCCGAACAGCACCTCCTGGTGCGCGACCAGCCCGGCCATCCGGACCGAGTGCACCGGCACCCCGTCGACGTCGGCGCCCCGCGCCCCGTCGAACTCCTTGGTGGTGGCGTCCGGCATCGGGTCCAGCTCGGCGTCGGCCCGCGCCCGCCCGATGACCTGCGCGGTGCGCGCGGCGGTGCCCGAAGGGGCGTCGGCCTTCTTCGGGTGGTGCAGCTCGACGATCTCCGCCGACTCGAAGAACCGGGCGGCGAGCTCGGCGAACCGCATCGACAGCACCGCGCCGATCGCGAAGTTCGGCGCCACCAGCACGCCGACGCCGGGGCGTTCGGCGAGCCGGGCGCGGATCGCGTCCAGCTCCTCGGTGCCCAGGCCGCTGGTGCCCACCACGACGTGGATGCCGTGGTCGACGCAGAACTCGACGTTGGCCAGCGCGGAGTCGGGGTGGGTCAGCTCCACGGCGACCTGGACCCCCGCGTGCACCAGACCCGACAGCGGGTCCTCCCGGTTCAGCGCGGCGGCCAGCTCGGTGTCGACGGCCTCCTCGACGGCGCGCACCGCCTCCGACCCCATCCGGCCGCGGGCGCCGAGAACGCCGACCTTGATCGGAGCTGACGAGTTCACGTGCGGATACCTCCCTGCTCGGTGCTGCCCGGCAGTCTAAGGACCGCCGCCCGAGCAGCTCGCGGCGGTGCGGCGATGCGGGCACCTTCACCCGCGCGGGTCATGAGTGGGGGGCACCTTCATCCGGCTATGTCGGATGAAGGTGCCCCTCACCTGGCAGGAGATCACCTGCGTGGGTGGTCAGATCCCGGGTGGGAGGTCGTCGGGGTGCTCGTAGGGCCCCACGACCGCGGTGGTGAGCGGTCGCCGCAGCAGGTCGGCGGCCAGCTCCGCGACGTCCTCGGGCGTCACCGCCTCGATCCGCTCCAGGGTCTCCTCGACGCTGTAGTGCCTGCCGTAGTTCAGCTCGCTCTTGCCGATGCGGCTCATCCGCGCCGCGGAGTCCTCCAGGCCGAGCACCAGGCCGCCCCGGAGCTGCCCCTTGCCGCGGGCGACCTCGTCCTCGCCGAGCCCGTCGGCGGCGACCTCGGCGAGCACCTCGCGGATCACCGCCGAGACCTCGCCGAGCCGTTCCGGGGTGCAGCCCGCGTAGACCGAGAACATCCCGGTGTCGGCGTAGGCACCGGTGCTGGAGTAGACGGAGTAGGCCAGCCCGCGCTGCTCCCGGATCTCCTGGAACAGGCGCGAGCTCATCCCGCCGCCGAGCGCCGCGTTGAGCACGCCCAGCGGGAACCGGCGCTCGTCGTGCCGGTCGTAGCCCCGGCAGCCGACCAGCAGGTGCGCCTGCTCGGTGTCGTCGGTGCGCA
Source organism: Saccharopolyspora cebuensis (assembly GCF_039542665.1). Classification (NCBI taxonomy): domain Bacteria; kingdom Bacillati; phylum Actinomycetota; class Actinomycetes; order Pseudonocardiales; family Pseudonocardiaceae; genus Saccharopolyspora; species Saccharopolyspora cebuensis. The sequence goes on from NZ_BAABII010000001.1 coordinate 136,841, forward strand.
GCGCCAGCGGGCGCTGCCGCGGCAGCCTGGTCCGCCCGGTGCGCGGCGCCTCCGGCGCGATCTCGCCGTCGAGCCGCCCGCCCAGCGCCTTGCGCACCAGCCGCAGCACCCGGCCGTGCTCGACGTTGCCCGCCACCGACACCACCATCTTCGGCATCGCGTAGCTGCGCCGGTAGAAGCCGTGGACCCGGTTGCGGGTCATCGCCGAGATGGACTCCTCGCTGCCCAGCACGGAGCGCCCGAGCGGGTGGTCGCCCAGCAGCGCCGAGGTGAACTCCTCGTGCAGCAGGTCCTCGGGATCGTCGTCGCGCATCGCGATCTCCTCCAGGACCACGCTGCGCTCCACCTCGACGTCGGTGGCCGCGTTGACCGCGTCGAAGACCACGTCGCAGAGCACGTCCACGGCCAGCGGCAGGTCCTCGTCGAGCACGTGCGCGAAGTAGCAGGTGTGCTCCTTGCTGGTGAACGCGTTGAGCTCACCGCCGACCGCGTCGACCTCCTGCGCGATGTCCACCGCCGACCGCTTGGCGGTGCCCTTGAACAGCAGGTGCTCCAGGTAGTGCGCGGCACCGGCCTGCTGCCGGGTCTCGTCGCGGGAGCCGACCCCGACCCAGATCCCGACCGAGGCCGAGCGGACCCCGGCCACGGGTTCGGTGACCACCCGCAGCCCGCCCGGCAGCACGGTGCGGCGGACCGCGCCGCCGCTGGTGCGTCCGAGGACCCGGGTGGTGCCGGTCCGCTGGAGGTGCCCGGGGCGGCTCTGGTTCTGCTTCATCGTCCTTCGGTTTCGCTCGACAGCGGGGGCGCAGCGGTGCGGCCCGCCCCGGAGAGCTCCGGGACGGGCCGCGTCGTCAGGTGCGGGCGGGCCGCGGGATCACTGCTCGGCGCCCGACTCGGCCTTCTCCTCGGCCGGGGCCTGGTCGGCGGACTCGTCCTCGTCGACCGGCACCAGGCTGATCTTGCCGCGGCTGTCGATGTCGGCGATCTCCACGCGCAGCTTGTCGCCGACGTTGACCACGTCCTCGACCTTGCCGATGCGCTTGCCGTTGCCCAGCTTGGAGATGTGCACCAGGCCGTCCTTGCCCGGCAGCAGCGAGACGAACGCGCCGAAGGCCGCGGTCTTGACCACGGTGCCCAGGAAGCGCTCGCCGACCTTCGGGAGCTGCGGGTTGGCGATGGCGTTGATCTTGTCGATCGCGGCCTCGGCGGACGGACCGTCGGCGGCGCCGACGTAGATGGTGCCGTCGTCCTCGATGGTGATCTCGGCGCCGGTCTCCTCGGTGATCGAGTTGATCATCTTGCCCTTCGGCCCGATGACCTCGCCGATCTTGTCGACCGGGATGGAGATGGAGGTGACCCGCGGCGCGTGCGGGCTCATCTCGTCCGGCTTGCCGATGGCCTCGGCCATCACGTCCAGGATGGTGAACCGCGCGTCCCGGGCCTGGCCGAGGGCCTGGGCCAGCACCTCGGACGGGATGCCGTCCAGCTTGGTGTCGAGCTGCAGCGCGGTCACGAAGTCCCGGGTGCCCGCGACCTTGAAGTCCATGTCGCCGAAGGCGTCCTCGGCACCGAGGATGTCGGTCATCGCGACGTAGTGGGTCTGGCCGTCGACCACGTCGGAGACCAGGCCCATCGCGATGCCCGCCACCGGGGCCTTGAGCGGCACACCGGAGTTGAGCAGGGACAGCGTCGAGGCGCAGACCGAACCCATCGAGGTGGAGCCGTTGGACCCCAGCGCCTCGGAGACCTGCCGGATCGCGTAGGGGAACTGCTCCCGCGACGGCAGCACCGGCATCAGCGCGCGCTCGGCCAGCGCGCCGTGGCCGATCTCGCGCCGCTTCGGGCTGCCCACCCGGCCGGTCTCACCGGTCGAGTACGGCGGGAAGTTGTAGTGGTGCATGTACCGCTTCGTCGTCTCCGGGGACAACGAGTCGATGGTCTGCTCCAGGCGCAGCATGTTCAGCGTGGACACGCCCAGGATCTGGGTCTCGCCGCGCTCGAACAGCGCCGAGCCGTGCGCCCGCGGGACCACGCCGATCTCGGCGGACAGGTCGCGGATGTCGGTCAGGCCGCGGCCGTCGATGCGCACCTGGTCGCGGATGATCCGCTGCCGCACCAGCTTCTTGTTCAGCGACCGGAACGCGGCGCCGATCTCCTTCTCGCGGCCCTCGAAGGCCTCGCCCTCGCCGACGCCGACCTTGTCCAGGACCGCGGCCTTGAGCTCGTCGAGCCGGGCCTCGCGCTCCTGCTTGCCCGCGATCTTCAGCGCCTCGGCGAGCTCACCGGAAACGGCCTGCTCGACGGCGGTGAAGGCGTCCTCGGCGTAGGCCGGGAACACCGGGAAGTCCTGCGTGGCCTTGCCCGCCGCCTGGGCGAGCTGCTGCTGGGCCTGGCACAGGGTGCGGACGAACGGCTTGGCGGCCTCCAGACCGGCGGCCACGACCTCCTCGGTCGGCGCCTGGGCGCCGCCGTCGACCAGCTCCACGGTCTGCTCGGTGGCCTCGGCCTCGACCATCATGATCGCCACGTCGTCACCGACGATCCGCCCGGCCACGACCATGTCGAACACCGCGCGCTCGAGCTGCTCGTGGGTCGGGAACGCGACCCACTGGCCGTCGATCAGCGCCATCCGGGTGGCCCCGATCGGGCCGGAGAACGGCAGGCCGGAACCCTGGGTGGAGGCCGACGCGGCGTTGATCGCCAGCACGTCGTAGAGGTCGCCGGGGCGCAGGCTCATCACCGTGACGACGACCTGCACCTCGTTGCGCAGACCGTCCACGAAGGACGGGCGCAGCGGCCGGTCGATCAGCCGGCAGGTCAGGATCGCGTCGGTGGAGGGACGGCCCTCGCGGCGGAAGAACGAGCCGGGGATGCGGCCCGCGGCGTACATGCGCTCCTCGACGTCCACCGTCAGCGGGAAGAAGTCGAGGTTTTCCTTGGGCTGCTTGGAGGCGGTGGTCGCCGACAGCAGCATGGTGTCGTCGTCGAGGTAGGCGACGACGCTGCCGGCGGCCTGCTTGGCCAGCCGGCCGGTCTCGAAGCGGACGGTCCGGGTCCCGAACTCGCCGTTGTCCAGCACGGCGGTCGACTCGAACACGCCCTCGTCGATCGACTGCGGTTCAGTCAAGGTTGAACTCCTCATCGTTCACGTCTGTGCACGAGGCCCACGGCTACGCATCAGGGTCGTGGTCCGACGAGGCCGGCCATCGATCGAAGCTCTCGGGAAACGCTCTCCCCGGGAGCCACTACCGAGGACCGGCGGACACGCCCGCCCGCCGCCGTAGGCGCTCTGCGGTTGGTGGCGGCACCACCGCGCCGCCGGGTTCTCCCGGTCGCCGGGCGACCGAGCGCTGGGGGGAGCGACCGAGGCCGCTCCCCCCAGCGGTTCGTCAACGACGCAGACCGAGTCGCTGGATCAGCGAACGGTAGCGTTCGATGTCCACCTTGGTCAGGTAGTTGAGCAGCCGGCGCCGCCGACCCACCATCAGCAGCAGACCACGACGCGAGTGGTGGTCGTGCTTGTGCTGCTTGAGGTGCTCGGTCAGGCCGGTGATCCGCTTGGTGAGCAGCGCGACCTGGGCTTCCGGAGAACCGGTGTCGCCCTCGTGCACGCCGTACTCGGCCAGGATCTGCTTCTTCTCGTCGGTGGACAAGGCCACTGTCGACTCCTCTTGCTCTGCGGTCCCGCGGTCACCGTTCCCGGCGGTGGCCGGGCGGTGCGGCCGGTGCCTGTCGGGATCCGACCCGACCCGGCGCGGTGAACGGCCCTTCGGGCACGCGCCGCGCGCCGCGACAACCGGGTAGGCTGCGGGCGGTCGGGACCGGAGCGACTCCGGCCCGGCGAACCCGCCCGAGGACTCGGGCGGGCGATCCCGTTCGGGATGAACCCGGGCTCCGGCCGAATCCGGGGCACCAGCGGTATCCGGCCACCACGGACTGCAGCCGGACCCACGGACAGGGTACCAGGCGGTGCCCCCGCGACGGGGTTACCCGCCGGTCCGGCGCGTCACCGCGAGCCGGTGCACGATCTCGTACTCCGGACCGTTTTCCCCCTGGTCACTGCGCGTCAACCCGAGGTCGTCGGCGACCCACTCCGGGCCGCGGTAGCGCGCCAGCAGCCCGGTCAGCGCGGCGTCCGGACGTCCCGCCGCCCACCGCGCCACCGTGAGGTGCGGCCGGAACAGCTCCGGATCTCCCCCGGCGGCGAGCACCGCGGCCCGCAGCGCCGACCGGTCCGCCCGCGCCACCGGGCGCACCCCGATCCACAGCACACCCCGGAAGGTGCCCGCGCCCGCCGGCCGCAGCCGCGGCGCGACCAGCCCCGGCACCCGCTCGTCGAGCCCGGCGGCCAGCGGCCCCGGCTCGGCCTCGCCGTGGAAGCACAGCGTCAGGTGCCACCGGCGGACCGGGGTGAAGCGGAACCCGCGCAGCCCCCGGGTGGCGGCGGCCACCCGCGCCGGGTCCAGCGCGCGCAGCGCCGCGTCGAGGTGCGCCACCACCTCCGGCGGCGGCCACAGCGCGGTGAACAGCTTCACCGGCTCGGCCCCCGCACCGCCGGGCCGGACCGCCGGGCCGGGCACGGGGCCTCAGTCCGCTCCGGCGGCGCGGCGCAGCAGCCCGGCCAGCGCCGGGAAGTCGCCGTCCAGCAGCGCGGCGGCGGCCTCCAGCTCGGTGGGCCGGGCGACCTCGCGCAGCACCGGCCACGCCGCGGCCTCGCCGGGCGCCTCGCTGACCGGCAGGTTGTCCCGCCCGACCGAGGGCCGCGAGCTGCGGACGTCCTCCAACGCCTGCTTGATCGCATCGGCGTCCCCGGCCACCACCCCGGCCACCAGGACCTTGCGCTCCAGCATCACCAACCGGGCCAGCACCGACGGGTTGCCGATCTTGGCGCGGCGCCCGCTCATCACCTGGCTGAGCATCGGCGCGCTGATGCCGAGGACCTCGGCGAGCTGGGCCTGGGAGATCCGGAAGGCCACGACCAGCCGGCGCACCCGGTCGCCCAGCGGCTCGCCGTACCACTGCCGCTGCAGCGCCAGGTTCCGCTGGACGTTGCTGCTCTCCGTCACCTTCGCTCCCCCGCTGCCGCCACCCCGGTTGGACGTGGATTCGCGTTCGAATACTGCCAGGTCACCGGGACCGGGCGGGCGGGAATCGGAAAGACGGCGCGAGTGGGACGCCCCGCCCCGGCGGGCGGAGCGCTCGGGCGTCACCGGGCTCATCCCTCGTCCGCCAGCACGCGCCGGGTCCGCTCGACGTCGTCGTGCATCTGCGCGATGAGCTGCTCGACCCCGTCGAAGCGCACCATCGGCCGCAGCCGCCGCACGAAGTCCAGGTCCACGTGCTCGCCGTAGAAGTCGGCGGCGACGTCGAGCACGTAGGCCTCCACGGTGCGCTCGGTGCCGGAGAACGTCGGGTTGCTGCCCACCGAGACCGCCGCCGGGTAGGTCTCGCCCCGCTCGGCCGAACCGCGCCTGCGGTGGGTGAACCACGCCGCGTAGACCCCGTCGGCCGGGATCGCGGCGTGCGGCGGGGTGGACAGGTTCGCCGTCGGGAACCCCAGCTCGGCCCCGCCGCGCCCGGCACCGCGCACCACGATGCCCTCCAGCCGGTGGTCGCGGCCCAGCGCCGCGGCCGCCGCGGTCACGTCCCCGGCGTCGATGCAGGAGCGGATGTAGGTCGACGAGAACGTCACCGACGCCCCCTCCGGATCGTCGGCGCGCCGCACCGGCCCGGAGACCAGCGCGTCGGTCTCGACCTCGAAGCCGAAGCGCTCGCCGAGCCGGGCGAGCAGCCCGATGTCACCGGCGGCCTTGTGGCCGAAGGTGAAGTTCTCCCCCACCACGATCTCCGCCGCGTGCAGCCGCTCCACCAGCATCGCGTGCACGAACTCCTCGGCGGGCACCTGGGAGACCTCGCGGGTGAACGGCAGCACGAAGAACACGTCGACGCCGAGCTGCTCGGCGAGCTCGGCGCGCCGCCGCAAGGTGGTGAGCTGCGCCGGGTGGCTGCCCGGCCGCACCACTTCGGACGGATGCGGGTCGAAGGTCATCAGCACGCACGGCAGGCCCCGCTCGCGGGCCCGCTCCACGGCGTGCGCGATCAACCTCTGGTGGCCCCGGTGCACACCATCGAAGACCCCGATGGTGAGCACGCACCGGCCCCAGCCGCCGGGAATCTGGTCCAATCCGCGCCAACGCTGCACGACCCGCTACCCTACTGCGCCGTCCCGGGGCGACGCCGCGCCACCGGGGGCGACGGTGATCACGCGGGCGCGATCACCAGCACCGGCTTGGCCTGCGCGCCCGCGTCGCGGACCAGTGCGACCGCGGTGCCGTCCGGGGCGAACATGCCGTAGGTGCCCTCGACCCCCGCGCCGACCACCGGGCGGCCGTGGGACAGCGCGCGGGCCGTGCGCAGGTCCACCTCGCGCCTCGGGAACGCCGTGGCGACCGCGGCGTCCAGGTCCATCGACAGCTCCGGTTCCTCGGCCAGCCGCTCCAGCGTGCGGGCGGTGGCCAGCCCGAACGGGCCGACCCGGGTGCGGCGCAGCTGCGCCAGGTGGCCGCCGACGCCGAGCCCGGCGCCGAGGTCGCGGGCCAGCGCCCGCACGTAGGTGCCCGAGGAGCACTCCACCAGCACGTCCAGCTCGGTGCCGCGCTCCTCGCGGCGCAGCGCCAGCACGTCGAAGCGGGACACCGTCACCGGGCGGGCGGCCAGCTCCACGGACTCCCCGGCGCGGGCCAGCTCGTAGGCGCGCTTGCCGTCGACCTTGATCGCGCTGACCGCGCTGGGCACCTGCTGGATCTCCCCGGTCAGCTCGGCGATCCCGGCGCGCACCGCGTCCTCCGGCACCGCCGAGGCGTCCGCCGCGGACAGCACCTCGCCCTCGGCGTCGTCGGTGCTGGTCGCCTCGCCGAGCCGGATGGTGGCCAGGTACGCCTTGGTGTCCAGGGCGAGGTGGCCGAGCAGCTTGGTGGCCCGCTCCACCCCGAGCACGAGCACCCCGGTGGCCATCGGGTCCAGGGTCCCGGCGTGGCCGACCTTGCGGGTGCCGATGATGCGGCGGACCTTGGCGACCACGTCGTGCGAGGTCATCCCGGACGGCTTGTCGACGACGAGCAGACCCGGCGGGACGGGCGGACGGTTCTTGGAACGCTCGGACACGAGCGCCCATCCTCCCCGAGCCCTCACAGGCCCACGCACAGGCCCCGGGGTAGCTGGTGTTGTGATCTTTTGCGTGGCGGTGCGGGTGGCGGAACGAGCCAACTCAGGCGCCGCTCACCCGTTCGTGAAGTGAGTGAGGGGCACCCTTGCCCCAGTAACTCGGACAAGGGTGCCCCTCACCTCGAAAACCCCCACGCACCCGACCAGCCACCGCCAGGGCAAGCGGCGCAGCCGCTTCCAGCCCACGCACGCGCCAAGCCCGACCGCCGCCAGGCAAGCGGCGAAAGCCGCTTCCGCACTACCCCACCCAAGCAACTGGCACCGCCGCGGGTTCTCAGCGGCCTTCTCGCGAGGACAGCCGCGACGCTGTGTACGGGTGGGTACATGAGGAGTGGCTCCCGGAGCGAGAAGGCCGCTGAGGTTCCGCCACCGGCACCGCGCGCCAACCGGACCACCACACCGTCCCAATTCAGGACATGGCAGCCGCTGTTGTTGGTCCTGCTACTGCCCAGCGGCCGGAGCGGGCGCGCAGCAGCAGGGTGAGGAGCCGCAGCACCATGAAGGCGCTGAGGCCCGTCCAGATGCCGGGCAGGCCCCAGTCGAACGCCAGGGACAGCCAGATCATCGGCAGGTAGCCGATCGCGGCGCTGAGCATGGTGGCGGTGCGCAGGTAGGCCGCGTCCCCGGCGCCGAGGAACACCCCGTCGAGCGCGAAGACCACCCCGGCGATCGGTTGCAGGGCGACGAAGAACCACCACGCCCCCGGCATCTCGGCCAGCACGCCCGGATCGGTGGTGAACAGCGCGGGCAGCGGGGCCGCCAGCGCCGCGAACAGCACGCCGAGCACCGCGCCGAACCCGAGCCCGTACCAGGTCACCTGCCGGGCGATGGACTTGGCGCGGGGCGCCGATCCGGCGCCCAGGGCCGCACCGACCAGCGACTGCGCCGCGATGGCCAGCGAGTCCAGCACCAGCGACAGGAACGTCCAGAGCTGCCACACCACCTGGTGCGCGGCGGCGGTCTCGGCGCCGGTGCGGGCCGCGACCGAGGTCGCCGACAGGAAGCAGACCTGGAAGGCCAGCGTGCGCAGCACCAGGTCGCGGCCCATGCCGAGCTGGGCGCGCATCGTCGGCAGGTGCGGTCGCAGCGGCACCCGTTCGACGACGAGGGCGCGCACGAACAGCGAGGCGGCGATGGTCTGGCCGACCAGGTTGGCCATCGCGGAGCCCTCCAGCCCGAGCTCCAGCGGGTAGACGAAGATCGGGCACAGCACCGCCGACACGCCGTTGCCCGCGAGCACGTAGCGCAGCGGGCGGGCGGTGTCCTGCACACCGCGCATCCAGCCGTTGCCCGCCATCGTGATCAGCACCAGCGGGGCGCCGAGCAGGGCGATGCGCAACCAGCTCGCCGCCGCGTCGGCCACCGGCCCGGGACCGGCGAGCAGCTCGGCCACCGGTTCAGCGACGAGCTGTGCCAGCAGGAACAGCAGCAGGCCGACGCCCACGCCCAGCCAGGTCGCCTGCACGCCCTCCGCGACCGCGTCGGCCCGGCGGCCGGCGCCGTGCAGCCGGGCGGTCCGGGCGGTGGTGCCGTAGGACAGGAAGGTCAGCTGGGTCGAGACCAGGGTGAACAGCGTCCCGCCGAGCGCCAGCCCGGCCAGCGGCACCGCTCCGAGGTGGCCGACGACCGCGGTGTCGACCAGCACGTACAGCGGTTCGGCGGCCAGCACGCCCAGCGCGGGCACCGCCAGCCCCAGCACGCGCCGCGGGGAAACCCGATCGGACACGGACCCTCCCTGGGTTCTCGCCCGGCTCGCCTCGCGCGCCGGTGGTGGAAGTGGACGAGGATTCCGGCCTGCGCCCGGGCGCCGGTCAGCGCAGCAGCGGGGCCCGGCGCAGCGCTGCGCGCAGCATCGCCAGCACGTCCTCGGCGCTGCCCGCCGCGGTGAAGCCGGCAGCGAGGCGGTGACCGCCGCCCCCGCAGTCGGCCGCGGCCAGGCCGACGTCCAGCGCGCCATCGGAGCGCAGCGACACCGACCAGCGCCCGTCGGCGGTCTCCTTGAGCACCGCCGCCACATCGGCCTCCTCCGAGGTGCGCACCAGGTCGATCACGCTGTCGACCTCCTCGCTGCCCACCTCGCGGGCGTCGGTCAGCCGCACGGTGGCGTGCACCAGCCCCAGCCCGCGCGCCGCCGCGGGCTCCAGCTGCGCGCGGCCGAGCACCGAGGAGAGCATCGACAGCCAGCCGAACGGGTGGGTGTCCAGCAGCGGGCGGGTGGTGGCCTCCGGGTCGACCCCCGCCTCGAGCAGCCGGGCCGCCGCCGCGTGCGTGCGCGCCCCGGCGTGCCGGAAGTTGCGGGTGTCGGTGACCAGCCCGGCGTAGAGGCAGCGGGCCATCGGCAGGTCCAGCGGGGCGCCGAGCTCGTCGAGCAGCCGCAGCACCAGCAGCACCGTCGCCTCCGCCGTCTCGTCGACGAGGTGGCGGGTGCCGTAGCGGGTGTTGGAGACGTGGTGGTCGATGACCACGACCTCGCCCCCGGCGGCCACCGTCGCGGCGACCCGGTCGGCGAGGCCGCCGAGGCGCTGGAGGCTGCCGGAGTCGCACACCACCAGCAGCGGGACCGCGGCGGGCACCTCGGCGGCGGGCACCACCAGGCCCTCCGGGTCCAGGTCGCGCAGCGACCGCGGCGGCACGTCCGGGAAGCCGAAGGACACCCGCACCGCGCAGCCGCCCCGGCGCAGCGCCATGCCCAGCGCCAGCGCGCTGCCCAGCGCATCGGCGTCCGGGTTGATGTGCGCGAACAGCGTCACGTCCGAAGCCGCCGACAGCAGCCGGGCGACCTCCTTCAGCTCCGGCTCCAGCAGGTCCGGAGCGGGTTGCGCGGACACGGGCTCACCTCCACGTCGGCGGCGCGGGGGCGCACCGCCGACGTCCAGCGCACCGCGTGCCGGGCCGCGGCTCAACCGTTCTGTGGGCCACGACGCACGTCGGCGTCGGCACCCGCCTCCGCGTCGGCACCGTCGGTGTCGTCCTCGTCATCCTCGGTGGCCCGGTACGGGTCCGGGTCACCGGCGTGCCGGGCGCCGGAGGCGATCCGGGCGACCTCGGCGTCGGCCTCCTTGGCCTTGGCCAGCAGCTCGTCCAGGTGCCGCGCCTGGTCCGGCACCGTGTCGGCGACGAAGGTCAGCGTCGGGGTGAACCGCACCCCGGTCTGCTGCCCGACCCGCGAACGCAGCACCCCCGTGGCGCTGGCCAGCGCGGCGGCCGATGCGGCCTGCTCGGCGGTGTCGCCGAAGACCGTGTAGTAGACCGTGGCGTCCCGCAGGTCCGGCGTCAGCCGGGCATCGGTGATCGTGACCATCGCCAGCCGGGGGTCCTTGACCTCGTGCTCCAGCCCGGACGCGACGATCTGGGCGATGCGCTTGGCGAGTTTGCGGGCGCGCGCCGTATCAGCCACGGCGCACCTCCTTCTGGATCAGTCTTCCGGCCCGAGCATCCGCGTCCGGGCCGAGAGCAATTCGAGTTCGGGGCGTTCGGCGACCAGCCGCTCGCACGCGTCCAGCAGTTCGCGCACGTGCCCGGCCTCGCCCGACACCGCCGCCACGCCGAGCCGCGCCCGGCGGTACACGTCCTGGTCACCCGTCTCGGCGACCGCGACGTCGTAGCGGCGCCGCAGCTCGGCCAGCACCGGCCGCACCGCGCTCCGCTTCTGCTTCAGCGACCGGACGTCGCCGAGCAGCACGTCCAGTTCCAGCGCACCGACGTACATGGGCGTTCCTCACCGCGAAACCCGGCCCGGGCCCACCGGCGGTGGACCCGGGCCGGGGAACGGTCAGCTCCGCGGCTTCTCCCGCATCTCGTAGGTCTCGATGAAGTCGCCCACCTTGAGGTCGTTGTAGGACCCCAGGGTCAGACCGCACTCGAAACCGTCGCGGACCTCGGTCGCGTCCTCCTTGAACCGCTTGAGCGAGTTCACCGTGAGGTTCTCGGCGACCACCACGTTGTCGCGCAGCAGGCGCGCCTTGGCGTTGCGCCGCATGATCCCCTCGGTGACCATGCAACCCGCGATCGTGCCGATCCGGGAGGACTTGAAGATCTCGCGGATCTCCGCCCGGCCGAGCTCGACTTCCTCGTACTCGGGCTTGAGCAGACCCTTGAGCGCCTGCTCGATGTCCTCGATCGCCCGGTAGATCACCGAGTAGTACCGGATCTCGACGCCCTCGCGGTTGGCGGCCTCGGTGGCCTTGCCGTCCGCCCGGACGTTGAAGCCCAGCACGATGGTGTTCTCCGCCGTCGCCAGGTTGATGTCGCTCTCGGTCACGCCACCGACACCGCGGTGGATGACCCGCAGCTCCACTTCCTCGCCGACGTCCAGCTTCATCAGGGACTCCTCCAGCGCCTCGACGGTACCGGAGTTGTCGCCCTTGATGATCAGGTTGAGCTGGTTGGTGTCCTTGAGGACCTTGTCCAGGTCCTCCAGGCTGACCCGCTTGCGCTTGGCCGCGTTCTGGGCCTCGCGGATGCGGGCACCGCGCCGGTCGGCGATCTGCCGCGCGACCCGGTCCTCGTCGACGACCAGGAACGTGTCGCCCGCGCCCGGCACCGACGTGAAGCCGATGACCTGCACCGGCCGCGACGGCAGCGCCTCGGTGACGTCCTCGTCGTGCTCGTTGATCATCCGGCGGACGCGCCCGAAGGCGTTGCCCGCGACGATCGAGTCGCCGACCCGGAGCGTGCCGCGCTGCACCAGCACGGTCGCCACCGGACCCCGACCCCGGTCCAGGTGCGCCTCGATGGCCACGCCCTGCGCGGACATCGCCGGGTTGGCCCGCAGGTCCAGGGCGGCGTCCGCGGTGAGCAGCACCGCCTCCAGCAGGGACTCGATGTTCTGGCCCTGCTTCGCCGAGATCTCGACGAACATGGTCTCGCCGCCGTACTCCTCGGCGATGAGGTTGTACTCGGTGAGCTGCTGGCGGATCTTGTCCGGGTTGGCGCCCTCGACGTCGATCTTGTTGATCGCGACCACGATCGGCACCCCGGCGGCCTGGGCGTGGTTGATCGCCTCGACCGTCTGCGGCATCACGCCGTCGTCGGCCGCGACCACCAGCACCGCGATGTCGGTCGACTTCGCACCGCGGGCACGCATGGCGGTGAACGCCTCGTGACCCGGGGTGTCGATGAAGGTGATCGGCCGGTCGTTGCCCTCCAGCGTGGTGAGCACCTGGTAGGCACCGATGTGCTGGGTGATGCCGCCGGCTTCGCCGCCCTGGACGTTGGTCTTGCGGATGGTGTCCAGCAGGCGGGTCTTGCCGTGGTCGACGTGACCCATCACGGTCACCACCGGCGGACGCGCGGCCAGCTGCTCGTCGGAGCTGTCCGGGTCGCCGAAGGTGACGTCGAAGGACTGCAGGAGCTCGCGGTCCTCGTCCTCCGGGCTGACCATCTCGACCTTGTAGTTCATCTCCTGGCCGAGCAGCTCGAGGATGTCGTCGGAGACGGACTGGGTCGCGGTGACCATCTCGCCGAGGTGGAACATCGCCTGCACCAGCGAGGCCGGGTTGGCGTTGATCTTCTCCGCGAAGTCGGTCAGCGAAGCACCGCGGCGCAGGCGCAGGACCTCGCCGTTGCCGCGCGGGAGGCGGACGCCGCCGACCGACGGCGCCTGCATGTTCTCCATGTACTCCTGGCGCTTCTGCCGCTTCGACTTGCGACCGCGCCGCGCGGGCCCACCGGGCCGCCCGAAGGCGCCCGCGGTACCGCCGCGACCACCGGGACCGCCCGGACGGCCACCGCCGCCGGGACGACCGCGGAAGCCGCCGCCCGCGGGCGGACCGCCCGCCGGGGCACCGCCGCCGCCACCGCGGAAGCCACCGCCACCGCGGGGACGACCGCCGCCGCCACCCGGGCGACCGCCGCCGCCACCGGGACGACCGCCACCGCGGCCACCGCCGCCGGGTCCGCCACCGCTGCGCGGCGGGCGGGGCGGCATCATGCCCGGGTTCGGGCGGGGCGGCATCATGCCGGGGTTCGGACGCGGAGCGCCACCGTCACCGCGCGGAGCGGACGGGGTCGTGCCCGCGCCCTGCTGCTGCTGGCCGCCCTGGCGCTCCGGGCGCTGACCGCGACCGGGGCCCTGGCCACCGCCGCCACCGCGCTGGCCTCCCTGGCCACCGCCGGGACGCGGGCCGCGCTGCTGCGGCGAACCGCTGCCGACGCCGAACGGGTTGTTGCCGACGCGCGGGGACCGCGGGCCGGGCTTCGGGGCCTGCGGCTTCGGCGGGACGACACCGGAGTCGGCGCCACCGCCGGCCGCGCCGCCACCCTGCTTCGGGCCGGGCTTGGGACCGGGCTTCGGGCCGGGCTTGGGCGCCGGCTTCGCCTCGGAGCGGGACTCCGCGCTCGCCGCCGGGGCCTGCTGCTGCGGCCGCTGCTGCTGCTCGGGCTGCTGCTGCTCCGGCTGCTTGAAGTCGGGACCCGGCTTCGGGCCGGGCTTCGGGCCGGGCTTGGGGCCCGGCTTCGGACGCTCGCCGGACGGCGCCTCGGGGCGCGGACCGGGCTTGGGGCCCGGCTTGGGCGCCGGGGCACCGCTGCGCGGCTGGCGGGACTCGGGCGCCTGCTTGGCGCCGCCGCCGTCGCCGCCCTTCTTGCCGCCGGACTTGGCGTAGGCGTCGCGCAGCCTGCGCGCCACCGGCGCTTCCACGGTGGACGACGCGGACTTGACGTACTCGCCCTGCTCGGCGAGCTTGTTCAGTACTTCCTTGCTGGTGACACCGAGCTCCTTCGCGAGCTCGTGCACGCGGGCCTTGCCTGCCACTGCTCTCCTCATCTGGGTGAGGCCGGGCGGCAGTCCCGCTCGACCTCGTCCTATCGCCGATGCGCGTTCATGGCTTCAGCTTCACGGCTGATTCATGACGGGTCGACCTGCTTTCCTTCAGTTGCCTGGCGCGGGACGGATCCCGCGTCGGTCTCGGGGTGAGCCACCGGCTCGGGTGGGCGCAGGTGCTCCTGCACCGCCGAGAGGTCGAGGGGCCCCGGCACGCGGAGTGCCCGGGGAAACGCTCGACGCCGCTCGGCCTGACGCAGACATTCCGGCGCGGGGTGCAACCAGGCCCCCCGGCCGGGGTGTCGGCGTCGTGGGTCGGGAACGGCGGCGAAACCCGCGCGCCCCTCCTCGGCCACGACCCGGAGTAGCTCGTCGGCCGTCGTCCGGGTGCGACAGCCCACACACGTGCGGACCGGCCCACGACGCACGTCGTGCGGACCGGAAGTACAGGTGTGGATCGTTGCTCCCTCGCGTCGGACCAACTGTGATTCTAACCAGATGGTCTCACTCAGCCGAACCCACGGTCGGCAGCTCGCCGATGGCGGGGTCCAACCCCCCGGCCGCGCCCTGGGGCGGAGCCGAGTTGGGACCGGCCGAGGTGGTGCTGGATTCGGGATCGGCATCGCTGCGGATGTCGATCCGCCAGCCGGTCAGCCGCGCGGCCAACCGCGCGTTCTGGCCTTCCTTGCCGATCGCCAAGGAGAGCTGGAAGTCGGGCACGACCACGCGCGCCGTCTTCGTCCGCTCGTCGACCACCTGCACCGATACTACCTTCGCCGGCGAGAGCGCGTTGCCGACGAAGGTCGCCGGGTCCTCGGAGAAGTCGATGATGTCGATCTTCTCGCCGCCCAGCTCGCTCATGACGTTGCGCACCCGGGCGCCCATCGGCCCGATGCAGGCGCCCTTGGCGTTGACCCCGCTCACGGTGGAGCGCACCGCGATCTTCGACCTGTGACCGGCCTCACGCGCGACGGCGGGGATCTCGACCGTGCCGTCGGCGATCTCGGGGACCTCCAGCGCGAACAGCCGCCGCACCAGGTTCGGGTGCGTCCGGGACAGGGTGATCTGCGGGCCGCGCGCGCTGCGCGAGACGCCGACCACGTACGACTTGACCCGGGTGCCGTGCTCGTACCGCTCGCCGGGCACCTGCTCGGCGGCCGGGATCACGCCCTCGCTGTCCCCGACCTGGACGATCACCATGCCCCGGGAGTTGGCGCGCGCGTCGCGCTGCACCACACCGCCCAGGATCTCGCCCTCCTTGGTGGAGAACTCGCCGAAGGTGCGCTCGTGCTCGGCGTCGCGCAGCCGCTGCAGGATGACCTGCCGGGCGGTGGTGGCGGCGATCCGGCCGAAGCCCTCCGGGGTGTCGTCCCACTCCTCGGCGATGCCGCCCTCGCCGTCCGGGGTGTGCGCGATGACCCGCACCACACCGGTCTTGCGGTCCACCTCGACGCGGGCGTGCGGCTGGTGCCCCTCGGTGTGCCGGTACGCGGTGAGCAGCGCCGTTTCGATCGCTTCCAGCACCGTCTCGAATGGGATGTCCTTATCGCGTTCGATCGCCCGCAGCGCCGCGATGTCGACGTTCACCTCGACTCCTCCGTGTCTTCCCGGTCCGCCCCCCGCTCGGGGGCGCCGCCCGCAGCCTGTTCGAGCTTCGCCAGCTCCTGCGCCGGTGGCTGCTGGAACTCCACCTCGACCACCGCGCGCTCGACATCACGGTAGGCCACCCGCCGGATCTCCCCGTCGGCCAGCACGGTGACCCCGTCCTCGTCCGCGGCACCGACCCGCGCCCGCAGCTCACCGCCCGCGACCAGCGCGATCCGGGCCAGCCGGTTCCGGGCCCGGTGCCAGTGGCGCGGCCGGGTCAGCGGCCGGTCCACCCCCGGCGAGGTGACCTCCAGCGTGTAGGAGCCGGCCAGCACGTGCTCGTGGGCGTCCAGCACCTCCGAGACGGTCCGGGACACCACGGCGATCTCGTCCAGGCCGACTCCCTCGTCGGCGTCGACGACCACCTTGACCAGGCGTCGGCGCCCGGCCTGCTGCACGTCGAAGTCCTCCAGGTCGAAACCCGCGTCGGCCACCGCATCGGCGACGACGGGTTCCAGTTGCGCGGTGACGGCACCACCCGGCGGGCTGGGCACGTTGGGGTCTCCTCGGAATCGGTTGCGGAGGGGGTCGGGGCTCCGGCGGCGCGCGGCGGACCCGCCGCGACACCGCACTGCCGGTGCTGGACTGCCGGTGCTGGGCGCACCGGCCGCGGTCGTCCAGCGTATCGCGTCCGCACTCGGCGCAACGCAGCGTGGCTACCCAACGATCGGCGGATCGCACACCCGCTCGCGGGACCGGGGCCGGGCCGATCAGCCGCGCTGATCACTGGCAGGATAGGTCGCCGTGGAATCCCCCTCGCGAGCCCCGTCGGCCCTGGACCGGCGCGGGGTGCTCCGGCTGCTGGCCGCCGTGCCGCTGGTGGCCGTCGGCGCGGCGGCCTGCGGCTCCGGTTCCGACGCCCCCGACCCGCTGATCCCGGTGGCCCGGGCGGCCAAGGCGGACGCCGCGCTCGCCGCGGCCGTCGCCCGGGCGCACCCGGACCTGTCGGCCGCCGCCGCGGAGGTCGAGACCGCCCGCGGCGCGCACGCCGAGGCGCTGCGACGCGAGGTGGACCGGCTCGACCCGCCGGACCCCGACGCCCCGCCGTCGGTCCCCGATCCCGGCCCGGTGCGACCGCCGGCGGACGCGAGCGCGGCCGCCGAGGCGCTGCGCACCGCGGTCGACGGCGCGCGGACCCGGGCGGCGGAGCTGGTGCCGGGCGCCGAGCCCTACCGCGCGGGCCTGCTGGCGTCGGTGTCGGCGAGCTGCGCGAGCCTGCTGGAGGTGCTGGGATGACGGAGCTGTCCGACGAGGCGTCCCGGGCGCTGCGCGACGCGCTGGCCGCCGAGCACGCCGCGGTGTGGGTGTACGGGCTGGCCAGCGCCTTCACCACCGAATCCCGGGTGCGCGACGCGTTGCAGGAGGCCCTCGACGCGCACGAGCGGCAGCGGGCGGCGGCGACCCGGCTCATCCGCGCGGCCGGGCAGGCCCCGCCCGCACCCCGGCCCGCCTACGACGTGGGCGTCCGGCCGACCGACCAGACCACGGCGATCGAGGCGGTGCTGATCGCCGAGCGGGACTGCCAGGTCGGCTGGCGGGCCGTGATCGAGCGCACCGAGGACGGCGAGCTGCGCCGGACCGGCCTCGACGGCCTGAGCACCTCGGCCGCGCGGGCGACCCGGTGGCGGCTGACCATCGGGCAACAACCAGCAGCACAAGCCTTCCCCGGCCAGCCGTGAGGGTTGGTCTTCCACTCGCCTTGCGTGGCGGTGCCGGTGGCGGAACCTCAGCGGCCTTCTCGCTCCGGGAGCCGCTCCTGATGTACCAGGCACGTACACGGCGTCGCGGCTGTCCTCGCGAGAAGGCCGCTGAGAACCCGCGGCGGTGCCGGTGGCGAGGGTGGGGCAAGGCGGAAGCGGCTTCGCCGCTTGCCTGACGGTGGCCGGGTCCGGCGCGTGCGTGGGGCGGAAGCGGCTTCGCCGCTTGCCTGACGGGGGTCGGGTCCGGCGCGTGCGTCGCGAGGGGGTCAGTTCGGTTGGCCGTCCTGGGGCCAGCCGAGCTTGAGCATCTCCCGGGTGACGTCGATGAGCTTCTCGTCGCCCTTCTTCGTGGGCTTGTCGAAGTACGCCGAGTCCCCGATGACCACGAGCTCGCCCTGCTGCTCGGACCAGTAGCCGCGGTCGTTCAGCGAGGGCATGTCCTCGGTCCCGGCGCGCTCGTCGTCGACCAGGTCGCGGACGTTGCCGGTGCCGTCGCGGGTGATCACCTCGTTGAGCCTGCGGGCCTGGGCGATGTCCGGCATCCGCACGGTGATCACCGAGGTCAGCACCGGTTCGCCGGAGGGCAGGTAGGAGCGGTAGAGCGCCCGGGTGAGGTGGTTGCACTCGTTGTCCCGGAAGAACTCGGCGATCTGGTCGGTGGAGACCAGCTCGCAGCCCTGGAACCCGTCCTCGCTGAGGATCTTCTCGTGCCGGTACTCCGGCTGCGGGGGCGGTGCGGCCTGCTGCTCCTCGTCCGAGGGTCCGGCGGGCTGGAACGCCAGCCAGATCAGCCCGGAGACCACCGAGATCGCCACCAGCCCGGCACCGCGCAGCGCCCAGCCCAGCGGCGTGATGCCGGTGCGCGGCGCTCCCCCGCCGACCGGCGCCTGCATGCTGGTCCGCGGGTAGGCGCCGGCCTGGTGCTCCGGCGGCGGTCCGCCGTACCCCGGCGGTGGCGTCCCCTGCGGCGGGGTGCCGGGGCGGGGGCCGCCCGGCTGCGGGCCGAACTGCTGGGTGCCGGGGGGCGGGCCGGGCTGGTGCTGGCCCGGGTGGTGCTGGCCGGGGTGGTGCTGACCCGGGTGGCCGAACTGCTGCGGCGGCGGCATCGGGGGCTGCCCGGCGGGCGGGGTGCCCGGGCGCTGCCCCGGTGGCGGCCCGTGCTGGGCGGCCGGTCCCGCGGGCCGCTGCGGGAACGACCCGGGGTGCGCGCCGCCGACCTGCGCGGTCGGCGGCGCCGGGTGCGGCGGCGCGCCCGGGTGCGTCCCCGGTCCGGTCGGCCGTTCACCTCCGGGCTGGACCTGGGTCGCCGCCGCGTCGCGGTCGGGCGGCGCGAAGGCCGGGCGGGTCGCCGGCTCGTCCGACTGCCCCACCCGGGAGTTGTCGCGGGCGAGGGGCGCGGTGTCGCGCTGCGTGTTCGAGGGCGATCCCGTCATCTCATCGGGCGCACCATGTGGATCCGGCACGGGTTCCCACGGTAGCGGCTGCGGATCACAGATCGAACACCGCGCATGTTTTGGACATCCGCCGGGCTGCTCAGCCGCCCAGCGCCCGCACCGCCAGGTCGACGTCCTCCTCGGTGTTGTACAGGTGGAACGACAGCCGCACCGCGCCCGCCCGCACCGAGCAGCGCACGCCGGCCCGGGTGAGCCGCTCGGCGGCGTCGGGCCGGTCCACCGCGACGATCGCCGAACCCGCGGGTGCCATGCCCAGCGCACCGCGGAACCGGTCGGCCAGCCCGGTGCAGTGCGCCGCGACCTCGGCCAGGTCGAGGCCGGTCAGCCAGTCCAGCGCCGCACCCGCGCCGACCTGGGCGAACCACACCGGGGACAGGTCGAGACCGGCGGGACCGCCGGCCAGGCGCAGCGGCAGCCCGTACATCGCGCTCGGGTCGTGCGCGGCGAACCAGTTCGCCGCGTCCGGGCGAGGTGGCGGGGCGTCCGGGTGCACCGACAGCCACGCCGCGCCGCGCGGGGCGAGCAGCCACTTGTAGCCGACGCCGACCACGTAGTCGGCCCAGTCCAGCTCCAACGGCGCCCAGCCCGCCACCTGGCTCACGTCGAGCAGCACCCGGGTGCCGCCGGCCCGCGCGGCGCGCAGCGCGTCGAGGTCGACCCGCCACCCGTCGGCGGACTGGACCGCGCTGATCGCCACCAGGTCGTGGTCGGGGGCGCGGTCGGCGAACTCGGCGGCGCCCGCCTCCGCCACCCGCACGCCCCGGTCGGCCTGCGCGGCGAACGGGAAGCTGACGCTGGTGAACTCGCCGCGCAGCACCAGCACCCGGGATCCGGCGGGCAGCCCGGCGGCGACCGCCCCGACGAGCTGGGACGCGGTGGAGCCGACCGCGACGCGCGCCGCGTCGACCCCGATCAGCCGGGCGAAGCCGCGCCGCCCGGCCTCGACGGCCTCGTCGAAGTCGCCCGGGCCGATCCCGCCGCGGCCCCACCGCGCCACCGCGTCGCCGACCGCCGCGGCGGTCGCGGTGGCCGGAACGCCGATCGCCGCCGTGTTCAGGTACCCGGGTGGGACGTCGAAGGTGGTGCCGAAGGCTTCTCGCATCCGCTGATCATCGCACCGGAGCGCGCCGGGGGGCACCGGATTTCCTACCGTGAGGACCATGCACAGCGAGGAACTGGAAATCCGCACCGGCTCGTCCGAGGTCGTCCGCGACCTGACCCGCGACTGCGCGCGGTTCCTGGAGTCGGCGGGCGCCGAGGACGGCTTGCTCAACGTCTGGGTGCCGCACGCGACGGCGGGCCTGGCGATCATCGAGACCGGCGCGGGCAGCGACGACGACCTGCTGGCCGCGCTGCGCGAGCTGCTGCCCGCCGACGACCGGTGGCGGCACCGGCACGGCTCACCGGGGCACGGCCGCGACCACGTCATGCCCGCGCTGGTCCCGCCCTACGCCACCGTGCCGGTGCTCGGCGGCCGGATGGCGCTGGGCACCTGGCAGTCGGTGTGCCTGGTCGACACCAACGGCGACAACGCGGCGCGGACGGTGCGGCTGAGCTTCCTGGCGGGGTGATCGGCGGTGGCAGGATGAGCCGATGACATCGCGACTGGTGCTCTGGGACATCGACCTCACCCTGATCGACGCGCCCGGGTTCGGTCCGCGCTGGTACCGCGAGGCGCTGGCCGAGGTGACCGGCGACGAGCTGGCCGAGATGCCGGAGACCGCCGGGCGCACCGAGGCGGCCATCGCCGCCGACGTGCTGCGGCGGCACGGCCGGGACGCCGACGAGGCGGCCGTGGCGGCGCTGTACGCCGCGCTGGCGACGGCGGTGGCGGGCAGCCGCGCGGAACTGGCCGAGCGCGGGCGGGCGCTGCCCGGCGCGGCGCGGGCGATGACCGCGCTGGCCGCCGTGCCCGGGGTGGCGCAGACCCTGGTCACCGGCAACCTGGCCGAGGTCGCCTTCCACAAGCTCGACACCTTCGGCCTGCACCACCACGTCGACTTCGACATCGCCGGGTTCGGCGACACCTCGCCGCACCGGCACGACCTGATCGCCGAGGCGGTCGCCAAGGCCGCCGCCAAGCACGGCGCGCCCTGGCCGCCCGAGGACGTGGTGGTCGTCGGCGACACCCCGCACGACGTCGCGGGCGCGCTGCGCTTCGGCGCGATCGCGATCGGCGTCGCCACCGGCCGCAGCAGCGCCGAGGAGCTGAGCACCGCCGGAGCCCACGCGGTGCTGCCCGACCTCGCCGACACCGAATCGGTCGTCGCCGCGATCCTCCACCACCCCACCCCGACCAGGTGATCGAACCAGGTGATCGAACCGGGTGAGGGGCACCCTGTACCAAGTCACGTGGTGCAGGGTGCCCCTCACTCAGCACCCTCCTAGGTGAACGGCCGCGGCCCAGCACCTCGCGCCGTCGACCCGAACGGGGGGCGGGGAACGAGGTGAGGGGCACCCTTGTCCCAGTTACTCGGGCAAGGGTGCCCCTCACTCACTTCACGAACGGGTGAGGTCAGGCTCGGACGGCGTCGACCAGGTGGCGGACGGCGTCGTCGACGGGGACCTCGGTGCGCTCGCCGCTGCGCCGGTCCCGGACCTCCACGACGCCACCGGCCAGGCCCTTGCCGACGACCAGCACGGTCGGCACCCCGATCAGCTCGGCGTCGGCGAACTTCACGCCCGGCGAGGAGGTGCGGTCGTCGAGCACGACCTCGACGCCCGCCGCGTCGAGTTCGGCGGCCAGCGCCTCACCGCGTTCCCGGACCGCCTCGTCCTTGCCCGCGAGCACCACGTGCACGTCGGCGGGCGCGACCTCGCGGGGCCACACCAGGCCCTGCTCGTCGTGGGACTGCTCGGCGATCGCGGCGACCAGCCGGGACACCCCGATGCCGTAGGAACCCATGGTGATCCGCTTCGGCTTGCCGTCCTGGCCGAGGGCGTCGAGCCCGAACGCGTCGGCGTACTTGCGGCCGAGCTGGAAGATGTGGCCGATCTCGATGCCCCGGGCGGCGACCAGGGTGCCGGTGCCGTCGGGCGCGGCGTCGCCCTCCAGGACCTCGGCGGCCTCGATGGTGCCGTCGGGGGTGAAGTCCCGGCCGCAGACCAGGTCGACGACGTGGTGGTCGTGCTGGTCGGCGCCGGTGACCCACGCCGTGCCGGTCACCACCCGGGGATCGACCAGGTAGCGGACGCCGTTGGCCTGCAGCGCCTTCGGGCCGATGTAGCCCTTGACCAGGAAGTCGTGGGCGGCGAAGTCGGCCTCGTCGAGCAGCGCCACCTCGGCGGGCTCAACCGCCGCCTCCAGCCGCTTGAGGTCCACCTCGCGGTTGCCGGGCACCCCGACGCCGAGCAGCTCCCACTCCTGCGCGCCCGGCTGCCGCAGCTTGACCAGCACGTTCTTCAGCGTGTCGGCGGCGGTGAAGGTGCGGTCGGTGTGCGCGTTGAGGTGGTCGACCAGCGTCTCGATGGTCGGCGTGTCCGGGGTGTGGTGGACCTGCGCGGCGGGCTTGCCCTCGACCGGCTCGGCGGGCGGCGCGGCGGTCACCACCGCCTCGACGTTGGCGGCGTACCCGGAGGCGGTGCTGCGCACGAAGGTGTCCTCACCGGTCTCGCTCTCGGCGAGGAACTCCTCGGAGGCCGAACCGCCCATCGCGCCGGAGGTCGCCGCCACGATGACGTAGCGCAGGCCCATCCGGTCGAAGACGCGGATGTAGGCGTCGCGGTGCAGCCGGTAGGACTCGGCCAGGCCGTCGTCGTCGAGGTCGAAGGAGTAGGAGTCCTTCATGACGAACTCGCGGCCGCGCAGGATGCCCGCGCGCGGGCGCTCCTCGTCCCGGTACTTGGTCTGGATCTGGTAGAGCATGACCGGGTAGTCCTTGTAGGAGCTGTACTCGCCCTTGACGGTCAGCGAGAACAGCTCCTCGTGGGTCGGCCCGAGCAGGTAGTCGCCGCCCTTGCGGTCCTTGAGCCGGAACAGGGTCGGGCCGTACTCGGTCCAGCGGCCGGTCGCCTCGTAGGGCTCGCGGGGCAGCAGCGCCGGGAAGTGGATCTCCTGGGCGCCGATGCGGGCCATCTCCTCGCGCACCACGCGCTCGACGTTGCGCAGCACCCGCAGGCCCAGCGGCAGCCAGGAGTAGATGCCCGGGGCGACCCGTCGGACGTAACCGGCGCGCACCAGCAGCTTGTGGCTCGGCACCTCGGCGTCGGCCGGGTCCTCGCGCAAAGTCCGCAGGAACAACGTCGACATCCTCGTGATCACGGTTTCCGGCTCCTCGTCTCGCCCCGTCTGGACCCGACGAGCGTAGCGGCCGGACCCCCGTTCCCGACCAGCGGATTGCCGTGCCGCGGGCCCTTGCCGCCGGGCGGCGCGTCCGGTTACCTGGGAAGCGGGCCGATCACTGGGGGTGGCGATGTCCGACGTCCGCACCGCACCGGGGTTCCGGGGCGAACTCGCGCTGGCCGGGCGGCTGGTGGCGCAGAGCGCGGTGGTGGGGGCCTTCGCGCGGCTGGGCGATCCGGGCGCGCGGCTGATGCGGTCCCCGTGGCGCGCCGACCCGTACCCGCTGTACGAGCAGCTCCGGGCGCAGGGGCCGGTGGTGCGCAGCCGCCTCGGCACGCTGCTGGCCACCACCCACCAGGTCTGCGACGAGATGCTGCGGGACCGCCGCTTCGGGGTGCGCACCAGCGACGGCTCCTACGGCGATCCGACCGCGGCGGCGGTGGACCTGCAGCTGTCCCTGCTCGAACTCGACCCGCCCGACCACACCCGGCTGCGCCGGCTCGCCGCGCCCGCGTTCCGGCCGCGCCGGCTGGCCGTGCACCGCGAGCGCATCGAGGGCATCGCGCACGAGCTGCTCGACGCCGCGCTCGCCCGCGGCGGCTTCGACCTGATCCGCGACTTCGCCTCGCCGCTGCCGATCCGGGTCATCTGCTCGCTGCTGGGGCTGCGCGGCCTCGACGCGGACCGGTTGGCCGCGCACGGCACCGTGCTGGCCCGCGCGCTCGACGGGGTCCGCTCGCCGGTCCACCTGCGGCAGATGCGCGCGTCGTTCGCCGAGCTCGACGCGCTGTTCACCGGGCTCATCCCGCGGCGCCGGGAGGATCCCGGCGACGACCTGCTCAGCGACCTGGTCACCGCCCTCGACGACGAGCAGCTCACCGCGGTCGAGCTGGTCCGGCTCGCCGACCTGCTGCTGGTGGCGGGCTTCGAGACCACGGTGAACCTGATCGGCAACGGCGCCCTGGCGCTGCTGCACCACCCCGACCAGTGGGCGGCGCTGGTCGACGATCCGGGCCTCGCACCCGCGGTCGTCGAGGAGACGTTGCGCTGGGACCCGCCGGTGCAGATGACCATGCGGATCGCGCACGAGGACCTGGAACTCGGCGGGCGGCCGGTGCGCGCCGACACGCCGGTGCTGGCGCTGCTGGGTTCGGCGGGGCGCGATCCCGCGGTGCACGACCGGCCGGAGCGCTTCGACCTCGCCCGCGACACCCGGGGGGAGCACCTGGCGTTCTCCAGCGGCATCCACTACTGCCTCGGGGCCCCGCTGGCCCGGATGGAGGCCGAGTGCGCGTTCCGCGCCCTGGCCGAACGGGTTCCGGAGCTGCGGCGGGCCGGTGCGCTGCGGCGGCGCCCGACCTCGATCATCCACGGCCTCGCCGCCCTGCCGGTCCGCGCCGGACGCGCCGCGCAACCCGCCTGAGCCGGGCGGCGCGGCACCGCACGGCGGGACCGGGCACCGCCATTAGGGTGGAATCGTGCTGGTGCTGCTTCCTCCTTCCGAGACCAAGTCGACCGGCGGCGCGGGGGCGCCGCTGGACCTCGGCTCGCTGTCCCACCCGGAGCTGAACCCGACCCGGCGCACCGTGGTCGACGCGCTGACCGCTTTGGCCGCCGACGTGCCCGCCAGCCTGTCGGTGTTGGGGCTGTCCGAGCGGCAGGCCGAGGAGGCCGAGCGCAACGCGGCGCTGCGGACCGCGCCCACCGCCCCGGCGCTGGAGCGCTACACCGGCGTGCTCTACGACGCGCTGGACGTCGGCTCGCTCACCCCGGCCGAGCGCAAGCAGGCCGACGACCGGCTGGCGGTGGCCTCGGCGCTGTTCGGCCTGGTGCGGGGCGTCGACCGCATCCCCGCCTACCGGCTGTCCGGCGGCGGCTCGCTGCCCGGCCTGGGCACCTTGCGCTCGGTCTGGCGGCCGGTGCTGGAGCCGGTGCTGGCGGTCGACGAGCTGGTGGTGGACCTGCGTTCGGGCGCCTACGCGGCGCTGGCGAAGGTGCCCGGCGCCGTCGCGGTGCGGGTGCTGTCCGAGGACGCCGCGGGCCACCGCAAGGTCGTCAGCCACCACAACAAGGCGCACAAGGGCGCGCTGGCCCGCGCGCTGGCCCAGGCCCCGGACGAACCGTCCGGCGTGGACGACGTGCTGGCGGTGGCCGAGGCCGCCGGGATGCGGGTGGAGCGCGAGGGCGAGCGCGCGCTGTGCGTGGTCGTCTGAGGCCGCGCCGTCTGAGGCCGTGATTCGCGGGGCGGTGCGGGCGCCGGAAAATGCGTTGCGCGTCCGGTTCGGGCCCGCGCACACTGGCCTGGCGCCCGATCCGGGGCTGCGCGCGAGCGGAGAGGAGGTGTGCCGTGGAGGTCGTTGTTCGCAGCGGTGCGTTCCACCGCGCCACGTCCGGTCCAGGCCCGAACTCCTCCCGCTCGCTGCCCTGACGCCCCAGGGGTGTCCTCAAAGCGGGTGCGCCGGCGGGAGACCATCCCGAGGAGCACCTGAAGTGCCTTCGCTCGACGACTACGAGCACCACTACGACGACCACTCCCCCGGCGAGCGCCGGAAGCGCCCGCGGCGCCGCGCCTTCGACGACGAACCGGTGCGCCGCGGCAGGCTCACCGAGGAGGAGAAGGACCGCCTCGCCGCGCTGCGGGAGGAACCCGAACCGCTCGGCCTGCCCGAGGACGCCGACCGCTGGTCCACCTGGGACACCGGCGAGCGCGGCCCCGAACCGCACCCGGACTGGGTGGTCACCGCCCTCGCCGCGGTGGACCACGAGCTCGGCGTGCTCAAGACCGGCAAGGAGGCCGACGTCCACCTGCTGCGGCGGTCGCTGCCCGGCGGGGAGTCCTGCCTGCTGGCCGCCAAGCGCTACCGCGACGGCGACCACCGCCTGTTCCACCGCGACGCCGGGTACCTGGAGGGGCGGCGGATGCGCCGGTCCCGGGAGATGCGGGCGATCGAGCACCGCACCGCGTTCGGCCGCGGCATGATCGCCCAGCAGTGGGCGGTCGCGGAGTTCCGGATGCTCGGCGCGCTGTGGCGGGCGGGCGCGCCGGTGCCCTACCCGGTGCAGCGGGTCGGCGGCGAGGTGCTCCAGGAGTTCATCGGCGAGGCCGACGGCACCGCGGCGCCCCGGCTGGCCGCGCTGCGCCCGGACCGCGCCGAACTGGCGCAGCTGTGGGAGCAGCTGGTCGACGCGCTGGCCGTCCTGGCCGGGCAGGGCTTCGCCCACGGCGACCTGTCCGCCTACAACGTGCTGGTGCACCGCGACCGGCTGGTGCTGATCGACCTGCCGCAGGCGGTGGACCTCGCCGCCAACCCGCAGGGCCTCGACTACCTGGCGCGGGACGCGGACAACATCACCGCGTGGTTCCACCGCGCCGGGTTCGCCGGGGCCGACGCGACCGAACTGGCGGCGCTGCTGGCCGAGGAGGCGAACCTGGGCTGAACCGCACGGGTGGGTCCGGCCGTCCGGACCCACCCGCGCGCGTCAGTCCTTCAGCCCGGCGACCGGGCCGATGACCACCACCGCCGGGGGTTGGACGCCCTGCTCCCGGACGTCGGCCCCGACCCGGTCCAGCGTGGTGCGCAGCGAGCGCTGCGTCGCGGTCGTGCCCTCCTGCACCACCGCGACCGGGGTGTCGGCGGGGCGGCCGTGCTCGATCAGCACGTCGGCGAAGGACTCGATGCGCTGCACCGCCATCAGCAGCACCAGGGTGCCGCGCAGCCGGGCGAGCGAGGGCCAGTCCACCAGCGAGCGCTCGTCGCCGGGTGCGACGTGCCCGGAGACGACGACCACCTCGTGCGCCACCCCGCGGTGCGTCACCGGCACGTCGGCCACCGCGGGCACCGAGAAGGCGCTGGTGATCCCCGGCACCACCGTCACCGGCACGCCCGCCTCGGTGCAGGCCAGCAGCTCCTCGAAGCCCCGGCCGAACACGTAGGGGTCGCCGCCCTTGAGCCGGACCACGAACCGCCCCGCTCGGACGCCCTCGATCAGCGTCCGGTTGATCACGTCCTGGTTCGCCGCCCGGCCGTAGGGGATCTTCGAGGCGTCCACCACCTCGACGTGCGGCCCCAGCTCCTCCAGCAGCTCGCGGGGGGCGAGGTGGTCGGTGACCACCAGGTCGGCCTTGGCCAGCAGCCGCCTGCCGCGCACCGTGATCAGGTCCGGCGCGCCCGGACCGCCGCCGACCAGCACCACTCCGGGCGCCGGGGCGTCGGCGTGCTCGTCGACCACACCGGACTGCAACGCCTCCAGCAGCGCGTCGCGCACCGCCACGCTGCGCCGGGGGAATCCGCCGGCGAGCACCCCGAGCAGCAGCCCGTCGTGCTCGGCGACCGCGGGGGTCACCGCGCTGCCGGACACCGCCCGGTCGGAGCGCACGCAGAACACCCGCCGCCGCTCGGCCTCGGCGCCCACCGCGGCGTTGACCTCGTCGGGCGAGGCGGCGGCCACCGCGTACCAGGCGCCGTCCAGATCGCCGTCGCGGTAGCCGCGCCGGGT
This sequence comes from Saccharopolyspora cebuensis, assembly GCF_039542665.1. Classification (NCBI taxonomy): domain Bacteria; kingdom Bacillati; phylum Actinomycetota; class Actinomycetes; order Pseudonocardiales; family Pseudonocardiaceae; genus Saccharopolyspora; species Saccharopolyspora cebuensis. The sequence goes on from NZ_BAABII010000001.1 coordinate 164,408, forward strand.
CCAGGTGATCTCGCCCGCGTCGGCGAGCGCCTCCACCGCCGGGGTGGCCTCGGGGGCGATCACCTCGACGGCGGCACCGGCGCCGACCAGCCGGGGCAGCCGGCGCTGCGCGACGGTGCCCGCGCCGACCACCACGACCCGGCGTCCGGCGAGGTCGAGTCCGGCGAGGTAGTGGTGCTCGGCGGGCGGGTTAGCGGGAGTGTCCATGTGCGTGTCCGTGTCCGTGACCGTGCCCGGTCGGGTCGTCGGGGTGGTGGTGCGGCGTCTGCGGCGCACCCAGCTTGTCCTCGAAGCCCGGCAGCAGCACCCGGTAGGCGCAGGTGTCGCAGTTCATCCGGATCTCGCCGTGCAGCGCCTCGTGGTAGCGCTCGACGACGAGCTCGGCCAGGGCGTCGGTGTCGCCGAGGTAACCGGAGACGTGGACGTCGATGTCCGGTGCCGCGCGGGCGTACTCCTGGGCCTGCCGGGCCACGCGCTGCGGCAGCACCCCGTCGAACAGGAAGTAGGGCGCCACCACGACCTTCCGCGCGCCGAGGCGGCGGGCCCGTTCCAGCCCGGCCGCGACGTCCGGCGGTGCCAGCGAGACGAACGCGGTCTCGACCGTGTCGAAACCGCAGGTCTCCTGCAAGAGCCGGGAGACCTTGCACACCTCGGCGTTGGCGTCCGGGTCGGTGGAGCCCCGGCCGACCAGCACCACGGCCGTGTCCGCCCACTCCTCGCGCGGCACCACCGCGGCGATCCGCTCGGCCAGCAGGTCCAGCAGCACCGGGTGCGGGCCCATCGGGCGGCCGAACGCGAACGACGTGCCCGGGTGGCGGCGGACCTCCCGCTCCAGAGCGGCGGGGATGTCGCCCTTGCCGTGCCCGGCGGCGACCAGCACCAGCGGAACCGCCGCCATGGTGCGGTGGCCGCGCGCGGCGAGCTCGCCCCACGCCTCGGTGACGGCGGGTGCGGACAGCTCGATGAAGCCGCCCGCGACGTCGATCCCGGCGGGGGCCATCCGGCCGCGCACCCGGTCGATGAACGCGCGGAACTCCTCGACCCCGCCGTCGTCCACCGTCCCGTGGCCCACGATCAGCAGCGGCTGCGGTGCGGTCACCGGTCCTCCTCCTGGTTCTCCCGCCAGTACAGCAGGGCGTTGACGGCGGCGGCGGCGATCGCCGCGCCACCGCGTTCGGTCAGCGTGCTCACCCCGGGGAGTCCGCTGCGCCGCAACGCCGCCTTGGCGGCCACGGCGCCGACGAAGCCCACCGGCACGCCGACGACGAGCGCGGGTCGCACCGCGCCCGCCTCGGCGAGCCGCAGAAGTTCGGCCAGCGCGGTCGGGGCGTTGCCGATCGCCCACACCGCGCCGTCGGGATGGCGTTCGGCGGCGGCCCGGATGCCCGCGGCCGACCGGGTGAGCCCGTCCTCGGCGGCGACCCCGGGCAGGTCCAGCGCGACCAGCGGTTCCCGGGACGTGATGCCCACCGCCACCATGCGCACGTCGGTGATCAGCGCGGCGCCGTCGAGCAGCGCCCGCCGCCCGGCGCGCACCGCGGCCTCGGTGGTGACCACCTCGCCGGTCCAGCTCGGGTCCGCCGTGGTGTGCACGACGCGCTCCACCACGGCGCGGCTCAGCGGGGCGAAGTGCCCGAAATCGGCGCGCTCCCGCATGATCCGGTACGACTCGATCTCGATCGGGTGCACCCGCCGCGGTGGCGGGTCGAACGTGGTCATGCTCGCTCCGGCTCCTCGACTCCGGCCGGACGGGGAGCGACGTCCGCAGCGGAGCCCGCGGGCCGCCGTCGGCGACCGCGTTCCGGCATCCCGCATGGGAGCCCGACCTCCTGGGTTCTCCCGCCCGGGGTGGGGTGTCCGCGCGCCGCGGCGCGACGCGGGGCCGGCGCGCAGTGTCCTGACTCCCGGATCGACGCGGTGTCCCCGGCCTTCCAGCCTCGCGGCCGTGGCCATCGGTGGGGTCCGCTCCCCGGTCACAGTGGCGGGACCGCCCCGGATTCGCACCGGGTTCCTGCACTGCCAGCCGACGTATCCTGACCTGCCGAGCACCCCAGGTCAAACCCCGTGAATTCGATCACGCACCCGGCCCGAGGACGCCCACCTCACCCGGAAGGGTGCTGAGTGAGGGGCACCTTCATCCGGCTATGTCGGATGAAGGTGCCCCTCACCAGGGCTCGGCGGGGTCGCGGGGTCAGCGCTTGAGGTATTCCAGGACCGCCAGGACCCTCCTGTTGGTCTCCGGTTCCTGCGCGAGCCCGAGCTTGCCGAAGATGCTCGCGATGTACTTGCCCACCGCCCCCTCGCTCACCACGAGGCGCTGCGCGATGGCGGCGTTGGAGCAGCCCTCCGCCATCAGGGCCAGGACGCCGCGCTCCCGGTCGGTGAGGTCCTGGAGCGGGGTGGCGCGGCGGGCGACCAGGGCGGAGATGACCTCCGGGTCCATCGCCGTGCCGCCCGCGGCGACCCGGCGGACCGCGTCGACGAACTGCTCGGCGTTGAACACCCGTTCCTTGAGCAGGTAGCCGACAGCGCCCGCGCCGTCGGCGAGGAGCTCGCGGGCGTAGAGCTGCTCGACGTGCTGGGAGAGCACGAGCACCGGCAGGCCGGGGATCGCGCGGCGGGCGACCAGCGCGGCCTGCAGCCCTTCGTCGGTCTTGGTGGGCGGCAGCCGGACGTCGACGACGGCGACGTCGGGGCGGTGGTCGAACAGCGCGGCCTGGAGCTCGGGGCCGGTCTCCACCGCCGCGACGAGGTCGAAGCCGTGCGCGGTGAGCAGCGCGCTCAGGCCGTCCCGGAGGAGGAAGAGGTCTTCGGCGAGGACGACGCGCACGGGATCTCCAAGGTCGCTCGGGTGGGACCGCCGTCCGGGCTGGACAGCGCGAGTGCGCCGTCGAACGTACCGAGCCTGCGCCGGATACCGGCGAGTCCGCCGACGTGCCCGACGGCCGCACCGCCGGACCCGTCGTCGGTGACGGTGATCCGCAGCGCGGTGCCGTCGTGGGACACCTCGACGCGGATGGCCTCGGCGGCGGCGTGCTTGACGGCGTTGGTGACGAGCTCGCGGGTGGCGAAGTAGGCGGCGGCCTCCACGGCGGGCGGGCACCGGCCGGGCAGGTCCACCACCGCCTCCACCGGGGCCGCCGACTCCAGGGCGAACGCCCGCACCGCGTCGCCGAGACCGCGTTCGGCGAGCACCGGGGGCCGGATGCCGCGCACCAGCCCGCGCAGTTCCGCCAGCGCGGCGCCGGATTCGTCGCGGCCCTCGGCGAGCAGCGCGCGGGCCCGCTCCGGGTCGGTGGCCAGGAGCTGTTCCGCGGCGGCGAGCTTGAGCCCCAGCGACACCAGCCGCGCCTGCGGCCCGTCGTGCAGGTCGCGCTCGATGTCGCGCAGCCGGTCGGTCTCGGCCTCGGTGGCGTCGGTGCGGGTCTCGGTGAGCTGCTCGACGCGCTGGGCGAGCAGCGCGCGCTCGGTCGGGGCGAGCAGCAGCCGGGCCCAGTACCCGTGCCAGCGCAACGTGATCGGCGCGAGCAGCACCAGCACCGCACCGGCGAGCAGCCCGGCGGGCATCCCGATCGCCGGGTTGTCCACCAGCCAGCGGGCGAACCCGGTCCAGCCGGCGCGGGCCGCGGACATGTCGAGGAACACGCCCAGCACGGCCCACCACAGCGGCACCCAGAAACCGGCGGCGAACAACCAGAGCAGTCCCGGCAACGCCAGGCCGAGCCCGCCGACCACCAGGTCCCCCGCCAGCCACAGCAGGTCCCGCCAGGTCGCCGGATCGCGCAGCGCGCGCCGCAACCGGGCGCTGCGCCACGCGGGCGCCGGGGACTCGACCAGCGAACGACCGGACCGGTACAGGCCGTCGGCGGTCGGCACCGGCCGCTCCACCGGCAGGTACGCCTCGCCGACCTCGACCCCGGACCAGTCCCGGGCCAGGCGCCGGTTCAGCCCGGCGAGCCACCGCACCCCGTCGACCAGTCGCGGCCAGACGGCGATCGCGCCGAGCGGGGCGGCGATCAGCAGCGCCAGCACCGCCAGCACGGCGACCAGGGAGTTCAGCGCGGACAGCGCGCCGAGCACCAGCAGCCGCCAGGTCGCGAGCAGCCGGCGGACCACGGCGTTGGGCCGGCAGCTCCGGTCCGGGGCGGGCCCGAGCCTGCGGGCCGACCAGCGGGCGTGCAGCCGCAGCACCGGCCGTCCGCCCACGACGGCGGCGAGTCCGAGGACCAGGCCGACGACCGCGTTGGTGAGGAACCAGTCCAGGTCGCGCCCGGTGGCCGGGTCCTCGGCGAGCCACTTCACCCGGCGCGCCCAGCGCGGCAACCGCGGCGACCGGTAGACGACGTTGTCGTGCCGGTACCAGCCCTCGGCGTCGGGTTCGGGGTCCGGTGGTGGTGGCCAGTACGGGGACCCGACCGGCACCCCGCCCCAGCGCCCGGCGAGTCGGCGGGAGAGGTCGGCGGCGGCGCGGGTCGCCCCGAGCAGCACCTCCCCGGCCCGCAGCAGCCCGCACGTCGCGATGGTCAGCGCGACCACCCCCAGCGCGAACCAGACCGGTCCGGTCACGGCGACCGCCGCCACGGCGAACCCTCGTCCTCGCTCCAGCAACCACCTCGTCATGGCGACGATCCTCGCCGGTCACCGGGGCGCGGCGCACTGCTGCCAGCTCCCCGGTCGGGGTGGGGACAACCCCACCCCCGGACGGGACCCAACGCGGTACCGGAGCCGCCCCGCCCACCGCCACGCTCGGCGCGGAGGTGGTCGCGATGGCAGGAGCGGATGCGGTGGTCGCCGAGGTCGGCCGGTGCGGGCGCGATCGGCTGGCGCTGACCTGCGGACTGCTGCCGGTGGTGCTCGCGGGTGCGGGCGGGGACCTGGTCGCGGGCGTGCTGGCGGGCACCGGGGTGGTGCTGGCGGTCCGGTCGCACCGCGCCGATCCAGCGCTGCTGCTGCGCGCGCACGCGCTGCTGACCGCGGGGGCGGTGGGGGTCGCGCTGCTCGGGCTCGCCGCGACCGGCACCGCCGCCCCGCGCGCGCCGGGGGCCTACCTGGTGGTGCTGGTGCTGGCGGCGGCGGCGCTGACCGGGTGCGGGGCGCTGGCCGGGCTCCTGACCCGGGGACCGCGCCCGGCGGCCGCGCTGGCCGGGGTGCTGCTGCTCGGCCCCGGGCTGCTCGCCCGGTGCGCGCTGGCGCAGGGCGCGGCGGGCGAGCCGACCGCCGCCCCGGTGCTGCTGCTGGCCGGCTGCGCCGTGGCCGCCGGGACGGCGGCGGCCCTCCGGGCCTGACCTCAGGTCAGCGCGCGCCGGATCCGCTGCCACGCCGCGAGGACGTGCCGCCGCTCGGTGCGCGGCGAACCGATCGCGAAGCGCAGCACCACCCGGCCGTCGACCTTGGTGTGGGTCAGGTAGAGCGCGCCGGAGGCGTTGAGCTCCTCCATCCCGGCCAGCGCGCGCCCGTCGGCGTCCGGCCCGAGCGGGCGGAAGCACACCAGGCCCAGCGGGTGCGGTTCCAGCACCTCGAACCGCTCGTCGGCGCGGACCAGCGCGGCGAACTCCTGGGCCAGCGCGACGGTCCGCCGGATGTGCGCGCGCAAGCCCTCCGCGCCGTACCAGCGCAGCACCGCCCACAGCTTGAGCGCGCGGAACCGGCGGCCCAGCGGGACCTGCCAGTCGCGGTAGTCGATCACCTCGCCGGACGCGGTCGCCGCGTTGCGCAAGTACTCCGGCAGGATCGACAGCGCCGCCACCAGCGGCGCCCGGTCGGCCATCCACAGCACCGAGCAGTCGAAGTTGGTCAGCAACCACTTGTGCGGGTTGGTGCAGAACGAGTCGGCGAACTCCCCGACCCCGTCGAGCACCCAGCGCAGCTCCGGGCACACCGCCGCGACCCCGGCGTAGGCGCCGTCGACGTGCAGCCACACCCCGTGCTCGCGGCAGATCCGCCCGATCGCGGGGACCGGGTCGATCGCGGTGGTCGAGGTGGTGCCGACGGTGGCGCAGACCAGCGCGGGCACCACGCCCGCGGCGCGGTCCGCGGCGAGCAGCGCCGCCAGGTGCTCCGGATCCATCGCCTGCGTCGCGGGGTCCACGTCGACCACCCGCACGTTGTCGGCCCCGATCCCGGCCATCCGCGCCGCCCGCTCCAGCGAGGAGTGGGTGTGCGCCGAGACGTAGAGCGCGTAGCGGCGGGTGATGCCCTCGGTGGCCGCGCGCCCGCCGCTGGCCCGGTGCAGCGCGGCCAGGCAGGCCACCAGGGCCGCGCTGGAGGCCGAGTCCTGGATGACCCCGCCGCCCGCAGCGTCGGTGCGGACGTGCCCGGGCAGCCCGAGGAGCTCGGCGAGCCAGTCGACGACCACGGTCTCCAGCTCGGTGCACGCCGGGCTGGTCGCCCACACCATGCCCTGCACGCCGAGGCCGCTGGAGAGCAGGTCCCCGAGGATCGCCGGGCCGCTGGCGTTGGCCGGGAAGTAGGCGTAGAAGTCCGGGTGCTGCCAGTGCGTGATGCCGGGCAGCAGCACCCGGTCCAGGTCCGCCAGCACCGCGTCGAAGGGCTCACCGCGCTCCGGCGGGTGCGCGGGCAGCGCGGCGCGGATCTCCCCCGGCGCCACCGAGGACCGCACCGGGTACCGCTCGATCCCGGCCTGGTAGTCCGCGATCCAGTCGACGACCTGCTTGCCCCACGCCCGGAACTCCTCGGGGGTCATGTGCTCGCTCACTTCGGTGCCCATCCCTGAACTCGCGTTGCACGGCTTTCCAGAATGCGGCGGAGCCGCATGCGGTGCGGCCGTCAACCGGCACCGCTGAGGTTCCGCCACCCGCACCGCCACGCAGATCATCGCGAATGCGGTCCTCGGCAGCGCTAGCCCGCGCGCAGGTCGATGGCGTCGGCCGGGCAGATCTCCACGCACTCCCCGCAGGAGGTGCACGCCTCGGCCAGCACCCGGGGGCGGCCCGGAGCCGGGCGCAGCGCGTGCTCCGGGCAGGTCAGCAGGCACGCCCCGCACGCGGTGCAGGCCGAGGAGATCACCAGCGGATCAGCGGGCATCGGCCATCCAGCGGTAGCCGCGCGGGGTGACCATCCGGCCGCCGATCATGGCCGACTGCGAGGAGCCGACGACCACGGTCGTGAACATGCCCACCTCGCCCGGGTCGAACTCGCCGATCGGCGCGCACCACACCCGCTGGTCGTCGCGGGTGGCCTGGTGCACCGCGCCGACCGGCGTGCCCGCCGGGCGGTGCTCGGCGAGCAGTTCCAGCGCCCGCCCCAACTGCCAGTGCCGCTGCGCCGAACGCGGGTTGTAGAAGCACACCACCAGGTCGCCCTCGGCCGCCGCGCGCACCCGGCGCTCGATGACCTCCCACGGGGTGTGCAGGTCGGACAGGCTGATCAGGGCGTGGTCGTGGCCCAGCGGCGCGCCCAGCAGCGCCGAGGCGGCCAGCGCGGCGGTCACCCCCGGCACCCCGACGAACTCGACGTCCCGGTCGGCCTGCTCCAGCGCCGGGCTGGCCATCGCGTACACCCCGGCGTCACCGGAGCCGATCAGCGCCACCGCGCGGCCCTCGCGGGCCAGCGACACCGCTTCGGCCGCGCGGGCCTCCTCCGCGCCGAGGCCGCTGGCGCGCTCCTCGGTGCCCGGCCGGAACAGGTGGCGCACCTGGTCGAGGTACTGGTCCAGCCCGACCACGACGGAGGCGCGTCGCAGCTCGGCGTCGGCGCGCGGGGTCCGCAGCTCCGCCGCGCCGGGGCCGATGCCGACCAGCGCGAGCCGCCCGCGCGGCCGGATCCGGGCCGCCGCCGCGGTCACCCCGCGCCCCTTGATCTTGGGCACCACCAGCTCCACCGGCCCGCCCGCGGCGCACTCGGCGGCGCCGCGCAGCGCGGCGGCCTCGGCGACGCTGGCGGTGCCGACCTCGGCGCGCACCACCTCGCTGGGGTTGGGCACCTCGATCCCGGCGAGTTCGGCGGCGGGGTAGGTGAGCAGCCGCAGCTCGTCACCGTCGGCGTACCAGAACCCGAGGTCCTGCACCGCCTCCAGGATCCCGGTCTCGTCGGCCTTGAGGTCGACGCTGGCGAACGCCCGGACCGCGCGGGGGTCCAAGCCGTGCTCGCGCTCCAGGCGGGCGATCGTCTCGGTGACCTCGGTGCGGTCCACCCCGCGCTCCGAACCCACGCCGACGACGAGGGTGCGCGGTACCAGCCGCAGCGTCGACCCCTCGTCGTCCGGGGCCGCGCGGCGGTCGTCGACCACCACCGTCCACAGCGGATCCACCACGTCGGGGCCGACGTTGTCGGGCAGCGCGGGCAGCGGGAAGCCCAGCGGGTTCTCGATGCGCACCGGGGCGCCGTCGAGCACCGCGACACCGCACCCGGCGAGGTCGCCGTCCACCGCGGCGTCGAGGAGGTCGACGAGCTCGTCCAGCGGCGTGCTGCCGGTGCTGTCGGTCGCGGTGGTCACCACCGGGGTCGCGTCCAGCACGTCGGCGACCTGCTCGGCGAGCGCGTTGGCGCCCCCGGAGTGGCCGCCCGCCAGCGCGATGGCGAACCGGCGGGCCTCGTCGACGCAGACGATGCCGGGATCGGTGTGCTTGTCCCGCAGCAGCGGCGCCACCAGCCGCACGGCGGCCCCGCTGGCCAGGAAGAACACCGCCGCGTCGAGGTGGTCCCAGACGCGGCGCAGCGCCGGGCCGGGCGGCCCGTCCACCAGCACCGCGTCCGGCCCCAGCCAGGTGGCCAGTTCGGTCGCGGCCCGTCGTCCCGCGGCGGTCACCGCGAACAGCCCGATCACGTCGTCTCCCCTGCTTCCCGGCCCGCCACCGCGGACCTGATCACCGGTCCAGCACCCGTCGTCGACGCGCACCGCCCGTTCGATACCTGGGTGAGGGGCACCCTGTACCCAGTGACGTGGTACAGGGTGCCCCTCACTCCGTTCGACTTTCCCCGCGCGGTCACCCGCACCGCACCCCCGTCAGCAGGACCACCGGGTTGGTGCCCTCCAGCCTGGAGGACCCGTCCGGGAGCTCGGCCAGGCGGGCGGCGGCGAGCTGCACGCCCTCGACCTGGTAGCCGGCGGCGCGCAGCGCGTCCCGGGTGCCCGCGATCCGGTCCAGCGCCGCCAGCGCCACCACCACCCGCTCGGCCCCGGCGTGCGCGCAGGCGGCGACGACCTCGGACCCGCCACCGCCGACGAAGATCGCGTCCGGCCGGGGCAGCTCGCGCAGCGCCTGCGGGGCGGCGCCCTCGACCACCCGGACGTCCACGCCGTGCCCGGTCGCGTTGGTGATCAGCCGCACCACCTGCGCTTCGTCCCGCTCGACGGCGATGGTGGCGGCGCCGAGCCGGGCGCACTCCACGGCGACCGACCCCGATCCGGCGCCGACGTCCCACACCAGGGTGCCGGGGCGCGGCGCGAGCCGGGCCAGCGCCACCGCGCGCACCTCGGACTTGGTGATCATGCCGTCGCGGTGGGAGAACTCGTCCTCCGGCAGCGCCCAGCCGGAGGCGGGCGGCAGCGGCTCACCACCGGCGGACCAGCCGCGCGCCGGCACCGCGTCCGGATCGGCCTGGCAGAGCACCACGTTGGGTTCGCGCCAGGTGCGGGTGGCCGCCTCGGCCGGATCGACGGTGACCACGGATTCGTGCTCGCCGCCCAGGTCCTCGGCGACGGTGAGGGTGCGGCGCCAGCCGTCGAGGCCGGAGCCGAGCTGCGCCGGTCCGGCCCCGGGCGCGGTGAGCACCGCGACCGCCGGGCGGGCCCGGCACACGTTGATCGCCTGCCGCAGGTCGCGGCCGTGCGCGCTGACCACCGCGACGTCGTCCCAGGACCGCCCCGCGCGGGCCATCAGCCGGGCCACGCTGGAGGTCGCGGGCAGCACGGCGCAGCGCAGGCCGCGCTCCCGCAGGGCCCGCAGCACGCCGAAGAACCCCGGGTCGCCGGAGGCCAGCACCACGGCGGACTCCGCACCGGTCAGCGCGCCGAGGGCGCCCAGCGCCGGTTCCAGGGCGCCGAGCTCCAGCGTGCGCACGTGCGCCGGGGCGTGCGCCGCCAGATGTCTGCGCCCGCCGATCACCAGCCGCGCCGATTCCAGCGCCTCCGCGGCGCCCTGCGGCAGCGCGCCGCCGTCGACTCCGATCACCGTGACCGCCACGTCACCCACCTCGCCTCGGTGGCCGCCACCACGTGCTCGCCCTCGAAGTCCACCATCGCGACCCGAGCGCGCAGCCGGCGGCCGGTCTCCTCGCTGAACCGCTCCAATACTGCGGCCACCGACGTGCACAGCCGGTGCGCACACGCCGGGAGCAGCCCGGCGTCCTGCCACACCTCGTACGCCCGGCGCGCGGTGGCTGCCGCACCGATCTCCTCGACCTGCTCCGGCGTCCCGCCGAACTCGGCGGTGATCCGCCCCAGCAGCGGTGTGTCTACTTTGGACCGCGTGTAGTGCGTCATGACGACCCCGGAGGCCAGCTTGGTGAGCTTGCCGATCATGCCGACGAAGACGACGTCGGTCAGCCCGTGCTCGACGGCCCGCCGGATCGCCGCACCGGTGAAGTCACCGACCTCGACGAAGGCCACGTCCGGCAGGTCCGGCAGCAGCCGCATCGCGGCCCGCTCGGTGCGCCCGCCGGTGGACAGCACCACCGTCCGGCCGCCCTGCGCCGCCGACACCGCCACGGCCTGCTCGACGCTGGAGCGCCAGGACGCCGTGGAGAACGGGCGCACGATCCCGGTGGTGCCCAGGATCGAGATGCCGCCGAAGATGCCCAGCCGCCGGTTGGTGGTCTTGTAGGCCATCTTCTCGCCGCCGGGCACGCTGATCGTGACGTCCGCGCCGCCGTCGCCGAGCACCTCGCGCACCGCCTCGGTGATCATCCGGCGGGGCACCGGGTTGATCGCCGGACCACCGACCTCCAGGCCCAGCCCCGGCTTGGTCACCACGCCGACGCCCTCACCGCCGCGCAGCTCCACCGCGCCGTCCTCGCGCGGGGTCACCGTCGCGGTCAGCCGGGCGCCGTGGGTGACGTCCGGGTCGTCGCCCGCGTCCTTGACCACCACGGCCGTCGCGGCCGGGCCGACGTGCGCGGAATCCACCTCGAAGCGGCGCGGCCTGCCGTCCGGGAAGACCACGTCGACCACCGGTGGGAGCGCGCCGGTGATCATCAGCTCGGCCGCCGCCTTGGCCGCCGCCGCCGAGCACGCGCCGGTGGTGAAGCCGGTGCGCAGCGCCTTGGGCCGGACCTTCGCGGTGCGCGGCAGGTCCGGCTCGCGCAGCTCCGGCCCGGCCGGGTCACCGCTCATCTGACGTGCGCTTGCCCTTCGCGGTCGAGCGGGACTTCGCCGCCTTGGGCTCGCCGGCCTTGGTGGTGCGGCGCTTCGGCGCGGACTTCGCGGTGGAGGCCTTCGCGGTACCGGTGCTCGCCGGGGAGGTCCGCTTCGGCGCCGCCTGCTCCGCGGCGGACTGCTCCGGCTCGGGCTGCTTGGGCTCGGCCTGCTTGGGCTCGGCCTCCGCGGCGGGCTGCTCCGGCTCGGCCTGCTCCGGCTGGGCCGCCGCGGGTTCGGCGGTCCGCTCCGGGACCTGCTCGCGTTCCGGCGCGGGGCGCTGCTCCGGAGCGGCGTCCGCGTCCTGCTCGGCGAACAGCTCCGGCTGGGCGGAGTCCACCCGCGCCGCCGAGCGGTGCGCCGCGACCTTGGCGGCACCGCGCGCGGTCGCCTGCCAGTCGCGCACCGCCCACCAGGCGACGTCGGAGTCGCGGACCGCCCCAGGCTCCGGCTCGGCGGGCTCCGGCTCGGCGGGCTTCGCGCGCCGCGAGGGGCGTTCGGCGCGCAACGCCCGGCGAGCGGCGGGATCGGCGCGGCGGTAGGTGTGGAAGTGCCCGGCGTGGTACAGGTGCGACCGGGTACCGCCGCTGGTCAGCGCCTTGCCGACGATGAACAGGGTGTGCCGCCACAGCTTGTGCTGCTTGACCGTCTGCTCCAGCTCGCCCAGCGTGGTGCGCAGCATCAGCTCGTCCGGCCAGGTCACCTTGTAGGCCACCAGCACCGGGGTGTCGTCGTCGTAGCCGCCCGCCCGCAGCTCCTCCACGAGCTGCCCGGTGCGCGCGGCGGACAGGAACAGCGCCATCGTGGTGCCGTGCTTGGCGAACTCCCGGACCTTCTCGCCCTCCGGCATCGGGGTCTTGCCGCCCTCCAGCCGGGTCAGCACGAGCGACTGGGCGACCTCGGGCACGGTGAGCTCCCGGCCGACCGAGGCCGCGGCGGCGGAGAACGCCGCCACGCCCGGCACGATCTCGACCTCCAGCGCCATCCGCGCGCACGCGTCGTACTGCTCCTGCACCGCGCCCCACAGCGACGGGTCCCCGGAGTGCACCCGCGCGACGTTGAGCCGTTCGCGCTCGGCCCGGCGGTAGATCTCCACCGCCTGCTCGTGGGTCAGCCGCGAGGAATCGACGAGTTCGGCGTCGGGGCGCGCGTGCTCCTGGATGCACTCCGGGGCGACCAGGCTCGCGGCCCACACCACGATGTCGGCCTCGGCGATCCGCCGCGCACCGCGCACGGTGATCAGATCGGCCGCGCCGGGTCCGGCACCGATGAACGAGATCCGGCCACTCACCATTGCTCTCCTCTTCCTCGTCGAGGGGGAAGGACTACCACAGTGGACAGGTACGGCGCCCCGTCGTCGTCCACTTCGGACAAGGGGAGCACCCGCGCGTCGGGGGTGCCCAGGTGCTCGGCGTAGATCGCGCGGTCCGAGGCACCGCTCTCGGCGATCACCGACCGCAGCTCGCCCAACCGCCTGCCGCCCTTGTAGGCGACGACGGTACCGCGTGCGCGCAACGCCTCCCGCAACGCCGCGACGTCGCGCATCGCCGGGATCACGGTCAGCGGTTCGGCGCCCTCGGTGAGCGCCACCCCGGCCTCCGCCGCGGTCGCCTGCATCGCGGTGATCCCCGGCACGGTGGTCACCTCGACCTCGGGCACCAGCTCCCGCACGGTGCTCGCGAGGTAGCTGAACGTGGAGTACACCGCCGGATCGCCCAGGGTGGCGAACACCGCGGTGCCGCCCCGCTCGCGCAACCGGCCGGCGACCTCCTCGGCCGCGGCGTCCCAGTGCCGCCTGCGCCGCTCCTGCGGGCCGTCCACCGGATCGGCCAGCGCGAACACCAGCCGCCGCACCCGCTCGTCGGCGCCCAGGTGCGCGCGCACCACCGCTTCGGCGCGGCCCTGCTCGTCCGGGGCGAGCACCGGCACGTACACCGCGTCGGACTCCCGCAGCGCGCGCAGCGCCGCCAGGGTCAGCAGTTCCGGGTCGCCGGGGCCGACACCGATGCCGATCAGCCTCATCGCGCGCACTCCTCGACGAACCGCTGGACCGACCGGGGTTGCCCGGCGGGGTGGGTGTGCAGGTACGAGGCGTGCAGCCGGGGCCCGGCGAAGCCCTCCCGCCCGCCGCGCCAGAACCAGGCGGGCTGCGTCCCGCCGCCCGGTTCCAGGGCGGTGCGGTGGAATTCGTGTCCGGTCACGCGTTCTCCTCTTGCGAAGACGGGGGAATCCCCGGCGGCCACCGCGTCGCGGTAGCCGAGGACAAGGCGCTCGGTCATCCGCGCCCGCGCCGGGAGCACCCCGCACTGCGGGTGCCCGTCGAGCTCCTCGGCCAGGTACAGCAGCCCGCCGCACTCGGCGTGCACCGCGCCGCCCGCACCGGCGAACCGGGCGATCTCCCGCCGCAGCGCGGTGTTCGCGGTCAGCTCGGCGGCGTGCTGCTCCGGGAACCCGCCGGGCAGCACCACACCGCGCGCACCGGGCGGCAGCGCCTCGTCGCGCAGCGGGTCCAGCCGTTCGACGCGGGCCCCGGCGGCGGCCAGCAGTTCCGCGTGCTCGGCGTAGCCGAAGGTGAACGCCGCTCCCCCGGCGACCGCGATCAGCGGTCCGCCCGGCCGGGCCTCGACCTCCGCGGCGGGATCCCAGACCGGTCCGGCCGGCTCGGGCGCGGTGCCCGCCAGCGCGACCACGGCGTCCAGGTCGACCGAGGCGGCGACGACCTCGGCCATCGCGTCCACCGCCCGCACCGCCTCGGCCCCGTGCTCGGCGGCGGTCACCAGCCCGAGGTGGCGGGACGGCACCTCCAGCGCCGCGTTCCGGGGCAGCGCGCCGAGCACCGGCAGCCCGGCGGCGTCGGCGGCCGCCCGCAGCACCTGCTCGTGGCGTTGCGACCCGACGCGGTTGAGCACCACGCCGCCGATCCGCACGCCGGGGTGGAAGTCGCGGAAGCCGTGCAGCAGCGCGGCGAGGCTCTGCCCCTGGCCCTTGGCGTCGACCACCAGCAGCACCGGGGCGCCGAGCAGTTCGGCGACGTGCGCCGTCGAGCCGAAGGCGACCGGTCCGGGCGAGTCGAGGCGGCCGTCGAACAGGCCCATCACGCCTTCCACGACCGACACCTCGGCACCGGCGGCGCCGTGCCGGAACAGCGGCGCGATCCGCTCCTCGCCGACCAGCACCGGGTCGAGGTTGCGCCCCGGGCGGCGGGCGGCGAGCCGGTGGTAGCCGGGATCGATGTAGTCCGGCCCCACCTTGAACGGCGCCACCTCCGTGCCGCGCGCCCGCAGCGCCGCGAGCAACCCGGTGGCCACCGTCGTCTTGCCCTGCCCGGAAGCCGGGGCGGCCACCACGATCCGGGGCGTCACCACTCGATGCCCTTCTGCCCCTTCTGCCCGGCGTCCATCGGGTGCTTGACCTTGGTGGTCTCCATGACCAGGTCGGCGGCGTCGAGCAGCTCCTGCGGCGCGTACCGGCCGGTGATCACCACGTGCTGGTGTCCGGGGCGGTCGCGCAGCTCCGCCACCACCTCCGCGACGTCCACCCAGCCCCAGTGCAGCGGGTAGGTGAACTCGTCGAGCACGTAGAGCCCGTGGCGCTGGTCGCGCAGCCGGCGGGCGATCTCGCGCCAGCCCTCCAGCGCCGCCGCCGCGTGGTCCTGCTCGGTGCCCTGCTTGCGCGCCCAGGACCAGCCCTCGCCCATCTTGTGCCACTCGACGGGGCCGCCCTCGCCGGTCTCCTCGTGGAGCCTGCCGAGCGCGCGGAACGCGCTCTCCTCGCCGACCCGCCACTTCGCGGACTTGACGAACTGGAAGACGCCGATCGGCCAGCCCTGGTTCCAGCCGCGCAGCGCCAGCCCGAACGCGGCGGTGGACTTGCCCTTCATCTCACCGGTGTGCACCACGACCAGCGGGCGGTTGCGGCGCTGTCGCGTGGTCAGACCGTCGGCCGGTACCGCGGTCGGCTGTCCCTGAGGCATGGACCGACCCTAACGGCACCCGCGGCGGGCCCCTGCGCTCGACGAACACCGGAACCGGGGTTTCAGCCGGTCCGCGCGGCCCCGCCGGAAGTCAAGCGTGGGTGATGTCACCGCCGACCCCTGGCTCACGACCACCCTCACCCGTTCCCACGGGCGCGCGTCGGCTGCGGGAGCGGGTCAGCGGAACCTGGCGAGGTGTTCGTCCAGGTGGCGCTGGAGCGTCGCCCGGTCCGCCCCGGCGAAGGTGTTCCACCGCTGGCCGTCCTGGTTCTGCCGGGTGGTCATCGAGTAGCGACCCTGCTCGGTGTCGCGGAACCCGATGGCCGGGGCCTGGCCCGAGGGACCGCTGACCAGGAAGTAGCCGAGGCGCCGCACCGGCAGCGCCATGATCGCCGCGGCCCGCTCCGCGTCCCGGCCGCCCGTCGAGGTGGTCGGGCCGTAGTCGAGCCAGCGCGGCCCCCGCTCCTCGCTCTCCTTCTGCGGCGCCTCGGGCTCGGCGGGCACCAGCACCGACGCCGCCTCCAGCCGACCGGCGGGCTCGTCCGGGGCCAGTTCGGCGCACTGCCGGGCCAGCCCGCGCACGTCGAGGAACCGCACCTGCAAGCCGCGCGGGTCCTGCACGGCGAGCACGCCGGTGCGGCCGGCGGCCGCCACCCGGGCCCGGAACACGTCGTCGGCACCGGTCTCGTACACCGCCACCGCGATCGACACCGCAGCGCGGTCCAGCAGCGACAGCGCCTGCTCGACCTCCGCCTCGACCTGGCCCCGGTACGCGAGGTTGCGCTGCT
The DNA here is from genome assembly GCF_039542665.1 of Saccharopolyspora cebuensis. Taxonomy (NCBI): domain Bacteria; kingdom Bacillati; phylum Actinomycetota; class Actinomycetes; order Pseudonocardiales; family Pseudonocardiaceae; genus Saccharopolyspora; species Saccharopolyspora cebuensis. The sequence goes on from NZ_BAABII010000001.1 coordinate 180,483, forward strand.
CCAGGTCGGCCCACATGCGCTCGCGCAGCGCCCGCCGCTCGTCGAAGGTCGCCGCGAAGTGCGGCACCTCGAACGGGAACCGCCGCAGGTCCAGCCGCAGCTCCTCGCCGAGCAGGTCCGCCGCCGCGAGCGGGAGCGTGAACGAATCGAGCATCGAGAACCCCATCACCACCGGCGCCGCCGGCGGAACCGCTCCGCCGACGGCGCGTGCGAGCCGCCGGTCTACCTCAGGACGTCCGTGCCGGTGCGGGCGGCGCCTGAGGTGCCGCCGCCCGCACCGCGGGAACAGCGCTACTCGAAGACCGGCGGCGCCACCGGCGGCAGCCCGAGGTCCCGCCACGCGTCGTCGTTCTCCTGCAGGTACTTGTTCTGGTGGTCGAGGTCGTCGTCGCCGCCCTGGCCCCGGCCGGTCGGGGCACCGCCCGCGGCCCCGGCCATCCCGGCGCCGCCCCGGCCACCGGCCACCGCGCCCCCGGTCACCGCCGCACCACCGGGCGTACCGGGGACTCCGCCGACACCGGCGCGGCCACCCGGACCGGGCTGGGCCGACGTGCCCGCGCCGCCCGCACCACCGGCGGCGCCGAGACCGCCCGCACCGCCAGCCGCGCCCAGGCCACCCGCGCCGCCGAAGCCGCGTCCGGCGCCACCACCGGGCGTACCGGGGTTGGGCACACCGGGCACGTTGGGACCGTTCGGCCCGAAGCCGCCGGGACCGCGACCGCCGGACGGTCCGGAACCGTCCCGCCCGCCGGGCCGGTAGCCACCGGGGATCGGGGCCCAGTTGCCGTTGTAGGGGTTGCGCTTCTCCCAGGTGTTCGTCCGCGGGTTCCAGCGGGTGTCACCGCCGCCGGTGCCACCGCCGTGACGGGAGTCCCACTGCGAGGTGGTCGACTTCGGCCCCGTGGTGTAAGAGGGCACGTCCGGGACCCGGTACTGCGGCGTGCCGCCGCCTCCGCCCTGGCCGGGCGCCGTTCCGGGGGAACTCGGCTGCACCGAGCCGGGGGTGTACGAGCTGGGGGTGACCGAAGCGGGCGGGGTCGAACCGGGAGCCGAACCCGGGGGGACCGAGCCGGGCGGGACCGAACCGGGCAGCGCTCCCGGGACGGCGGCGCCGGGACCGTGGCCGCCCGCGGCCGGTGTCCCCTCGGCCAGCGCCGACCGGGTCTGCATCGGGGTGGCCGGTTCCTGGAACGCGCTGAGCGTCGTGGTCGGCTTGAGCCGGCTGAGCTCCTGCGCCTGGTCGGGGTCCTTCGGCGCGGGGAGGAACGTCGGAGTCTGCTCGGCCGCCGTGCCGAAGTCGTTCTCCATCGTGGTGAGCACCTGGGCCGCTTCCTGGTGCGCGGCGCGGGACTCCTCGTGCTTCTGCACCATCTGGCCGACGCGGGCGATCATGAGGACCGGGTTCTGCTCGGCCGCCAGGCCCTTCATCTCCTGCTGGAGGTCGAACTCGACGACCTCGGGCATCGCGTTGCGCGCCCGCTCCCCGGCCTCGGCCTGCATCCCGACCTGGTTCGCGGTGAGCTGCGCGGCCTTGCCGGAGTGGCCCATGTGGTCGGCGACGTTGGTGACGTGCGCGCGCATCGCGTCGCCCGCCTCGCCCTGCCAGTTCTCCTCGGTCTTGGTCGCGGCCTGCCGGATCCGGTCGGAGAAGTCCCGCAGCTTCGCGCCGTGGTCGTGGTAGACCCGGCCGATGTCGTGCACCGCACCGGGGTTGAAGTCCTCCCGGACGAAGCGGTCGAGCTCCTTGTGCTCGTACGACAGGTAGTTCGTGCCGCCGAGCGGGCCGGGCCGGGCGCGCAGCTCCTGCTCCTCGGCCAGTTCCTCGGCCCGTCGCTGCCCGTACTCGTCGGCCTTCTTGTCGGCCTGCACGTGCGAAGCCAAGGCGCCGAAGAGCAGGTGCAGCGGTGAATCGGGGTGCTCCTCCTGGATCTCCCGCACCCGCTCCTCGTACATGGCCTGCTCGCGGTCGGCGATGTACTCCGACTCACCACCCGGTGGCGACGTCATGCTGCCCCCTGCCCAAGTCCTCCGGAAGCCCGGCTTCCGGCATCGGTGCGTCCTGCGTTCCGAGGTGTCCGTGCGCGGCGACTGCGGATCGGACACCGTTGTCCGCCGGGAACCCGCCCGGCGCCGAGCGCGTGGACCACCGCGTCAGGACGGCTGCTCGGGACGTCCCGCGCCGACCGGCGACCGGTCGCGGGGCGGCGTCGAACCGGGCCCCCGCACGCGGAGGATATCCCAGGAAGATCGATCCAGGCGGATGAATCCACGGACTCATGTCAGCCGGCCGGGAGCTTCTCGGCCACCACCGGCGCCAGCCGCTGCGCCACCGCGCACGCGGTGTCGTTGTTCATGTCGTCGGTGATGGCGGCGACCCCGGCCGAGGCGGTGCCGGAGACCGGGAGGAGCACCTCGCAGGTCCCGTCGCCCTCGGCGCCGCGCGCCAGCTTCGCCGGGCGGCCGCCGACGGTGGTCTCCGAGACCTGGTACTGCGACAGGTCGAGCTGCTCGACCGCGCGGTCCGGGTGCAGGTTGACGGCCACCCCGCCTTCCGGGACCTCCCAGCGGCACACCAGCGAGCCGAGCTTGTCCTCGCGCTCCCCGGGGCCCTGCACGCCCGCCGACGGGTCGAGCAGGCCGCACGGGTCGACCTCCGCGAACGGCCCGGCGCTCGTGGACGTCTCCCCGGCGGCGGTGGTCGCCGGCTGCTCGGGCGGCGGCGATGCGCTCGGGCCGCCGCAGGCCGTGCAGGTCAGCGCCACGGCGATGCCGCCGGTGACGAGCGCTCGCGGCTTCGGACGACGCAACGGATTCACACTCCTGATCTCAAGCCTGCACGTCGAAGCGGCGGGAGTTCCCGTCGTCGACCTCCTGGTAGAGCTCGATGCCCTTGCGGATCGCCTCGACGACCTCCGGCACCCGGCTGCGCAACTGCCGGAGCATCTCCTCGTACGAGCGGCCGTCGTCGCCCGCGGCGACGAGCCGGTCGAAGTGCGCGATCTCCTGCCCGGCGGGGCTCGGACCCAGCGGCACCTTCTGCTTGAGCAGGTCGAGGTCCTGCCACATGCCGCGCATTTCCTCGCCCATGTCCTCGAAGATCCGGATGAGCTCCTCGCCCGCTTCGGGAGTCACCTGGAACCGGCCGCCGTTGGCGGCGTTGATGATCCCCATCATGGCTTCGTTCGCGGCGGCGAGTCCCGCCACGGCACCGGCCGATTCGGCCATCTCGCACCGTCCCCGATTCGTTTGGACACGCCCCGGCACGAGGAAAAGTAGCACCTGTTGATCTCGCCGCGGTGTCCCGCACCCGCGCAACGCCCGCCGCACCGGGGCCCGCGCGGCGAACTGGACCCGAACGGGCCAACGGGATGGCCCCGAACGGCCGCCTGCGGGAATTCCCCCGCGCACCGCCGAACCCGGCCCCGGGAACCACAAGGCCCCCGCGCTCCACCGACCTGGGGGTTGCCGGGAGCGCGGGGGCACTCGGGAAGTCCACCTCTGGGGGTCAGGCGGACAGCGGCAACGGTACCAACGCACCACGCGATCCCGGCCGCGAAACGCCGAATCTCGTGACCGAACCGAGATCAGGCGGCGCGCTGCCGGTCCGGCCGCGCCGCCCGGACCACCCCGGCGACGTTCTCCGCGGACAGCTCCTCCAACCGCAACCGGGGCGCGTCGAGGGCCGTCGCGACCCGTTCCGCCAAGCCGAGCCGGACCGGACCGCTCTCGCAGTCGACGACCACCGAGGCCACCTCCATCCGGGCGAGGAGCCCGGCGGCGCGCACCGCGTCGTCCACCGCGCGGCGCGCGCGTTCCCGGGCCGAACCCGCCGCCGCGTCGACGGCGACGGTGGCCTTGCCGTCGGTGAGCAGCACCAGCAGCGGGCGGCGCTGCGGATCGCGGGTCCGCTCGGTGCGCAGCACCGACCGCGCGGTGAGCAGCCCGTCGGCCAGCGGGGTCCGGCCACCGGTGCGCAGCGCGCGCATCCGGGTGGCGGCCACGTCCACCGACGAGGTGGGCGGCAGCGCCACCTCCGCCCCGTCGCCCCGGAACGCGACCACGCCGACCTTGTCCCGCCGCTGGTAGGCGTCCCGCAGCAGGGACAGCACCGCACCGCTGACCGCCGACATCCGCTCCCGCGCCGCCATCGACCCGGAGGCGTCGACCGCGAACAGCACGAGGTTGCCCTCGCGGCCCTCCCGGACCGCCCGGCGGACGTCCTCGCGGTGCAGCAGGAGGCCGGGTCCGCTGCGCCCGCGCGCCCGCTGGTGCGGGGCCGCCGCGGCGAGCGTGGCGGTCAGGTGCACGCCGTTGCCCTCCACCGCGGAAGCCCGGACCCCGCGACCGGTGCGGGACCGGCTGCGCGAACGCCGTCCCGGGGCGCCTTCGCCGAGTCCCGGCACCTCCAGCAGCCGCGCCCGGAAGGCCGGTTCCGGTGCCGCGGGTTGGCGGTCGGCACCGCCCGAACCCTCGTCGCCGTCAGCGCCACCGCTGCGGCCGCCCTCGCCCTCATCGCCGCTGCCGGGAGCACCGGCCCCGGGACCGCCATCATCGGGACCACCGTCATCGGGTCCGCCGTCGTCCGGACCGCCGTCGTCGGGTCCGCCGTCCTCCGGAGCGCCGCCGCCCGGGCCGTCCGGCGGCGGGTCGTCGTCGCCGTCCCCGGCGTGCTCGGCCGCCTCGGAGAGGGCCTGCTGCAACTGGTCCTCCGCCATCCCCGGCTCGTCGAACGGGTCGCGCCTGCGCCGGTGCGGCAGCGCCAGCCGGGCCGCCGTCTCGACGTCCTGCTCGGCCACCGCGTCCGCGCCGCGCCACGCCGCGTGCGCCACGGCGGTGCGGGCCAGCACCAGGTCGGCGCGCATCCCGTCGACCTCCAGCGCGGCGCACAGCGCGGAGATGCGGCGCAGCTCGGAATCCGGCAGCACCACGGCGTCCAGGCGGGCGCGGGCCTCGACGATGCGCCGGGCCAGCTCCGCGTCGGCCTCCGCCCACTGCCCGGCGAAGCCCTCCGGGTCGTCCTCGAAGGCCAGCCGCCTGCGCACCACCTCGGTCCGGGTGGCGACCTCGCGGGCGGCGGCGACGTGCACGGTCAGGCCGAACCGGTCCAGGAGTTGCGGGCGCAGCTCGCCCTCCTCCGGGTTCATCGTGCCGACCAGCAGGAACGACGCGGCGTGCGAGACCGACACCCCGTCGCGCTCGACGTGCGCGCGACCCATCGCCGCGGCGTCCAGCAGCAGGTCGACCAGGTGGTCGTGCAGCAGGTTGACCTCGTCGACGTAGAGCACGCCCCGGTGCGCGGCGGCCAGCAGGCCGGGCTGGAAGGCGCGGACGCCCTCGGTCAGCGCGCGCTCCAGGTCCAGCGAGCCGATCAGCCGGTCCTCGGTGGCCCCGACCGGCAGCTCCACCAGCCCGGCCGGTCGGCGCTGGGCCACCACCGCGTCGTGCGGGCCGTCCGGGCACCGGTCGTCCAGCGCGTCGGGGGCGCACCCGAACCGGCAGCCCTCGACGACGTCGAGGGCGGGCAGCAGCCCCGCCAGCGCCCGCACCGCGGTCGACTTGGCGGTGCCCTTCTCACCGCGCACCAGCACCCCGCCGATGCGCGGGTGGATCGCGTTGAGCAGCAGCGCGAGCCGGAGGTCGTCGTGACCGACCACGGCGGAGAACGGGAAGCGCGCGGCGGCGCGCGGAGGAGCGGTCATGCCGGGTTCCTTCCTCGGGTGTCGGACGCCCCGGGTATCGGGAAGGAGGGGCCGCAGTGTCCTGGCTCCCGGATCGGCGCGGGCCGCCGGCCTTCCCAGGCATCGCCCGGTGGCACGTGGTGGCGGACCGCTCCCCGGTCACAGTGGCGCCGACCGCGCCGGATTCGCACCGGCTTCCTGCCGCACCCCTCGCGTGGATCACCCGGCATCGTCGCAGACCCCGATCACCGGACCAACACACCCGAGACCAGCGCCACGTCAGGGACCCCACCCGTTCGGGAACTAGGTGAGGGGCACCCTTGTCCAAGTAACTTGGGCAAGGGTGCCCCTCACTCAGTTCCCTTTCGGGTGAGGTGGGTGGGGCGTCGGCCGCCTTTCGGAGCTCAGCGGTGCCGTCGTCGTTGCGGGGTGGGGGATCAGGCGCGCGGGGGATCAGGCGCGGCGCATCGGGACGTGGGGGATGCCGTCATCCAGGTACTCCTCCCCGTCCTCGGCGAAGCCGAAGGAGCGGTAGAAGTCGACGGCGTAGGTCTGCGCGGAGAGCACGACGGGGCTGCGCCGGACCTCGGCGACGGCGGCGCGCATCAGCTTGCGCCCCAGCCCGAGGCCGCGGGCGCTCTGGGCGGTGCACACCCGGCCGATCCGGTAGACGCCGTCGGGGTCTTCCAGCAGGCGCAGGTAGCCGAGCACGAAACCATCGGCGGAATCGATCCAGAAGTGCCGGGTGGTCTCCTCCAGATCCCTGCCGTCGAGTTCCGGGTACGCGCACTGCTGCTCGGCGACGAAGACGTCGACGCGCAGGCGCAGCATCCGGTAGAAGTCGTCGGCGTCCAGGTCCGCGGTGTAGGCGCGGTGGACGGCGGTCGCGAGCGGCTGGAGGGTCACCTGAACCTGGATATCACAGCATCGGGCCGGAGGCCCTGGTCACCCGGACCGGGAGTTGCCCACACCACTCGGCTGGAGCTGGTCGGCGAGCTCCGGGTAACCCCCGAGCCTGGTGTAGACGCCGGGGACGCCGGGGCGGCCGCAGCCGGTGCCGAAGGAGACGACCCCGGCGAGCCGCCCGCCCACCACGAACGGCCCGCCGGAGTCGCCTGCGCAGGCGTCGCGACCGCCCTCGGGCACCCCGGCGCAGAACATCTCGGTCCTGTCGTAGGTGGAGTAGGCCGCGGCGCAGGTCTGGTCGTCGGTGACCGGCACGGTCACCGAGCGCAACGTCGATGAGGACGCACCGACCTCGCTGGTGCGCCCCCAGCCGTAGACCCGGCCGGTGGTGCCGGGCCGGTACGGCGCGGGGTCGCCGGGGGCGACCACCGGGATCGGCCGCTGCGGCAGCGGCGCGTCCAGGGTGAGCACGGCGAGGTCGTCGCCCTGCTCGAAGCCCGCGTACTCCGGGTGCACCCAGGTCCGCACCACGCGCCCGACGACACCGGCGCCGGTGCCGAGGTCGGTGCGCCCGGCGACGACCCGCAGGTCGGCGGGCCCGCGCTGGGAGCCCGTCCCGTCGACCACGCAGTGCGCGGCGGTGACCACCTCGACGGGGCCGACCAGCGCGCCACCGCAGAACTGCCGCCCGGACCCGTCGGTGAGCGCGACCGCCCACGGCGCCCGGTCGGTGGAGTCGGGCCCGCCGCCGAGGACGCGCCCCTGGGGCTGCTCGTCCGCGTGCGCGGGCTGGACCCCCGCGAGCACGGTCATCGCGCCCGCCAGCGCGATCCGCACCGGCCCGCTCCTGCTGCTGCCCACCTCGCCGTCCCTCCACCGCCGGAACCCTGTCGCCGGACGGACCGTAGCCGGACCGATACCGGGAATGACGAGAGGGGAGTCACACGGTTTCGGGAAAATATTTCGATATGATGGCCCTCGGCGACAAAATCTGCGCACCGATGCGCGATCGTTCGCCGATCCTCCCGAACCGGCACCACCGACTCCGCCGCGTCCCCGCAGGCGGAGCGGCGAACTACGCCTGGTCGGGTGACACGAGATCAGCGCGAGGAGGAACCGCACGTGCTCCTGGACCCCACCCCGCTGCCCGCCTTCCTGCTGGCGAGCGCGGTCGTGATCCTCACCCCCGGAGTCGATGCCTTCCTGCTGCTGCGCACCTCGCTGAACGTGGGCCGCCGCGCCGGGCTGCTCGCCCTGGTCGGCATCCACACCGCCAGCGTGCTCCAGGTCGCGGCGGTGATCGGCGGCCTCGGCGCGCTGATCACCCGGTACCCGGCGGTGCTGTCGGTGCTGAAGTGGGTCGGCGCGGCGTACCTGGTCTACCTCGCCGGATCGATCCTGCGCGGGCTCTGGCTGGCCCGCCGCGCCGGCGCCGGGGGGCTGGCCGAGCCGGTGCCCGACCGGTCCAACCCGTTCCTGCGCGGGTTGCTGAGCAACCTGACCAACCCGAAGATGCTGCTGTTCAGCCTGGCGTTCCTGCCGCAGTTCGTCGGCGCCGCCGCGCAGCCCGCGGTGCAGCTCGTGGTGCTAGGCGTGATCTTCCTGGTGCTCGCCGCGTTCTGGGAGCTGACCATCGTGCTGGCCGCCGCCCGCATCGCCCACCGGCTCCGGCACCCCCGGTTCTCCCACTCGCTGGACCTGGTCAGCGTCGCGGCGTTCCTGACCATCTCGGTCGGGCTGGTGGCGAGCTGACCGCAGGCCGGTGAGCAGCGCCAGGACCGCCAGCCCGGCCAGCAGCGCCGGGGCGTCGGCGACCGGGGCGGCCAGCGCGAACAGGTACGGCGCGGCGAAGCCGAGGTAGGCGACCACCCAGAACACCGAGGTGAGCCGGGCCAGCCCGCCGGGCGCGGCGATCCGCCCGACCACGGTCAGGCAGTAGGTCGAGCAGCACCCGTAGCCCGCGCCGAGCAGCGCGCAGCAGGCCAGGGCGGCCAGCGGCATCCCGCGCGCCGCGGTCAGCGCGGCCAGCGCCAGCCCGAGGCCCAGCAGGCCCAGCCCCACCACCGCCGGGACCCGTTCGCCGCGGGCCGCGAGGCGGCGGGCCAGCGGCTGCACCAGCGCGCCGGTGCCGGGCGCGAGCAGCGCGGCCAGTCCCGCGTGCAGCGTCTCCCACTCCGCCGGGGCGACCTGCCCCGGCAGCACGCCGAAGCTGATCGAGGGGCCGACGAACACCCACAGCGCCACCGGCAGCACCAGCGCGCGGAACCGCCGGTCGCGCTGCCGCACCCGCGTCGCCGCCGGTCGGCTCGGCCGGGTCTCCGGGCAGGCCAGCGCGAGCAGCAGCCCGGCCACGCACAGCACCAGGTGCGGCAGGTAGGCGACGACCAGCGGCCGCGGTGCCCACTGGGCGAGCAGCGCGGCGACCAGTCCGCTGAGGCTGAACCCGGCCGACAGCAGCACTCCGGCCCGGCGGGCGCCCGCGCCGTCGTCGGTCGTGCCCGCGAGCAGCGTCAGCTCGCGGACCCAGGCGGTGCCCGCGGCCAGCACCGCCCCGGTGCCGAGGCCGGTGAGCACCCGCCCGACGGCCAGCCAGGGCACGGCCAGCACCCCGGCCATCAGCGCCAGCGTGGCCACCCCGTTGAGCAGCACCGCGCCCAGCACCACCGGTCGGCGCCCGCGCCGGTCGGCCAGCGGTCCGCCGAGCAGCAGCCCCGGGACCAGACCCACCACGTACAGCGCGAACAGCCCGGTGACGGCGGTGCCGGACACGCCGAGCCCCCGCTGGTAGGCGGCCAGCAGCGGGGAGAACTGGTTGGCACCCCAACCCGCGACGGTGAGCAGGAAGGCCGCGCGCAACCACATCGACGTCACAGCCACCCGTTGTATGCCCGCGCCGCGCGGTGGCGCAGCCCCCGGGCGGCCGTGACGTCCCTCTCACCGGAGTCCCAGGCGCAGGTCCTCAGGTGCCGAGCTGGGCGGCGATGTCGGCCTGGTAGGTGGCGACCCGGGTGTAGATCCCGGGGTAGCCCGGGCGGGCGCAGCCGTTGCCGGTGGAGACGATGCCGATCAGCTTCCCGTCGGCGACCATCGGCCCGCCGGAGTCGCCCTGGCAGCTGTCCTTGCCGCCTTCGGGCACGCCCGCGCAGACCATCGTGCGCGGGTCGTACTGCGAGTAGGCGCGCGAGCAGTCGGCGTCGGCCACCACCGGGACCTGGACCGAGCGCAGCACGTCGGAGCTGGGCCCGCCCTCGGCGACGTTGCCCCAGCCGAGCACCGTGGTCGGCGTGCCCGCCTGGTAGAGCGCGGAGTCGGCCGGGGTGGCCAGCGGCAGCGGCTGCTGCGGGAGCCGGGTGTCCAGGGTGAGCACCGCGACGTCGGCGCCCGCGGTGGCGCTCTGGTAGTCCGGGTGGGTCCAGATGTCCCGCACCCCGGCGACGGTGCCCGCGGTGGTCCGCTTGTCCTCCCGGCCCGCGACGACCTGCACCGACCCCGGCCGCTCGCCGTCCACGCAGTGCGCGGCGGTGACGACCTTGTCGGGTGCGGCGAGGGTGCCGCCGCAGAACTGGTCGCCCCGCGGGTTGGCGAGGTAGACCACCCACGGGTGCTCGGCGATCGGGGCCGGGGAGCCGCCGACGATCGGCGGTGCCTTCGAGGCGACGGGCCCGGTCTCGGCGGCACCGGCGGTCTCAGCGGCACCGGCTGTCTCGGCGGCAGTGGCGGTCAGCGGTGCGGTCGCCAGCGCCGCCGACATCGCCAGCACGCCCAGCGCCGCCGCTCCCCTGCGCGGAACTCGTGTCATCGCTGTCTCCTCCCCCACGGGCGGGGGTGGGCCGGCGCCGTCCGCGCGAACCGGTCCCCCACCGGTCCGAACCACTTGACGACCCCAGCGGATCACAGCGCACCGGAGGGCGCCGCACGCCGACCGCTAACCACTCGGTCGAGTTACTGGACGCGCGGCTGAATACACCCGTCCGGCGGGATATCGCCGTCCACAGAGGAGTGCTTCAGTCCTCCAGGCTGCCCTCGAGTTCCAGGTACACCTCGCGCAGCTCCGCCAGCACCGCCTCATCGGGCCGCTCCCACAGGCCGCGGTCGGCGGCCTCCAGCAGCCGCTCGGTCATCCCGCGCAGCGCCCACGGGTTCGAGGTGCGCAGGAACTCCTGCACCTCGCCGTCGAAGACGTAGGACTCGGCGAGCTTGGCGTACATCCAGTCGTCCACCACGCCCGCGGTCGCGTCGAAGCCGAACAGGTAGTCCACGGTGGCCGCGAGCTCGAAGGCGCCCTTGTAGCCGTGCCTGCGCATCGCCGAGATCCACTTGGGGTTGACCACCCGGGCCCGGAAGACGCGCTTGGTCTCCTCACCGAGGGTCCGCGTCTTCACCGCGTGCGGCACCGCGGAGTCCCCGACGTAGGCGGCCGGGTCGGCGCCGGCGAGCACCCGCACCGCGGCGACCATCCCGCCGTGGTACTGGAAGTAGTCGTCGGAGTCGGCGATGTCGTGCTCGCGGGTGTCGACGTTCTTGGCCGCCACCTGGATGCGCCGGAACGCGGTCTCCATGTCCGTCCGCGCCTCCCGGCCGTCCAGGCCCCGGCCGTAGGCGAACCCGCCCCAGGTGGCGTAGACCTCGGCGAGGTCGGCGTCGCTGCGCCAGTTCCGGGCGTCGATCAGCGGCAGCAGCCCGGCCCCGTAGGCACCCGGCTTGGACCCGAAGATCCGGGTGGAGGCGCGCCGGTCGTCGCCGTGCGAAGCGAGGTCGGCGCGGTAGTGCGCGGCGACGAAGTTGTCCTCGTCCGGCTCGTCGAGCACCGCCACCGCCCGGACCGCGTCGTCGAGCAGCGACACCACGTGCGGGAAGGCGTCCCGGAAGAAGCCGGAGATGCGCACCACCACGTCGATCCGGGGGCGGCCCAGCTCGGCGAGCGGCACCACCTCGAAACCGGTGACCCGGCGGGAGGCGTCGTCCCAGGTCGGGCGGCAGCCGAGCAGCCAGAGCAGCTCGCCGATGTCGTCGCCCTGGGTGCGCATCGCCGAGGTGCCCCACACCGTGAGCCCGACCGAGCGCGGGTGCTCCCCGGTGTCCTGCACGTGCCGCGCCAGCAGCGAATCGGCGAGCGCGGAGCCGACCTCGAAGGCGTTGCGGGACGGGATCGCCTTGGGATCGACCGAGTAGAAGTTGCGGCCGGTCGGCAGCACCGACACCAGGCCCCGGGTCGGCGACCCGGACGGTCCGGCGGGCACGAAGCCGCCGCCGAGGGCGTGCACCACGTTGTCCACCTCGTCGGTGGTGCGGGCCAGCCGGGGCGCCAGCTCCTCGCAGGCGAACCGCAGCACCGCGTCGACCTGCTCGTCGGGGCCGCCCAGCACCGACGCGGCGACGCCGTCGGCCCGCCAGCCCGCCTCGGCCAGGCCGGTGACCAGCCGCCGGGCCAGCTCCTCCAGCAGGTCCACCGCGTCCGACGCGGACGCCGCGGGACCCGCCACCAGTCCGGTCAGCGCGCCCGGGACCGCCACCGCGGCGCCGGGCTCGGCCAGCAGGTGCTGCTCGTCGAGGCCGAAGCGCTCGGCCAGGGCGGTCCGCAGCCCGGGCAGCGCCCCGACCTTCCCGCCGAAGACCTGCCGCGAGCGCAGGATCGCCAGCACGTCGTTGACCAGCTCCTCGCCCGCCGGCGCCCGGCCGAGGACGTGCAGCCCGTCGCGGATCTGCACGTCCTTGATCTCGCACAGGTAGCCGTCGATGTGCATCACGAAGTCGTCGAACGACTCGGCGTCGGGCTGGTCCTGCTGGTGCAGGTCGTGGTGCAGCTCGGCGGCGGTGACCAGCTCCCAGATCTGGTTGCGCAGCGCGGGCTTCTTCTCCGGATCGAGGTCGGTGACCAGGGCGTACTCGTCGAGGAGCTGCTCCAGCTTGGCGATGTCGCCGTAGCTGTCGGCGCGGGCCATCGGCGGGATCAGGTGGTCCACCACGACGGCGTGCCCGCGGCGCTTGGCCTGGGTGCCCTCGCCCGGGTCGTTGACGATGAACGGGTAGACCAGCGGCAGGTCGCCCAGCACGGCGTCCGGCGCGCACTCGGCGGCCAGCCCGAGGCCCTTGCCCGGCAGCCACTCCAGGGTGCCGTGCTTGCCCAGGTGGACGACGGCATGGGCGCCGAACTCCTCGGCCAGCCAGCGGTAGGCGGCGAAGTACTGGTGCGAGGGCGGCAGGTCCGGGTCGTGGTAGATGGCGATCGGGTTCTCGCCGAAGCCGCGCGGCGGCTGGATCATCAGCACCACGTTGCCGAAGCGCAGCGCCGCCACGTAGATCGAGCCCTCGTCGTCGACGTACAGGCCGCCCGGCGGCGGACCCCAGTGCTCGGCCATGGCCTCGCGCAGCGCGGTGGGCAGCGCGTCGAACCACTCCCGGTAGCGGGGTGCCGGGACGCGGATCGCGGCCTGCGACATCTGGTCGTCGGTGAGCCATTCGACGTCGTGGCCGCCCGCGGCGATCAGCCGGTGGATCAGCCCGTCGCCGTCCACTCCGGACAGGTCCAGGCCGCCGAGGTCGTACCCGGCCTCGGCCAGGGCGTGCAGCAGCACCACCGCCGAGGCGGGGGTGTCCAAGCCGACCGCGTTGCCCACCCGGGAGTGCTTGGTCGGGTAGGACGACAGCACCACGGCCAGCTTCTTGTCCGAGTCGGCGGTGCGCCGCAGCCGGGCCAGCGCGGTGGCGGTGCCCGCGACCCGGCGGGCGCGTTCGGGGTCGGCCAGGTAGACCGGGATGCCGTCGTCCCCGGCCTCCTTGAAGGAGAACGGCACGCTGATCAGCCGGCCGTCGAACTCCGGCACCGCGACCTGCATCGCGGCGTCCATCGGCGACAGCGCGGCGTCGCTGTCCTCCCAGGTGGCGCGGCTGGTGGTGAGGCAGAGCCCTTGCAGCACCGGGATGTCCAGCTCGGCCAGCGCCCCGGCGTCCCAGGAGTCCTCGTCGCCGCCCGCGCTGGCGTCGGCGGCCACCGAGCCGCCCGCGGCGAGCACCGTGGCCACCAGCACGTCGCAGCCGCCGAGCAGGTCGCGCAGCCCGGCGGCGTCGGACAGCCCGCGCAGGGAGCCGCAGAACACCGGCAGCGCGTTGGCCCCGGCCCGCTCGACCTGGTCGGCGAGGGTGTCGACGAACCCGGTGTTGCCCGCCAGCGCGTGCGCCCGGTAGAAGACGATGCCCACGGTGGGCCGCGCCGGGTCGTGCGCCCGCTCGCCGTGCGGGCCGAACTCCGGCATCCGCTCCGGCGGCTCGAAGCCGTCGCCGGTCAGCAGCACCGTGTCGGACAGGAACCGGGCGAGCTGCCCGAGGTTGCCCGGTCCGCCCTCGACCAGGTAGGTCAGCGCCTGGGTGGCGACCCCGGCCGGGACGGTGGACAGCGCCATCAGCTCGGCGTCCGGGGTGGACTCGCCGCTGAGCGCGACGGTCGGCAGGCCCGAGGCCAGCACCGCGTCCAGCCCTTCGGCCCAGGCGCGCTTGCCGCCGAGCAGCCGGACCACCACCAGATCGACCCCGGTGAGCAGGTCGGGGACGTCCTCGGCGGCGACCCGGGACGGGTTGGCCACCGCGTAGTCGGCACCGGAGGCCCTGGCGGCCAGCAGATCGGTGTCCGCCGTGGACAGCAGCAGGATCCTGGTGGTGCGGGCAGCGTCGGACACGGCGCGTCCTTCCTCGGGGTGCGCGCCCCGATCGGGATCCACGGCGGCCGGAGTGTCCTGGCTCCCGGATCGGCGCGCGGCCCCACCTTCCGGCCCGTGCGGGCCGTGGCTCGTCGGAGTGCGCTCCCCGGTCACAGTGGCGCGACCGCCCCGGTCTCGCACCGGGTTCCTCCGCGTCACCGCCGTCTGACGCCGATCATCCTAACGGCCACCGGCGCGCCCGCCGTGAGACGTCGTTCACGCCGCACCCGGCAGCCCTCCGGGCCGCCTCCCGGACGCGCCGGCGGCGCAGGGCTCGGGGCACGGCCGGGTAGTCGTGCTGCGGAACCCGGGTGAACCCCCGCCGCGGGGACCTCAAGGCGTCCAGGACGTCGCCGATCACAGGGGCAGGTGCCCGCGGCGGGCACCACGTCAACGACAGGGAGGCGAACGACCATGACCGAGACCACCTACCGCACGCCCGAACTGGCCGAGCTGGGCGAGTTCACCGCCGACACCCTCGGTGGCAGCGGCGAGTACGTCGACGGCAACGGCTACTTCCTGCCCTGATCGAGGCCACGGGTCCGGTTCCCGCGCGAGGGGGTCGGACCCCGGTCGTCTCCCCAGGTCGGTGCGGCCAGGCGGTCAGTACCCGGCTTCGAGGTCGACGACGCCGATCAGCGGCTCGCCCGCGAGGCGCCGCCGCACGTTGTCCCGCACCCGGCGGGCCAGCGCCGGGAGCAGCAGCGGCTTCGGGTTCGCCGAGTGCGGGGTGATCAACGCGCGCGGGTGGCCGAACAGCGGGTGCCCGTCCGGCAGCGGCTCCGGGTCGGTGACGTCCAGCGCGGCCCCGCCGATCCGCCCGGCGTCCAGCGCCTCGACCAGCGCGCCGGTGTCGACCAGCGAGCCGCGGGCCACGTTGATCAGCCAGGCGTCGTCCTTCATCCGCGCCAGCGCGGCGGCGTCGATCAGCGCGGCGGTGGCGGCCGTGGCCGGGGCCGCGACCACCACGTGATCCGACCGCTCCAGCAGGGTGCCGAGGGCGTCCGGGTCCTCGGCGGGCCAGGTGCGCTCGGCGCCGTCGACCGGGCGTCCGGAGCGGTTGATCGCCAGCACCCGGACGCCGAAGGGGCGCAGCAGCCCGATCAGCGCCCGCCCGATGCCGCCCGCGCCGACGATGCCCACCGTGGTGCCGAACAGGGTGCGCGCCCGCTCCGGGCGGTCCCAGCGCTCGGCGCGGGCGGCTTGGTGCAGGCCGCGGGCGCCGGCCAGCATCAGCCCGAGGGCGTGCTCGGCGACGGTCTCGGCGTAGCTGCCCGCGGCCGAGGTGACCGTGATGCCCTCGCGCAGCGCGCCCGCCGCGAGCCACGGTTCGATCCCGGCGGCGGGCAGCTGCACCCATTCCAGCCCCGGGTGGTCGTACTCGGCGAACCGCTCCGGCCCGGCGCCGAACCACACCAGCCCGGTGGCCTCGGCGGCCGGGGCGAGTTCCGCGCCCGCGGCCAGCACCGCGTCCTGGAGTTCGGCGGCCGGTTCCGGACCGACGTGCACCCGCACTACGCCCTCCCGCCGTCGCGCAGCAACCCGGCCAGCGCGGGGAGCTGCTCGGGATCGTCCAGGGCCGAGCCCACCGCGACCGCGCGGGCGCCCGCGGCGAGGAATTCCGCGGCGTTGCGCGCGTTCATCCCACCGGTGGCGACCAGCTTGAGGTCGGGGAACGGCCCGAGCACCGCGCTGAACCAGCCGGCGCCGAGCTGCGCGGCCGGGAACGCCTTGACCCAGTCCAGCCCGAGCCGCCGGGCCTGCTGGACCTCGCTCGGGGTCGCCACGCCGGGCAGGTGCGGCACCCCGACGTCGGCGCTGAGCCGCACCACCTCGGCGTCCAGGCCGGGCGCCACGGTGAACGCGGCCCCGGCCTCCTGCGCGGTGCGGACCTGCTCGGGCGAGGTCACGGTGCCCGCGCCCACCGGGCGCCCGCGCCGGGCACCGGCCTCGACGGCGGCGCGCAGCGACGGTTCGGCGCGCGGGGTCTCGATCGGCACCTCGACGGCCTCGATGCCCAGGTCCCAGGCCCGCTCGGCCAGTTCGGCGGTCCGCTGCGGGGTCATCCCGCGCAGGATCGCCAGCACCGGCGCGGCCAGCAGCTCGTCGAATCCCCTCACGCGTCACCGCCGATCCGCAGGCCGCCCCAGGCCCGCTCGTCGTAGGCCAGTCGTTCCTCCAGCTCGGCGAGGTCCGGCAGCGCCTGGTGGTCCTCGGTGCTGAGCAGGCTCCGAGCCGCCAGCAGGTGCCCGAGCCGCAGCCGGCGCGAGGCGTCCGCACCGCGCAGCAGCCCGGACAGGTACCCGGCGGCGAAGGCGTCCCCGGCCCCGACCGGCTCGACGACCTCCACGCGGGGCGCCGGGACCGACGTGGTGCCCGCGCCGAACTCGTGCGCGGCCAGCGCGCCGTCCTTGACCACCACCAGCTCGGGCCGGTCGAGCAGCGCGCGCACCTCCTCGGGGGTGCGCACCGACCACAGCGCCGCGGCCTCGTCGAGCCCGACGAACACCACGTCGGCGAGCTGCGCCAGCTCTCGCAGCACCGGCGCCGCCTCCGCCGCGCTCCACAGCGCGGGCCGGTGGTTCACGTCGAAGCTCAGCCGGGACCGCCGCGGGCGGGTCAGCAACCGCCGGACCAGCCGGTCGCAGCCGGTGGACAGCACCGGCGTGATGCCGCTGAGGTGCACCGCGGCCGGGGCGTCGAGCACCACGTCGGCCAGGAAGTCCTGGTCCATCGTGGACGCCGCCGACCCGGCCCGGTAGTAGTGCACCCGGGTGCCCTCGGGCCGGGGGTCCTTGAAGTAGACGCCGGTCGGCGCCTCCGGGTGCACCTCGACCAGCGCGGTGTCCACCCCGGCGCGCGCGAGGTCGGCGACCAGCCGCCTGCCCAGCGGGTCGTCCCCGACCCGGCTGGCCCAGCCGACCCGGTGCCCCAGCGAGGCCAGGTGGATCGCCACGTTCGACTCGGCGCCGCCCGCGGAGAGCGTGAACGCCGGTGCCCGCTCCAGCGGCGTCGCGTCCGCGGGCGCGACCAGCGACATCGTCTCGCCCACGCACAGCACTTCGAGGGCTTCGTCGGGCTCCACACCGCCTCCTCCGCTTTCGGCCGTGGCGCAGCCTACCCGCCCGACTGCGCATGGCACACCACCCTTGCAACATGTGCACGAACTCATCGAGTTGTACCAGTGAAGCGGTACAGTAGTAGAGTGAGAACCTCATGTATCACAGAGTTGGTCCGTGGTGGTGGACCCCGTTCCGGGTGCATACTCGATGACATGAGCACCGAGCCCGTCGCCCGCCGCGAGTGGCTGTCCCTCACGGCGGAGGACGCCCGCCTCGTCGATCTGCTGCTGGAACCGGGGAGCGACGAGCGCGCCGCGCTGGAGGAACTCGCCACCGAGAAGGGCGAAGAGCTCGGCACGTCGAAGGCGGCCCTCCTCCGCGCCGCGTTCCACCTCGGCGTGCGCGACATCCGCGATCTCGCCCGGGACAAGGGCTACCAGCGACTCGCCGCGTCCATCACCCGGCAGGAGAGCGACGAGGATCGCGCGATCACCCGCAGCCGACGCCGCCGCGCCGACGGGGCCGACGGGGGATGAGCATCGACATCGTTCGAGGTCGGATCTACGCCGCTGAGATCGAAGACCGCGGGGAGAAGTTCTACCTGGCCATCTCGAACAACCACCGCAACCGCGCCTTGCCCGACTTCCTCGCCGTGCAGCTCACGACCACGCCGAAGCCGGACATCGACAGCGTCGTCACGCTCGACCACGGCGATCACCCGTGGACCGGTTGGGTTCCCTGCGACAACGTCGAGAAGGTCTACCGGGACGAGGTCACCCGGGACCTCGGCGCGCTGCCGCCACCGACGATGCGGCGCGTCGACAGCGCCCTGCGCGCCGCCCTCGGGCTCTGATCCCGCGGATCCCCCGTCGGGGCGGAGGCGTCCCGGCCCGAAGGGCGGCCCGGGTCATTAGGGTGGGCGCCGGGTAATCCGATCACGCCGTCCGCGACGAAGAGGAGGATGCTTGATGAGCTTGGAGCGCCCGGTCGATCCGGACCCGTATTCCCTGCTCCCCGAGGTTCCGTCGTTCACCGTGACGTCCGAGGACGTGACCGACGGCGAGCCGATGGGCAAGGCCCACGCCTACGACGGCATGGGCGCCGAGGGCGAGAACCGCTCGCCGCAACTGAGCTGGTCGGGCTTCCCGGACACCACCAAGAGCTTCGTGGTGACCTGCTTCGACCCGGACGCCCCGATCCCGGGCGGCTTCTGGCACTGGGTGCTGGTCGACGTGCCCGTCGGGGTCACCGAGCTGCCCGCCGACGCGGGCGACCGCAGCGGCTCCGGCATCCCGGAGGGCGCCTTCCACGTCCCCAACGACATGGGCGAGCGGGCCTTCGGCGGCGCCGCGCCGCCGCCCGGTGACCGCCCGCACCGCTACTACTTCGCGGTGCACGCGGTGGACACCGAGCAGCTCGGGGTCGACGACACGGTGAGCCCGGCGGTGGTCAGCTTCAACCTGGCCTTCCACACCGTCGCGCGGGCCGTGATCGCCCCGACCTACGCGCACTGACGGTGCGCCCGAGGGGGTTCCGCACCCGAGGAGCCCCCTCGTCCGTCAGCGTCCCGCGGCTCCGACCGGGGGCGCGAGCACCGGCTCGGGCACCGAGGCGAGCAGCCGGGCGCGGGCCTGCCGGACCAGCAGCACCCGGGGCAGCCGGCGCAACCGCCGCGGGATCGGGGCGTCGAACACCGCGGGCCACAGCGCGCGGGCCCGCTTCCTGGGCAGCCGCGACCAGCGCGCCAGCAGCTCCTCGACGAGCCGGAGCTGCTCCCGGTGCAACCGGTGCGGGCCGTCGACCTCGCCGAACAGCCTCCGGTATTCGGCCAGCACGTTGACGTGCCCGAAGGCCCGGTCGGCGGCGTGCGGCCGCAGGTCGTCGCGGATCTCGCGCAGCGCCAGCAGCGGGTCGAGGGCGTGCAGCGCCACGGCGGCGTCCCGCCCGACCACGTCGCACAGCACCTGGACCAGCAGCCGGACGTCCGAGCAGCGCTGGTGGGTGAGCACCCGCAGCGCCTCCTCGTCGACCTCGGCGAGCTCGTGCACCACCCGGCGCCGCTGCCTGCCGTAGGCCTTGAGCAGCGCGACCTGGCGGCGGATGCCGGGGTGGTCGAGGCCGTGCGCGTCGAGCAGGTGCTCGATGCCGTCGAAGGCGATCCGGTCCTCCTCCCCCGTCCCCGCGCCGAGGTCGACCCGGTGGACCAGCGCCTCCAGGTGCTGCAGCAGCGGCAGCGCCGCGTGCAGCGCGCGGGGCGGGCAGTCCAGCAGCGGGCCGAGCCGGTGCAGGCCGCCGACGACCTTGCCCGCGGTGAGCTGGTGCAGGTAGGTGACGGCCGTCGTGCGGAGCTCGGCCTCGGACAGCCCCCGGTACCCGGCGCGCAGCCGGATGCCGAGATCGTCCGGGTCGCGCAGGCTCCCCGCCGGTCGGGTGCGGGCCATGTCCACCACTTCCCTCGGTGCGGCTGCCGACGATCATGCCCGGCGGCATCGTCCCCGGTCGCGGGTTCGGTCCCGAGCTCGCTCGAAGGTGTGAGCACCCGCCTCCCCCTTCCACAGTGGACGTGGCCGGGCTCACGCCGGGAATCAGCGGGGATGGCGACGGGTTGGACCGGGCGGTCCCGCGCTCCCCCGACCTGAGGCAGGATGGATCCGTGCGCCACTTCGACCTCGTCATCATCGGTTCCGGCTCCGGCAACTCGTTGCTGGACGAGCGGTTCGACGGCTGGAACGTCGCCATCGTCGACAAGGGCATCGGCCCCAACGACGCCTACGGCGGGACCTGCCTCAACGTCGGGTGCATCCCGACGAAGATGTTCGTGCACACCGCCGACGTCGCCGCCGGTCCCGCCGCCGGGGAGCGGCTCGGGGTGGACCTGGAGCTGCGCGGGGTGCGCTGGCGGGAGATCCGGGACCGGATCTTCGAGCGGATCGACACCATCTCCGCGGGCGGCAGGCACTACCGCGCCGAGGAGAGCCCGAACGTGACGCTGTTCACCGGCGTCGCGACGTTCAGCGGGGTCAAGCGGCTCACCGTCGAGACCGAGGGCGGGCCGGAGACCATCACCGCCGACCGGTTCGTCATCGCCGCGGGCGGGCGCCCCGACCTGCCCGACCTGCCGGGGCTGCTCGACGTGCCGTACTGGACCAGCGACACGGTGATGCGGCTCGACGAGCTGCCCCGCCGGATGATCATCATGGGCACCGGGTTCGTCGGCGCCGAGTTCGCGCACGTGTTCTCGTCGCTGGGCGTCGAGGTCACCCTGGTCGGCCGGTCCGGGGTGGCGCTGCGCGCCGAGGACGCCGACATCGCCGAGCGGTTCACCGAGATCGCCACGCGCAAGTGGGACGTGCGGCTGAACCGGCACGCCACCTCCGTGGAGCGCGACGGCGACGGGATCGTGCTGCACCTCGACGGTCCCGACGGCGCCGAGTCCGTCCCCGGCGACGCGCTGCTCGTCGCGACCGGGCGGCGGCCCAACGCCGACCTGCTCGACGCGCCCGCCGGGGGCATCGAGCTCACCGCGGACGGCAAGGTCAAGGTCGACTCCACCCAGCGGGCCTCGGTGGAGGGCGTGTGGGCGCTCGGCGACGTGAGCTCGCACTTCGAGCTCAAGCACGTGGCCAACCACGAGATGCGCGTGGTCCAGCACAACCTGCTGCACCCCGACGACCCGATCGAGTCGGACCACCGGTTCGTGCCGCACGCGGTGTTCAGCGCACCGCAGATCGCCGCGGTCGGGCTCACCGAGGAGCAGGCGCGGCGGCGCGGCATCGACCACGTCGTGAGCACGCAGGACTACGCCGCGGTCGCCTACGGCTGGGCGATGGAGGACACCACCGGCTTCGCCAAGCTGCTGGCCGACCCGCGCACCGGGCTGATCCTCGGCGCGCACATCATCGGCCCGCAGGCGCCCACGGTGATCCAGCCGCTGATCCAGGCGATGCACTTCGGCCTCGACGCCCGCTCGATGGCGAAGGGCCAGTACTGGATCCACCCGGCCATGCCCGAGCTCGTGGAGAACGCCCTCCTCAACCTCCCCCTCGACTGAGACCTGAGTGAGGGGCACCTTCATCCGACCGTGCCGGCTGAAGGTGCCCCTCACTCATGGCACGAACGGGTGGTGGCCCGGGCGTGCTGGGTGCGCGCGGCTCACACGGTGCGCGGGCGTCCGGCCACGGTCCCGATGATCCCCTGCACCACGACGACCGCGACCACCACCAGCAGCGAGCTCGACCAGGCCCCGGTGAGGTCGTGCAGCACGCCGAACAGGAACGGGCCGACCGAGGCGATCAGGTAGCCGACGCTCTGCGCCATCGCCGACAGCCGCGCGGTGTCGGCCGCGCTGGCGGTGCGCAGCGACAGCAGCACCAGGGCGAGCGGGAAGGCGCTCATCCCGACTCCGATGATCAGCGCCCACAGCCACGGCGCGGTGGTCGGCACGAGGAGCAGCCCGAGCATCCCGGTGATGGTCAGCACCGCGAGGCCCGCCGCCCAGCCGGACTGGCTGCGGCTGCGGGTGACCAGCGACGGCAGCACCATGTTGATCGGCACGCCCACCAGCAGCAGGAACCCGAGCAGCGCTCCGGCGGTCCCCGCATCGATCCCGGCGCCCTTGAACACCTCGGGCAGCCACCCCATCACCACGTAGGCGACCAGCGACTGCATCGCGAAGTAACCGGTGATCACCCAGGCCAGCGGGCTGCGCAGCATGGAACGGCCGGGCTCGGCCGGGGCCGCGGGCGCCGCGGTGCGCCCGGATCGCGCGGTGGCGGGCACCCACACGACCAGCGCCGCCAGCGCGAGCACCAGCCAGGTGCCCAGGGACAGCCGCCAACTGCCGGTCGCGCTGTTCAGCATCGGCGTGAGCGTCGAGCCCAGCGCGCCACCGGCCGCCATCGCGGTGGTGTAGAGGGAGGTGGCCATCCCGACCCGGTTCGGGAACGACTCCTTGACCACCACCGGGACCAGCACGTTGCACATCGCGATCGCGGCGCAGACGAGCACCGTCCCGCCGAGCACGGTCCACGGGCCGTTGAGCACGCGCAGCGCCATCGCCGCGGTGAGCACCGCCAGCGACACCGCGATCACCCGGCCGCTGCCGAGCCGGCGGGCCAGCAGCGGCGCGGCGATCCCGGCCACGCCGAAGCACAGCGTGGGCACGGAGGTGACCGCGCTGGCCCACGTGGTGCTCGCGCCGAGCGAATCGCGGACCTCGCCGAGCACGGAGGCCAAGCTGGTCACGGCGGGGCGCATGTTCGCGGCGGCGAGCGCGACCCCGATCAGCAGCAGGACGCCGCCGAGCGCACCGCGGCGGTCGGTGCGCGGCGGGTGCGCGGGTGCGGCGGCGGAGCTGGCATCCTGTTCGGTCACGGGCGGCATGTGGGTGGACATCGCGCCTAGTATGTCAAACATGGGATGTCTGGATGAGAGGACCTAATCGTGCCCTTGGTCACCGCGAAGCGAACCGGTCTGGTCGACCAGGTCATCGACCAGATGCGCGCCCTCGTGTCCTCCGGCGAATGGCCGCTGGGCGAGAAGATCCCGCCCGAGGCCGAGCTGGTCACCGCCCTCGGTGTCGGCCGCAACACGGTCCGCGAGGCGGTGCGCGCCCTCTCCCACACCGGGCTGCTGGAGGTCCGCCAGGGCGACGGCACCTTCGTCCGCGCCACCAGCGAGCTCTCCGGCGCGGTCCGCGGCCTCTGCGGTGACGAGCTGCGCCAGATCCACCAGGTGCGCCGCGCGCTGGAGGTCGAATCCGCCCGGCTCGCCGCCACCGCCCGCACCGAGCAGGACCTCGCCGAGCTGACCGCCCTGCTCGACGAGCGCGCCACCGCGCTGCGCGACCGGCTAGCCGACCAGGCCATCGCCGCCGACGCCGCGTTCCACCTCCGGCTGGTCGACGCCTCCCACAACCCGGTGCTGGTCGCGCTCTACCAGGGCATCCGGGAAGCGGTCGTGTCCAGCGTCGCCACCTGCTTCGACCCCGACCTGCCCGCCGAGGAGCACATCTCGCACCGCGAACTCCTCGACGCCGTCCGGGACCGCGACCCCAAGCGCGCCGCCGAAGAAGCAGGCGGCTTCCTCGAAGACCTCCTCGCCGAAGGCTGACCCGCAGCAAGGGCCACGAGAGCACACACGCCACCCGCAACCACCGTCAGGCAAGCGGCGCAGCCGCTTCCACCCCACGCACGCGCCAAGCCCGACCACCGTCAGGCAAGCGGCGAAGCCGCTTCCGCCTTGCCCCACCCTCGCAGCTCGCACCGCCGCGGGTTCTCAGCGGCCTTCTCGCGAGGACAGCCGCGACGCCGTGTACGTGCTTGGTACATCAGGAGCGGCTCCCGGAGCGAGAAGGCCGCTGAGGTTCCGCTGCTTGCACCGCCACGCAAGGCGAGTCCGAACACGCGATCAGTAGTCGGTGCCCATGTCGAAGGCTTCTTGCCCGGTCTCTGCCGCCAACGGCACCGCCCACACCCCGGTGAACACGCCCGCCGCGAATCCGGTCCGGGAGCGGCCGGTGGTCGGCTGCAACCGCACCGACGGGGCGCCGAAGCGCGTGATGACGACCTCTTCGCCCGCCTCGGCCCGGTCCAGCAGCTCGTCCAGTCGCGCCCGCGCTTCGTCGGCGGTGAACTCGGCAGCCATGGGACCGACGCTACCGGGCCGCCACGGCTCCCGGGGCCGTACCGGCCGGTAGTACCGGCAATCCGGCGGGCGCGCCGCCGTCCAGCAGCCGCAGCAGCGCGCCGGTGTCGGCGTGCCGCTCCACCAGATCGCCCAGCAGGTCGAGCTGACCGGCGCGGATGGCGGCGAAGGAGGTGTCTTCGGCGGGGGCGAAACCGTCCCGCCCGGCCCGCCGCGCGGCCCAGCGCAGGAACTCCCGGCGGAACGCGTCGTTCTCGAACAGCCCGTGCCAGTGGGTGCCGAGCACCGATCCGCGCACGCCGCCCTCGACCTCGCCGTCCGGCAGCTCCACCAGCGGTGCCTGCTCCCCCCGGCCGACCACGGTCCCGTGGTGGATCTCGTAGCCGCCGACCGGTTCGCCGAACGCGGTGCCGCGCGGCCGGGCGAGCGTCTTGGCGGCGGCGAACTCGATCTCCAAGTCGAGCAATCCGAGCCCGTCCACCCGGCCGTCGCCCGATTCGACGTGGTCGGTGATGCCGGTGGCCAGCATCTGGAACCCGCCGCAGATCCCGGCCACCGGGAGCCCGGCCCGCGCGTGCGCCAGCACGGCGTCGGCCAGCCCGGTGCGGCGCAGCCACGCCAGGTCCGCCACCGTCGACTTCGAGCCGGGCAGCACGACGAGGTCGGCGTCGGACAGCCGCGACGGCTCGGTGACGAACCGGACCGCCACGCCCGGCTCGGCGGCGAGCGCCTCCACGTCGGTGGCGTTGGAGATCCGGGGCAGCCGCGGCACCGCGACCCGCAGCCACTGCTCGCCCACCGGCGGCGCGGGGCGGCCGATCACGCCGTCGGCGACGTAGGACAGCGAATCCTCGGCGTCGATCCACAGCTCCTCGGCCCACGGCAGCACCCCGTGCACCGGCCGCCCGGTCAGCGCCCGGAGCTGCTCCAGGCCGGGTTCCAGCAGCGCCGGGTCCCCGCGGAACTTGTTGATCAGGAAGCCGCCGATCAACGCCTGATCGGCGGCGTCGAGCAGCGCCAAGGTCCCGTAGAGCTGGGCGAACACCCCGCCCCGGTCGATGTCGCCGACCACCAGCACCGGCAGGTCCACCGCCCGCGCCAAACCCATGTTGGCGATGTCGCTGCCCCGCAGGTTGATCTCGGCGGGCGAGCCGGCGCCCTCGCAGATGACGTGGTCGAACTTGGCGGCCAACCCCTCCAGCGCGGACACCACGGTCTCCAGCAGGGCGGCCTTGCGCTCCCGGTAGGACAGCGCGGTCACCTCGCCGTCGACCGAGCCGAGCACCACCACCTGCGACCGCCGGTCGCTGCCCGGCTTGAGCAGCACCGGGTTGAACCGCACGGACGGCTCCAGCCCGCAGGCCGCGGCCTGCAACGCCTGCGCCCGGCCGATCTCCCCGCCGTCCGGGGTGACCACGGAGTTGTTCGACATGTTCTGCGCCTTGAACGGGGCGACCCGGGCGCCCTGCCGGGCCAACCAGCGGCAGATGCCCGCGGTGACCACGCTCTTGCCCGCGTCCGACGTCGTCCCGGCGATCAACAACCCGTGCACCACCCGTTCCTACCCCACGCCGCGCGCGAGCGGGACAGCGGGCGAGCAAGGTCACCGGCGGCCGAGCACCGCCGGGTGCCGCGCCGAACGCCGAGCACGCCCTTCGCTACGCGGTTCCGGGCTTCGGCGAAGCGCGGATGACCGCCGCGGTCACCCCTACCGGGGTCAGACCTGGGTGAGGATCTCGTTGCCGTCCTCGGTGATGAGGATGGTGTGCTCGAACTGGGCGGTCCAGCTCTTGTCCTTGGTCGTGACCGTCCAGCCGTCGTCCCACAGGTCGTACTCGTGGGTGCCGAGGGTGATCATCGGCTCGATGGTGAAGGTCATGCCCGGTTCGAGGATGGTCTGCACCGACGGCTCGTCGTAGTGCAGCACGACCAGTCCGCTGTGGAAGGACCGGCCGATGCCGTGCCCGGTGAAGTCGCGGACCACGCCGTAGCCGAACCGCTTGGCGTAGGACTCGATCACCCGGCCGATCACGTTGAGCTGCCGACCGGGCTTGGCGGCCCTGATGCCGCGCATCGTCGCCTCGTGGGTCCGCTCGACGAGCAGCCGGACCTCCTCGGAGACCTCGCCGGCCAGGAACGTCGCGTTGGTGTCGCCGTGCACGCCGCCGAGGTAGCCGGTGACGTCGACGTTGACGATGTCGCCGTCCTCGATCACCGTCGAGTCCGGGATGCCGTGGCAGATCACCTCGTTGAGCGAGGTGCAGCAGGACTTCGGGAAGCTCCGGTAGCCCAGCGTGGACGGGTAGGCGCCGTGGTCGCAGAAGAACTCGTGCACCACCGCGTCGATCTCGTCGGTGGTGGCGCCGGGCCGGACGACCTTGCCCGCCTCGGCGAGGGCCTGCGCGGCGAGCCGTCCCGCGGCGCGCATCGCCTCGATGACCTCGGGCGGCTGCACGTCCGGGTCGGTGTTGCGCTGCGGAGCCGGCCGGTCCACGTACTCCGGCCGCTCGATCGTGGCGGGAACGGCGCGACGCGGGGTCTGCACACCTGGGTTCAGCGGGGCTCGTACCGGCATGTCCTCCACTCTAACCACGCGTGCCGCGACACCCTCGGCGCGGTGACCCGTCGCCGCACCCGGTCACACCAGGACGCCGTCGAAGCCAGGGGAGGCGGTCCGCAAGCCGAGCTTGCCCGCGATGTCCAGCAGCACCGGGTCGTAGGACAGGTAGGCGTGCAGCGTCGGCTCCGCCATCGCGGTGGCCAGGTGCACGGCGTCCACCGGGCCGACCCCGAAGCGCAGTTCGGCGGCCTGGTCGAGCACCTCCTGCTCCACCGGCAACTGGTCCAGCTTCGACAGCACGATCTCGGCGAGGTCCTCGGCCGCCGGGCCGTCCACCCGGAACCGGCGCATCACGTCGACCTTGGCCAACGCGCTGGTGGCGCGACGCCGCTCCAGGCGTTCCCGCACCCACGAGCTCAGCGCCGGGCTCTCCGGCTCGGGGGCGATCAGCTTGATCAGCGCGGAGGAATCGAAGTAGATCACGAGCACTCCTGTTCGGCGGCGCGACCGGACCGGTCGGCGCGCGGACGGGGATCCAGCGGGGTCGGGAACCAGCGGACGGG
Organism: Saccharopolyspora cebuensis; assembly: GCF_039542665.1. Taxonomy (NCBI): domain Bacteria; kingdom Bacillati; phylum Actinomycetota; class Actinomycetes; order Pseudonocardiales; family Pseudonocardiaceae; genus Saccharopolyspora; species Saccharopolyspora cebuensis. Next base: position 207,591 of record NZ_BAABII010000001.1, read on the forward strand.
GAGCCTCCGGGCAGGGAACCCCGGGCGGGAGCCGCCGGCACCGGGCGTCACCGGACCCGGGCCGGGCCCCTCCGGAGGCGTCGCGGCGCACCCGCGCGCGACGACGCCCCGTCACTCCAAAATAGCAGTTCCGTCGCTCTCCGTGATCACTCGATGACGTGAATCAGAGCCCGCCGAGGAACGCCCGGGCGGTGTCCACCGCCGGTCCCGAGCTGCCCGCGTCGGTCAGCAGCACCGCGAACGCCAGATCGCCCCGGAACCCGATGAACCAGCCGTGCGAGCGCGTCCCGTCGCCGTACTGGGCGGTGCCGGTCTTGCCCGACACCTCGCCGGAGCCGGCGACCCCGGTGGCCGTTCCGCTGGTCACCACCTCGCGCATCATGGCCCGGACCTGGTCGAGGGTCTGCGGCGACGGCGGCTGCGGGGTGGCGTTGGCGGTGGTCTCCTCGCCGCGGACCAGCGTCGGCACCGGCATCCGGCCGTTGACGATCGACGAGGTCGCCAGCGCCATGCCGAACGGGCTGGCCAGCACCTCGCCCTGCCCGATGCCGTTCGCCGCGCGCTGCACCACCGACTCGGCGGGCGGCACGTCACCGGTGATGGTGATCGCGCCGGGCATGTCGAAGTCGACGCCGAGGCCCAGGCGCTGCGCCGCGTCCGGCAGCGCCTCCGGCGGCTGGTCCACCGCGAGCTGCGCGAACGTGGTGTTGCAGGACTGGGCGAAGGCGGTGCGCAGCGGCACCGTGCCGAGCTCGAACTCCTTGTCGTTGGGGATTTCCCGCCCGTCGAACGTCTGCCTCGCCGGGCACGCCACCGGCGTGTCGATGCCGACCGCCCCGGACTCCAGCGCGGCCGTGGCGGTCACCGCCTTGAACGTGGAGCCGGGCGGGTACTGGCCGGTCAGCGCCACCGGGCCCTGCCGGTCGGCGGGGTCGTTCTGCGCGACGGCGAGCACCTCACCGGACGACGGGCGCATCGCGACCAGCATCGCGGCCTGCGGCACCGGGTCGACGGCCTGTTCGGCGGCCCGCTGGGTCGGATCGCTGAGCGTGGTGCCGATGGGCTCGACCGGGCGCGGCGCCACCTCGTGCAGCACGGCGGTCTCCGCCCCGCCGCCGTCGACGGCCACGACCCGCCACCCGGCGGCGGCCTCGACCTGCTCCCGCGCCTTGCGCTCGACCCCGCCGAGCACCTGCGAGGCGTAGCCGCGCTCGGCCGTGACCAGCCGGGTCTGCGCCGGGAACCGCACCCCGGGCAGGTCGTAGATCCGGTCCCGGACCCGCTCGTAGTCGCCCTGCCGCAGGGTCACCACCGCGTACGGGGCGCCGGGCCGGGTGCGGCCCACCCCGTCCATGATCGTCTGCTGGGTGATGGCCGGTTCGATGTCGTCGAGCGCGTCGGCCAGCGCCGCCGCCACGCCGGGCACGTCACCGGCCTCGTTCGGGTGCAGGGTGACGGTGATGAGCTGTTCCGGGGTCATCAGCGGCGTGCCGTCGCGGTCCAGCACGGGCGCCGGCTCGGGCTCGTCCACCCGCAGGGCCGCGGTCTGCCCGGCACCGAGCTCGGGGTGCAGCGCCGACGGGGACCAGCGGACCCGCCAGCCCTGGTCGGTCTCGGTCAGCGGCACCGAACCCCGGTACTCCCACACCCGGCCGCCGCCGAGGTCCCAGGACATGTCGTAGTCGGCGCGGGCGCCCCGCTCGGTCTCGGTCACGCCGCGCACGGTCGCGCGCACCGACTCCGGGGACAGCGCCTGCCGCGTGGTGTCGATGGCCTGCCGCGCCGGTTGCGGGGCGTCGGTCCGCTGCGCCGCCGCCCCGGCGTCCCCGGCCGCCACCGCGTCGAGGAAGGCCGTCGCGACGTCCTGCTCCGACGGTCCGGTGGAGCAGGCGGCCGTCAGCGGCAGCGCGACCGCGAGCGAAGCCAGGCTTGCGAAGATCCGCGAGGAGAACACCCCGCGAGTATGCCGAAGATCGCCGCGGAGGATGCAACTCGGTTCGGCACCCGCTCCGGCGTCCCGTCGGACGAGCGGGGCGGCTTTCGCGCTCTTCGTGGGGTCCGGCCTGGAACCGGTCGACGACCTCGGCCGCCCCCGTCGTTGTCAAACCTATCGATTTTCGATAAATTGCGATCGTTGCACGATCAAAGGAGTTCACCATGGGAAAGTCGGCCGTGGTCGCACTGCGCATCGTCATCGCGGTTGCGCTCACCGGTTCCCTGATCGTCCAGGGCGTGCTGGTGCCGCTGCTGTGGCAGGACGTGCGGGAGGCGCCCACCGGCGTGCGCGTCGCCCTCGTGGTGATCGTGGTGCTGGGCATCGTGACCATGCAGATCACGGGCGTGTGCATCTGGCGGCTGCTGACCATGGTGCGCGGCGGAACGGTCTTCTCCCACGCCGCGTTCCGGTACGTCGACGTCGTGATCGGCGCGATCGCGGCGGCCTCGGTCCTCACCTTCGGGATCGCGGTGGTGGCCGCCCACAGCAACCGGACCACACCGGGCGATGCGGTCGCCCCCGGGGTCGTCGGGCTGGTCTGCGGAGCCTCCCTGGTCATCGCGGGCGTGGCCCTCATCGTCCTGGTGCTGCGAATGCTGCTGGTCAAGGCAGTGGCGCTCGACTCCGAGGCGAAGCACCTGCAGTCCGAACTGGACGTGGTGATCTGATGCCGATCGTCGTCGACATCGACGTCATGCTGGCCAGGCGCAAGATGTCGGTCGGCACCCTCGCCGACCGGGTCGGGATCACGCCCGCCAACCTCGCGGTGCTCAAGAACGGTCGCGCCAAGGCGGTTCGCTTCACCACCCTCGCCGCGCTCTGCGAGGTCCTCGATTGCCAACCGGGCGACCTGCTCCGCTGGGAGCCCGACGAGCGGGTGGCCCCGGCAACGGGAGCATCCCGGCCGGGATCGGGGTCCGCAGGCACGCCGGGGTGACCTCGTCCGCTGCCGCGGGCCGCCGTCCCGCGATCTCCGGGGGTGGAGCACGCGGCCGCTCCTGGCTAGGGTCTGGACGCACACGCCGGGGGCCGACCCCGCACGCGGCACCGGAGGGACTCGATGGAACGGTCGGACTTCGACAGCCCGGACGTGAACAGCCCGAACGCGGCGCGGATGTACGACTACTTCCTCGGCGGAGCGGCGAACTTCGCCGTCGACCGCATCGCCGCCGAACAGGCGCTCGCGGTGACGCCGGAGATCGGCCGGTTCGCCCGCGCCAACCGCTCCTTCCTCGGCCGCCTGGTCGCGCACCTCTGCGACCTCGGCATCGACCAGTTCCTCGACCTGGGCTCCGGCGTGCCCACCGTGGGCAACGTCCACCAGATCGCGCACCGCCACGACCCGCACGCGCGGGTGGCCTACGTCGACGTCGAGCCCGTCGCCGTGTCCCACGCGCGGTCGCTGCTGGACGGCCAGCCGCACGTGACCATCACGCAGGCCGACATCCGCTCCCCCGAGGCGGTCCTGTCCGCCCCCGGCGTGGCCGGTCTGATGGACTTCACCCGCCCCGTGGCGGTGCTGGCCGTGGCCATCCTGCACTTCGTGCCCGATGACGACGACCCGGCGAGCCTCGTCGCCTCCTACCACCGCGCCTGCGCTCCGGGCAGCTACCTGGGGATGTCCCACGCCAGCCCGGTCACCATGACCGCCGAGCAGGTCGCCGGCGGCCGCGAGGTCTACCGCAGCACCACGACCCCCATCACACCGCGTTCCCGGGAGGCGATCATGGCCATGCTCACCGGCTGGCAACTGCTCGATCCCGGGCTGGTCCCGCTCGACCAGTGGCGCCCCGACACGACCGGCGAACCCGTCGCCAACGGATACGGCGCCCTCGCCTACCTGCCCTGAACCGCGGGTCCGGAGCTCAGAGCAGCACGGTGGCGAAGGAGCCGACGCTGCGGAAGCCGATCTTGGCGTAGGCGAGGCGGGCGGCGATGTTGAAGTCGTTGACGTACAGGCTCGCGGTGCGGCCCAGCCCGCGCACCAGCCGGTCGGCGACCGCCGCGGTACCGGCCGTGCCGAGCCCGGTGCTGCGCCGGTCCGGGTGCACCCACACGCCCTGGATCTGGCCCACGGTGCGCGACAGCGCCCCGACCTCGGCCTTGAAGACCACCTCGCCGCCCTCGAAGCGGGCGAACGCCCGCCCCGAGGCGATCAGGTCCGCGACCCGGGCCCGGTAGCTCGCGCCACCGCCCTCGCCGTTCGGGTCGACGCCGACCTCCTCGGTGAACATCGCGACCGCCGCGGGCAGGTAGCGGTCCAGCTCGTCGGGGCGCACCGGGCGCACCAGCGGGTCGGGGACGACCATCGGCCGCTCGGACAGCACCATCAACGGCTGGTCGGCGCGGACCTCGCGCGGCGGACCCCAGTGCGGCGCCAGCGCGTCCCACAGGGCGAGCACCTGGTCGGCCGGGCCGACCAGCGAGGAGCACATCCGGCGGCGGCGCAGCGCGCGGTCGGCGAAGGCCCGCACGGCATCGGCACCGCCGCGCAGCGGGATCAGGTTGGCCCCGGAGAAGCAGAGCCCCTCCAGCCGGTTGCCGTACCCCCAGAGCTCACCGCCGAGGCGCAGCGGGTGCAGCCCGACCTCCTCGACCCGCGAGGCGACCATGCAGGCCGCGACCGGGGCGGCGTCGAGCGCGGAACGGACGACCGGCGCGTCGCGTTCTTCCAGTAGCCGTGCACCGGCGAGCTTGAGCACCCGCCAAGAGTGCCAGAAACGCCCGCCGGAGGACGTCCCCGGCGGGCGTGCACCACAGCCACCCGACCGGCAGGTCACCCGATCGGAGCAATGCGGTGGGTTCGGCCCCCGGTCAGGAGACGGTGACCACCGGGCTGGCGCCGTCCACGGGCTCGCCCATGTCCTCGGCGATGCGCATGGCCTCGTCGATGAGGGTCTCCACGATCTGCGCTTCGGGGACGGTCTTGACGACCTCGCCCTTGACGAAGATCTGGCCCTTGCCGTTGCCGGAGGCCACGCCGAGGTCGGCCTCGCGGGCCTCGCCGGGTCCGTTGACCACGCAGCCCATCACCGCGACCCGCAGCGGCACCTCCATGCCCTCCAGCCCGGCGGTGACCTCCTCGGCCAGCTTGTAGACGTCGACCTGGGCCCGGCCGCAGGACGGGCAGGACACGATCTCCAGCTTGCGGGGCCGCAGGTTCAGCGACTGCAGGATCTGCGTGCCGACCTTGATCTCCTCCACCGGCGGCGCCGACAGCGACACCCGGATGGTGTCGCCGATGCCCTGGCGCAGCAGCGCCCCGAACGCCACCGCGGACTTGATCGTGCCCTGGAACGCCGGACCCGCCTCGGTCACCCCCAGGTGCAGCGGGTAGTCGCACCGCTCGGCCAGGATCTCGTAGGCCCGCACCATCACCACGGGGTCGTTGTGCTTGACCGAGATCTTCAGGTCGTGGAAGCCGTGCTCGGCGAACAGCGACGCCTCCCACAGCGCCGACTCCGCCAGGGCCTCCGGGGTGGCCTTGCCGTGCTTCTCCATCAGCCGCGGATCCAGCGACCCGGCGTTGACCCCGATCCGGATCGGCGTGCCGTGATCGGTGGCGGCCTGGGCGATCTCGCGGACCTTGTCGTCGAACTTGCGGATGTTGCCCGGATTCACCCGCACCGCCGCGCACCCCGCCTCGATCGCGGCGAAGACGTACTTCGGCTGGAAGTGGATGTCGGCGATCACCGGGATCTTCGACTTGCCCGCGATCGCGGGCAGCGCCTCGGCGTCGTCCGCGCTCGGGCACGCCACCCGCACGATGTCGCAGCCCGCCGCCGTCAGCTCCGCGATCTGCTGCAACGTCCCGTTGATGTCCGCCGTGTTCGTCGTGGTCATCGACTGCACGGAGATCGGGGACTCACTGCCCACCCCGACCGGACCGACCTGCAACTGCCTGGTCTTGCGCCGCTCCGCGAGCACCGGCGCCGGCCCCACGGGCATCCCCAGATCGACGGTCATCGATTCCTCTCCACCTCTGGGTCGTCACCGGGCGGCGAGCACCGCCCGGCTCCACGATACCGACGTGCACGGCCCCGGCCCGGCGCGCCCGGGGTAGGTGAGCTCACGTCACGTGATCGTCGGCACCCGTTCACCCGGATGTCGGCACTCGGAAGCGGGACGCAGCAGGGTGACGGCCCCGACCGGGCGAACACGGCCCGCCGCGACCGGTCACCAAGCGGGCCCTCACCCGTTCGGAAGCCAGGTGAGGGGCACCCTTGCCCGAGTTACTTGGGCGAGGGTGCCCCTCACCCCGCTCGGCCGTCGCCGGGCGGGACGTCAGAACAGCGTCACGGGGTTGACGACGTCGGCGACCAGCACCAGCAGCGAGTACCCGATGAACAGCAGGCTCACCGCGTAGGCCACCGGCATCAGCTTGGCCGTGTCGAACGGTCCCGGGTCGGGCCTGCGCACCACCTTCGCGAACCCGCGCCGGATCGACTCCCACGCCGCGCCCGCGATGTGCCCGCCGTCCAGCGGCAGCAGCGGCAGCATGTTGAACACGAACAGCGAGAGGTTCACACCGGCGAGCAGGTTGAACATCATGATGATCCGGGCGTCCACGCCGATCTGGTCGGAGGAGAGCACCTCGCCGCCGAGCCGGCTGGCCCCGACGATGCCGACCGGCGAGTCCTGCTCCCGCTCGCCCCCGGCGATGGCGCCGACCAGGTCGGGCACCCGCTGCGGCAGCTCGATGACCTTCTGCGCGGTCAGGGTCACCATGTTGGTCATGGTGCCCACGACACCGCCGACGTCCTGCTTGACCAGGTGCATGGTGGGCGTGAGGCCGAGGAAGCCGACGGTGACGCTCTCGCTGGTGTCGTCCAGCCGGGGCCGCTCGGTCTGCATCAGGTCGGCCGAGAGGTGCACCCGCTGACCGTCGCGCTCCACCACCACCGGCACCGTCCCGGAGGAGTCCCGGATGGCCCGCTGCAACTGCTCCCACTCGGCGTAGGAGCGGCCGTTGAACTCGACGATGCGGTCACCCGGCCGGAACCCGGCCGCCGCGGCCGGGGAGGCCGGGGCGCCGGCCGGGCAGGTCGTGGTGTCCGCCGCGTCGGCGGGCAGCACGCACTCGCTGACCGCCTCGACCGTGGTGGTCGGGGTGGACACGCCGTAGCCCATCAGGATCGCGGCGAAGATGCCCACCGCCAGGATCAGGTTCATCACCGGGCCTGCGGCCATGACGATGATCCGCTTCCACGGCTTGCGCTGGTAGAACTGCCGGTGCGCGTCCTCCGCGGTGACCTCTTCGGAGGCGGCCTCGCGAGCGTCCTCGATCATCACCCGCCACGGCGCGGAGGAGGCGGTGCGCCCGTACTCCTCCTCGCGCTTCGGCGGGAACATGCCGATCATCCGGATGTAGCCGCCGAACGGGACGGCCTTGATCCCGTACTCGGTGTCGCCCTTCTTCCGCGACCACAGCGTCCGGCCGAAGCCGACCATGTACTGCGTGACCTTGACGCCGAACATCTTCGCGGTCAGCAGGTGGCCGAGCTCGTGCCAGGCGATGGAGAACAGCAGGCCGACGAAGAATATGACGATGCCCACGACGACCAGCATCCAATGACTCCTTTCGAAAAGCGGCGACAGCCGCCTTGCGGTGGGCCGCCCCACCGGCACCGCCGAGGGGCCTCAGGCGCCGCTTCGACCCGCACCAGGACGGGCTCCCGCAGCGCGGCGCCGCCCGCCCCGCTCCGCGAACCGCGCTGCGCGCACCACTACTTCGCCCTTCCCGTCGCGACGAGCTCGCGGGCCCGGGTCCGGGCCCAGTCCTCGGCCGCGAAGACTTCCGCGAGGTCCGCCGGGCCGTCCTTCCACCGGTCGGCCTCGGCGAGCACTTCACCCACAGTGTGCACGATGCCGAGGAAGCCGGTCCGGCCGTCGACGAACGCGGCCAGCGCCTCCTCGTTGGCCGCGTTGTAGATGGCCGGCACGCAGCCGCCGGTGCGCCCGGCGTAGCGCGCCAGCTCGACCGCCGGGAACGCCGCGTCGTCGACCGGCTCGAAGGTCCACGACTGGGCGTCCCGGAAGTCCAGGGCCGGGGCGGCGCCGGGCACCCGGTTCGGCCAGTCCAGGGCCAGCGAGATCGGGATCATCATGCTCGGCGGACTGGCCTGGGCCAGCGTCGAGCCGTCGGTGAAGGTGACCATCGAGTGCACGATCGACTGGGGGTGCACCACCACGTCGATCCGGTCGTAGTCGACGCCGAACAGCAGCTGCGCCTCGATCAGCTCCAGACCCTTGTTCACCAGCGTCGCCGAGTTGATGGTGACCACGCTGCCCATCGACCAGGTCGGGTGGGCCAGCGCCTGCTGCACCGTCACCTCGCCCAGGTCGGCCTTGGTGCGGCCCCGGAACGGACCGCCGGAGGCGGTGAGCACCAACCGGTCCACCTCATCCGCGCGACCACCGAACAGGCACTGCGCCAGCGCGGAGTGCTCCGAGTCCACCGGCACGATCTGGCCGGGCGCGGCCCGCTCCAGCACCAGCGGGCCGCCCGCGATGAGCGACTCCTTGTTGGCCAGCGCGAGCTGGGCGCCGCTGGCCAGCGCGGCCAGGGTCGGCCCGAGCCCCCGGGAGCCGTCCACGCCGTTGAGCACCACGTCGGCGGGCGTGCTCTCCACCAGGTCGGTGACCGCGTCCGGTCCGGTGAGCAGCCGGGGCACCCGCCACTCGCCGGACGCGTACCCGCGCCGCTGGGCCTCCGCGTACAGGGCGAGCTGGACGTCCTCCAGCGCGGTGGGCTTGGCCACCGCCACGGCCTCCACCTCGAACTCCAGCGCCTGGGCGGCCAGCGCGCGCGGATCGGATCCGCCCGCGGCCAGCCCGGCGACCCGGAAGCGGTCCGGGTTGCGGCGGATCACGTCGAGCGCCTGGGTGCCGATGGAGCCGGTCGAGCCCAGGACGAGCACGGTGCGGGAGGTACCCGTGCGGTTCGCGGTGTCGGTGTGGTTCGGGGTCTCGGCGCGCATCGCCGCCATTCTTCCCGAACCCGGTCGCGGTGGGACGCGCGCGGTGCGCAAATCACGATTGCCGACCGCACACAGGCCCCCTCGGCCCGCCGGACCGTGCAGCGGACGCGACGTCGAAGCCGAGCGCGGTGGGACTTCGCCCGGCACCGGGAGCACCACGTTCCGCCTCGGTCACCCGCTGTCCCGATTGCCCCAGGCCTTGCGCGACGTTCGGCACCCGTCTTGTCGGACGGGTCCGAATCAGGTGAGCGCCTGCTCCTCGGTCTCCAAGTTGCGCGGCAGGAGAGTCAGCAGCTCGTCGTGCGACGGCCAGAACGGGGTGCTCACGCCGCAGGCGTGCAACGCGGTGCGAATGGCCGCCTGCCCGACCGCGATTCCCTCGTCGGATGTGGCGGCCTTCACGCTGGCCTCGACCTCGACGATGCCCTCGCCGCGGTCGACGGACACAGCCGAGTCGGTGAACTGCGGAGTGCACTCCTCCTGGTCGAGAAGCGCTTCGGTGAGCCGGTCGGCGTGCTCGAACAGGTCGACGGACGCGCTCGGCACGCTGAACTTCCAGTGGATCAGCACTCCGACCGTCACCTGGATCCCCCCTCGTTCGGCGTGCACACCTGCCGGTAGAGCCAGCCTAGCGCCTGCTCACCGTACTTGGGGTTGCTCGGGGTCAGGTGTATGGAGCGCTGGTGGTCGCCACAGGGGCATTTCACCCGGTAGTACTTGGGGGGATCCTCGACCCGCCACCCGTTCTGGTGGAAGATTTCGAGAACCTTCTCCATGTCTTTGCGCGGGTGCTTCTTCCAGTACCCCATCGCCCTCCCCCTGTCCAGGGTGGTCATGATCCCAGCTCCGGCCCGGCGCCCGGTCGGCCCGCCGGACGATCGTCGTCCCGGGGCGGTGTGCGAAGATGGACCGGCGCGTGAAGCGGATCGGTCCGGCCCGCGCGGCCGGTGTGGTACAGGAGGGCAACGTGGCGAGCACGGAGCTGGAGAAGAAGCCCGGCCAGGCCGTCGACCCGGCCGAAGAGCCGTCGGCGGAGTGGGGCTGGCACGGCGGCTTCCCGAAGGGCACCCAGATCGCCGGGTGGTTCTCCGTGTTCGCGATGGTGATGATGCTGATCGGCAACCACCAGGGCATCCTCAGCGGTGGCGACTCCTTCAAGACCGAGGACGGCTACCTGGTCTTCATCGCCGCCATCATGGCCCTCGCCCTGATCTACGACCTGCGGAAGAAGAAGCGCCAGTCCTGGAGCTGATCCCAGCCGACGAACGACGCCGCCGGAGAGCCCCGCTCCCGGCGGCGTCGTCGTCTTTCGGCTCCGGACCGCTTTCGCCCATGGCCTGCTCGGCGGTGCGGGATGCGGAACTCAGCGGCCTTCTCGCTGCGCCGATCGCCTCCTGATGCACCCACGGCGTACCCGGCGTCGGCGCTGTCCTTGCGAGTGGACCGCTGAGAACCCGCATGCGGTGCCGGTTGCGTGCCCCACCGCATGCGGCTCCGCCGCATCCGGAAAGAACCCTTAGCGACTCCGGCGAGAGGTCCGGCCGCCTGCGCGGGCCAGCGCCGGTCGCCGCAGCGCCGCCTTGCCGACCACCGCGCCGAGCCCCGCTCAGCGGCGGCGGCCCGGGCTCACTCCTCGGCGGCGAGCTGGCCGCAGGCCGCGGCGATCTCCTGGCCCCGGGTGTCGCGGACGGTGCAGGCCACGCCGCCGTCGTTGACCCGGCGGACGAACTCGCGCTCGACCGGCTTGGGGCTGGCGTCCCACTTGCTGCCCGGGGTGGGGTTCAGCGGGATGACGTTGACGTGGGCGAGCTGGTCGAGGTGCTTGCGCAGCCGCTTGGCCAGCAGGTCGGCCCGCCAGGGCTGGTCGTTGACGTCGCGGATCAGGGCGTACTCGATGGAGACCCGGCGGCCGCTGGCGTCGGCGTAGTAGCGCGCCGCCTCCAGCACCTCGTCGACCGACCAGCGGTTGTTCACCGGCACCAGCGTGTCGCGCAGCTCGTCGTCGGGGGTGTGCAGCGAGACCGCGAGGCGGATCTGCATCCCCTCGTCGGCGAGCTTGCGCATCGCCGGGGCCAGGCCGACCGTCGAGACCGTGACCGAGCGCTGCGCCAGGCCCAGCCCGGACGGGCTGGTGATGTGCCGGACCGCCTGGACCACCCGCTTGTAGTTCGCCAGCGGCTCGCCCATGCCCATGAACACGACGTTCGACAGCCGTCCGGCGCCGCCGGGCACGTCGCCGTCGCGCATCGCCGCCGCGGCGGCGCGGACCTGGTCGACGATCTCGGCGGTGGACAGGTTGCGCTGCAACCCGCCCTGGCCGGTGGCGCAGAACGGGCACGCCATCCCGCACCCGGCCTGGCTGGAGATGCACACCGTCGCCCGGTCCGGGTAGCGCATGAGCACGCTCTCCAGCATCGTCCCGTCGTGCGCCCGCCACAGCGTCTTGCGGGTGGTGCCGCCGTCGGTGTCCACGTCGCGGACCGGGCTGAGCAGCTTCGGCAGCAGCTGTTCGGCGAGCCTGGTGCGGCTGCCGGCGGGGATGTCGGTCATCGACTCGACGTCGTCGGTGAGCCGCCCGAAGTAGTGGTGCGCGAGCTGCTTGGCGCGGAACGGCTTCTCCCCCAGCTCGGCCACGGCGGCCTTGAGCTCCTCGGCGGAGAGGTCGGCGAGGTGGCGCGGGGGCAGCCCGCGGCGCGGTGCGTCGAAGACGAGCGGGAGGGAGGTCGCAGACATAGCTCTCCCAGTGTCCCACGCCCGGACTCGACCTTGGTGCGGGCCACCGCGCCGGGTACAGTTTTCGCCGTGCCGAAACGCGGACCCGCTGCCGGGCGAAAACGGATCGCCGCCCTGACGTCGTTCGTGCTGCTGCTCAGCGCGTGCGGCACCGGCGCGGGCCGGCCCGCCGACGAACGACCGCGGGTCGTGACGACGTTCACCGTCATCGCCGACATGGCGCGCAACGTCGCGGGCGGGCTGATCGCCGTGGACTCGATCACCAAGCCCGGCGCCGAGGTCCACGAGTACGAACCCACGCCCAGCGACCTGCTCACCGCGGCCAAGGCCGATCTCGTGCTGGACAACGGGCTCGGCCTGGAGCGCTGGTTCGAGCGGTTCGTGCAGCGCAGCGAGGCCGAGCACGTCACCCTCACCGAGGGCGTGGCGCCGATCCCGATCAGCGGCAGCGATGCCATCAACCCGCACGCCTGGATGTCGCCGCGCACCGCCCGCCACTACGTGATCGCGATCCGGGACGCCTTCGTCCGGCTCGACCCCGCCCACGAAGCCGCCTTCCGCGCCCACGCCGAGGCCTACCTGGCCGAGCTGGACGCCGTCGACCGCTCGCTGCGCGCCGAGCTGGCCACCATCCCGGAGCAGCACCGGGCGCTGGTCACCTGCGAAGGAGCGTTCTCCTACCTGGCCCGCGACGCGGGGCTGCGCGAGGCGTACCTGTGGCCGGTCAACAGCGAGCAGGAGGGCACCCCGCAGCAGATCAAGGCCACCACCGAGTTCGTTCGCGCGAACGGGGTGCCGACGATCTTCTGCGAGTCGACCGTGAACGACCAGGCGCAGCGGCAGGTCGCCGAGGAGACCGGCGCGGAGCTGGGTCCGCCGCTGCACGTCGACTCGCTGTCCGGGCCGGACGGCCCGGTGCCGACCTACCTCGACCTGCTGCGCCACGACGCGCGGGTGATCGTCGAGGGGCTGCGCGGAGGTGCCCGGTGAACGCGATCGAGGCCCGCGGCGTCGCGGTGCGCTACGGACCGGTGCTCGCCCTCGACGACGTGACGCTCACCGTCGCCCCGGGTCGGATCTGCGGCCTGCTCGGGATGAACGGATCCGGGAAGTCGACGCTGTTCAAGGCCCTGCTGGAGCTGGTCCGGCCGGACCGGGGCGAGATCCGGCTGCTGGGCACCGGCTCGCGGCGCGCCCGCCGCTCCGGGGCCGTCGCCTACGTGCCGCAGGCCGAGGCGATCGACCCGGACTTCCCGGTCACCGTCGCCGACGTGGTGCTGATGGGCCGCTACGGGCGGATGGGCCCCACCCGGCGGGCCCGCCGCGCCGACACCGAGGCGGTGCACGCCGCGCTGGACCGGGTGGGGCTCGCCGACCTCGCCGGGCGGTCGATCGGCGCGCTCTCCGGCGGGCAGCGCAAGCGCGCCTTCGCGGCCCGCGCCCTCGCCCAGGACGCCGCGCTGCTGCTGCTCGACGAACCCTTCGCCGGGGTCGACGCGTCCTCCGCGGCGGTGCTCGTCGAGCTGCTGCGGGAGCTGGCCGCCGAGGGCCGCACCGCGGTGATCTCCACGCACGACCTGGCCGGCGTGCCCGCGCTGTGCGACGAGGCGGTGCTGCTGCAACGCCGGGTCATCGCGCACGGACCGCTCGACGAGGTGCTCACCCCCGAGGCGCTGGCCCGCGCCTTCGGGCTCGCCGACCAGGAGGCGCGATGATCGACGTGCTGCAGTGGCTGGCCGAACCGCTGGAGTTCGGGTTCATGCGGCGCGCGCTGCTGATCAGCGCGGTGGCCGGGCTGGTCTGCGCGGTGCTGTCCTGCTGGGTGACGTTGATCGGCTGGTCGCTGCTCGGCGACGCGGTCTCGCACGCGGTGCTGCCCGGCGTGGTGCTCGCCTACGTCGTCGGCGCCCCGTTCTCCGTCGGCGCGTTCCTGTTCGGGGTGCTGGCGGTGCTGCTCATCGCCGGGGTGCGCGGCACCACCGCGCTCAAGGGCGACACCGCGATCGGGGTGGTGTTCACCGGCCTGTTCGCGCTGGGCGTGGTGCTGGTCTCGCGCGTGCCCAGCCAGGTGGACCTCAACCACATCCTGTTCGGCAACGTCCTCGGCGTCAGCGACCAGGACATCGCGCAGGTGCTGGTGATCGCCGCGGCCGTGCTGCTGGTCGCGCTGGCCAAGCGGCGGGACCTGACGCTCTACGCCTTCGACCCGACCCACGCGCACGCGATCGGGTTGAGCCCGAAGCGGATCGGCGCGCTGCTGCTGACCATGCTGGCGCTGACCGTGGTGGTGGCGCTGCAGGCGGTCGGGGTCGTGCTGGTGACCGCGATGCTGATCACGCCGGGCGCGACGGCCTTCCTGCTGACCAGGCGTTTCCCCCGGATGCTGGCCGCCGCGGCGGCGGTGGCGGTGCTCAGCGCGGTGCTCGGCACCTACCTCAGCTTCCACGTCGACACCTCGACCGGCGGGATGGTCGTGCTGTGCCAGGCGGTGGTGTTCGCGCTGGCCTACCTGGGCGCACCGCGGCACGGGATCATCGCCCGCCAGCTGCGGCGGCACCGGTCGCGCGGGCCCCACCGGAGTCCTGCGGACGCCGCGACGCCTCTATCGTGAGGGCATGACGAGTATGGCCGAGCGCCCGTCGCCGTCCGTGGAGGACTACCTCCGGACGATCTACGGGCTGAGCGAACGCGGCGTGCCCGTCACCAACGCCACCCTGACCCAGCGGCTCGGGCTGAGCCCGTCCTCGGTGTCCGGGATGATCACCAAGCTCGCGCAGCTCGGCCTGGTCACCCACCAGCGCTACCGCAGCGTGGAACTGACGCCGCGGGGCGAGCGGCTGGCCAACGACGTGCTGCGCAGGCACCGGCTGATCGAGCTGTTCCTGGTCGAGGAGCTCGGCTACACCTGGGACGAGGTGCACCGCGAGGCCGACGCGCTGGAGCACGCCGTCTCCGACGAGCTCATCGCGCACATCGAGGCCAAGCTGGGCCACCCCACGATCGACCCGCACGGCGACCCGATCCCGACCGCCGAGGGCGACGTGGCCGAACCGCAGACCGAGCTGCTCGACCGGGTGGCGCCGGGGACCGTGGGCACCGTCGCGCGCGTCTGGGACACCGATTCGGAGCTGCTGCGCTACCTCACCGAGCACGGCATCACCCTCGGCGCCCGCATCGAGGTGGTCGAACGCAAGCCGTTCGGGGGGCCGCTGGTGGTCCGCGTCGGCGAGGGCGAACCCGAGACCCACTTCCTCGGCGACGAGATCGCCGCCGCCCTGTCGATCAGCGTCCGCCGCTGAGGCCGGTGGACCGCGCCCCGAGCAGGCCGGTGGGTTTGCGCCGGGTCCGCACCCGGTAGCCGACGGGCAACGTGCGGCCCGGCGTCTCCCGGAGGGCGCGCGCCGCGACCGGTGCGGAGAACTCGATGCCCAGCACCGCCGCCAGCTCGGCCCGGTCGTCGAACCGCCACTGCGAGGCCACCGGGACCGACTCGAAGCCGTGCCGGTCGAAGAAGCGCTCCACCTCGGCGGGGTCGAGCTGCGGGGCGTCGGCGCGCATCCAGTCGCCGTAGGGCGGGGCGGCGAGGTCCAGGTCGACGATCGCGAGCACGCCGCCGGGCCGCAGCACCCGCTCGGCCTCGGCCAGCCCCGGCTCGCAGCCGGGGCCGAAGAAGTACGCGGTGCGCGCGTGCACCACGTCGACGCAGGCGTCCGGCAGCGGCAACCGCTGCGCCGGGGCGGTCACCACCCGCGCACCCGGTGTCCCGGCCATCCGGCGCCGCGCCGCCTCGGCCAGCGGCGGGTGCGGTTCGGCACCGACCGCGGTGCGCGCGGTCGCGGCGAAGACCGGCAGGTGGAAGCCGTCCCCGCAGCCCACGTCGAGCACGTCCGCGCCGGTCCAGTCGCAGCGCTCCCGCAGCGCCCGCCACACCGCACCGGTGCTGTCCTGCGCGCGGTTCTCCACCGCGTAGACCTCGGGCCAGTGCCAGATGTTGGGGCTCGGCGTCACCTGCGGTCGCGACCGCTGCCGCCAGGTCCGCATCAGGTCGGGACCAGCCAGGACAACGCCAGCCAGGCCACCACCGCGGACGGCAGCAGCGAATCCATCCGGTCCATCAGGCCGCCGTGCCCGGGCAGCATCGTGCCCATGTCCTTGATCCCGAGGTCGCGCTTGATCAGCGACTCCATCAGGTCGCCCACCGTCGCGCAGCACACCAGCGCGACGCCGAACACCACGCCGTCCCACCACTGGCCGCCGAGCAGCAACGTCACCGACAGCACCCCGGCCACGGCGCCGACCAGCATCGAACCGCCGAAGCCCTCCCAGGACTTCTTCGGGCTCACCTTCGGCGCCATCGGGTGCCTGCCCAGCAGCACGCCGAACGCGTACCCGCCGGTGTCCGAGGCGACGACGACGATCATGAAGCACAGCGCGCGGAACGCCCCGTCCTCGGGCACCACCAGCATCGCGGCGAACGCGGCGAACAGCGGCACGTAGGCGGCGGTGAACACCGAGGCGGTCACGTCCCGGAGGTAGCCGTCCACGCCGTGCCGGAAGCGCCAGGCCAGGCAGGCGAGGGTGGTGAGCACGAACGCGACCAGCGCGCCGTGCAGCGCGAACGGCCAGGACAGCCAGATCATCGCCTGCCCGCCGACCAGGACCGGCAGCAGCGAGACCCGGATCCCCGCACCGCGGCGCAGCGCCCCGGCCAGCTCGATGCTGGACACCGCCGCCGCGGCGGCCACGATCCCGATGAACAGGAACCGCACCATCAGCAGCGACAGGACGATCGCCGCGCCGAGCACCAGCCCGACGCCGATGGCGGCGCGGAGATCACGCCCGGCCCTGGAGGGACGCGAAGGCTCGCCCGGCTTGTCAGCGGACATTCCGAACTCACCTTCGCGTTGGCCGGCGGTCACCGATCAGACCTCGAGGAGTTCCGATTCCTTGTGCTTGACGAGGTCCTCGATCTGGGCGACGTAGCGCTGGGTGAGGTTCTCCAGCTCCTTCTCGCCCCGGGTGCCCTCGTCCTCGCCGGCCTCGCCGTCCTTGACGATCTTGTCGATCTGCTCCTTGACCTTGCGCCGGATGCCGCGGACGGTGACCTTGCCCTCCTCGCCCTTCTGCTTGGCGAGCTTGACCATGTCCTTGCGGCGCTCCTCGGTCATCTGCGGGATGGCGATCCGGATCAGCTGACCGTCGTTGGAGGGGTTGACGCCCAGGTCGGAGTCCCGGATGGCGGTCTCCATCGCCTTGAGCTGGCTGGCGTCGTAGGGCTTGATGACGACCAGCCGGGCCTCCGGCACCGACACGCTCGCGAGCTGGTTCAGCGGCGTCGGCGAACCGTAGTAGTCGACGACGATGCCGGAGAACATGGCGGGGTTGGCGCGGCCGGTGCGGACCGTGGACAGGTCGTCCTTGGCCACCTCCACCGCCTTCTGCATCTTCTCCTCGCCTTCGAGAAGCGCTTCGTCGATCACGGCTGCTCCTTAAGTCACCGATGGACACTGCAAGTGTGCGTGCTGCGGTTCGCGAGCCGCCGGGCACCCCCGCGAACCGCCAGGATGATCCCAGCTCAGTCAGGCGGGCGGGGCCGCCGGGGTGCTCACCAGCGTGCCGATCTTCTCACCGCCGACCGCGCGGGCGATGTTGCCTTCCTCCAGGAGGTTGAACACCAGGATGGGCATGTGGTTGTCCATGCACAGGCTGAACGCCGTCGCATCGGCCACCTTCAGCCCCTGTTCGAGTACCTCCCGATGGGTGATGGCCTCGAACAGGGTGGCGTCCGGGGTGGTCTTCGGGTCGGCGTTGTAAACGCCGTCCACGGCCTTGGCCATCAGCACCACCTCGCAGCCGATCTCCAGCGCGCGCTGCGCGGCCGTGGTGTCGGTGGAGAAGTACGGCATCCCGGTCCCGGCGCCGAAGATGACCACGCGGCCCTTCTCCATGTGGCGCATGGCGCGGCGCGGGATGTAGGGCTCGGCGACCTGGCCCATCGTGATCGCGGTCATCACCCGGGTGTCGATGCCGTGCTCGCGCTCCAGGAAGTCCTGCAGCGCGAGGCAGTTCATCACCGTGCCGAGCATCGCCATGTAGTCGCCGCGCGCGCGTTCCATGCCGCGCTGCTGCAGCTCAGCCCCGCGGAAGAAGTTGCCGCCCCCGATCACGATGGCGACCTCGACCCCGTCGGCGACGACATCGGCGATCTGCCGGGAGACCGTGCCGACCACGTCGGGATCGATTCCGACGCCGCCGCCGCCGAACATTTCACCGCCCAGCTTGAGCAGCACTCGCCCGTAGCCGCGATGCATGGGGCCGTCGTCGGTCACTGGTTCCTCCTGCGAGGTTCGGTGGAACTACGTCTCGTCGCGGTGCGCGGGAGCCGTCCCCTCGCCAAAGCGCCCCGCCTTGCGACCAAGGCGGGGCGCCGATGCCGAATCCGACGGCTCGTCACGTCGACCGACCGGGCGGACCCGGTCGGCGTCACACAGTACCCAGCGGCCGCCCGGCGCACCCGCCGGGCGGCCCGTCCGCTCGGGAGCGGTGGGGGCGGGTCAGACCTGGCCGACCTCGAAGCGGACGAACCCGGTCACGGTCACGCCCGCCTCCTCCAGCAGCGCCTTCACGGTCTTCTTGCTGTCCTGCACCGAGGACTGCTCCAGCAGCGTGTTCTCCTTGAAGTACCCGTTGAGGCGACCCTCGACGATCTTGGGCAGCGCCTGCTCCGGCTTGCCCTCGGCCTTCGCGGTCTCCTCGGCGATGCGGCGCTCGTCCTCGACGATCTCGGACGGGACGTCGTCGCGGCTGAGGTACTTCGGCCGCAGCGCGGCGACCTGCATCGCGGCGGCGCGGGCGGCCTCCTCGGAGGGGCCGGTGTACTGCACCAGCACGCCCACCGCCGGGGGCAGGTCCGTGGCGCGGCGGTGCAGGTAGGTGGCCACCTCGCCGTCGAGGTTGGCGACCCGGCGCAGCTCCAGCTTCTCGCCGATCTTGGCCGACAGGTCCTGGATGATCTCGCCGACGGTCTTGCCGTCCAGCGGCGCGGCCAGCGCGGACTCCAGGTCCGTGGCACCGGCGCCCTGGACGGCGCCGACGATCTTGGCGGCCAGCTCGATGAACTCGTCGTTCTTGGCGACGAAGTCGGTCTCGCTGTTCAGCTCGATGAGCACGCCGCCCTCGGCGGCGACCAGGCCCTCGGCGGTGGAGCGCTCGGCGCGCTTGCCCACGTCCTTGGCGCCCTTGATGCGCAGCGCCTCCACGGCCTTCTCGAAGTCGCCCGCGGCCTCCTCGAGCGCCTTCTTGCAGTCCATCATGCCGGCGCCGGTCTTCTCCCGAAGACGCTTGACGTCAGCAGCGGTGTAGTTCGCCATCGTGCGTTGTCCGTCCTTCTTCGTACGCAGCGGGAATGTCTGGGGCGGTCCACGAGCACGCGCCGGGTGGCGGTGGGGTCCGCGGTGGAGTTGTGCGACTGGCTACCGGCTGGCGGTTCGGCGCAGCGCACCGGCGCGGTCCGGGCGGGACATCGCGCGACGCCGCCCGGCTGCCGCCGGCGGCGGGACCGGACCCCGCGCCCGCCGGGGTGCGGCGGGCGCGGGGCGGTCGATCAGGACTGCGCGGACTGCTCGTCGGCGGCGGGGGCCTCCCCGGCCTGGCCCGCGTCGGCGGAACCGGCGGCCTGGGCGGAGCCGGCCAGCAGCTCCTTCTCCCACTCCGGCAGCGGCTCCTCACCGGCGGCCGGCTTCTCCGCGGCCTCGGCGGCACCGTTGGTGCGGCCGCTGCGGGCCATCAGCCCGTCGGCGACACCGTCGGCGACCACGCGGGTCAGCAGCGCGGCGGACCGGATCGCGTCGTCGTTGCCCGGGATCGGGTAGTCGACCTCGTCCGGATCGCAGTTGGTGTCCAGGATCGCCACCACCGGGATGCCCAGCTTGCGGGCCTCGCCGACGGCGATGTGCTCCTTCTTGGTGTCCACGATCCACACGGCGCTGGGCACCTTGCTCATGTCGCGGATACCGCCGAGCGTCTTCTCCAGCTTGTCCTTCTCGCGGGTCAGCATCAAGATCTCCTTCTTGGTGCGACCCTCGAAGCCACCGGTCTGCTCCATGGTCTCGAGTTCCTTGAGACGCTGCAGACGCCGGTGGACGGTCTGGAAGTTGGTGAGCATGCCGCCCAGCCAGCGCTGGTTCACGAAGGGCATGCCGACCCGCTGGGACTGCTCGGCGATCGCTTCCTGCGCCTGCTTCTTGGTGCCGACGAACAGGATCGTCCCGCCGTGGGCGACCGTCTGCTTGACGAAGTCGTACGCCGCGTCGATGTACGACAGCGTCTGCTGCAGGTCGATGATGTAGATGCCGTTGCGCTCGGTGAAGATGTAGCGCTTCATCTTCGGGTTCCACCGACGGGTCTGGTGCCCGAAGTGCACGCCGCTGTCGAGCAGCTGCTTCATGGTGACGACGGCCATGGCCTGATTCGCACCTCGTGTGTCGGGCGCGCCGGAGCGCGCGATCGGTTGCCGCGGCAGGCCGGGTGACCTGCCGCCCTGGCGCCCGCCTCGACTCCCCACCCGGCTGAGCCGGGACCGCGGGGGGTCGGTACCTCCTCCCCGCCTGGAGGCCGGTTGCCGGGCAACCGCTCCCTGAGCAGGTGTGGTGCGGAGGCGCTGCGGACGCGCGAAGTCGGTCCGTGCGGACACGAAACCGCGCCAACAGTGTACCTCGCGGCCAGTTGACCCGATCGTGGAGTCAGAGTTCTCCACAGGTGCCCGGTTTGTCCACAGATTTTCCGTTCACCCTGGTGCTCGCGGTGCTGACCTCTCCACTGTGATGCCATGCACCCGCTGATCTCAAGCCTCCTGCTGGTCACCGCCACCGGCGCCGCGCTGGTCGCCACGCCGCCCGACCCCGGCGCCGCTCCCCCGCGGCCCGCGTACCGCGCCGTCGACCGCACCCCGGCCGGAGCCACGACCAGCGGCGATCCGCCCGGCGGGACGTCGAGCCGGACGGCGCAGCGGTTCGGCTGGCCGCTGGTCCCGGCCACCGCGGTCCGGCCCTTCGACCCCCCGGCCCACCAGTACGGACCGGGCCACCGGGGCGTGGACCTGGCGGGGCGCCCGGGGCAGCCGGTGCTCGCCGCGGGCGACGGGACGGTGCTGTTCGCCGGGGAGGTGGCGGGCCGCCCGGTGGTGTCGATCGGGCACCGGGGCGGGCTGCGCACCACCTACGAGCCGGTGCGCCCCTTGGTGGCGGTCGGCGACCGGGTCGCCCGGGGCCGGCCGATCGGCCACCTCGAACCGGGCCACCCGGGGTGCGCGGCGGCGGCCTGCCTGCACTGGGGCGCCCGGCGGGACGCGACCTACTACGACCCGCTCGCGCTGCTCGGCGCGGGCCGCGTCCGGCTGCTGCCCTGGTGAGGCGCGCACCCGGGCGGGGCGAAGTCAGGACGGCTCGGTGAGCTTGGTCCGCAGCCGCAGCACCGCCCGGGTGTGGAGCTGGCAGACCCGGGACTCGGTGACCCCGAGCACCTTGCCGATCTCGGCCAGGGTGAGGTTCTCGAAGTAGTAGAGGGTCACCACCACCCGGTCGCGCTCGCTGAGCCGTTCGACGGCCTCGGCGAGCTGGCGGCGGCTGTCCCGGTCGACCAGCGCGGCGACCGGGTCCTCCGCGCGGTCGTCGGGCAGCGTCTCGGCGAGCGAAGCGGTGGCCGGACCGCCGCCGATCAGGTCGTCGAGCGCGATGACGCTGGTCATCTGGAGCTGCGCGAACAGTTCGCGCAGGTCGTCGACGGTCAGTTCCAGCTCGTCGGCGAGCTCGGCGTCGGTCGCGGTGCGCTGCAACCGGGCCTCGAGGCGTTCCAGCGCGCGTTCGACGTCCCGCGCCCGGCTGCGCACCGAGCGGGGCACCCAGTCCTGCGCGCGGAGGTCGTCGAGGATGGCCCCCCGGATGCGCTGCATCGCGTAGGTCTCGAACTTCAGCCCGCGCTCGGGCTCGAACTTCTCGATCGCGTCGACGAGGCCGAAGATGCCGGACTGGATCAGGTCGGAGACCTCGACGTGCGAGGGCAGGCCGGTGCCGACCCGGCCGGCGACGTACTTGACCAGCGGCGCGTAGTGCAGCACGAGGCGGTCGCGGCGGTCCTGATCGCGGTGGTCGCCGAAGGCCTGCCACAGCGCGACGATGCCGGCTTCGACCTCGTCGCCGCTGCGCGGATCACCCGTGCTCCCCCGTTCGGGATCGCCCGCCGAGGCGATCGATGACAGGGCGCGTTCGGTCAGGCGTTCGGAGAAGCGGTGGCCGTTGGCCTTCACCTGGGGCTCCCGGGGTGGCCGCGTCGTGACCCTCGCAGAGGTCCGAGTCGAGGTCGGACTCGCGGTCACCGTGTCGGCGCCGCCCCCGGCGCGGTCAGGAACGGGGGTGGGTTCGGTCATGGATCGCCTTCAGCCGTTCGACGGTCACGTGGGTGTAGAGCTGCGTCGTTGCGAGCGTAGCGTGACCGAGCAACTCCTGAACGCTACGGAGGTCGGCTCCGCCTTCGAGCAAGTGGGTGGCCGCCGAGTGACGCATCCCGTGCGGGCCGACGTCCGGCGCACCCGGCACCGTCCCGACCGCGTCGTGCACGATCCGGCGGACCGCGCGGGGGTCGAGGCGGCCGCCGCGGACCCCGAGGAAGATCGCCGGTCCGGACGACGGACGCACCAGTGAGGGTCGCCCGTTCGCGAGCCACCGGTCGAGTGCCTGCTCCGCGGGCACGCCGAACGGGACGGCGCGCTCCCGGTCGCCCTTGCCGATCACCCGGACCATCCGGCGCTCGCGGTCGATGTCGTCGAGGTCCAGTCCGCAGAGCTCGCCGACCCGCACCCCGGTGGCGTACAGCACCTCGAGCACGGCGTGGTCCCGCAGGGCGACCGGATCGCCCTGCCCGGACCCGCTCGCCGACGCGTGCAGCGCGGAGGCGGCCTGGTCGGCCCGGAGCACGGCGGGCAGCGCACGCGGCCGGGCCTGCCCGGACAGCCGGGCCCCCGGGTCGGTCGCGAGCCGCCCGGCGCGCACGGCCCACGCGGTGAACGTCCGCGCCGATGCGGTGCGCCGCGCCAGCGTCGACCGGCTCACCCCGGCGGCGTGCTGCCGGGCGAGCCATTCCCGCATCGCCGCCAGGTCGAGCTCGGTCAAGGCGGCGTCCCCGCCCGAGACGGCCGCGACGTGGTCGAGCAGCGAGACGACGTCACCGACGTAGCCCCGGGTGGTGTTCCCCGACACCCCGCGCTCCGACGCGAGGTGCCGTTCGAACGCGTCGACCGCCTCGCCGAACTCCGCCGGCAGCCGCGCCCGCGCCGAGCGCAGATCGGGTCTGCCGGGATGCGCGCTCCGGGTCGATTGCGTGCGATCCATGATCCGACGCTCGCGTCTGCACCGGCGCCGGTCAAGCATCGCCACGCCAAAAGCTGATCACTCCGGACCCGCGGTCACGGACAGTCGTCACCGCCTGGCGGCGCCCGGCCGAGCGCACTCACCCGACCAGGCCCCGCACAACGCCGCCATCTGCGACACCACCCGTTCGACGCACTCCCCGCCCATCCGTCACCGACCGCCACGCCCATCGGAGAAGATCACTGTTCGTGATCAACTCCCCGGCCATCGACTCCCCCGCCGACGCGCGCGGGAACGGCTCGCGCGGTCGTCGGCGAGGTTCCAGCGCTCTGTTCGCTCAGGTCGTGGCGGACCACCCCGCTTCGGTGCGCACGGCGAGCCCGGACAGCTCCAGCTCCGGCAGCAGCGCCCGCACCGTCCGCAACGGCAGACCGCACTCCCGGGCCAGCGCGTCGACGCCGCTGCCATCGCAGCCGCTCAACGCGTCGTGGACCCGCCGCGCGTGCGGGTGCAGTGCGTCCGTCCGCCGCCGGGTGTCGGTCGCGGGCGCGGCGTCGACCTGCCCGAGCGGCTGGAGCAGTTCGAGGACGTCGTGCGCCCCGGTCGCCAGCACGGCGGTACCGGTGCGCACGAGGTCGTGGCAGCCCACCGAGGTCTTCGACGTGACCGGCCCGGGAACGGCCAGCACCGGTTTGCCGAGGGCGTCCGCGGTGTGCGCGGTGTTGCCCGCGCCACTGCGCGCGCCCGCCTCCACCACGACCGTCGCTTGCCCGGCGGCCGCGATCAACCGGTTGCGGACCAGGAAGCGGTGCTTGCGCGGTGGCGTGCCCGGCGGGTGTTCGCTCGCCACGAGCCCCTGCTGGGCGATGACCTTGAGCAACCTGCCGTGACCTGCCGGGTAGTCCACGTCCACCCCGCAGGCCAGGAACGCCACCGTGCTGCCGCCCGCGGCCAGCGCGCCGCGGTGGGCGGCCCCGTCGATGCCGTACGCCGCGCCGGAGACCACGGTGAAGCCGCTCCGGGCGACGCCGTGGGCGAGTTCGGCGGCCACGTGCTCGCCGTAGCCGCTGGCCGCCCGCGCTCCGACCACGGCGACCGCGTTCGCCAGCGCGACGTCGGGCGGCGCGCTGCCGCGCACCCAGAGCGCGACCGGTTCGGCCATCCCGGCGAGGCCGACCGTTCGCGCCCCCACGAGGCACTCGGCCAACTCGCCCGGCCAGTCCGGGTCCTCCGGGACGACCAGCCGCGCCCCGACCCGACGGCCCGCGTCGAGCAGCGCCGCACCGTCGACGTGCTCCCGCCGCGCTTCGACGACATCGGCCAGCGGGGGCGGCACGCCTCCGCGCTTGATCTCCTCGGCCGCGCGTCGCGGCCCGCGCGCCGCGACGAACTCGGTCAGCGCCGGGGCGGGCGGCTCCGCCACGGCCGAGAGGTACGCCCGGGCGACCAGCAGTTCCTCGCGTTCGGTTCGGGTGCTCATCCTGCTCTCCTCGCTCGTCCGGTGGCCTCGCGGCCACGCTGTCGCTGTCGTGCCTGCCGCGCTGGCGTGGCTGTCGGTGCCGGGGGTCCCTCCGGTGACGTGCCTGCCGCTGTCGTGCCTGCCGCGCTGTCGTGGCTGCCGCTGCCGTGGCTGTCGGGTGCCGCACCCGCTGGTCAGGTCGCGCGTCGGTCCCGGAACTCCAGCGCGGCGGCCACGTGCTCGTTCGTCGGGGTGGTGGCTCCGTCCAGGTCCGCGAGCGTCCACGCCACCCGGAGGCAGCGGTCCGCCCCTCGTGCCGTGATGGCGCCGACCTCGAGCCCCCGGTCGAGCAACGCCGTCGTGGCCGGTGGGAGCGCGTACTCCCGGCGCAGCACCGGACCCGGCACATCGGTGTTGCTCTGCCAACCGTGCGGCGACCAGCGGTCGATCGCGGCGGCCCGCGCCTCGGCGACCCGGGTGCGCACCACCGCGCTGGACTCCGGCGGGGCGAGGCCGACCGCGTTCATGGCCGTGATCGGACGCATCCGGACCCGCAGGTCGACGCGGTCCAGCAGCGGACCGGACAACTTGCCCAGGTACCGGCGCCGGGCCTGCGGCGCGCACTGGCAGTCGATGTCGCGGGCCGGGGCGCAGGGGCAGGGGTTGGTGGCCAGCACGAGCTGGAAGCGCGACGGGTAGCGCAGCGTTCCGTCCCGGCGGGCCAACCGGACCTCGCCCTCCTCGAGCGCGGTCCGCAGCGCCTCCAAGCGCTTCGGCCCGAGCTCGCACGCCTCGTCCAGCAGCAGGACCCCGCGGTGCGCCCGGCTGACCGCGCCGGGCCGCGCCCATCCGGTGCCACCGCCGACGAGCGCCGGCACCGACAGCGACGCGTGAGGCGCCACGAACGGTGGGGCGCGGACCAGGGAGGCGGCTTCCGGCAGTTCCCCGGCCACCGAGCGCAGCGCGGTCACCTCCAGCGCTTCCTGGTCGGTGAGCGCGGGCAGCAGGCCGCACAGCCGCCGGGCCAGCATGGTCTTGCCCGTGCCCGGTGGGCCGACCATGAGCAAGTGGTGCCCGCCCGCGGCCGCGACCTCCAGGGCCCAGCGCGCTTCGGGTTGCCCGAGCACGTCGGCCAGGTCGGGCGCGTTCCCGCGCGGCTCCGGTTCCGGTCGCGGCACCGGCTCCCGGTGCAGGTCGTCGAGCTCGCGCAGCCAGGCCGTCACCTCCCGGAGGTGCTCCGCGCCGAGCACGTCGAGACCGGCGACCAGGTGGGCTTCGGCCAGTCCCGCGCGGGGCACGACGGCGCGGCGCATCCCCTGCCCGCGCGCCGCGAGCAGCGCGGGCAGCAGTCCGCGCACCTGGCGGATGCGGCCGTCCAGCGCCAGCTCCCCGAACAGCACGGTCCCCTCCAGGCGGTGCGGTGGGACCAGCTCCGCCCCGGCCAGCACCGCGCACGCCAGCGCCAGGTCGTAGGACGTACCGGTCTTGGGCACCGACGCCGGGGAGAGCGCGAGCGTGACGCAGCGCTCCGGCCACTGCTCCCCGCAGTTCTGGACCGCCGCCTTGATCCGGTTCTTCGCCTCTTGGAGCGCGGTGTCGGGCAGGCCGAGCAGGTTCAGCGCGGGCAACCCGCCCGCCCGCACGTCGGACTCGATCTCCACCAGCACGCCGTCCAAGCCGAACAGCGCGACCGCCCACGTCTTCCGGAGCGCCATTCAGAACACCCCCGGGAGGTGCCGCGCGCTCGGCCGCTGGTGCAGCGGCCAGAGGATCGCGACGACGTCGAAGCGCACCGGTCTGCCGGTGAGACCGCGTTCGTGCAACCAGGTGCGGGCGAGATCGCGCACCCGGGTGATCTTGAGCGGGGTCATCGCGGCGAGGGGGCCGCCGTAGTCGTTCCCGGCGCGGGCCTTGACCTCGCAGAACACCACCACGTCGCCGTCGGTGGCCACGATGTCCAGCTCGCCTCGCGGGCAGCGCCAGTTGCGCTCCAGCACGGTCAGGCCGGTCTGCTCCAGCATCCGCGCAGCCAGCTTCTCGGACTCGACGCCGAGCGCGTGCCTGCGTCCCCTGGTGTCGTCGTCGGAAAGGGAACCCATGAACTGGCGCACGTTGCCTCCCGGGGATGAGCGGAGAATTCGCATTCGGCGCTCCACGCCGAAAACGATCGATGGCTCCACCGTGCCCAGGGCGAACGACCGCGCCAAGGGGCAATTCCGAAATCTGTGGACAACTCGGCGCCCTGTGGACAACTCGGTCACACAGCCGAGGGATCACATCACTCTGATAGGCAATTCTGCCGGGTGATTTTTTGCGCCTCCGACGACGGCGAACAGATCAGCGCCCGAGAAGCAGCCCGAGAAGCAGCGCAGCCCGGGTCGTCCACGACCACCCGGGCTGCGCCTTCCGCGATCAGCCGCCGAACGGACCGTTCTCCGGCAGCCGGAGCTCCGGTTTGTCCAATTCCTCGACGTTGACGTCCTTGAACGTGATGACCCGGACGTTCTTCACGAACCGCGCGGGCCGGTACATGTCCCACACCCACGCGTCGGACATCGCCACCTCGAAGTAGACCTCCGCGTCGGAGTTGCGGACCTGCACGTCCACCGCGTTGGCCAGGTAGAAGCGCCGCTCGGTCTCCACGACGTAGGTGAACTGCCCGACGATGTCGCGGTACTCCTTGTAGAGCTGCAGCTCCATCTCGGTCTCGTACTTCTCGAGATCCTCGGCGCTCATCGTTGTGCGAGCCCTTCCGCGTTGCCGTTCGGACTACGACTCCTCATTGTCCACCACTTCCGCCGTCGTGGCATCGAACAAACCGGGCTTGCTGGTCACGGCCCGCGGCGAGCGCAACCCGAGGGCCCGCGCCGCACCGACCACGTTCGCGTAGGACCAGCGGTGCTCCGCGCACGGGCCGTGCTCGGCCAGGCGCGCGGCGTGGTCCACCGTGCTGTAACCCTTGTGCTCGCCGAAGCCGTACTGCGGGAAGTCCTCGGCCATCGAGGTCATGATCCGGTCCCTGGTCACCTTGGCCAGCACCGAAGCCGCGGCCACGCAGGCCGCGACCAGGTCGCCCTTGACCACCGCGACGCTCGGCGACGGCAGGCCGTGGACCCGGAAGCCGTCGGTCAGCACGTACCCGGGGTGGACGCTCAGGCGCGCCACCGCGCGGCGCATCCCCTCCAGGTTCGCCACGTGGACGCCGAGCCGGTCCACGTCCTCGGCGTCGATCACCACCACCGACCAGCTCACCGCCCGGCGGGTGATGACGTCGAAGAGGCGCTCGCGCTCGGCCTCGGTGAGCACCTTGGAGTCGGTCAGGCCCTCGAAGCGCTTGGCGTCACCGGCCTTGAGCGCGCAGGCGCCCACCACGAGCGGGCCGGCGCACGCACCGCGACCGGCCTCGTCCACACCCGCTACCGGTCCCAGCCCCCGCCGGTCCAGCGCGCTCTGCAACGCCCAGTTGCCGCTGCTGCGCCGGATCACCGTCCGAGGCGGCCGGAGCGACCTCGCCGCCACTGTCAGCGCCGCTCCCGAGCACGTCGTTCGGTCACCACACCCACCAGCTTACGTCCCGCGAGCACGACCGGGAACGCGGCCGCGAACCCGGCGCCCAGCGGCAGACCGGACTGCCACCCGGGCGCCCCCAGCGCGAGGGCCTGCGGGTTCGGCTCCGGGATGCTCTGCCAGCGGGTCGGCGGCAGCACGATGACCTGCGCCTTGCCGATCACGTTCTCGACCGGGACCGCACCCCGGGGACCGCCGCCGCCCTGGACCCGGGAATCCGCCGAGTCGTTCCGGTTGTCGCCCATCACCCACAGGTGCCCCTCGGGGACCGTCACCGGCTCGAACGGCTTCTGGACGTCACCGCTGCCCGGCTCGAAGTACAGGTAGGGCTCGTCGAGGGGCTCGCCGTCGACCAGGACCCGGTTCTGCTGATCGCAGCACTCGACGGTCTGGCCGCCGACCGCGATGACCCGCTTGACGAAGTCCTTCTCGTCCGGCGCACCGAAGCCCAGCAGCGAGGAGACGTTCTGGAAGAAGCCGGCGACCGGGTTCGCGGGTTCCGAGCTGCGGAACCCGTCCTGCACCCACGGCTGCGGGCCGCGGAAGACCACCACGTCGCCCGGCTCCGGATCGGTGAACCGGTAGGAGATCTTGTCCACCAGCACCCGGTCGTTGTTGCAGCCGGGGCAGCCGTGCAAGGTCTGCTCCATCGACTGCGACGGGATGACGTAGACCCGCGCCACGAACGCCTGGATCAGGACCGTCAGCACCAGCGCGGTGACGATCAGGATCGGCAGCTCGCGCCAGAACGAGCCCTTCTTCTTGCCCTTGCTCTTCTTCTCGCTCCGCGGTTCGCCGGTTCGGGCACGCTCCTCCGACGAGGCGGAGGCACGGTCGCGGTGCCCCCCGTCCTGGGGGTCGTCCTCTGGTCCGGTGGAGCGCATGACGTCGGCCACCCGGCCAGGCTACTTCAACCCGGGCGGGCTCCCGCGCGCTGCCCCGAGCTGCGACCGCGACCGTCCTCGCGCGCTGACGTGGTGTTTTCCCCGCCGCCCCCGCGCCGAGGACGGCCGACGGCGTGGTCAACGCCTCCGCAGGCCGGATGCCCTTCACCCGAACGGGATAACGAGATGCGAAACGGCCCGGGTGCGCGCACCCGGGCCGTTCAGCGGTTCCGCTGCGGCGGTGATCAGGAGGAGGCGGGCTCGCGCTTCTCCTTGATCTTCGCCTTCTTGCCGCGCAGCTCGCGCAGGTAGTACAGCTTCGCCCGTCGCACGTCGCCGCGCGTCACGACCTCGATCTTGGCGATGTTCGGGGTGTGCACCGGGAAGGTGCGCTCCACGCCGACACCGAAGGAAATCTTGCGCACGGTGAAGGTCTCCCGGACACCGTCGCCCTGACGGCGGATGACCACGCCCTGGAAGACCTGGGTCCGCTCGCGCGAACCCTCGATGACGCGGACGTGGACCTTCAGCGTGTCGCCAGGCCGGAAGGCCGGGATGTCGGAACGCAGCGACTGGGCGTCCAGAGCGTCCAGGGTGTTCATCGGTGGTCCGTCCTCATCCGTGTCGATGGCACCCGTGTTCTCACATGCCGATGGCCCAGCCTGCTCGGTGGGGCACCGCTTGACACGGGGTGAACTTCGTCTTGGCGCGCCGGAGCACCGTCCGGCTGCGACAACCTCCCCAGTGTGCCAGATCCGCTTCACCGCACCGACAGCGACCCCGCTCACGGGGGTCAGCGCGCCACGTCTCCGGCATCGCGGGACTCGTCGGAATGCTCCGACCCCCCGAGCTTATCGAGCTGCTCCCGGTCCCGTGCGGTCAGGGTGCCCTCGGGCAGCGCGGCCAGCAGGTCCGGGCGCCGGTACCAGGTGCGCTCCAGCGCCCGGTCGC
The DNA here is from genome assembly GCF_039542665.1 of Saccharopolyspora cebuensis. Taxonomy (NCBI): domain Bacteria; kingdom Bacillati; phylum Actinomycetota; class Actinomycetes; order Pseudonocardiales; family Pseudonocardiaceae; genus Saccharopolyspora; species Saccharopolyspora cebuensis. Next base: position 237,524 of record NZ_BAABII010000001.1, read on the forward strand.
GCCGCCAGCGGTCGATCGCGGCGTGGTTGCCGGAGCGCAGCACGTCCGGCACCGGACGCCCGCGCCACACCTCCGGGCGGGTGTAGCAGGGGCCTTCCAGCAGGCCGTCGGAGAACGAGTCCTGCTCCGCCGACAGCGGGTTGCCCAGCACGCCCGGGAGCAGCCGGGCCACCGCCTCGACCATGGTGAGCACCGCGACCTCGCCGCCCACCAGCACGTAGTCGCCGAGCGAGACCTCCTCGACGGGCATCCGCTCGGCGGCGTCGTCGATCACCCGCTGGTCGATGCCCTCGTAGCGGCCGCAGGCGAAGACCAGCCGCGGCTCGGCGGACCAGCGGACCGCGTCGCGCTGGGTGAACGGGCGGCCCGCCGGGGTCGGCACCACCAGCCGGGGCGCCTCGTCGCCGCAGACGGCGTCCAGCGCCTCGCCCCAGACCTGGGGCTTCATCACCATCCCCGGGCCACCGCCGTACGGGCTGTCGTCCACCGCCTTGTGCACGTCGTGGGTCCAGGTGCGCAGGTCGTGCACGTCGACCTGGATGCGGCCGCGGTCGATGGCCTTGCCGAGCAGCGCCTCGCGCAGCGGTGCGAGGTAGTCGGGGAAGATCGTGATGACGTCGATGCGCATGGTGCTCCGTTCGGGTCAGCTCGGGTCGAACAGCCCTTCCGGCGGGTCCACCACCAGCCGACCGGCGGCGACGTCGACCTCGGGCACGATGTCCAGCACGAACGGCACCAGCACCTCGCCGCCGTCGGTGCGCACCGCCAGCAGCTCGCCGGCCGGGGTGTGCACCACCTCGCGCACCACGCCCCGCTCCTGCCCGGCGGTGTCCACCACCCGCAGCCCTTCGAGCTGGTGGTCGTGGAACTCCTCGGGGTCGTCGGTGGGCCCCAGCTCGTCGACGCCCACGGTGAGCAGCACGCCGCGGAGGTCCTCGGCGGCCTCCCGGCCGACCACGCCCTCGGCCCGCAGCAGCAGGCGTCCCGCGTGCGGGCGCGTGGACTCCACGGTGAGCGACTCGCCGGGACGGCCGCCGCCCCGGCGGCGCACGCCGAGCACCGCGCCGGGGACGAACCGCAGCTCGGGGCTGTCGGTGCGCACCTCGACGACGAGTTCGCCCTGCACGCCGTGGGGTTTGACCACCCGCCCGACCGCGAGGGTTTCCTGCTGGTTCATGCTCGCCTTCTTGCGCTGGTGGGGGCTCTCCGCGAGGACGGCCCCGGTGCGGTGCGCCGGTCGCCGGACCGGGCGTCGAGTGCGAAACGGGGCCACCGCGCGATGGCGGTGGCCCCGGTTCGGCAACGGGCTCAGCGGTCGGTGTCGACCACGTCCACGCGGATGCCGCGACCACCGATGCCGGTCATCACGGTGCGCAGCGCCGTGGCGGTGCGCCCACCGCGCCCGATGACCTTGCCCAGGTCGTCGGGGTTCACGTGAACCTCAAGGGTGCGGCCCCGGCGGGTCGTGAGGAGCTGCACCCGCACGTCGTCGGGGTTGTCGACGATGCCCCGCACCAGGTGCTCGAGGGAGTCCGCGAGGACCGTCACGCCTGGCCTTCCTCGGACTTCGGCTCCTCGGCCTTGGCCTCGTCGGCCTTCTTGCCACCCTTCTTCTTCGGGGTGACGGCCTCGACGGTCGGCTCCGACTCGGCGGCGGCCAGCGCGGCCTCGAACAGCTCCTGCTTGGTCTGCTTGGGCTCCGCGACCTTCAGCGTGCCCTCGGCGCCCGGCAGGCCCTTGAACTTCTGCCAGTCACCGGTGACCTCGAGGATGCTGCGCACCGGCTCGGTCGGCTGCGCGCCGACGCCCAGCCAGTACTGCGCGCGCTCCGAGTCCACGATGATGCGGCTCGGCTCGTCCTTGGGGTGGTACTGACCGATCGTCTCGATGGCCCGGCCGTTGCGGCGCGTGCGGGCGTCGGCGACCACGATGCGGTAGTGCGGCTCGCGGATCTTACCGATCCGGGCCAGCTTGATCTTCACAGCCACGGGTGGTGGTGCTCCTCAGACTCTCGTTCGTGTGTGGGCGAGCATCCACGCCGAGTGGGGAACAGCGGATGGAACGCTCGTACGTTCTACCGGCCGCGGACGGTGAGAGGGTCCGATCGCGGCAGCCGACAGACCATTGTGCCAGATGGGCCGGGACCCCGGACGACCGGCCGAGGCCGCTACGCGGGCAGCAGGCCGAGCGAGAGCAGCAGCAACCCGAGCGCCGGGATGAAGTTGTTCACCTGGTGCGCCACCACGCTGGCGGTCAGCCTGCCGGTGACCAGCCGCGCCACCCCGATCGGGATCGCGATGACCAGCAGCAGCACGGTGCGCTCCGGCTCCAGGTGGCTGATCGCGAACACCGCCGTGCTCAGCACGAACGCGGTGAGCCGGCTCCACCGCAGGCGCTCCATCGCACCCCACAGCAGCCCCCGGAAGACCATCTCCTCGCACAGCGGCGCGACCAGCCACACGTGCAGGAAGATCACCACCGCCAGCGCGGGCGACAACTGCGCCTCGTCGAGCAGCCCGCCGACCGTGGACTCCGCCTCCTCCGGGCCCCAGCGGGTCCAGAGCACGGTGGCGATCGTCGTGCTGATCATCCCGATGCCGCCGATGGTCAGCCCGGTGGTGACGTCCGACCAGCGCCACTGCAACCCGAAGTCCAGCCGGGGACCGTTGCCCCGCACCAGCGTGATCACCACCGCCACCGCGCCCGCGAAGATCGTCGGCAGCACCAGCATGAGCACCAGGGCGCTGGCGCCCGAGTTCCCCAGCGCGGCCGCGAGCAGCACCGAGACCAGCACGAACACCGCCTGCGCGGCGAAGAACGCACCCATCCCCCAGCGGTGCGTGCGGGCGTCGACGGCGGTCTCCGGCTGGTCGTTCACGTGCGCCTCCCTGCTCCCCGGTCCGGGTTCGCCCGCGGCGGCTGCCGGCCCGTCGCGCGGACACCGGCGGAGCAGCCAGATTACCGCTGATGGCCCAGCGTTCCGGCGACGCCGGTCGCAGCGGGTCACCCCGCCGTGGCGAACAGCAGCACCGCCGGGAGGAAGTTGTTCGTCGCGTGCGCGATCATGCTCGCCGAGACCCGGCCGGTGATCATCCGCGCGGCGCCCATCGCGACACCGCCGAAGAACAGCACCAGGGTGCGCCACGCCTCCTGGTGGATCAACGCGAAGATCAGCGCGGTGAGCAGCAGGATCGCGTAGCGCGGCACCTTGTAGTGCTCCAGCGCGCCCCACAGCGCCCCGCGCATCAGCAGCTCCTCGGTCAGCGGCGCGCCGATGAACGCGAACAGCGCGAACAGGAACAGCCACACGGTGCGCTCGCCCTGCATCAGCCGGGTGAGGTCGCTCTCCGGCGGCGGGCCGGACACGCTGATCACGATCAGGCTCAGCACCAGCGACCCGAGCAGCGCCACGCCGCCGCAGGCCAGGCCGACCTTCCAGTCCCGCCGCCGCGGCAGGATGCCGAAGTCCGAGCGCAGGCCGCGCCCGCGCCACCAGGACAGCACCGCCGGGACCAGGCCGAGCAGGATGTTCGGCGCGAACGCGAGCAGCAGCAGCGGTCCGGTCTGCGGCGGCGCGGTCGGGTCGAACCCGGTCTCCTCGTTCGGGCTGAACGCCGACATCACCATGCCGACCAGGTAGTACCCGCCGTAGCCGAGGAAGAACGCGGCGAAGCCCCATGCCAGCGAACCGCGGCGGGCGGCCTCCAGCTGGGCTTCCCAGTACCGCGGGTGCAGGTCCCCGGTGGTGTCCTCGACCGGGCGCATCGGCTGGAACGGCACCGGGCCGACCCCCGGCGGTCTGGACTGCTGCTCGTCGGACTCGCCCACGCTGCTCCCCTCGACAGTGCCCGATTATGCCGGGTGCGCCTCCGCCGAGCGGCTCAGGTGATCACTCGGCCGCGCAGCACGATCCGCCGGGGGTGGCGCAGCGCGCGCAAGTCCTGCCGTGGATCGTCGTCGTAGCAGACCAGGTCGGCCGGGCTGCCGTGGTCCAGGCCGGACCAGCCGAGCCACTCGCGGGCCGCCCAGGAGGCCGCCCCGATCGCCTGCTCCGGGCTCATCCCGATCCGGTGCAGCGCCAGCACCTCGTCGGCCAGCCTGCCGTGCTCGATGCCGCCGCCCGCGTCGGTGCCCGCGTACACCGGCACGCCCGCCTCGACCGCGGCGGCCACCGTCCGGTCGCAGCGCTCGTGCAGCCGGGTCATGTGCGCGGCGTAGTCGGGGTACTTCGTGGCCGCGGCGGCGAAGCCGGGGAAGTTCTCCACGTTGATCAGCGTCGGGACCAGCGCGGTGCCGTGCCGCACCATCAGCTCGACGGTCTCGTCGGTGAGGCCGGTGCCGTGCTCGATGCAGTCGATGCCCGCCTCGATCAGGTCCGGCAGCGCGTCCTCGCCGAAGACGTGCGCGGTGACCCGGGCGCCGGCGCGGTGCGCCGCCTCGATCGCCTCGACGAGCACCCCGCGGCTCCACAGCGGCGCCAGGTCACCCGCCGAGCGGTCGATCCAGTCGCCGACGAGCTTGACCCAGCCGTCCCCGGCGGCGGCCTGCTCGGCCACCGCGGCGGGGAGCTGGGACTCGTCCTCCAGGTCCTCGGCCAGGCGCGGGATGTAGCGCTTCGGCCGGGCGAGGTGCCGTCCCGCCCGGATGATCCTGGGCAGGTCGGCGCGCTCCTGCAACGGCCGGGTGTCCAGCGGCGCGCCGCAGTCGCGGATCAGCAGCGTCCCGGCGTCGCGGTCGGTCTCCGCCTGCTCGGCGGCCTCCTCCAGCCCGGTCGGGCCGTCGGCGCCGATGCCGACGTGGCAGTGCGCGTCGACCAGCCCGGGCAGCACGTACCCGCCGTCGAACACGGTGCGGGCGCCCGGCACCGGCTCGGTGCTGATCCGGCCGTCCCGGATCCACAGGTCGCGGCGCTCGCCGCCGGGCAGCACCGCACCGCGCAGGTGCAGCGAGGTCACTTCTTCTTGCCGAAGTTGAGCTTGGACGGGTCGAACCCGGGCGGCAGCTCGTTCATGCCGCCCTCCAGCTTCGACAGGTCGGGGCCGGCACCGGCGCCGGGCATCGACCCCGGGGGCAGGCCGGGGAAGCCGCCGGGCATCCCGCCGCGCACGCCCTTCGGGGGCGTCGGGCCCTTGCCCTTCTTGCCCTTCTTCCCCTTCTTGCCCTTCTTGGACTTGCCGCCGCCACCGCCGCCGAAGCCGCCGAACTGCCCGGCCATCTGCTGCATCATCTTGCGGGCTTCGAAGAACCGGCTGACCAGGTCGTTGATGTCGCTGACGGTCACCCCGGAGCCGCGCGCGATGCGCTGCCTGCGGGAGGCGTTGATGATCTTCGGGTCGGCCCGCTCGGCGGGCGTCATGCCCCGGATGATGGCCTGGACCCGGTCGAGCTGCTTCTCGTCGAAGTTGGCGAGCTGGTCCTTCATCTGGCCCGCGCCGGGCAGCATCCCGAGCAGGTTCTGCAGCGGACCCATCCGCCGGACCGCCTGCATCTGCTCCAGGAAGTCCTCCAGGGTGAGCTGCCCGCTGCCCAGCTTGGCGGCGGCCTGCTCGGCCTGGTCGGCGTCGAAGGCCTGCTCGGCCTGCTCGATCAGGGTGAGCATGTCGCCCATGCCCAGGATCCGGCTGGCCATCCGGTCCGGGTGGAAGACGTCGAAGTCCTCCAGCTTCTCGCCGTTGGAGGCGAACATGATCGGCTGGCCGGTCACCTCGCGCACCGACAGCGCGGCACCACCGCGGGCGTCGCCGTCGAGCTTGGTGAGCACCACACCGGTGAAGCCGACGCCGTCGCGGAACGCCTCGGCGGTGTTCACCGCGTCCTGCCCGACCATCGCGTCGAGCACGAACAGCACCTCGTCGGGCTTGACCGCATCCCGGATGTCGGCGGCCTGCCGCATCATCTCCTCGTCGATGCCCAGCCGTCCGGCGGTGTCGACGATGACCATGTCGTGCTGGCTGCGGCGGGCTTCCTCGATGCTGCGGCGGGACACCTCCACCGGGTCGCCCACGCCGTTGCCCGGTTCCGGCGCGAACACCGGCACCTCGGCGCGCTCGCCGACCACCTGGAGCTGGTTCACCGCGTTCGGCCGCTGGAGGTCGCAGGCCACCAGCAGCGGGGTGTGCCCCTGACCGGCGAGGTACTTGGCCAGCTTGCCCGCCAGCGTGGTCTTACCGGAGCCCTGCAGACCGGCGAGCATGATGACGGTGGGCGGGGTCTTGGCCAGGTCGAGCCGCCGCGTCTCCCCGCCGAGGATGCCGACGAGCTCCTCGTTGACGATCTTGATGACCTGCTGGGCGGGGTTGAGGGCCTGCGAGACCTCGGCGCCCTTGGCCCGCTCCTTGACACCCTGGATGAAGCTGCGCACCACCGGCAGGGCCACGTCCGCTTCCAGCAGGGCGATGCGGATCTCGCGCGCGGTCGCGTCGATGTCGGCGTCGGAGAGCCGCCCCTTGCCGCGCAGATTCGTCAGGACCGACGTGAGCCGGTCGGAGAGGGTGTCGAACACACGGGCTCCAGAGTCGAGTGGTGTACCTGAGTACCTATGCGAGGGTAACCGGCCACCCGCGCACCCGGTCGAGGACGCGGGGTCGCGCCGCACCGGAATGGCGCAACCCCGCGTCGACGGCGATCAGTTCATCGAGTAGTCGCCGCGCCGCTTGCCCGAGCCGACGCGCGCGCTCGACTGCGGCGAGCGCTGGCCCTTGCGGTGCGTCTTGGGCTTGGAGTCCCGGGGACCGCCCTGCCGGCGCGGACGGCGGGTGATGACCTCGCCGTCGGCCCTGCTGATCCGCAGCCCGCGCCCGGCCACCTGGGTCTTGCGCAGCCGGGTGAGCAGGTCCTCGGGCAGGTCCGCGGGCAGCTCGATCAGGGTGTGCTCGGCCCGGATGTCGATGTGCCCGATGTGCTTGGTCGCCAGGCCGCCCTCGTTGGCCAGCGCCCCGACCAGCGCGCGCGGGGTCACCCGGTTGCGGCGGCCCACCTCGACCCGGTAGGTCTCGGTGTCCTGGCTGCCGGGCTCGAACTTCGGCCCCTCCCGGTCCACCGGCGCCTCCTGCATCAGCAGCGGCCGGTCGCCCTGCGCCATGCTGGCCAGCGCCGCGGCGATGTCCAGCGCGGAGGCGTCGTGCTCGCGCTCGTACTCGCGCACCAGCTCCTGGAACACCTCCAGGCCACCGGTGGCCAGCGCGTCGGTGATGCCCTGGGCGAACTTGGCCAGCCGCCGCTCGTTGACCGCCGCCACGCTGGGCAGCTCCATCTGGGCGATCGACTGGCGGGTCGCCTTCTCGATCGAGCGCAGCAGGTGCCGCTCGCGCGGGGAGACGAACAGGATCGCCTCACCGCTGCGCCCGGCGCGACCGGTGCGGCCGACCCGGTGCACGTAGGACTCGGTGTCGTGCGGGATGTCGTAGTTGAGCACGTGCGAGATGCGCTCGACGTCGAGCCCGCGGGCGGCCACGTCGGTGGCGACCAGGATGTCGGTGCGCCCGTCGCGGAGCTGCCCGATGGTGCGCTCGCGCACCGGCTGCGGGATGTCGCCGTTGATCGCCGCCGCGCTCAGGCCGCGGCCCTGGAGCTTCTCGGCGATCTCCTCGGTGAGCTGCTTGGTGCGGACGAACACGATCATCGCGTCGTACGGCTCGACCTCGAGGATGCGGGTCAGCGCGTCGAGCTTGTCCGAGCCGCGCACCGGGACGTACCGCTGGTTGATGTTGGTGGCGGTGCTGGTCTTGGTCTTGACCGAGATCTCCACCGGGTCGTGCAGGTAGGACTGGCTGATCTTGCGCACGGCGGCGGGCATGGTCGCCGAGAACAGCGCCACCTGGCGGGTCTCCGGCACCGACTGCAGGATCGTCTCGACGTCCTCGACGAAGCCCATCCGCAGCATCTCGTCGGCCTCGTCGAGCACCACGTGCTTGAGGTCGGTGAGCTTGAGGGAGCCCTTGTTGAGGTGGTCGATCAGCCGGCCCGGGGTGCCGACGACGACCTGCGCGCCGCGCCGCAGCCCGGCGAGCTGCGGGGTGTAGCTGGTACCGCCGTAGATGGGCAGCACGTTGAGGCCCGGCAGGTGCTTGGAGTAGCGCTCGAACGCCTCGGAGACCTGGATGGCCAGCTCACGGGTGGGCGCCAGCACCAGCGCCTGCGGGCTGGCGGTGTCGAGGTCGAGCTTGGAGAGGATGGGCAGCGCGAAGGCGGCGGTCTTGCCCGTGCCGGTCTGCGCGAGGCCGAGCACGTCGCGGCCCTCCAGCAGCGGCGGGATGGTCTGCGCCTGGATGGGCGACGGGGTCTCGTACCCGATCTCGCTCAGCACCTGGCGGACGCGGGCATCGAGGTCGAGTTCGTCGAAGGTCGACATGCTGGACGCGGGTCTCCTCAAGGGGTCGGCGTGGGGCTGATGAAAACGCGTCACGGCCCAGCACTGCCTCGCCCGGGGCCCGGGTGGTCGGCGGCAGTCGAGTTGGTCGGCAGAACAAGCCGTGGGGCAGGCGCCGCTTGCGCTTGGTCGAACCGCGCTCACCTGGACGCACACCCGTTGCCAGTCACTCGCAGCTCGATGATCTCAGCCTGGCACCGCGGAACGCCCGCGATGCCGGTCCAGCCTAGCCGACGGCGATCCACCACCCGCGAGCCGACCCGGACAACGGGACGCACATCACCCGCGCACCTCCAAGCGCAGCCCGTCCGCCACCTGGCCGCGGGTGAGCACCGCGACCGCCGACCACCCGGCCGGGACCGCGCCGCCGACCAGCCGCACGTGCATCCGGCCGGCCCGGGCGATGTGCCGCCGGAACGAGCGGGAGCGGATCAGCCTGCCCCGGGCCCGCTGCCCGGCCAGCGCCTCGCCCGCGTCGGCGTGCAACCACAGCAGCACCGCGCGCCGCCCGCTGAGCGCGGCGAACAGCAGCAGCATCAGCCGGGTGGAGGCGCGGGTGGCGGGCTCGTGGGCCAGCACCGGACCTCGGGCCGCGACGCAGTACCAGAGGATGCGGGCGCGGTGCAGCAGGTGCACCAGCGGCCGGTAGTAGCGGTACTCCAGCGAATCCGGCAGCCGCCCCCGCAGCACCGCCCGGACCTGCTCGGAGTCGAGCACGACCACGCGGGAGACGTCACCGCCCAGCTTGCCGAGCGCGGTGCTCTTGCCCGCCCCGGGCAGCCCCGCGAGCACCACGAGCGAACGACGGTCCACGCGCAACGAGGGCGGCCGACCACTGGGGGGCTTGTCCGATGTGACCACGACCCGGCCAGATTACGCGACGGACGATCTTGATCGTCCGGGCTGTGCGCCACGGCACCGCGCGGGCCCAAGAGGTGGCCCGTCCTCGGACGAGCCACCTCCCAGGTGCCCGGCGGAGCACCTCCCCCTCCTCGGTCCCCCCGTGCGATGCGGTGGCCCCGGCGCACCCCCCGCCCGACCCCCAGAACGGGCGGGGTTTCCCCCTGCACCGGTGTTTCCCCCTGACCACCGCGTCGCGAGGAGAAGTCTGCCGTCTCCGGAGGCGCGGCGAGACCGTGAGGACACCTGAGTGGGCCTGCGTAGTGCTACGCAATTCCGGCGGGAGCGCCGAAACGCACCGGTGGGGCGCGAACCGCCCGATTCGCGCCCCACCCCGGCGAGTTCGCCGAGCGAGCTCTCAGATCGCCGCCACCCCGGTCTCCCCGGTGCGGACCCGGGTCACCGACTCGACGGGGGTGACCCAGACCTTGCCGTCGCCGACCTTGCCGGTGCGCACGGCGCGGACGATGCCGTCCACCACCTCGTCGGCGGCGGCGTCGTCGACGAGCACCTCCACCCGCAGCTTCTCGATGAAGTCCACCGCGTACCGCGCGCCCCGGTACACCTCGCGGTGGCCCTTCTGCCTGCCGTACCCCTGGGCCTGGCTGATCGTCATGCCCAGCACGCCGAGCGCGCCCAGCGCTTCCTTCAGATCGTCCACCGTGGACGGTTGAACGATCGCCGTCACCAGCTTCATGCCCGGCTGCCCTCCAGCCTGCGCTGCGCCTCGTCGGTCGTCGCGGTGCCGCGGCCACCACCGGCGAGGTGGTAGGCGGACTCGGCGTGCTCGGTCTCGTCGATGCCGATCGCCTCGGCCTCCTCGGTGGCCCGGAACCCGACGACGGCCTTGACCAGCAGCGCCAGCAGCAGGCTCAGCACGAAGGAGTAGACCAGCACGGCGATCGCACCGACCGCCTGCCGCCACAACTGGTCGAGCCCGCCGCCGTAGAACAGCCCGTCGACGCCCGCCGGGGCCGACGACGAGGCGAAGAACCCGACGAGCAGGGTGCCGACCAGACCGCCGACCAGGTGGACGCCGACGACGTCCAGCGAGTCGTCGTAGCGGAACCGGAACTTGAGGCTCACCGCCAGCGCGCACACCGCACCGGTGATCGCGCCGATCGCGATGGCGCCCAGCGGCGTCACCGACGAGCAGGCCGGGGTGATCGCCACCAGGCCGGCCACGATGCCCGACACCGCGCCCAGGGTGGTCGCGTGCCCGTCCCGGAACCGCTCGACGAGCAGCCAGCCGAGCATCGCGGCGCTGGTCGCCACCAGGGTGTTGACCAGCACGACGGCGGCCGTGGTGTCCGCGGCCAGCGCCGAACCGCCGTTGAAGCCGAACCAGCCGAACCACAGCAGCCCGGCGCCGAGCACCACCAGCGGCAGGTTGTGCGGCTTGCCCGGGTCCTTCGGCCAGCTCGAACGCCGCCCCAGCACCAGGGCCAGGGCCAGCGCGGCGGCTCCGGCGTTGATGTGCACCGCGGTCCCGCCGGCGAAGTCGATCGCGGCCAGCCGGTTGGCGATCCAGCCGCCGACCGCGGTGACGCCGCCCGCCTCGTCGGTCGAGTCGAACGCGAAGACCCAGTGCGCGACCGGGAAGTAGACGACGACCGCCCACAGCCCGGCGAACAGCAGCCACGGGCCGAAGCGCGCCCGGTCGGCGATGGCGCCGGAGATCAGCGCCACGGTCAGGATCGCGAACATCGCCTGGAAACCGGCGAACGCGATCGTCGGGATGCCGTCCGAGAGCCGGTCCTCGCCCAGGAGCCCGCTCATGCCGAAGAACTCGGCCGGGTTGCCCAGCAGGCCGAGCCCGCCGAGATCGGTGCCGAACGCCGCCGAGTAGCCGAACAGCACCCAGAGCACGCCGACCACCCCGATGCTGCCCAGGCTCATCATGAGCATGTTCAGCACGCCTCGGGAGCGCACCATGCCCCCGTAGAAGAACGCCAGTCCGGGCGTCATGAGCAGCACCAGCGCCGCGCTCGTGAGCACCCATGCCGTGTCGCCTGAATTCACCTTGCCTCCCCCGTGCGGACCTCGTTGCGCCGGAGTGTGGGCGGCGCCTGTTTCCGCCGGTGCGATCCGCTGTTTCGGCGTGGTGAACTCGGCCGCGCGTCGTGTTACGCGCTCGCGTCGCGGGCCGACCGGTCGAGCTGGACCGGGCGCCCGGCCAGCAGCCCGGCGACGGCCATCGCGGCGCAGATCCCCAGCAGCAGCACCAGCGGAGCCGTCCAGCCGCCGGTGAGGTCGCGCAGCAGGCCGATGAGCAGCGGACCCGCCGCCGCGAGCAGGTACCCGGCGCCCTGCGCCATCCCGGACAGCGCGGCCGTGGTGCTGCTGTCCGGCGAGCGCAGTCCGAACAGCGTCACCGCGAGGCCGAAGGCCGCGCCCTGGGCCACCCCGAGCAGCACCACCGCCGTCCACACCCCGCCGGGCGCCGGGGCCAGCAGCACCCCGGCGAAGCCGAGCGCGATCAGGGCGGCCAGCGCCACCGCGATCCCCCGCTGATCGCGGAACCGGCGGCACAGCAGCGGCACCGCGAGCGAACCGACCGCCTGCACCGCGGCCTGCACGCCCAGCGCGAACCCGGCCGCCGCCGGGCTCAGCCCGCGCGCCTGCACCATCGTCGGCAGCCAGCCGAACACCACGTAGGCCATCGACGACTGGGTGCCCATGAACGCGGTGACCTGCCAGGCCAGCGGCACCCGCCACAGCACCGCGGACCCGGTCGCCGGTGCCGCGGCGGCGCGCGGCACCGCAGCGCCGATCAGCAGCGCCACCAGCACCGGCACCGCGACCAGGCCCAGCGGGAGCCGCCAGGCCGAGTCCAGGGCGCGTCCCACCGGCACCACCAGGCTCGCCGCCAGCGCGCCGCCGAGCGTCATGCACACCGTGTGCACCGCGGTGAGCACCGGCACCCGCTCCGCGAAGTCCCGCTTGATCAGGCCGGGCACCGCCACGTTGGCGACCGCGATGCCCGCGCCGACGACGACCGTGCCCGCCAGCAGCGTCCACGCCGGGCCGAGCGCGCGGACCGAGTTGCCGACGAGCAGCACCACCAGGCAGCCCAGCAGCACCCGCTCGTCGCCGAAGCGCTGCCGCAGCCGGGGCGCGACGAAGGCGAACACGCCGAGGCACACGACCGGCAGCGTGGTGAGCACCCCGCCGAAGGTGGTGGACACCCCGAGGTCGCGCTGGATGCCCTCCAGCAGCGGCGCGACGGCGGTGAACGGCGTGCGCAGCGCCAGCGCCGTCAGCACGATCAGCACGATCGTGGCGACGGCGGTCGTGCTCGCGGTGCCCCGGACTCCGGTGCTCACGGCGCCTCCTCCCGACCCGGCGGGCCGCAGCAGACCCTAAGCAGCGCGCACCGCCCGGACAACCTCCCCCATCGGGAACTGGGTGCGGGGCACCTTCATCCGGCTTAGTCGGATGAAGGTGCCCCGCACCCGGTTCGCCTCAGCGCAGGAGGGCGTCGACGAAGGCGTGCGGTTCGAAGGGCGCCAGGTCATCCGGGCCCTCGCCGAGCCCGACCAGCTTGACCGGGACGCCGAGCTCGCGCTGCACCTGGAAGACGATGCCGCCCTTGGCCGTGCCGTCGAGCTTGGTCAGCACGATGCCGGTGACGTCGACGACGTCGGAGAACACCCGGGCCTGGGTGAGCCCGTTCTGGCCGGTGGTCGCGTCCAGCACCAGCAGCACCTCGTCGACCTGGGCCTTCTTCTCGACGACGCGCTTGACCTTGCCCAGCTCGTCCATCAGGCCGGTCTTGGTGTGCAGCCGCCCCGCGGTGTCGACCAGCACGGCGTCCACCGCGGTGTCCGAACCCCGGCTGACCGACTCGAACGCCACGCTCGCCGGATCGGCGCCCTCCTTGCCCTTGACGACCTCGGCGCCGACCCGGCCGCCCCAGGTCGCGAGCTGCTCCACGGCGGCGGCGCGGAAGGTGTCGGCGGCGCCGAGCAGCACCTTCCGGCCGTCGGCGACCAGCACCCGGGCCAGCTTGCCGGTGGTCGTGGTCTTGCCGGTGCCGTTGACGCCCACCACCAGCACCACGGCCGGTTTCCCGCCCTCGGCGGGGTCGCCGTGCGGCAGCGCCTGCACCGAGCGCGGCATGTCCGGGCCCAGCGCGTCGACCAGCACCTCGTGCAGCAGCGCGCGCGCCTGCTCGGGCGTGCGCACCGCGCGGGAGGCCAGCTCGCCGCGCAGCCGTTCGATCACCTCGGTGGTCGTCGCCGCGCCGAGGTCGGCGAGCAGGAGGGTGTCCTCGACCTCCTCCCAGGAGTCCTCGTCGAGGTCGCCCGCACCGAGCAGGCCGAGCAGGCCCTGCCCCAGCGACGAGCGGGAGCGCGACAGCCTGCCGCGCAGCCGCTCCAGCCGCCCGGTGGTCGGCTCGATCTCCTCGATCTCCTCGGCGACCGCCGGTTCGGGCTCCGGAACCGGCTCGACCCGCTCCTGCGGCGGGGCGGTCGGCGCGGCCGGGACCTCGGGGCGCGCCGGTGCTTCCGGTTCCGCGGGTGCTTCCGGTTCGGCGGGGCGCTCCGGTGCGCGGGGCTCCGGCGTCTCGGGTTCGGCCGGTGCCTCGGGTTCGGCCGGGGCTTCCGGCGCGGTGGCCGACGGCGGGGCTTCGGCGGTGCCCTGGTCCGGCAGCGGCACGTCGACGATGTCGCGCCGCGCGCTGTCCCGCGGCACGGCCGCGTCGTCCCCGATCCCGGGCTGGCCCTCCACCTCGGTGCGGTCCCCCGCGGGGTGCTCCGGGGCGGCGGTACCGGCCCCACCGCTGGACAGGCTGATGCCACCGCCCGCCCGGTAGCCGCCGTCCTTGACGGCCTCCGAACCGCTCGCGGTCTCGTCCTGTTCGCCCAGGCTGATCCGGCGCTTGCGACGCAGCGCGATGCCGGCGACGACGGCGATCGCCAGCACCACCAGCGCCACGACGACGATCAGAATCACGTTGGAGGTGGTCACCGCGCCATCCTCGCACCCGTGCGGCGCGCCGCCGGAACGCGCCCCGGCCGGTTCCCCCCCGCGCGGTGATCGATTCACCATCCCGCCCCGGCGGACGCTTGCCATTCACCCGGGCTGTGGACTACACCACAGAAGTGGAGTCGTGTCGGGTCCTCGGGATCCTGTCCGGCACGTCGATGGACGGCATCGACGTCGCCGCGGCGGACCTGCGGCTCGACGGCGACGCCGTCGAACTCCGGCCGCTGGGCGACACCGAGCTCCCATACCCGGCTGAGCTGCGCGAACGGTTGCTGCGCGCGCTGTCCGAGCCCTGCGGCGCCGCCGAGCTGTGCCGGCTGGACACCGAGATCGGCCAGGCCTTCGCCGACGCCGCGCGCCGCGGGGTGGAGCTGGCGGGCGGACGGGCCGACCTGGTCGCCTCGCTCGGGCAGACGGTGCACCACTGGGTCGAGGACGGCGCGGTGCGCGGCACCCTCCAGCTCGGGCAGCCCGCGTGGATCGCCGAGGCCACCGGCCTGCCGGTGCTCGCCGACCTGCGGGTCCGCGACGTCGCCGCCGGGGGGCACGGCGCGCCGCTGGCCGCCGTGCTCGACGCGCTGTGGCTGGCCGACGAGCCGGGCCCGGTCGCCGCGCTGAACATCGGCGGGATCGCCAACCTCACGGTGGTCGGCGGCGACCGGCCGCGCGCCTACGACACCGGACCGGGCAACGCGCTGCTGGACCTGGCCGCCGGGATGGTCAGCGGGGCCCGGGCCGACGTCGACGGCGCCCTGGCCGCGCGCGGCGCGGTGCGACCGGACCTGCTCGCCGTGCTGCTCGACGAACCGCACTACCGGCGCCCGCCGCCGAAGTCCACCGGCAAGGAGCTGTTCGGCCGCGACCACCTGACCCGGGCGCTGGCCGCCGTGCCGCCCGTCGAGGGCCCCGACCTGCTGGCCACCCTCACCGAGCTCACCGCCGCCACCATCGCCGACGCCTGCCGCGCCGAGCGGGTGCGGTCCGCGGTGGTCTCCGGCGGCGGCGTCCGCAACCCCGTGCTGCTGGCCGCGCTGCGGCGGCGGATGCCGGTGCCGCTGCGGCTCAGCGACGAACTCGGCCTCCCCGCGGGGAGCAAGGAAGCCCTGCTCACCGCGCTGCTCGGCTTCCTCACCTGGCACGGCCTCCCGGGCACCGACCCGGACGCCACCGGTGCCACCGGACCCCGGCTGCTCGGCGCCCTCACCCCCGGCGCCGGGCCGCTGCGGCTGCCCGCGCCCGCCGACCGGCGGCCGCGGCGCCTGCGCATCCCGCGCCCGACCAAGGAGGTCCCGTGCACCCAGTGGACGTCGTGATCATCGTCGGATACCTGCTGCTGGTCCCGGTGCTGGGCATGCTGCTGGCGGGCAGGCAGCGCACGGCGAAGGACTTCTTCGTCAGCGACCGCAACCTGCCGTCGTGGACGGTGTGCTTCGCGGTGGTGGCCACCGAGACCTCCACGCTGACGGTGATCAGCACGCCCACGGTGGCCTACCTCGGCTCCTTCACCTTCCTGCAGCTCGCGATCGGCTACCTGCTCGGCCGGATCGTGGTGGCGTTCCTGCTGCTGCCCCGCTACTACGGCGGCGAGCTGGTCACCGCCTACGCCTACCTCGGGCAGCGGTTCGGCTCCGGGTTGCAGGCCACCGCCTCGGCGACGTTCCTGGTCACCCGGCTGCTCGCCGACGGGGTGCGGCTGTTCGCCACCGCCATCCCGGTGAAGGTGATGCTGTCGGTCGCCGGGATCGACGTGGCGTTCTGGCAGATCCTGCTGGTCATCACGGCCGTCACGGTGCTCTACACCTACGTCGGCGGCACCCGCGCGGTGGTGTGGGTGGACGCGCTGCAGATGGTGCTCTACGTGGTCGGCGGGATCATCGCGGTGGTGGTGCTGGCCGGGATGCTGCCGGACGACTGGTTCGGCACGGCGCTGGCTGCGGGCAAGTTCCAGTTCCTCGACTTCGGCGCCTCGGTGCTCACCTCGCCGTACTCGTTCGTCACCGCGATCATCGGCGGGGCGATGCTGTCGATGGCCTCGCACGGCGCCGACCAGCTCATCGTGCAGCGGCTGCTGGCGACCCGGACGCTGGGCGCGGCGCGGACCGCGCTGATCGGCAGCGGCGTGCTGGTGTTCCTCCAGTTCGGACTGTTCCTGCTGATCGGCGCGATGCTGTGGGTGCTCTACGACGGCGTCGCCCCGGAGGCCATGGGGATGGCCACCGACGACGACCTGTTCCCGACGTTCATCGTGACCCAGATGCCGCCGGGGATCTCCGGGCTGCTCATCGCGGGCATCCTGGCCGCCGCGATGAGCTCCTCGCTGAACTCGCTGGCCACCTCCACGGTCACCGACATCACCCGGCGCTTCGCCAGGCGTCCGCTGGACGACGCGGCCGTGCTGCGGCAGGCGAAGCTCTGGGTGCTGGTGTGGGGTGCGGTGCTGTTCGTCTTCGCCTCGATGTTCACCGGCACCGACAACCCGGTCATCGAGCTCGGCCTGGGCATCACCGGCTACACCTACGGGGCGCTGCTCGGCGCGTTCTTCCTGGGGCTGTTCGTCCGGCGCGCCCGGCAGGCCGACGCGGTGATCGCCTTCGCGGCCACCGTCGCGGTGATGGCGGTGGTGATCCTCCTGGTGCGCTTCCCGGACGGCGACGGCGGTTCCGCCCCGCTCGCCTACCCCTGGTACACCCCGCTCGGGGTGGTGGTGACGCTGCTGGTCGGCGGCCTGCTGTCGCTGCGCCACCGCGACCGGGGCAACCACCCGGAACCCGCCGAGACCACCTGAGCACCCGCGCCACCACCGGGCCCACCCCACCCGGAAGGGTTGTGAGTGAGGGGCACCCTTGTCCCGGTTAGGACCGCTTTCGCCAACGGCCTGCGTGGCGGTGCGGGTAGCGGAACCTCAGCGGTCTTCTCGCTCCGGGAGCCGTTCCTGATGTACCAACGACGTACACGGCGTCACGGCTGTCCTCGCGAGAAGACCGCTGAGAACCCGCCGCGGTGCCGGTTGACGGCCTCACCGCATGCGGCTCCGCCGCATTCTGAAAGGACCCCTTACTGGGACGAGGGTGCCCCTCACTCAGTTCACGAACGGGGTGCGCGCGGGTTACAGCATCAGCGTCGGCAGCAGGACCAGGAGGAGGCACAGCACGAAGATCCCGCCCATGATGCCCAGGGTGAGGCCGAGCTGCGGGGTGTCCTGCGGGACGGGGCCGATCGCACCGGCGCCGAAGGCGATCGCCGGTGGCTTGTAGTAGACGTCGACCTGCTGACCGGCGGCGACCGGCACCACGGCGACGGCGTGCCCGAACGCCCACAGGTACGGCGTGTGCACCTGGATGTGGTGCTGGCCGGGCGGCAGGTCGATCGGCAGCTTGCCCCAGACCCCCGGCGGGCCGGGCTGGCCGTTGATCGTGATGGTCGGCTTGAACAGCGCGAGGATGAACGCCAGCGGGAAGTACGAGCAGTCCAGCACCACGCGGCCCATCCCCGGCGGGGGCGGCGGGAGCTGCGGACCGGCGGGCATCGGCTGCGGTGGCATCCCCGGCGGCTGCATCCCCGGCGGCTGCATCCCGGGCTGCATCCCCGGCTGCGGCGGCATCCCCTGGGGCGGCATGCCGGGTTGCGGCGTCCCCTGGGGCGCGGACGGGAACCCCCCCGACGGCGGCGCGTAACCACCCGGCGGCGGCATCGGCTGGCCCTGCTGCGGCGGGTGGTTACCCGGCGGCTGGCCGTAGGGGTGGGTCATGAGCAGCCTCCTGGCGTCGACACCGGCGCCCACCCTACTTCCCGGTCCCGGGCCTTCAGCGGCGGTCCGGCGAAGTCGATGGAGAACGCGACGGACACCGGCGGACGGAAGCGGGAGACGGTGCGCGGCACGGAACACGCGGCGATCCAGCGCAGGTTGGCGCCCTATTCGACGGGCGAGGTCGACGGCGTCGAATGGGTGCTGCTGCACACCCACGTCGCCGGGTGCGCGGCCTGCCGGGCCGAGGTGGAGCACCCGGCGCCGCGCACCCGGGCCGCACCGCGCCGCATCCCGCCGCGACCGCGCCCGCGGCCCCGCCCGGCGCCGCCGCGCTGGCCGGTGGTCTGCGGCGGGCTCGCGGTGGCCGCGCTCGTGGTCACCTCGGTCACCCACGCCGCCTGCTCCTGGTGAGGGTCATCCCTCGGGCGGTGCCTCGGGGAGTTCCTCCTGCGGCGCGGTCGGCTGGCCGCTCAGGCGCTGCGAGATCACCTGGGTGATCCCGTCGCCGCGCATGGTCACGCCGTAGAGCGCGTCGGCGATCTCCATGGTCGGCTTCTGGTGGGTGATGATGAGCAGCTGCGAGGTCGTCCGGAGCTGGTCGAGCAGCGTGATCAGCCGCCGCAGGTTGGTGTCGTCCAGCGCCGCCTCCACCTCGTCGAGCACGTAGAACGGCGAGGGCCGGGCGCGGAAGATCGCCACCAGCATGGCCACCGCGGTCAGCGACTTCTCGCCGCCGGACAGCAGCGACAGCCGCTTGACCTTCTTGCCCGGCGGGCGGGCCTCCACCTCGACGCCGGTGGTGAGCATGTCCTCGGGGTCGGTGAGCACCAGCCGCCCGTCCCCGCCGGGGAACAGCACGGTGAACACCTTCTCGAACTCGGCGGCGACGTCGTGGAAGGCGGCGGTGAAGACCTCGAGGATCTTCTCGTCGACCTCCTTGACCACGCTGAGCAGGTCGCGGCGGGTGGCCTTGAGGTCCTCCAGCTGGGTGGACAGGAACTTGTAGCGCTCCTCCAGCGCGGCGAACTCCTCCAGCGCCAGCGGGTTCACCTTGCCCAGCAGGGACAGGTCCTTCTCCGCGCGCTTGGCCCGGCGCTCCTGGGCGGCGCGGTCGTAGGGCACCGGCGGCGGCGCGCTGACCTCCTCGCCGCGCTCCCGGGCCGCCTCGTACTCGGCGAGTTCGGCGGCGCTGGGCGGGATCGGCACCGTGGGACCGTACTCGTCGACGAGGTCGTCGAGCCCGATCCCGAAGTCCTCGATGATCTTGGACTCCAGCTGCTCGATGCGCAGCCGCTGCTCGGCGCGGACCACCTCGTCCCGGTGCACCGCGTCGGTGAGCTTCTCCAGCTCGCCGCTGAGCTCGCGGACCCGCGCCCGCACCACGCCGAGGGCCTGGTCGTGCTCGCGCTGCTGGGCCTGGGCGAGGTCGCGCTCCTCGGTGGCGGTGCGCAGCGAGACCGCGATCCGGTCCAGCGCGGTCCGGCAGCCCTCGACCACCGCCTGCGTCACCCGCGCCGCGCGCTCCTTGGCCCGGCGGGCGGCTTCGGCGCGGGCCCGGGCCTCGCGCTCGTGCCGGGCGGCGCGGCGCAACTGGTCGGCGCGGCCCTGCACCGCGCGGGCCCGCTCCTCGGCGGTGCGCAGCCCCAGCCGCGCGTCCATCTCCTGCTGCCGGACGGTCACCAGCTCGGTGTTGAGCCGGTCGCGCTCGTCGGTGTCGGGTTCGGCGGCGTCGTCCTGCTCCCGCTGCACCGCGTCCAGCCGCGCCTGCAGCTCCTCCAGCTTGGCCAGCGCGTCGGTGCGGGTCTGCTCGGCCCGCACGCTCTGCTGGCGGAGCCGGTCGACCTCCGCCGAGGCGGAGCGGGCCGCCCCGGCCAGGCTGGACACCCGCTCGGTGCTGCGCGCCCGCCGCACCTTGGCCTCGTTGATCTCCTCCTGGACCGCGCGGACCTCGCCGCGCCGCGCCTCCTCCTCGGCGCGGGCGCCTTCCAGCGCCGCCGAGTGCTGGTCCAGCCTGCGCTGCGCGGCGGCCAGCTCGGCCTCGGCCTCGTCGACGGCGGCGCGCACCTCGATGACGCTCTGCCGGTCCGCCGAACCGCCGCTGGCCCAGTGCACGCCGAGCACGTCGCCCTGCGCGGTCACCGCGCGCACCGCCGGATCGGCCTCGACGAGGGGCCGCGCCTCGTCGAGCGAGTCGACCACCGCGACGCGCTCCAGCGCGCGGGTCAGCGCCGGCCGCAGCTCGTCGGGGGCCTGCACCAGGTCCACCGCCCAGCGCGCCGCCCCCGGCGGCCACCCCGAGCGGTCCGGTGACTCCGCGCCGCCGACCAGCAGCCCGGACTGCCCCGCCTCGTCGGTCTTGAGCAGCTCCAACGCGGTCACCGCGTCGGCCACCCCCCGCACCGCGACCGCGTCGGCCACCGCGCCCAGGGCCGCGGCCAGCGCCACCTCGGCGCCCGGTTCCACGGTGATCAGCCCGGCCACCGTCCCGAGCACGCCGGGCAGCTCGGCCGCCAGCAGCGTCCCGGCACCGTCCTTGCGCTGCAGGCCCATCGCCAGCGCCTCGACCCGCGCCTTCCACGACGCGATGTCGCGCTCGGCGGCGCGTTCGGCCTTGACCAGCTCCTCGACCCGGGCCCGCGCCGCGTCCCGCGCCTCGGCTGCGGATTCCCGGCGCTCCTGGAGACCGGCGTCGTCGGCGTCCTGCCCGCCGCCCTCCTCCTCGGCGTCGGCGTGCCGCCGCTCCGCCTCCTCGGCGCGCGCGACGGCTTCCTCCAGCTCGCCGGAGAGCCGCTCCCGCTCCTCCTCGGCCGACTCCGCCTTGCCGCGCACCGACTCCACCTGGCCGGACAGCCGGGCCACGCCCTCCCGGCGATCGGCGATGGCGCGCACCGCCGCGAGGTGGGCCTGCTCGGCCTCCTTCAGCGCCGCCTCCAGCTCGGAGCGGCGATCGACGACCTCGGTGAGCGCGTCGCGGGCCTCCTCCATCGCCTCGCGCAGCTCGACCTCCTGCTCGGCGGCCTCCTCGGCCTCGGCGTCGAGCTCCTCGGGATCGCGGCCCGGCCGGTGCTCCTCGGCCTGGGCGGTGAGGTGCCGGTGCCGTTCGGCGGCGAGCCGGTGCGTGCCGCCCAGCCGCTCCTCCAGCGCGGAGAGGCGGTACCAGGTCTCCTGGGCCTTCTCCAGCCGGGGCGCGTCGGCGGCGACCTTCTCCTCGAGGGTCTTCTCCTCCGACTGGGCGAACTGCAGCGCCCGCTCCACCTCGGCGCGCTTGACCCGGGCGGTCTCCTGGTCGGCCTCGTCGCGGGCCAGCTCGGCGCGGGCGGTGACCAGGTCGTCGGCGATCAGCCGCAGCCGCGCGTCCCGGAGGTCGGCCTGCACGGTCTGCGCCTTGCGGGCGATCTCGGCCTGCTTGCCCAGCGGCTTGAGCTGGCGACGCAACTCGCCGGTGAGGTCGGTCAGCCGGGTGAGGTTGGCCTGCATCGCGTCGAGCTTCCGCAGCGCCTTCTCCTTGCGCTTGCGGTGCTTGAGCACCCCGGCGGCCTCCTCGATCAGCCGCCGGTGCTCCTCGGGCTTGGCCTGCAGGATGGTGGCGAGCTGGCCCTGCCCGACGATCACGTGCATCTCCCGGCCGATGCCGGAGTCGGAGAGGAGCTCCTGCACGTCCATCAGGCGGCAGGAGTTGCCGTTGATCTCGTACTCGCTGGCGCCGTCGCGGAACATCCGCCGGGTGATCGAGACCTCGGTGTAGTCGATCGGCAGCGCGCCGTCGCCGTTGTCGATGGTCAGCGTCACCTCGGCGCGGCCCAGCGGCGCCCGGCCCGCGGTGCCCGCGAAGATGACGTCCTCCATCTTGCCGCCGCGCAGCGCTTTGGCGCCCTGCTCGCCCATCACCCAGGTGAGCGCGTCGAGCACGTTCGACTTGCCCGAGCCGTTGGGCCCGACGACGCAGGTGATGCCGGGTTCGAAGCGCAGCGTGGTGGCCGAGGCGAAGGACTTGAATCCCTTGAGCGTCAAGCTCTTGAGGTGCACGGCGTCGACCTTCCCGTTACCGCTCGGCGCACCGGATCGCCCGGTTCCTGCCACGTCCGGCCGACTCTACCTGCGAGGACGTCGGAGTTGCCGCAGAACCGTCCGTGCGTCCGCGGGTGCCCGCGTGCTCAGCGTTCGACTGCTCAGCGTTCGACGAAGCCGTCGAGCCCGCCCCTGGGTTCCGACCACTGCTCGGCGACGTGCTCCACCGATCCCGGCGCGTCCGCCGAGCGCAGCGCCACCAGGAGCGATTCGCACGCCTGCGCCGGACCTTCGGCGACCACCTCGACCCGCCGTCCCGGCAGGTTGGTGGCGCTGCCGACCAGACCCAGTTCGAGCGCGCGGGCCCGCGTCCACCAGCGGAATCCGACGCCCTGGACCTCACCGTGCACCCATGCGGTCAACCGCCGCGTTCCGGTATCCGTCACGCCCGCATGATCCCGCACGGCCGCGGTCGGCGCCCTGCGGGCCCGGCCCCGGACCCGGATCGCTACGGTGGCCCCCGGCACGACCCGCCCGGTGCGCGCTGAACGGTGCGGACGACGAGAACACCGAGGGATGCGATGCGGCAGGAAGACCCGGACGCCAGACCGAAGCGCCTCGTGCTGTGGGCCGCTTCCGGCATGGTGATCTCCACCGTGTTCGCCACCGCCGCCGCGATCGCCGCGGGACCCGGCACGCAGGCGGGCGACGCCCCCGACTTCTCGCTGAAGCCGACCGCCACCTCCCGGCCGGTCCCGACCTCCGCGGACTCGTCCGGGCAGCTCCCCCCGCCCCCGCCGCCGGGCACCAGCACGACCACCGCCGGGACCACGTCGTCCACGACGCCCCCGACCACCTCGGACTCCCCGACCCGCACGCCCACCGGCGAGGACCCACCCCCCGGCCACCGGCCACCGCACCGCCCGCCGCCGGTCCCCCCTCCGCCGCCGCCATCCTCGGACGACCCGGAGCCGACGACGCCGACCGAGACCTCGACGTCGAAGCCGCCGGACACGACGGAACCCCCACCCACGACGGACACCTCGACCGGGGAGCCGGGAACCACGAGCAACCAGGGCACCGCCGCGTCGAGGACCACGACCGGGGGCGCCACGACCTCGGGCACGCCGTGACGCGCCTGGCCGTGCACGCCTGCCGGTCGCTGTGCTCGTGGCACCGGACCCGCGCGGAGCTCGACGGGCTGCCGCTGCTGGCCTGCCGGGGCTGCGGTTCGCAGTGGGTGCGCACCGAACCGTGGACGCCGGTGGACCACACCGGCCGCATCCCCGACGACGTCCGCGCCGAACTCCGCCGCACCACCGCTTTTCACCCGGAAGAGGGCTGAGTGAGGGGCACCCTTGTCCAACATACTGGGGCAAGGGTGCCCCTCACCTGGAAAAGGTCACCCGTTCAGGAGTTGGGTGCGGGCGTTCAGGACGGGTCGTTCGGGATTCGCAGGGTGGCTCGGGAACCGGTGGGGGCGACCAGCGCCGCGTTGCGTTCGTCGCTGCGCAGCACCCACTCCCGGGCCTGCTCCGGGGTGCGGCCGTACCGCACGTGGCGGTCGATCAGCCGCCGCACCCGCAGCTCGTCGTCGGGCGCCAGGAACCAGGACTCGTCGAGCAGCCCGCGGACCGGGGCCCACGGCGGGGTGTCCAGGAGCAGGTAGTTGCCCTCGGTGATCACCAGCGGGACCTCCGGCGGCACCGCGATCGACCCGGCGTAGGACTCCTCGACCTCGCGGTGGAACTCCGGCGCGTACACCGTCTCCCCGCCCGGGTCCCGGAGCCGGCGCAGCAGCGCGACGTACCCGGCGGCGTCGAAGGTGTCCGGCGCGCCCTTGCGGTCCTGCCGCCCCAGCCTGCGCAGTTCGGCGCCCGCCAGGTGGAAGCCGTCCATCGGCACCAGCGCCGCCTCGGCACCGAGCTCGGCGAGCACCCGCTGCGCCACCGTGCCCTTGCCCGCGCCCGGCGCGCCCGCGATGCCCAGCACCCGCCGCGAGCCGGTCCCGGCCAGCGCCCGGGCCCGGGCCAGCAGTTCGTCGAAGCCGATCACGCGCCCAGGCTACGGCCGGTCCTCGTGCACCTCGTCCAGCAGGTCCCGGACGTACTCGGCGATGCGGTTGCCGTCGGCGGGGGCGATGGTGCTCCACCGGCGGCCGTCCCCGCTGGGGCGCACCACGTGCAGGTAGCGGCCGGACGGGGTGTCGTGGAAGGCCACCACCCGCTCCGCGCGGTCGGCCCGGCCCCCGCGCCGGGGGCGGCTCTCCGCGCCGAACTGGCCGCGCACCCCCATCCCCGCGGTCATGTGCGAGACGTCCACCGCGTCGTCACCGGGCACCCCGAGGGCGCGCAGCTCGTCGGAGAACAGGTGCGGATCGTCGGTTCCGGCGAGCCGGCCCGCCTCCCGCAGCACGTCGTTGGGCAGGCTCACCGAGCGCCCGCGCCCGGCGGGCACGTCCCCGGCCACCGACACGGCCGCTTCGGCCAGCGCGCCGCCGCGCAGCGCGGTGAGCTCCACGACGTCGCCGTCCACCACGGCCAGCACCCCCGCCTCGCCGGAACCCGCGGCCAGCGCCCGGATCCGCCGGTCGGCCCAGATCCGCACGTCCACGCTGCGCTGCGGCCGGTCCAGCAGGGCCAGCAGATCGCCGAAGTCGACGTCGACCCGGTCCCGCCCGGTCTCCGCCAACCGCCTGCCGCGCAGGCCCGCCCAGACCTCGGCGACGAGCCGGTCGCGTTCGGCGCGGGACGCACCCGGGCTCGGCACCTCCAGCACCACGTGCCGGTGCTCGGTGAGCTTCTCCGCCTCGCACACCACGTCGAACTCGGCGGCGGAGAGCATGACCGGATCGGCCTCGGCCCCTGGTCGCACGTCAGTCCCGCTTCGCCGGTTCGTCGCCGGACCCGGATTCCCGGCCGTGGCCCGATTCCTCGCCGCGGCCGGGCTCCTCGTCGCGCTGCGGTGCCTCGCCGCCCAGCACCGCCGGGGCGACGAGCCGCTCGTCGTCGAACGGGGTCTCGTCCACGGCGTACTGGTTGTCGTGTTCCTGGTCCTCCTCGGACCGGGCCTGACCGCCGCGCGTCGCAGCAGGTCCCATCAGCGCGCCGCCCGCCGGTCGGCTGCCCGGGCTCCCGCCCGCGGTGCGCCCCGCGGTGGTGTCCCCGGGACCGCCGCCGATGCCCGACGAGCCGCCCCGGACCGGAGCGGAGCCGCCGCGAGCCGTACCCGGAGTCGCCGCACCCGGAGTCCCGCCGCCCACGCCGCGGCCGCCGAG
>NZ_BAABII010000002.1:0-287253 GCF_039542665.1 Saccharopolyspora cebuensis
GACACCCCCCAAGCATCGCCCACACATCCCGGAACAACTTTTAGCAACACGCCCTAGCCGACGCCGAGTTCGACGCCGTGGTCTGCGAATGCGCATTCTGCACCTTCCCCGACAAACCCACCGCAGCACGTGAATTCGCGCGCGTGCTCCGGCCCGGTGGCCGGGTCGGCATCACCGACATCACCGTGCACCCCGACGGTCTCCCCACCGAACTCACCGGACTTGCCGGCTGGGTCGCCTGCATCGCCGACGCCCGTCCACTTGACGACTACATCGCCATCCTCGACACCGCCGGACTACGCACCACCGACACCCAAAGCCACGACGAGGCACTGCGGTCGATGATCGACATGATGGAAGCGCGGCTGAAACTGCTCCGCATGACCGCCCCCGACCAACTCGTCGCCGCCGGGATCGACGTCAACGCCGTACTGCACTACACGCGACTCGCCGCCGACGCCGCCGCCACCGGCACCCTTGGATATGCGCTCATCACAGCAGAGAAACCACGATAAGCAACGTGGTGTGTGGGCCTCCACCTCTTCGGGCCTAGCGCCCGGCGGAGGCGGCCCACCGCGAGTCCGGTGCTCAGTCCACTGCCGTGAGCACTGCTGCGGGTTGGCGGTGCTGGCGGATGTGGTGGGTGAGGGCGCGGGCTCGTTTCGAGCCGATGCTGAGCTTGCGGCGGAGCGTGTCGGCTGAGATCGGGCGTTGGTACAGGTTCCAGTGTTCGGCGTCGAGCCGGTATGCCTCCCCATATAGCGGATCACCCTCTTCACCGTACGGTTCCGCTGAGTCGGCTTCGGTGCTATGACCAGGCATGTTGTTCACGACCGTGCGAAATGCTGGCACCCTCTCGGCCTCTACAAGAGCGTCCAGCGTCTGGCTGGCCCCGCCTGAATCTGCCGAAGCCGGCAGCGCTGAGCCGGCCTCGGCAGACTCAGGACCGTTCTCGATCGTCATCTCCGCGCGGCGCCGCTTGATGGCCTGGTTGAGTAGTTCGACCGATAGCAGCAGCGCGAGGGGTGGGCAGGCAGCGACATCCATGCGTCCGGCGATCCGGGCCAGTGACCACCCCTGGTGGTAGAGCCGGGCGGCGTCGTCGATCTGCTCGGCGGACAGGCCGCGACGGCGCATCGGGACCCCGTGGCGATGCAGGATGGTGGACACGGTTCGGCGCTCGATACCGAACTGATCACCCAGCTGGTAGACGGTCGCGCCCGAGGTGTAGCCCTCGATCAGTTGCCGCACTTGGTCTCCGTCGAGCGCGGCCAGGCTTAGCCTGCTTCGGTTTCGTTTGGGCGGGCGCATTCAGGTCCGGCAGCTTTTACCGCAGTCCTTCTAGCGCTGTGACCTGGTACTTTGTGTTGAAATAAGCTCCCCCAACCTCCACAGGTAGGGTAACCATAGGAAGCCCCTCCATGTTCGATGACCTGCGGAAATGGCAGGTGAAGGGGCTTCCTGTCGGTCCGTGGTGCGTTTCCGGTGTCTGACGCAAAAGTGCTGGTCAGGACGGCTTTTCGAGTTCTAATCCCGCAAGGTAGTTGGGTTGCACTTGGGTATGAGCTGCTCGTCTTGGTTCATGCCGGGGTCTGCTGACGGCGAATAGGGATCGTTGGCCGATGCGGATCCGTCGTGTGTCGTGTGCGGATGCGTTCACCTCAGTCGTTGCGGCCGTGGTGGTAGGAGATGTAAGCGGCACCGCTGATAGCAGCGGCTTGGCTCGTGTTCAGGTCATTGGTAGCCCGGTCAGCCCTGCGACAAGGCCGAGCAAGGCGCAGATGCCGAGCGTGCGGAGTACTGACCAGCGCAGCCGGAAGATCAGGACGATGGCGACGACGGTGATGGCGACCGCGACCGGTTTGACGGTGGCCAGGTCGGGGACGTTCACATCGAAGATTCCCAGGCGAAGCTGATTGCTGGCCCCGAAGAAGGTGTGGGTGGCGAAGTAGAGGGCGAGGTTGGCGATAACACCGACCACGGCGGCGGTGATGCCAGTCAGCGCCGCGGAGAGGGTGTGGTTGTTGCGGAGTCGTTCGATGTGTGGGGCGCCGAGGAAGATGAACAGGAAGCAGGGCACGAAGGTGACCCAGGTAGTGATGAGCGCGCCGAGGATTCCGGCGATCCAGGGGTTGAGGCCGCCGGGGTGGTGGTAGGCGCCGAGGAACGCGACGAACTGCACGACCATGATCAATGGTCCCGGGGTGGTTTCAGCCAGGCCCAGACCGCGGACCATGTCCCCTGCCGAGAGCCAGGCATAGACTTCGACGGCACGTTGGGCGACGAAGGCGAGCACGGCATAGGCGCCGCCGAAGGTCACGAGTGCGGTGCCGGAGAAGAACATGCCCTGGGTGGTGAACACGCTGCCCACGCCGGTCAGGAGCGCGACGGCCAGTAGCGGCAGTCCCCAGAGTGCCGCACTGATGAGGATGATGCGGGCGGCTCGACCGAGGGTGGGGCGTTCGGTGTGCAGGGCATCGTCGGCGATCAGTGGTTGCGGGCCGTTGCTGTTCTCGGTGCCGTTTCCGGCGCGCAGTGCGTGGGGTTTGATCTTGGCGAGCAGCCATCCGGCGAATGCGGCCACGGCGATCACGATGGGAAACGGGACGCCGAACAGTGCCAGGGCGAGAAAGGCGCCGATCGCGATGGCGATCAGGGCGGGGTGGGTCAGGGCGCGTTTGCCGACCCGGTGGACGGCTTGGGCGACGATGGCCACCACTGCGGGGCCAAGTCCGGCGAAGATCGCGGTGACGAGGATGGTGTCACCGAAGCCCACATAAATGGCGGACAGCGCGAGTAGGGCGATGACACCGGGCAGGACGAACAGCGTGCCGGCGGCGAGTCCGCCGCGGACTCCGTTGAGCAGCCACCCGACGTAGATGGCGAGTTGTTGGGCTTCGGGGCCGGGCAGCAGCATGCAGTAGTTCAGGGCGTGCAGGAAGCGGCGTTGGCCGATCCAGCGTTTGTCGTCGACCAGGGTGCGTTGCATGACCGCGATTTGCCCGGCCGGTCCGCCGAAGGTCTGCAGCGAGATGGCAAACCAGGTCCGCAGCGCCTGCCGAAATGGCACCAGATCGCCGCTACGCGACTGGGGTGTGGCCGCGGATTCCGGGGCGTTTTCGGAGGTGTCCTGCGGCGGCTCTGGTGGCTTCGGGGTGGACTGGTCGGGGGTGTCGCGCATCGATTCTGTTCCTCTGTGGACAGTGGGGGCTATGCGGGTTCGCGGCCGAGCAGAGTGGCGCGGCGGTAGTACTCGTAGAGCCCGTCGAACAGCGGGCGGGTGTGGGCCAGGACTTGCTCGTCGTCGCAAACCATCGACAGCGCGCGCAGCGCGACATCGATACCGGGGGCTTCGGGGGCGTCGTAGCGTTCGTCGTCGAGGTCGGCTTCGTGGATGACCTCGGCGATGCGCCACAGCACGGGGTCGGTGATGTCGTAGCGGCGCAGGATGGTCTCGAAGCTGCAATCCCCCTGGTGGTGCCCGAGTTCGACCCCGCGCATGTCAAACGGGGTCGCGTCGGTGGGCACCTCGGCGGGGTCGGCGACGAAGACGAACTCCGCCTCGGCATCGATGGTGCGGCGAATCAGCCAGGCACAGGCGGCCCGGTCGATGTGGATGTTGGCGCGGGTGGCCCACTTCATCGGTCAGCTCTCCTGCGGCAGGTCGGTTGCGGTGGGATGCAGCAGCGCTTCGACCGCGCGGCGCGCCTGCTCACGATCCGGTGGCGGGAAGTAGTCGCGGCGCGTGATGCGCCGCAGTTCGGCCCGCAGTCGCCGCGCCGTGGACAGCCGCGCGTTCTCTGCCAGGTCGGCGGCCGTGGTGGCTTCCTCAGCGAGGGCGCGGTATTCGCCCGCCCGGGCTTCGGCCATCCCCGAGGCCAGTTCCCGCTCCTGTGCGAGGCTGGCTGGCCGGGCGATCCAGATCCCGGCGATGCCGCCGCCCTCGATGATCTCGTCGGCGAGCCATTCCAAATGTTCGCGGGTGCGCGCGTCGGCCGGGAGCGCGACGACCCCGTCGGCGAGTTGAGCCACGCCGAGGCGTTTGAGCTTGCGCCACACCGCGATCCTCGGGGTGGAGGGCTCCCGCGGCATGCGGTACGACAGCAACACCCACTCCCCGGGCGCATGTGGGCCAGCAGCCTCCGATGACATGTAACCATGGTTGCAGTACAACCATGGTTACATCAATACCCTCTTCTGCAGGGGACGGTCGCGCTGTGCGGACAGCGGCAGAGGGCACGCCGCTATCTTGAGGCTTTCGGGGGCAGGCCGAGTACGCGGGCGATCCAGTACAGCCCGGCCAGGCCGATGAGTCCGAAGACGGTGTCGTCGAGGACGTCGGCGATGGGTTCCAGGGCTACGTCGAGGACGTTGACGTCGGTGATGAACGCGGCCCAGGCGAACGCGCCGACAAGCAGGAGGACAAAGGCTACCCAATCCAGGGTGTTCTGCGGTCGCATCGCGGTTTCCTTTCCATGTTGGGGACGGGGACGGTGTGCAGCAGGCCTGCTTGGAGCAAACCGGGGCTTCTCGTCGCTGCGTTGGCGGGTGTGGCTGGTGTATGGGTTGTCGGGCGGGTGGCTGGGTCATCGGCGTCGGGTGAGGTGGTGCCAGGTGTCGCCGAGGATGCCGCGGGTGCCGCCGGAGGTGAGCAGGGCGACGTCGGACAGGGCGCGGAGGAGGCCGGGTCGGCTCGGGGCGAGTAGGTAGCGGGGCGACCAGTGGGGGTCGAATTTGTCTTTGTACTGGCGTAGCCCGTCGAGGTTGTAGAAGTGGTGCGCGAGGTCGCGGGCCTGGGCGTAGAGCCGGCCGAATCGCCGTGTGGAGAGGTCGTCGGTGGCCGGTGGCAGCGGGGACATGCCGAGGTTGAACCAGGTGTATCCGTCGGCGTGGGCCTGCTGCAGCATGCGGACGAACAGCAGGTCCATGGTGCCGCGCGGGGCAGTGGGCCGGCAGCGCATGAGGTCGAGGTACAGCTCCTGGTGGCTGGTACCGGCCCAGGTGGTGACGAAGGCGAGGGGCTGGTCGTGCTGCTGGATGAGGCCGGCAGCGAAGTCGACGGTGGTCAGGTAGTCGGGGTCGAACCGGCCCAGCGAGAAGCGTTTTTCCCGGGAAGGTTTCGTGCCCAGCCACTCGTGGGAGATTGCGTGTAGTTCGGACAGCCGGTGCGGGGCGTGGGCCAACGAGGGGACCCAGGTGAAGGTGCGCCCGTCCTTGGTCGCGTTGCGCAGCCGGTTGCGCAGGTTGTGCCGCCGGCGGCCGGTCAGCGAGAAGGTGTCCAGGCGCACGCGGGCTTCCTCGGCGATGCGCAGCGGGTGCAGCCCCAGGGTGGTGGCGGTGGCGAGGTGGTCATTGCTGAGTTCGTGGAACACCGGCCGCAGCCCGCGGGTGGTGCACATGGTGTGGAATTGCCGGATCAGCGCGGGGGCGTGCTGCGGCGGGCCAACCGGGTCGCCGAGGGCGACGCAGCTGCGGCCGTGGCCGGCGTACATGATGAAGGCGGTGCCGGCGGAGTTGAACAAGAGGTGCTTGTCGTCGAGCACGGCGAGTTGGGCCTTGGCGGCCGGGTAGGCACGCAGGATCGCGCGGGCGCGCTCGAACGAGCGCTCTCGCCGGGTGGGCATGTGCTGCGTCTCCGGGCTCACGATGCGCCTCCGGGACGGGGGTGGAGTTCGGAAAAGGTCAGGGCGACCAGCGCCGCCGCGAGGGGCAGCAGGTAGTACAGGAGCCGGAACAGCACGAGCGCGCCCACGGCCGCGGCCGGGTCGAGGGCGGGCAGCGCCACCAGCACCACGGCCTCCAGCACCCCGGCCGCGCCCGGCACCTGCCCGAGGGTTGCGATGCCGACGGCGAACACGAACACGCCCAGGACGGCGAGGTAGTCGACCCCCTCCGGCAGCACCGCGTACAGCACGCTCGCGGTGAGCAGCGTGCGCAGCACGGCCACCCCGACCTGGGGCAGCGCCACCCGCAGCGCCGGTGGGCGCAATCGGGCTTGGTCCTGCCCGAGCCCACACCAGGCCAGGTAGGCGCCCACCAGGGCCAGGCAGACCCACCCCAGCGTGTCCAGCGGAACGCCCAGCCGCAGACTCGGGGGCACGCCGGGCGCGGCGAGGGGGAACACCACGCCGGCCAGGGCGAGATAGCCCAGCCAGAACGCCAGCGACACGAACACGACCACGCCGGCGATCTCGCCGGCAGCCAGCCCCGCCGCCCGGTAGAGGCGATACCGCACCGCGCCACCGGCCAACCACACCTGGCCGGCCGTGTTGCTGATCCCGAACCCGATCAACCCCACGCGCACCACCCGCCGCCACGGCAACGGGTGGCCAACGTGCCGCAGCGCGAGCGCGTCGTAGCCGACGAGCGCGACGTAGGCCGCGACCGTGCCGACCAGCGCCACCAGCAGCCACCCGGGCGAGACCGTGCCGAGATAGCCCACGACCGCGCCGAAACGCAGCCCGCGCAGTTCCCGGACCAGCAGCCACCCGGCCGCGCCGATCAGCACGACCGACACCACGATCCCGAGACGCCGCGCCGCCGTCGGCAGGCCCTTGCCGCCGCGGGGGGACGTGCGGGAGTCGACCAGGTGGTGCGTCATGGCTGCGGCCCGTTACTTGGGTGGCTTCACGTTGGTGGCGTCCAGCGCCGGGCGCAGGGCTTGGGCGAGTTGGACAGCGTCGCCTTCGGCCCAGAAGTGGGTGTAGAACAGGCGCGGTTCGTCGTTCAGTCCGTGGTTGTGCAGTGAGATCACGCTGATGCCGTGTTGCCGTAGGGCTCGTAGCACCGGCTGTACTTCGCCTGCGGTCATGGCGAAGTCGCCGTTGATCACGGCGCGGCCTCCGCCGGTGGGTTGGAAGTTCAGCGCCGTGGTCACGCCCATCGCGGGTGGCACGACCATGCCGGAATCGCTGATGGTCTCCTTGCGGGGCACGGAGAACTTATAGACCCCGCCTTCAGCGGTTCCTTTGCGCCCGAGCGCGGCATCGATTCCTGCGGTGTCCAGCTCCGGCGGGGGCTGCTGCTGGCTGCTGGGCGGTGGCGTGGCAGTGGCGTCCAGAGCGGACCGGATGCCGCGGGCGAGGTCTTGGGGGTTGCCGTGGCCGTGGATATGGGCTCCACCACACCGGCGGGGATTCATCCAACAGGTGTTTGTGAATGGCGGTCTGGTTGATCCCCGCGCGCTGCAACGCATCGGTCACGGCGGGCAACTCGCCTTCGGTGACCACCAAATCGCCCATCACCATCGACGAGCCATCCGGATAGCGAGCGAAAGCCGCGTAGGAGCCCAGCGCCAACGCGGGCTTGACCGTCACGTTCTGCGAGGTCACGTCCAGGTCCGAGCGCGGGAAGCTGAACCGGTAGACCGTGCCGTCTTTGAGCTTGCCCGGCCGGCCCAGCACCTCGGCCGCACCTCGCCAGTCAGCCTCGGTCGTGGGCACTGGCGCCTCCGCGGCTTGGGCACCCGTGCCCGCGGCGGGATGCTGCTGGTGCGGCGGTGTGGTTCCGCCGCTGCAGCCGCTGACCACGAGGGCCACAGCCGCGAGCACGGCCACGGTGACCGAAGGGCCGATGTGACTTGGCCGGGAGAACCAGCCTGACTTCTCGGAACGGAGCCGTTGAGGCATTGCCATCACTATCCTCCACGATGTAACCATGGTTACAAGAATCTCAGCGAGGGGGTCGATGTGCAGCAGGACTCGGTGTTCGCCCTCCGTGGCGTGACGCTGCGGCACGGCCCGGCGCTCGTGCTGGAGGACGTTTCGGCGCAGATCCCGCCCGCTGCGTGCACCGCTGTGGTGGGCCGCAGTGGGGCGGGCAAGTCGCGGTTGCTGCGGTTGCTGGTCCGGCTGGATGACCCCGACGCCGGGCAGATCACCTTCCACGGGACCGCGCTGGGC
The DNA here is from genome assembly GCF_039542665.1 of Saccharopolyspora cebuensis. Classification (NCBI taxonomy): domain Bacteria; kingdom Bacillati; phylum Actinomycetota; class Actinomycetes; order Pseudonocardiales; family Pseudonocardiaceae; genus Saccharopolyspora; species Saccharopolyspora cebuensis. The sequence continues at coordinate 7,902 of NZ_BAABII010000002.1, forward strand.
CGGTATGACGTGCTGGATCTGCGACGCCGAGTGCAGCTCGTCGCGCAGCAGCCCCAGTTGTTGAGCGAGTCGGTGGCCGAGGAGATCCGCCTCGGCTGCCCGCACGTGGCCCCAGAGGAGGTAGGTGCCCTGTTGTCTCGGGTCGGCCTGCCGTTGTCGTTTCTCGATCGCAGCACCACAGGGCTGTCCGGCGGGGAAGCCCAACGGGTGTGCCTGGCTCGCGCCTTGGCGCTGGAGCCGGAGGTTCTGCTGCTCGATGAGCCCACCGCGTCACTGGACGCGGCCAGTGCCACCGCCATCGAGCGCACCGTCCGCGATCTTGTCGGGCGCGGCTGTGCGGTTGTGCTGGTCAGCCACAACGCCGACCAAGTCCGCCGCGTCGCCGACCACGTCATCCTGCTGGACCACGGCCGCGTGCTGGCCTCGGGCGCACCCGACGACATCCAGTACCCGGAGGCAGCCTCATGATCACCACGGACGTGACCTGGCTGCAGGTGGCGGCATCGGTGCTGCTGGTGGCGGTGGCCGTCGCGGTCGCCGTCCACCAGCGGTTCGGCCTCACCCGCGACCTGCTCATCGCCTCCGCGCGGGCCGCCGCGCAACTGGCCGCCGTCGGCGTCGTGCTCCTGCTGCTGTTCCAGCACGCCGGGCTGCTCGGTGCCGCGGGCTGGGTGGGATTGATGGTGCTGGTCGCCGGGCACGTTGCTGGTCGGCGCGGTCGGGGTGTGCCTCGCGGATGGCTGCTGGCCACCGTCGCGATCGCCGTCGGCTCGCTGGTCTCGCTGGCCAGCCTGCTGCTCCTGGGCGTCCTGCCGGCTCGGCCCGAGGTCGTGGTGCCGATCGGCGGCATGATCGTGGCCACCGCGATGCAGGCCACCGGCTTGACCTTGCTGCGGCTGGTCGAAGACGTGCGTCACGCCCGGCCGGTGATCGAGGCGCGCCTGGCGCTGGCGATGTCGCTCGTGGACGCCTTCGCCCCGCACCGGCGTTCGGCCGCCCGTACTGCACTGCTGCCCGCGATCGATTCGACCAAGGTCGTCGGCCTGATCAGCCTGCCGGGGGCGATGACCGGGCTGATCCTGGCCGGCGTCGACCCACTGACCGCGATCCGCTACCAGATCGTGGTCATGTACATGCTGCTGGCCGCCGCGACCGTGGCCGCCGCCGTGGCCAGCCACCTCGCCCAGCGTCGACTGTTCGACACCACAGCTCATCGGCTCCGCCGCTAGCCGGACGTCGTGGGGCGCATTCTCCACCGGGGATGAGCTGCGCATTGACGGACACGTCGATGCTCCCCTCCTGCTCGCTGGGGCACTCGTGTGCTGCAACCCTGGTTGCACCGCAGACGGTACGAGCAGTCGATGAGAGGACGATGAGAACAACTTCCCCGGTGACCGGGGATGCCGGATCGTGAGGTGGCCATGCGCGTCCTGGTAGTCGAAGACGAACCCAAAATGGCCGCGCTCCTCTCCCGCGGGCTGCGAGAAGAAGGCCACGTCGCCGACGTCGCCACCGACGGTGACCAAGCCCTGGCCGCGGTGCTGGCTGGCGAGTACGACGTGATCGTGCTGGATGTGATGCTGCCCGGACCGGACGGGTTCGAGGTGTGCACGCGGATGCGGACGCGGAAGGTGGCAACGCCAGTGCTCATGCTCACTGCCCGCGGTGCGGTGCCCGACCGCATCCGCGGCCTGGACGTCGGCGCCGACGACTACCTGACCAAACCGTTCCACCTCACCGAACTGTTCGCCCGGCTCCGCGCACTCGCCCGCCGCGGCCTCGCCGACCGCACGCCCGTACTACAAGCAGGTGATCTGCACCTGGACCCGGCCAGCCACCGCGTCTGGCGCGGCGACACCGAAATCTTCCTCAGTAACCGGGAGTTCGTGCTGCTGGAAACGCTCATGCGCCGGCCTGGCATGGTGCACACCCGCGACCAACTGCTTGATCATTGCTGGGACACCGCCTTCGACACCACCTCGAATCTGGTCGATGTCTACGTCCGCTACCTGCGGCAGAAAATCGACCGGCCCTTCGGCGTGCGCTCCATCGAAACCGTGCGCGGTGCCGGATACCGACTCCGCACCGACGGAGGCCACCATGCGCCCTCTGCTGGCTAGACTGCCCATCCGCTGGCGGCTGACGATCCTGTTCGCCGCCGTCATGGCCCTCGTCCTTGCCGGGGCGGGCATCGCGACCGTGCTGCAGTTCCGCGACGCGGTGAACGAAGGCGACCCCACCGGCGTCCTGCAACAGCACGCCAACGGCATCGTCGCCGACCTCATCCGCGAACTACTCATCGTGTTCCCGCTGGTGCTGCTCGTGGCCGTGCTTGCCGCCTACACCCTCAGCGGCGCCGCCCTGCGACCGGTCGAAGCCATGCGCAGCCGCGCAGCCACCATCGACGCCGACCAACCCGAGCACCACCTCCCCGTCCCCGACACCGGCGACGAGATCGCCCGCCTGGGCCAGACCCTCAACGCCATGCTCACCCGGCTACACACCGCCCTGACCCGCGAGCGCCAGTTCATCGCCGACGCCAGCCACGAACTGCGCACCCCGCTAAGCCTGCTGACCACCGAACTCGAACTCGCCCTGCGCCGCCCCCGCAGCCACGACGAACTCACCACCGCCCTGCACTCCGCGCTGGCCGAAACCCAACGCCTGTCCCGGCTGGCCGAAGACCTGCTCACCCTCAGCCGCACCGACCGCCAGCAGACCAGACCATCGTCCACAGTGGTCGAACTTGGTCCCGTGCTCGAAGCCGTCGCCGACCGCTTCCGCCCCGCACTCCAGCACCATCGCCGCCACATCACCGTCGAAGCCCCCACCGGACTGGCCGCACTGGCCCACGCCGACCACCTCGACCGCGCAATCGCGAACCTCGTCGACAACGCGCTACGGCACGCCACCGGCGACATCCACCTCACCGCCACCCACACCAACGGCCGCGCGGAAATCCACGTCCTCGACCACGGCCCCGGCCTGCCCCACGACTTCCTGCCCCACGCCTTCGACCGCTTCACCCGACCCGACACCGCCCGCACCCACCCCGGAAGCGGCCTCGGACTCGCCATCACCGCAGCCTTGATCACCGCCAACGGCGGCCAAACCCACCTGACCAACCGCCCCGATACCGGCGCCGACGCCTCCATCACCCTCCCCGCTCCACACGACCAGCAACCGCACGGATAAGCGGCCAATGCCCGGCACCTCACGGGCTGGCGGACAGCAATACTTGTTGCGATCCGAGCGCAGTCGTGACCCCTGCCGTCGATTCCCCTTCGTGCAACAACCGGGTCGGACCCGGTCTTGGGAATGTCGGCCGATACCCACTGAACATGCCGAGCCGACGGGAAGATGATCGCCGGGCTCGGGGGAATTCGCCGTCCCCGGCAACTTTGCGGTGGGTTGCCGGCTCCCGGGCGGCAGCCCACCGCGGGTCCGGCGCTCATTCCACCGCCGCGAGCGCTGGTCCGGGCCGTCGGTGTTGTCGGATGTGTCGGGTGAGAGCGCGGGATCGCCGCGAGCCGATGCTGAGCTTGCGGCGGAGGGTGTCGGCTGAGATCGGCCGCTGGTAGAGGTTCCAGTGTTCGGCATCGAGCCGGTACGCCTCCTCTAGCAGTAGATCATCGTCGCCGCCGTCCGGTGGCTCTGAGTCAGCGTCGGCGCTGTTGGTGCTGTGACCAGGAACGTTGTTCACTATCGTGTGCAGTGCTGGCATCTCGGCGCTCGTCTCGGAGTTCTCTGACGACCTGCTTTCACCCGTGTCCGGTGAGTGCGGCTCTGGTGATGCGTTCTCGTCGGGCTCGTGATCGGTGCCGCTTGAGGTTTCCGCGCGGCGGCGTTTGAGCGCTTGGTTGAGTAGTTCCACCGACAGCAGTAGTGCCAGCGGGGGGCAGGCGGCCACGGCGATGGAGAAAGCGTTCAGCTCGGGCGCGGAGGCGATGTTGGCGCACAGCGACAGCCCGATCCCGAGGGCGAACGACAACCATGCCTTCCACTGCCCGCTGGCGCGATACCGGTGACCGGCCTTCCACAGCTCGATCGTTGCCATCGTCAAGAGGCCGTCGACAATGAGAGGCCAGAGGGTGGCGGTAGTTTCGTCGGCACCGAACCGGAGGGCGAACTCACGGCCGTGCCGATAGGAGACGTAGGCCGCCCCCACGGCCACCAACAGCGTGCACGCGCACTGCAGACGAAGTGATCGATCGGGGGCGGGCTGGGATGTGGCTGGCTCGGCGCGCATCAGACCGCACCTGCCCCGGGCTGCCCCTGGGTGTCCCGCATCGTGACACCGTGCTCGTGCAGCCGTTGGCGCACGGTGCCGGCGGCGACGCCCATGCGGTCACCGATCCGGGCCAGCGACCACCCTTGGTGGTAGAGCCGAACCGCGTCGTCGATCTGCTCGTCGGATAGGCCACGTCGACGCATCGCTACGCCGTGGCGGTGGAGGATCGCGCTGACGGTGCGACGCTCGATACCGAACTGGTCACCCAGCTCGTAGACGGTCGCGCCGGCCTCGTAGCCCTTGATCAGTTGCTGCACTTGATGGTCATCGAGCTGCCGGGTGAGGGCGCCAACGGGCGTGACCTGGATCTCTGGACCTTCGACCAGCACGTCGTGGTGGTTCGTATGCTTTAGCGTTAGGTCCACCCTAGGGTTCTTACTAGAACAAGTGCCTGAATGATGGCCACGAAGTAGGACCGTGACGCCTGACGGCGAGCAAGGACCACCCGCACTGTGGGTGGTCCTTTTGCTTGTGCTACCCGCGCTCGTTGCTGCGGTCCGCAGATCTTGGATGGCGTGGAGTTCGCCGAAGGCTCACGGAGTTCACCGTCTGTGATCTTGTCGTGCTCGATGTAGAGGGCTTGGAAGATCGCCTGGTTGAGGAGGCGGTGTTGGTGGTCGTTGCAGCGTCGGTACAGCTGGTCGGGCTGTTCGAGGAGGGCAAGGCTGGAGTTGACGAGCTGGGCGCTGTCGGTGAGGTCGGCGTTGGCTGTGTCGAGGCGCTCCTCCAGTCGGCGGCGCTCGCGGGCGATGTCGCGTAGCTTCTCCTTGACCTTGGTCTGCGGCAGTGTGCTGTCGGCGGCGAGGTCGATCAAGTTCTCCTCCTTCGTGTCGAGTTCCTTGAGCTGTGCGGTGATCTGCCTGCGCAGCAGGCGCGCGGATTTTTCCTGCTCGCCGAGCACGGCATCGATCTGGTCGCGCATGTCAGCGATGAATGGCTGGTTGAAGCGAATCGCCGCGTAGTGGCGTTCGACGGCGTCCTCGACGAGCGTGACGTTGACATAGGGCGCTTGGCACGCCTCCTTCTGCCGGCCGCGGCAGAAGAAGTACAGGTACTCGGCGCCTTTGGAGTTGATGGTCCGTTGGATGATCATCCGCCGTTTGGTGCCGTCGCGTTGGCAGCGTCCACAGAAGAGCGATCCCTTGAGGTAGTGGTGGTGGACGCGACGGCGTTCTTGTGCTGTCGTGCGGGATTCGAGGATCTCCTGGACGGTGTCGAAGAGGTCCTCGTCGATGAGGGGTTCGTGCCGCCCTTGGATTTCTTCGCCGTCGTACTCGACGTATCCGAGGTAGTAGCGATCGCGCAGCATTTGCGAAATCTTGTTCTCGGAGACCTTCTTGGCTGGCTGTCGCGCCTTGCGCAAGCACGCTTCCCGTTGGGCCGGAATGGAGATGCCTTCCGGTTGTAGTCGGTCCGGACTTGCCCGGTCGAGGACACGCGCGGGTAGATCACTGCGCGAGTGCCGGGGGCAAGGTCGTCCATCGGCGGCTGGATAGGGAGGGTGACGTCCTGCTGCAGTTCATCGATGAAGTCGGCATAAGCGCTGGTCATGACGCCTCCTTCTGAGGGCGGCCTGGACGGCGTACCGAAGTGCGAGTTTCGCGTTCCCGAGCACGTCATTCGCGGTCCTGAACACGTAACTCGCCATCCGGACCCTGGGGCCCAACCCGTGAACCCGCGCCGACGCGAACGGGCCACTCACCGCGAGTCTCGTCCCCAGGAACGCGAATGACGCGCTCCGGACCACCCGATCGCACCCCCGCGCCCCCGGACTTTGCCGGGGCACTGACGTACGACGTGGCGAAGGTGGCCTTCCCGAGCTTCCGGCCGTACACTCGCCGTCTTCGCGTTCAGGTGCTCCGCGGGCCGGTGCCCGCCCACATCGGCAACCAGCGCTGGGCGGGCCAACAGGGGTTCGACGACGTCGGCACGGCGCATCGCCGAGGCGCCGAGCACATCGAGCGGCCGGTGGCGTGATGCGAGTACCTCGGTGTCGGCAACCTCACCATCGGCTACGGGAGCAGGGGGGAACTGGTCGACGCCGTCCGCGACCTGCTTCTGGAACAGGGCGCGGCCGGATGGTCCCTGGCCGAGATCGCCGAGTCGGTCACGCCCGACGCCATCGTGGCCATCTCTGCGCCAGTTTAATAAACGAATGTTCCTTTACAAACTCTCTGGGGGTACGTACCGTCGGCGACGTGCCACGACCGAGGACGACCAGCGACGAGGCGATTCTGCACGCCGCGGGGCGGACGATCGCCGAACACGGCCCCGCCGGCCTGACTCTGGCGGCCGTCGCGCGCGAGGCAGGCCTCTCGCCGCCGACGCTGGTCCAGCGCTTCGGCTCCAAGCGCGGCCTACTGCTGGCGGTGGCCGAACGGGCCACTCGGTACACCGGTGAGCTGTTCGACCGGGTCCGCGGCGAACACCCTTCGCCACTGACCGCACTGCACGCGGCGCTCGGCGAGCTGGCCGACGTCGTCGAAGCACCTCACCACCTCGCCAACAGCCTCGCCTTCCTGCAGCTCGACCTGACCGACCCCGACTTCCGCGCACACGCCGCCGCCCAGGCGGACCGGATGCGCGCGGAGATCACGGCGTTGCTCACCGAGGCGGTCCGCGTGGGCGAGCTGACCGGCGACCCGGCGCGAATGGCCCGTTCGGTCCACATCGCCTACAACGGCGTCGTGATCGTGTGGGCACTGCACGGCGACGGCCCGCTCGCCGACGCCCTCCGCGACGAAATCGACCAGCTCCTGACCGATCGGAGTCCCACATGACGTTCACCGCCGCGGCATTCATCGCCACCAGCCTCGACGGCTTCATCGCCCGCCCGGACGGCGACCTCGAATGGCTCACCAGTCGCAATGAACAGGCAGGCGACATGGGGTACGAGAAGTTCACCGCGGGCATCGACACGGTCGTCCTCGGCAGGGCCAGCTACGAGGCGGTCCTCGGCTTCGGGACCGACGTCTGGCCCTACGCGGGCAAGCACGTCGCCGTTCTGAGTACCCGGTTGGCCACCGACGCCGACCCGCGCATTTCCGTCCACCGCGATCTCGACGAACTCGTCGCGCACCTGACCGATCGCGGCGCGAAACACGTGTACGCCGACGGCGGCCAGGTTGTCCAAAGCTTCCTGCGGGCGGGCTTGCTGACCGAGCTGACCATCACCACCGCGCCCGTGCTGCTGGGCGCCGGACTGCCGTTGTTCGGCGAGCTGTCCGCCGACATCGAACTCATCCACGAGTCGACGACCACCTACGACGCCGGTTACGTCCAAACCACCTACACCGTCCGCAAGTGATCGGCGTCGGACAAATTTTTGTATGCGTATGGCTCGAAAATTTTCCTAGCATCGCGTCCGGAATCGACAGTTCTGGAGGATCCGATGATCCCGCAATGGTTCGACGACGCGAAGTTCGGCATGACGGCCTTAACGATGGTGGCTCCGTCCAAACCTGGTCGAGTTGACATTGCTGGGGGCCGGCTCATCGGTGGTCACCTGCGTCGACGCGCGGACTCCCGTGGGTGTCTCGTGTGGGGATGCCGCGTTCGCGCAGCTTGTTGAGCACGGTGGTGTGGTTGACGCCCAGGTGTTCGCCGACTCGTGCCAGGGACCAGCCGAGGTTGTACAGGTGGATGGCGTCGTTGACCTGGTCGTCCGAGAGGCCGCGGCGGCGCATCGGGACGCCGTGCCGATGGAGGATGGTGCTGACCGTTCGCCGTTCGATGTTGAACCGGTCACCGAGTTGGTACACCGTCGCGCCGGACTGGTAGTCGGAGATCAGTTGCTCGACTTGATCGGGGCCCGAGTTGTCGGGCGTGGCCGGGGCAGTCGCGCTTGATCGACGGGGGCTCGGGTGTATCGAGGCTGGGAAGCTTCTCGCGGAGCTCTTCCAGTGCTCTGACCTGGTCTTCTATGTTCGAGTAAGGTCCCCCAACGTCCACGTTCAGCGTGTTCAAGGGGCCCGACTTTGTCGGGCCCCTTTTCCCGTTGTCTTGATTTCTTTACGGGGGCCGAGCCCCCGTAGGCCCCCACGGTGCGGTGGTCACCCTCGGTGTGAGGCTTTCGTTCGTTGTGAGACTTGGGCTCGTTGTGCGGCTTCGGTTCCTTGTGAGGCTTGGGCTTCTTGCTGTTTGTGAGTTGCTGGATGGCATGGAGCTGACTGAACGGTTCCTGGAGATCGTGGTCGGTGACCTCCTCATCCTCGATGTAGATGTTGTGGAAGATCGCCTGGTTGAGCAGGCGCCGCTGCTCGTCGTTGCACCGCCGGTACAACTGTTCGGGCCGTTCGAGCAGCTTCAGGCTCACGTCGATCAGGCGGGCGGCATCGGTCAGGTCGGCGGAGGCGGTGTCGAGGCGCTGGTTGAGGTGCCGTCGCTGGCGTTCGATGTCGCGGAGCTCGGCCTTGACCTTGGTCTGCGGCAATGCACGTTGATCACCCGCCCCTGTTCGCGGACCTTCAACACGAGCGCGTCGGCGGCCACGAACGCATACGGGCCCTGATCGAGGGGGCGGGTGCGGAACGCTTCGACCTGGGCGTCGAGGTCCTGGGCCATCGCCGACACCTGCGATTTCGGCAGACTCGTGACTCCGAGAGACTCGACGAGTTTCTCCATCCGCCGTGTCGACACGCCCAGCAGTATCACCTTCCGCTTCTACGGAGCGGAGGAGGGCCCCGGGGCCGTGACCGCGGCGACGCTGCGTGCATTGCTGTCACGCCTGTCCCGGCGCCGCATCGAGGCGATGTGCACGGTCGCGGCTGCGGCGAGCGGCACGAGGGCGACAGCGGGAAGCAGGTACGGGCCCACAGCGGGAAGCAGGGTGCTGCCGGTGAGGCCGCCCAGGCTCATGCCCAGGTAGACGGAGGTGGTGTTGAGCGGGATCAGCAGGCTGCTTCGTTCGGCGAACAGGTCGATGATGCGTACTTGTTGCGGGGCGATGAAGACCGGGTTGAACAGTCCCCAGAGTGCGAACAGCGCGATGCCGAAGGCCGGTTGGGCGGGCAGCAGGGCGGCGCCGGTGAAGGCGAGTGCCACTCCGGCGATTCCGCCTGCGAGAGCCCAGTCCCCGCCGAACCGGGTGTACGCGCGGGCGCCGAGGCTATTGCCACACAGTGCCACGGCCCCGAAGGCCACCAGGATGCCCAAGACCGCGGTGTCCGAGGCCCCGAAGCGTTGGGGTAGGTAGACGGTCACGGTGCCGTAGACGACGTGCTGGGCGAGCAGGGCCAGGAAGGTGGTCCACAGGATCGGCTGTGCGCCCGGGGCGCGCACGACGGCGCCGAAGTCGCGCATGCGCAGGACGGTTCTGGGCGGCAGCGGTGGGAGCAGGGTTACGGTCGCGACCAAACCGATGAGGATCAGTGCTGCGAGCGCGGCGAGGGCCCATCGCCATCCGATGAGCGCGCCGGCTGCCGAGGCAAGTGGTGCGCCGAGAACCATGGCGGTGATCGCGCCGCTGCCCACGAGCGACAGCATCCGGGCGCGTTGTTCCGGCGGGGCGATCATGGCGGCGGCGACCGACGCGGTGGGCGCGAATACTGCGGCACCGGCGCCCTGGATCGCGCGGGCGATGACCATCGGCGGCAGTTGCGGGGCCATCGCGCTGCCCAGGCCACCGAGCACCATCAGTGCCAGTCCGATGAGCAGGACCTTCTTCCGGTCTACGCGTTGGAGCACCACGGCGGCGACTGGAGCCCCCAGGGCGAAGACAAGGGTGTAGACGGTGCTCAGTGTTCCGGCCGCGCCAGAGTCGGCGCCGAGGCCGTCGGTGACGAGTGGGCCAAGTCCGACAATCGCGAGCGCCGCGGCCACCATGGCGAAGTAGGCGATGGCCAGGGCGAGGAGGGCCGGCATCGGTGAACGTCCAGGGGGCATGGACTCCCTCTTTCAATACGGTACGGTTCGTATTGTATATAGAGGATCTCGCCGGTCCGTACGGGAGGTGGAGGCCCTGCCCCCGCCCCGCACGCCCTACCGTCCACTGATGGGAGTCAGCCAGCACCATGTCCGACACCTACTACGACCTCGGCGCATACCGCCGCACCGTCACCACTTCTTCGCCGCAGGCCCAGCTGTGGTTCGACCGTGGCCTGCTGTGGGCGTACTGCTTCAACTTCGAGGAGGCCGTCCGCTGCTTCGAGAGGGCCGTCGCCGAGGATCCCGAATGCGCGATGGCCCACTGGGGGATCGCCTTCGCCAAGGGCCCCAACTACAACAAAGCGTGGCGCTTCTTCGACGCCGACGACCTGAAGGCGTCCGTCGAGTACGCCAATGTCTCGCTCGCACGGGCGCGCGCCGCCGCCACCTCGTGCACGCCCTTCGAGCGGGGGCTCATCACGGCCCTGGCCGCCCGCTTCCCCGAGCAGGGCGTCCCGGAGGGGCCGGAGGAGTTCGACGCCTTCAACCGTGCGTACGCGGAAGCCATGCGTGAGGTCTACCGAGCACACCCCGATGACCTGGACGCGGCCGCCATCTTCGCCGACGCATTGCTGTGCGTGAGCCCGCGAGCCCTGTGGGACCTGGACAGCGGCGAGCCGGTCGGCTACGGCACCGTCGAGGCCCGCGAGGTCATCGAGTCCGCCTTCCTGCTGCCCGGCGGCGACCGGCACCTGGTCCTCAACCACCTCTACATCCACCTGATGGAGATGTCCCCTTTCCCCGAGGTGGCCCTGCCGGCGGCCGACCGACTGCGCGGCCTCGCCCCCGACGGCGGACACATGGCGCACATGTCCACGCACATCGATGCCGCGTGCGGCGACTGGCGCAACGTGGTGGAGTCCAACACCGTCGCGGTCGCCGCCGACAACCGCTACTTCGCGCGGGAGGGGCAGCAGCACTGGTATTCCCTGTACCGCGCCCACAATCTCTGCGTCCTGGCGTACGGAGCCATGATGTCCGGTCAATCCCGCAAGGCTCTTGCTGCCGCCCGTGACATCGACGCGTTCGTCACGCCGGAGCTGCTGCAGATCACCAGCCCGCCCATGGCCGACCTCATCGAGAGTTATCGCACCACCCTGCCGCATGTACTGATCCGCTTCGGCCGCTGGGAAGAGATCCTCGAACTCGAACTCCCGGAAGACCAGGAGCTGTTCTGCTCGACCACCGCGATGATCCACTACGCGCGTGGCATCGCCTTCTCCGCACTCGGCCGCATCGCCGAGGCCGAGGCGGCCCGCGACGCGTTCGCCGCTGCCCGAGCCACCGTGCCCGAGTCCCGGTGGAACGCCGTGCCGGCAAAGGAGGTGGACGTCCTCAAGGTCGCCGTCGGCATGCTGGAGGGCGAACTGGAGTACCGCAAGGGCAACTTCGACAAGGCTTTCGCCGCCCTGGCGCACGCCATTGAAATGGAGGAGGCGCTCCCGTACACCGACCCGCCGGCCTGGCTCCAGCCGGTCCGTCACGCCTACGCCGCACTCTCGATGGAGCAGGGCCGTATCGAGGAGGCCGCCGCGGTGTACCGGGCCGACCTCTACCTCGACCGCAGTCTCGCCCGCCGCCGCACGCACCCCAACAACGTCTGGAGTCTGCACGGACTCCACGAGTGCCTCACCCTCCTCGGGCGGAACGAAGAGGCCGAGCAGATCGCCCTCGCCCGCGATATCGCCGTCGCCACTGCCGACATCCCCATCGCGGCCTCCTGCTTCTGCCGTCTGAGTGCCTTCGAGAGCGACGGCGAGGCGTCCAACTGTTGCGCCGAACCGCAGCCCGGCACCGCGGCCGAGTCCGCCTGCGCCTGCTGCTCCGAGCAGTGAGCTGAATCCGTACGGACCGTCCGCAGGTATCCCGCTCGGCGGGGCACCTGCGGATGCGTTGAAATAGGTAGCGATGCGGCCCCTGAAGTAAGGTTCACCCTGTGCAAGGAAGACCTCGCGACCCTGCCCTCGACGCGGCGATTCACCAGGCGGCCCTCGACCTAGTCGCCGAACGGGGCTACGGGCGAATGACGATGGAAGGGGTCGCGGCCCGCAGTGGAGTCTCCAAGCAGGCTCTCTACCGCCGCTACTCCGCAAAGGGCGACCTGCTGCTGGCAGCTCTCGATTCCGTGGGGCGTGAGGTCTTTCCCGTTCCGGACACCGGCAGTCTCCGAGAGGACCTGCTGCGCATGGTGACGGCGGCCTTCGCTCTCCACCGCGACAGCAACAGCGCCTTCAGCCAGGCCGTCGCCGCCGAGGCCGCCCAAGGCTCGGACTTCGCCCGGAAGGCGGTCGATTCCGTCATCAACCCGCGCCGGGAGCTCTTCCGCGAGGTCATTACCCGTGCCCGGGAGCGCGGAGAAGTCACCTTCGCCGACGACGACGTACTGATCGACCTCATCTACGGGCCCATGTGGTACGCCCTGCTCTTCGATTTCGACCGGCTCACCGAGAGCTATGCGGCATCCATCACCGACGCGGTGGTTGCGGCGGGCCAGCCGGCCTGAATGACGCGCATCTGAGGGTTCGGTGCCGCCTGTATCCGCAGGTGGCACCGAACCCTCAGGTATGAACGGTCGGTTGGGGCGGCGCGGCCAGGTCCGACAGCTTTCGCCGCAGCGTCTCCAGTGTGCTGACCTGGTGAGGTTTGGGTTCTTTGTGCGGGTTGGGCATGGCTTGGCTTGGGCCTCGGGTTCGCCTTGTTCCTGGTCTTCTGGTGACGTGGTTGTGACTTGGTGGGGATGGTGCGGGGACACCTGGGGGTGAGGGTGGTGGCGTGGTGATGAATGCTGCTGCTCCGGTGCCCCCGAACACGCGTCCCGGGCTCGGCGCAGGTCCTCGGTTCCCCGGCGTCCTGGGATGTCTGGTCGCGCTCGGGTTGAGCTTCGGGTTCTTCGTGTGGACTCCTGTGGGGCAGCGGGTCGACGGGTATTGGTTGGGTTCGCTGGCGGAGCCCGGGAGTTTTGCTCGGGAGCTGCTGGGGTTCTCCGGGGATCCGGTGGTGTTGGGCGCGCTGCTGGTGGGGGTCGTGCTGGTGGCGGTGGTGCGGGGGCGGTTCCGGGACGCGTTGTCGGCCGCCGGCGTCGTCGTCGGGACGGTGGTCGCCGCCCGGTTGCTCAAGGTGCTGCTGCCGCGGCCGGAGTTCGACCTGGTCGGTGCCACCGCGCACAACAGCTTCCCCAGCGGGCACGTCGCCGCCGTCGCGGGACTGGTGGTCGCCCTGCTGCTCGTGGTGCCCCGCGGTGCGCGCTGGTGGTGCGTCGCGCCGGGGGTGGTCGCGGTGGTCCTGGTGGCCGCGTCGACCGTGCTCGCCGGGTGGCACCGGCCCAGCGACGCGCTCGGTGCCGTGCTGGTGGCCGGGGCGGTGGGCCGTCTCGCGGCCGGTGCCCGGAGCCCGCTGTGATACTCGGCGGCATGTCGCGGATCCTGCTGATCGAAGACGACCCGGCGGTGCGGGAGGGGCTCGAACTCGCCCTCACCCGGCAGGGCCACGCGGTGTGCGCGGTGGAGTCCGGCGAGCGCGGTCTGGAGCGGCTGCGCGTCGATCCGCCCGATGCCGTGGTGCTCGACCTCATGCTGCCCGGGTTGGACGGTTTCGAGGTGTGCCGGCGGATCCGCGCGAGCGGCGAGCTGCCGATCATCATGCTGACCGCCCGGGGTGACGACTTCGACGTGGTGGCGGGGCTCGAAGCGGGCGCCGACGACTACGTGGTCAAGCCGGTGCGGCCCCGGGTGCTGGAGGCCCGCGTCCGCGCGGTGCTGCGGCGGACCCGGCGGGAGCAGGCCGAGCAGGAGCGGCACGGCGACCTCGCCATCGACCGGGCCGGGCTGGTGGTCACCAAGCGCGGGGTGCCGATCGGGCTGCCGCCGACCGAACTGCGCCTGCTGCTGGAGCTCTCCGGTGCGCCGGGGCGGGTGCACAGCCGCCAGCAGCTCCTGGAATCGGTGTGGGACTACGCCTACCTCGGCGATTCGCGCCTGGTGGACGCGTGCGTGCAGCGGTTGCGGGCGAAGATCGAGGACGAGCCGGCGAGCCCGGTGTACGTGCAGACGGTGCGCGGTTTCGGTTACCGCTTCGGTCCGTGCTGACGCGGCTCGGCGAGCGGCTGGGCCTGCGCGCCCGGCTGTCCCTCGCGTTCGCGGTGCTGTGCCTGGTGACCACCACGGCCGTCGCCGGGGGGATGTACGCGCAGGCCCGCACGGCGATCCTGCAACGCGCGCAGGACGCCGCGGTGCGGGAGGTGACCGACCAGCTGGTCGGCCTGTACCCGCTGCGCGACCGCGAACCGGGGCCCGCCGAGCTCGACGAGATCGCCGCCGCCACCACCGACCGCGACGGCACGGCGGTGGCGGTGCGCGGCGCCGTGCGCTCGTCCGGTGGGCTGGCACCCGAGGTGGTCCCGCCGGAGCTGCGCGCGGCGGTGCGCGACGGCGACCTCGCGTGGCAGCGCCAGGTGCGCGGCGGCCGTCCCGTGCTGCTGATCGGGGTGCCGCTGCTGGTCGTCGGACCGGACGGTGCGCCCCGGCCGTCCGGCATCGAGGTGTACGCGTCGCGGAGCCTGCTGGCCGAGCAGGAGAGCATCACCCGGCTCGCGGTCACCGCCTGGGGCGTCGGCGGCGGTGCCCTGGTGTTCGCGCTGCTGCTGGCCTGGCTGGCCGCGCGCGGCGTGCTGCGCCCGGCCCGGGAGCTCGGCCGGGCGGCGCAGCGGCTCGGCGAGGGCGACCTGCGGACCCGGATCCAGGTGCGCGGCTCCGACGAGCTGGCCGAGGTGGCGCGGACCTTCAACACCACCGCCGTCGAGCTGGAGCGGCACGTCGACCAGCTCCGCGCGATGGAGGCCGACGCCCGCCGGTTCGCGGCCGACGTGTCCCACGAGCTGCGCACGCCGCTGGCGGCGCTGACCGCCGTCGCCGACGTGCTCGACGAGGAGGCGCCGCACCTGCCCGCGCAGACCGGCCAGGCCGCCCGGCTGGTCAGCCGGGAGACCCACCACCTGACCCGGCTGGTGGAGGACCTGCTGGAGATCAGCCGGTTCGACTCGGGGGCGGCGGCGCTCGCGCTGGACGAGGTCGACGTGCCCGCGCTGGTCCGCACCACCTTGCGCTCCCGGGGCTGGGCGGAGCAGGTCGACGCCGAGCTCCCGCCCGGGGTGACGGCCCGGCTCGATCCGCGCCGCGTCGACGTCGTGGTGGCGAACCTGGTGGGCAACGCGCTGCGGCACGGCGAGCCCCCGGTGCTGGTGCGGCTGCTGGACGACGACCCGGACTGGCTCGTGCTGGAGGTCCGCGACCACGGGCCGGGCATCGACCCGGCCGTGCTGCCGCACGTGTTCGACCGCTTCTACAAGGCCGACGCGGCCAGGGCGCGGTCCGGCGGCAGCGGTCTCGGCCTGGCCATCGCGCGGGAGAACGCCCGGCTGCACCGGGACGGCGAGCGGGCAGGCACCCTGGTCGCCGGCGGCGGTCCGGACGGGGCCGCGTTCACGTTGCGCCTGCCCCGGCGCGCCCGGTGCGAGGAGGACGGATGAGGTGGTCCGCGCTGGTCTGCGCGTTCGGGCTCGTGCTGCTCGCGGGGTGTGGTGTGCAGCCCAGCGGCGTCATCCGGGGCGCGTCCCCACCGAGCGGGCCGGTCGAGCCCAGCACCGCGACGACGCTGCACTTCGTCTCGGACGGCCGGCTCGTCGCGGTCCGGCGGCCGGGTCCGCCGCTCGCGCGGGCCGACGTCCTGGCGCTGCTCGCGGCGGGCCCGACGGAGCAGGAGCGGGCCCGCGGCCTCGGCAGCGAGGTCCCGCCCGAGGCCGCCCCGTTCTCGGCGACCCCGCGCTCGTCCGGTCGCATGCTGGTGACCACCGCCGTGCCCACCGCCCGGTTGTCCGGCACGGCCGTCGAGCAGATCGCGTGCACCGCGGCGGCCACCGACCCCGGCGGCACCACGCGGGTCGAGCTGCTGGGCGCCGGGTCCGCGCGGACGACCGGGCACTGCCCGGGCTGATCCGGCGGCGGTGCCCTCAGTCCGCCCGGTCGGTGGTGCGGGGACGGCCCGGGCCCGGGGGACCGGCGAACGACTGGGCCAGGCGGAGCCAGCGCCGCGCGGTCTCCCCCGCGGCCTCCAGCGCGAGGTCGTCGCGGTGGCGGCGTTGCGTGGTGAGCAGGCAGAAGTCCAGCGCCGGCCCGGTGAGGCGGTCGGTCGCACCGGCCGGCCCCCAAGTCCACAGCTCGCTGTCCGGGGCGGTCAGCTCCACCCGCACCGGTGCTTCGGGGACCGGCAGGCCGTGCAGCTCGAACGCGAAGCCCAGGGTGCGCACGCCCAGGTGGGCGACGTGGCGCAGCCGGGCGGTCGGTTCCCGGTGCACCGCGAGCGCGTCGACGACGTCCTGGCCGTGGGCCCAGGTCTCCATCAGCCGGGCGGTGGCCAGGGACGGGACCTTCATGGGCGGCCCGAACCAGGGAACCCGGGTGTCGGCCGGGGTTGCGGCCAGCAGGTCGTGCAGGGCCCGGCGACCGGTGCGCCACCGCCGCAGGAGTTCCGCGGGGTCCTGCCGGGCGCCCTCGGTCGCGGTGGCGTCGGTGACCCGCACCCCGAGCTGCGCGTCGGCCCGGTTGCGCTCGCGGAACAGCTCGGGGCCGGTGATCGCCTGCCGCGCGCGGTCGTCGGTCCAGGCCAGGTGCGCGATCTGGTGCGCGACCGTCCAGCCGGCCGCGGGGGTCGGTGCCGCCCACCGGTCGGGGGACAGCGGGGCCACGACGGCGTCCAGCTCCGCGCCCTCCGCGCGGAGGGCGTCCAGGATCTCGCCGTACCGGTTCACCGCTGCCGCCGCGACAGCTCGTCGAGGAGCTCGGCGTTGTGCTCGCCGAGCCCGGGAGCGGGACGGGTCGCGGCGGGGGTGAACCCGGCGTAGCGGGCGGGGGTCCGGACGACCGTCTCCGCGCGTTCCCCCTCGGCGACCGTGACCGCGAGCTCGTTCTCGGCGAACAGCGCGGACGAGACGACTTCCGACCAGGACTTGACCTCGCAGCACATCAGCCCGGCGCGTTGCAGGTCCGCCACCCAGTCCGCCGCGTCCCGGGTGGCGAACACGGCGTCGAGCTCGGCGGTCAGCTCCGCGCCGTGCCGCGCCCGCCGCGCCTGGTCCAGGAAACGCGAGTCCGCGGCCAGGTCGGGACGCCCGATGGTCTCGGTGAGCAGCGCCCAGTGCTTCGGGACGTAGGCGGTGAGCACCAGGTACCGGCCGTCGGCGGCCCGGAAGGCGCCGGTGGGCGCGGTGGCGACGCGGGACTTCCCGGGCGCGTCGGCCCGGGCCGGGTCGGTGTTCAGCTGCATGGTCAGGTTGTTCGACTGCAGGCCGCACGCCACGTCGTAGAGCGAGACGCCGATGACGTCGGCGACCCCGTGGCGCTCGCGGTTCAGCAGCGCGGCGAGCACCGCCTGGGCGAGCACGTGACCGCTGGCGGCGTCCACGATCGTCGATCGCACGAACAGCGGCGCCCCGTCCGCGTCCCGGAGCCCGGTCAGCAGCCCCGATTCCGCCTGCGCCATCAGGTCGACGCCCGGCCGCCGGCCCTGCTCGCCCCGACCCCCGTAGGCGGACAGCGAGGCGTAGACGCACCGGGGATTGCGCTGCTGGACGGTGCGGGCGTCCAGGCCCATCCGCGCCATGACACCGGGGCGGAACGACTCCAGGACGACGTCGGCGGTGTCGGCGAGCGCGAGCACCCGCGCCGCGCCCTCCGGGGTGCGCAGGTCCACCTGGAAGGACTTCTTGCCGCGGTTGTTCGGCAGGAAGTAGGGGGCGAGGTGCTCCTGGCCGGGGGTGGTGGCGGTGATCTGGCGGGCGGCCTCGCCGGTCGGCGCCTCGATCTTGATCACTTCGGCGCCGAGGTCGGCCAGCACCTGACCGGCCAGCGGACCGGCGACGTTCTGGGTGAAGTCCAGGACGCGCATGCCGTCCGCGGGACGTGGTGGGGAGCTACCAGCGGGCACGTGATCCTCCTCGATGGCGGGGATTCGCGGTGCGGGACGAAGCGGGTACGTCAGGAGCGGCTCCCGGAGCGAGAAGACCTCTGAGGTTCCGCCACCCGCACCGCCACGCACCCCATCGGCGAAAACCACCCTCAGGCGAGGGCGAAGACCGGGATCGCCTCGCCGCCCTCGGGGCGCTCGAACTCCACGGCGACCTCCCGGCCGCTGCGGACCTCCTCCGGCGCGGCGCGGACGATGCGGGCGTGCAGCCAGGGGCCCTCGGCCAGCTCGACGATGGCGATGACGACCGGGTGCGTGCGGCCCTCGGCGTCGGGTTTGCGGTGCACGGCGGCCCAGGTGGCGATCCGGCCGCGCCCGCTCGCCTCGACCCACTCCAGGTCGGTCGAGCCGTCGGAGCCGGTCTGCGCGGCGGGCGGGAGGTGCTCGCCGGTGCTCGGGCTGCGGCGGATCAGCAGCCTGCCCTCGGCGGTGCCGTCGAAGAACGGGGCCGATTCGGGATCGCGCTGCAACGGGTGGACCGGCATCGGGCCTCCTCGGGATGACCGTCCGGGGCGGATCAGGTCCGCGGTGCGGGGCTGAGGACGAGGGTGGAGTGGTGGTCGAGGACGCCGCCGTTGCCGCTGACCAGGACCAGGTCGTTGCGTTCGACCTGGCGCGGTCCGGCCTGGCCGCGGGCTTGGACGATCGCTTCGGACAGCGGCGTCATGCCCCACATGTAGTAGCCGGAGAGCTGGCCGCCGCCGGTGTTGGTGGGCAGCGCACCGCCGGGGCCGAGCGCGCCGTCGGCCACCAGCGCGCCGCCCTCGCCCTTGGCGCAGAAGCCGTAGTCCTCCAGGGTCACCAGGGTGGTGTAGGTGTAGCAGTCGTAGATCTCCCGGACGCCGATCTGCTCGGGCCGCACCCCGGCCATCCGCATCGCCGCCCTGCCGGACCGGGCGGCACCGGTGACCAGGCCGAAGTCGCTGCCCGCGCGGTCGGTGCGGCCGGGGTGGCCCTGCCCCCACCCGTGCACGTGCACCGCGGGCCGCCGCAGGTCGCGGGCCTTCGGCCCGGCCGTGACGAGGACCGCGACGCCGCCGTTGGAGACCAGGCAGCAGTCCAGCAGGTGCAGCGGTTCCACGATCCACCGGGAGTTCTGGTGGTCGGCCACGGTGATCGGGTCGCGCATCTGGGCCAGCGGGTTCAGCCGCGCCCACTCCCGGGTGCTGACGGCGATCGCCCCGAGCTGCTCGCTGGTGGTTCCGTAGGTGTCCATGTGGCGGCGCGCGGCCAGGGCGTACCCGGCGTTGGGGCCGAGGGCGCCGCCCGCGGCGGCCAGGCCCGCGAAGCCGGGCCGCACCCGCCTGGCCGGGTCGGCGTAGGCGGCGCCGGTGCTGGCCTGCGGTTTCAGCGGGGCGTCGGCGAACACGCACGCCACCGCGGTGGCCATGCCCGCGGCGATGGCCAGCGACGCCTGCGCCACCATCGCGCCCGCCGAGGAGCCGTAGGCCTGGACCTGGGCCGCGAAGCCGAGGTCGCGCAACCCCAGCGCGCGCTGGATCCCCAGGTCGATGCCGCCGCTGATGCCCGGGTTGACCAGCAGCCCGTCGATCTCGGCGACCGGCATCCCGGCGTCGGCGGCGGCCAGCCTGATCGCGTCCACGCCGAACTGCGCCGCGCTGCGGTCGTGGACCTTGCCCATCTCGGTCATGCCGAGTCCGGCGATCGCCACGTCGGGGACGTCCATGTCGCCTCCTGGTGCTCGCAGGTCGCATCCTATTGCGGACGGTTATCGTCGTAAATAGTGCGGTGGTGGAAAGATGTGCGGCATGGCCGAGACCCGACGAGTAGGACGACCGAGGGACCCCGAGCTGGAGCGCCGCGCCCACCTGGCCGCCCGCAGCGTCTACGCCGAGCGCGGCTGGAACGGCTTCACCCTGGACGAGGTCGCCAGGCGCTCCGGGGTCGGCAAGGGGTCGCTGTACCTGCGCTGGCCGTCCAAGGCCGATCTCCTGGTCGAAGCGGTGCGGGCGCGCACCCGGTTCATCGCCGAGATCGACACCGGCGAGCTGCGCTCGGACCTGATCGAGTTCGCGACCCGCTGGATGGCGTACCTGCGGAGCGACGACGGCAAGCTCGTCGGCCGGCTCTCGGTCGACGCCCACCGCGTGCCGCAGCTCAAGGACGTGCTGGCCGGCGACCCCTACCCGGAGCACATCCGGGCCACCCGCGCGATCGTCCGCCGCGGCATCGACCGGGGTGAGCTGCCGCCGGGGACCTCGGTCGCCCTGGTCGCCGACCTCGTCGCGGGCGGGGTCACCAACCACGTCGGCGCGACCCCGCCGCACCTGCGCGAGCAGGCCGGTGCGGAGTCGGCGGAGTACGTGGCCGCGCTGGTCGACGCGGTCGTCGCGGGCGTCCGCGCCACGGCCTGAACGCCGCCCCGCAAGCCGCGGCGGGGCGCTCCCGGGCGGTACCGTGTCGAAGGTTCCCGCTTCTTTCGCGAGGTGATGCGCGGTGAGCAGCGCAGCGCTGTGGTCCTTCGTCGTCGTGGCGTTCTTCGGCGTGGTCACGCCGGGCCTGGACACCATGCTGGTCCTCCGGCACTCGCTGCTGGGCGGGCGCGGGCGGGGGTTCGCCGCCGCGGTCGGCATCGCCCTCGGCTGCCTGGCCTGGGGGACCGCGAGCGTGGTGGGGCTGACCGCCCTGCTCACCGCGTCCGAGATCGCCTACGACGTGGTGCGGGTGCTCGGCGCGGCCTACCTGATCTGGCTGGGCGGCTCCGCGCTCTGGAAGTCGTTGCCGCGCAACCGGGTCGACAGCGATCCGGAGGCCGTCGTGGTCGCCGGCGGACGGCTCGCCGCGCTGCGGTCGGGGCTGGTCACCAACCTGCTCAACCCCAAGGTCGGCGTGTTCTACATGAGCCTGCTGCCGCAGTTCATCCCGGCGCAGTCGCAGTCCGCGGCCTGGGGCGCGGTGCTGGTGGCCATCCACCTGACCTTCACCCTGGTGTGGTTGCCCGGCCTGGTGTGGGCGGCCGGTCGGGCCCGGACGTTCTTCCTGCGGCAGCGGGTGCGCCGCTGGATGGACCGGATCACGGCGGGCGTCCTGCTGGGCCTCGGCGTCAAGATGGCCGTGGGGTGACGGCGCCCGCTACAGCCAGTCGTGCTCGCGCGCGTACCGCGCGGCGGCGTGCCGGGTCCGGGTCTGGGTCTTCTGCATCGCGTTGGAGAGGTAGTTGCGCACGGTGCCCTGCGCCAGGTGGAGCTGGGCGGCTATGTCGGCGACCGAGTACCCCTCGCCGGTCACCCGCAGCACGTCGAGCTCGCGGTCGGTGAGCGGGCAGTCGTCGACCACGGCGAGCGCGGAGACGTCCGGATCGACCCAGCGCCTGCCCCCGTGCAGCGCCGCGATGACCGACGAGATGTGCTCCGGCTCCGCCGATTTGCTGACGAAGCCCTGGACGCCGAGCTTCAGCGCCTTGCGCAGCACCCCGGGCCGGGCGTGCCGGGTCAGCATGAGGACCACCTGGTCCGGCCGCGCGCGCCGGATCTCCGCGACGGCGCCGAGCCCGTCCACGCCGGGCATCTCCAGGTCGATGACGAGCACGTCGGGCTCGTGCTCCAGCGTGGCCCGCACGGCCGCTTCGCCGTCCCCGGCTTCGGCGAGCACGGTGATCTCGCCTTCGAGGGGCAGCAGCGACGCCAGCGCCTTGCGGAGGAGGGCTTCGTCGTCGGCGAGCACCACGGTGGTCATCGGTCGTCCTCCCGAACCGGTCCGGACCCGGGGAACCGCGCGGCCGTCAGGAAACGTCCGCCCTCCCGCGCCACGGTCAGCTCCCCGCCGCCGTCGGCCACCCGCCGTCGCAGGGTGGCGAGCCCGCTGAGCTCGGGGAGCGGGTCGCTCGGCACGCCGTCGTTGGCGATGGCGATACCGGCCGCGGAGAGGGTGATCCGCACCTCCTCGGCCCGGGCGTGCCGCAGGATGTTGGTCGTCGTCTCCCGGAGGACCTGGCCGAGCAGCTCGCCCGCGCGGGGATCGACCTCGGCTTCGCGGTCGACGCGCACCCGGATCCCCGCGGCCTCGAAGAGGTTCTTCGCGTTCTCCAGCTCGGCGGCCAGGTTGAGCCGCCGCTGCGCGTAGGCGAGTTCCTTGGTCTGCGCGATGGTGTCGGAGACGAGGGCGTGCACCTCGCGCAGTTCCTCCGCCGCCCGATCGACGTCGCCGCGCACGAGCTTCTGGGCCAGCGCGACCTTCAGCTTCACCACGTGCAGCGTGTGGCCCTGGATGTCGTGCAGCTCGCTGGCGAAGCGGATCCGCTCGCGGGCGACGGCCAGTTCCGCCTCGCGCTCCCGGGCCTCCTCCAGGTCCGCGACCACGTCGTAGAACCGCTGGTTGGGGAACATCAGCCCGGTCACCACCACGGTGACCGCCGTGGGGACGAGGACGTAGGCGAGGAGCACGCCGCGGACGTCGCCCTGCTCGATCAGGAGCCGGACCGCCCCCACCCCGGCGACGAAGGCGCACAGCCCCAGGGCCGCCGCGCCGCGGTGGCGCGGCAGCCGGGGGACGACGAGCGGGCCCACGAACGAGATGCCGTAGAACGCCGTGTGGCTGCCCACCAGCATCCCGACGACCCACACCGCCGCCGCGACGACCAGGCAGGGGAGCGCGACGCGGGCGAGCTCGCCCGCCGCCCACCGCACGAAGGCCACCACCGGCATCGCCGCGCCCAGCGCCAGGAGCACGGCCTCCCACCAGGAGCGGGCGTCGACCGCCAGCAGCACCACCCCGGTGACGGCCAGCGTCGGGAGCAGCATGGTGAGGTTGAGGTGGCGCAGCCGTCCCCGCGTCGCAGGATGGTGCGCGGTGTCCATGTGCGGCGCTCCGAGGGGTCGAGCAGCGGGTTCGGCGCCCAGTATCCGGCCCGCCGCCCGGGGCCACCAGTGACACCACGTCACGGGTCCACCCCGCGCGACGTCATGGGGAAGTGGTGACGTCGCCGCACTGCCGGACGAGCGCGTCGGCGGCTGTCATGGACGCATGACCACAGCACCAGTCGTCGACGTCGAAGACCTCAACGTCGCGTACGGCGACTTCCACGCCGTGCGGGACCTGTCCTTGCAGGTGCGCCGCGGGGAGCTCTACGCCCTGCTCGGCACGAACGGGGCGGGCAAGACCTCGACCCTGGAGGTCGTCGAAGGCCACCGCGCCGCCACCTCGGGTTCGGTCCGGGTCTTCGGCGGCGACCCGCGCGACCGCCGCGCCGTGCGGCCCCGGATGGGCGTCATGCTGCAGGAGAGCGGGTTCTCCCCGGACCTGGCGGTGGGTGAGACCGTCCGGCTGATCGGCGGGCTCACCCGGCGCGTGGACGAGGTCGGGCGCGTGCTCGACATCGTCGGCCTCACCCGCAAGGCCCGGACCAAGGTGTCCCAGCTCTCCGGCGGCGAGAAGCGACGCCTGGACTTCGCCACCGCCGTGTACGGGACGCCGGAGCTGATCGTCCTGGACGAGCCCACCACCGGGTTGGACGTCCAGTCCCGGGACGACTTGTGGGCCGCCGTGGACCGGTTGCGCGAGGACGGCTCGACCGTCGTGCTCACCACGCACTACCTGGAGGAGGCCCAGCAGCGCGCCGACCGCATCGGGCTCATGCACGAGGGCGCCCTCCACCGGGAAGGCACCGTCGGCGAGCTGACGCGCACCCTGCCCGCCACCATCCGCTGCACCCTCCCGCCCGCCGCCCCGCCGCTGCCGCTGCCCGCCGACCGCGGGCGGGACGGGGCGGTGCTGGTCGAGACCTTCCGCCTGCCGCAGGACCTGCACACCCTCCTGGACTGGTCGCGGGAGCACGCCGTGGAACTGCGGGACCTGGAAGCCGGACCGACCCGGCTCGACGACGTCTTCCGCGCCGTCGGCACCTCCTGAAAGGACCTCCGCCATGCTCTCGATCGCGCGCAGCGAACTCGTCCAGCTCTCCCGGAACCGGCTGGTGCTGCTCACCAGCCTCGTCATGCCCGTGGCGGTCAGCGCCTTCTTCGTCCAGCAGCACGAGGTGTTCACGGCCCTGGGCAGCCTCGGGTACATCGCGGCGGTGGTGGTGTTCACGGTGGGCGCCTTCGGGCTCTACACCACCGCGGTGACCACGCTGGCCGCGCGCCGCCAGAACCTCTTCCTCAAGCGGCTGCGCTCGACCGCGGCGGGTGACGCGGGCATCCTGTCCGGGCTGCTGCTGCCGATCACCGCCATCACGCTGGTCCAGCTCGTGCTGATCCTGGCCGTGCTGGCCGCGGTGGCCGGCGAGCCCGCCGACGTCCTGCTGCTGGCGGTGGCGGTCCTCGCGGCGCTGATCATGCTGCTCGGCCTGGGCCTGGCCACCGCGGGGCTGACGAACTCGCCCGAGCACGCCCAGGTGACCACGCTGCCGGTCAGCCTCGGCACCATCGCCGTGGCCAGTTGGGTGGGGCTCACCGGCACCGAGGAGTTCACCCTGCTCAAGCGGCTGCTGCCCGGCGGCTCGGCCACCGAACTCGTCGTCGACGCCTGGAACGGCGGCGCCGCCGACTCGCTCGTCCTGCTGGTGCCCACCGCGAGCTGGGCCGTGGTCGCCGTCGCGCTGGCGTTCCGGCTGTTCCGCTGGGAGCCGCGCCGATGACCGCGAACGGCTGCTCGCGCCGATCCCGAGGAGGAATCCGAATGCGCACCTTCCTGACCGCCCTCGCCGCCGCGGTGGTGGCTTCGTCGGTCCCGGTGGGGGTGGCGGGCGCGGCGGACACCCTGGAGTGGGGCCCGTGCCCGGCGGGCGTCGGCACCGGTCTGGAGTGCGCGACGCTCGACGTCCCGCTGGACTACCGCGATCCCGACGGGCGCACGATCGAGCTCGCGATCTCCCGCCTGGCCAGCGCGAACCCGGAGCAGCGCCGGGGCGTGCTGCTGACCAACTCCGGCGGGCCGGGCGGGCCGGGGCTGGGTTTCCCGGCCGCCCTCCGGGACATGGGGCTGCCGCGCGGCGTGCTGGACAGCTACGACGTGATCGGGATGGACCCGCGCGGTGTCGGCCGCAGCACGCCGGTGACCTGCGACCTCCCACCGGAGTACCGGAGCAACATCCCACCGCACGCGCTCGACGCGGCCGACGTCGCCGAGCGGGCCGGGGAGGTCGCCGGGATCGCCGAGCGGTGCGGCTCGTCGCGGACCGCGGCGCTGCTGCCGCACATCACCACCGCCAACACCGCGCGCGACCTGGACCGGGTGCGGGCGGCGCTGGGCGAATCGGAGGTGTCCTACTTCGCCCCGTCCTACGGCACCTACCTCGGTGCGGTGTACACGACGCTGTTCCCGCACCGCAGCGATCGGTTCCTGCTCGACAGCGCCACCGGCCCCGGCGGTTGGGACGCCACCATGTCGCGGTCGTTCGGCCGGGGCTTCGAGGACCGCTTCCCGGACTTCGCGGAGTTCGCCGCCGCGCACCCGGACTACGGCCTCGGCGAGACGCCGGAGCAGGTGCGGGCGACGTACTTCGAGCTCGCCGCGCGGCTGGACGCGCGACCGAGCCCGGGAGGCATCGACGGCGAGCAGTTCCGGCAGCTCACCTTCGGCAACCTGTACTACGACGCGGCGTTCCCGAACCTCGCCGCGACCTGGCAGGCGCTCGACACCGGCGCTCCGCCGCCGGAGACCATGCCGAGCCCGGAGAACTACCTCGCCAGCCAGCTCCACGTGATCTGCAACGACTCCGACTGGCCGGAGTCGGTCCGCACCTACCAGCGCAACGTGGCGAGCGACCGGGTCGAGCACCCGATGTTCGGCGCGGCGGCGGCCAACATCACGCCCTGCGCGTTCTGGCCGTCCGAGCCGACCGAGCCGCCGGTGGAGATTACCGACCGGGGACCGTCGAACGTGCTCCTCCTGCAGAACCTCCGCGACCCGGCGACGCCGCTGGCCGGCGCGCAGCGGATGCGGCAGGCCCTCGGCGACCGGGCCCGGATGGTCACCGCCGACCAGGGCGGCATCCCGCCTACCGGTACTTCGACAACCCGTGCGTGGACGAGGTCGTGACCCGCTTCCTGGTCGACGGGCAGCGTCCGGAGCACGACCTGGCCTGCGGCTCCGGACCGGCCTGACGCACCGCCGTGACGCCGGACGGGTGACCTCTCGCCAGGTGAGGGGCACCTTCATCCGACATAGCCGGATGAAGGTGCCCCTCACTCACCAGCCTTCCGGGTGAGGCTCACCCGTTCGGGAGCTGAGTGAGGGGCACCCTTGCCCAAGTAACTTGGACAAGGGTGCCCCTCACCTGGTGTTCTACCGGGTGAACGGGTGGCGGGTGCGCGGCCCGGTCGGTGCGGTCACCGAGCAGCTCGCCCACGAACCCCGATCCGGAGATCGCCGCGCCGTGGGCGGTCTCGCCCGGCGCGATCTGCTTTCGGGGGCACTCGGCCGCGCAGGCGCGGACGCGTGCGACCGGGCCTCGGGCATCCTGGACCGATGAACCACGAGGCGACGACGAGCGGCACCGCGGTCCTCGCGGGCTGCGGTGACCTGGGTGGCCGGGTGGGCGTGCGGCTCGCCGCGAGCGGCTACCGGGTCCTCGGTCTCCGGCGGCGGCCGGACCGGATTCCGGCGCCGATCGAGGGGCGCGCGGTCGACCTCGGCCGCGAGGTGCCCCGGCTGCCCGCGGACACCGGTGTCCTCGTGGTGGCGCTGACCCCGGGCGAGCGCACCGAACAGGGCTACCGGGACACCTTCGTCGCGGGCCTGCGGAACCTGCTGGACGCCGTCGACGGGCTCCCGGCGCCGCCGCGCACCCTGTTCGTGTCCTCCACCGCCGTGCACGGCACCGCCGACGGGAGCTGGATCGACGAGCGCACCCCGGCCGACCCGCCGACCGCCACGGCGGCGGTGCTGCGCGAAGCCGAGGAGCTGCTGCACGAGCGGCTGCCGACCGCGAGCGCGGTGCGGTTGGGCGGGCTCTACGGAGCGGGGCGCGGCCCGCTGCTCACCTCGGTCGCCGAGCGCACCGCGACCCTCCCGCGCACCCCGGTGTTCATCAACCGCATCCACCGCGACGACGCGGCCGCCGCCCTCGCGCACCTGAGCACCCGCGCCACCCCTCCCGCCCCGCTCTACCTGGGCGTCGACGACGAACCGTGCGAACGAGGCGAGGTGCTCCGCTTCCTCGCCGACGAGCTCGGCGTCGAGCACCCACCCGTCGCCGACGACGAGCAACCACGCGGCCAGGGCAAGCGCTGCCGAAACGACCGCCTACGCGAAACCGGCTTCGAGTTCCAATATCCCACCTACAGGGAGGGCTACCGAGCAGTCCTGAGTTGAAGGTGCCGTGGTCTTTTTGGCGCGCGGTGCGGGTGGTTCCGCCACCCGCACCGCCACGCAACAGGACCACAGCACTTCAAACTGACGTGACATGGATCCGGGCCCAGGCGTTGTTGGCGTACCCCTTGGGATTCCACAGGTGCGCGGCGTGCTCGGGCTGGGCGGCGGCGGTGCTGTCCCACGCGCGGGCGGTGAGGGTGACCGGCCCCGGCGGCAGGTCCAGCGAGGTGCGCCAGAGCCGCCACGTCCACGGGCCGGGCGGGCCGTCCAGCTCGGCCTGGGTCCAGGTGCGCCCGCCGTCCGCCGACACGTCGACGCGGGCGACCTCCCGGTCGTCACCGGCCAAGGCGTACCCGCGCACGGTCGCGGGTCCGGCGCGCAGCCGGGCGCCGTCGTCGGGCAGCAGGATGTCGGAGTTCAGGGCGAGCGGCCCGAGCGAGATCCCGTCGCCGGGTCCGGCCGCGGCGGGGTCGGCCTCCGGTGGCAGCAGCCGGTAGGACGTGGCCTGGAAGAAGTTGTCCGACGGGTGGTCCTGCACGGTGATCCGGTCGAGCCACTTGACGCTGCGGGCGCCGATGTAGCCGGGCACCACCGCGCGCACCGGGGCGCCGTGCACGGCGGGCAGCGGCTCGTCGTTCATCGCCCAGGCCAGCAGGACCTCGCCGCCGCGCGCCTTGGCCGCGGGGATGGAGCCGCCGAACCGCTGCGGGGGCGAGGCGATGCGGGACACGTCGGGGGCCTCGAAGGCGACGTGCCCGGCGTCCGGGTCGGCCCCGGCGGCGGCCAGGACGTCGGCCAGCCGCACCCCGGTCCAGCTCGCCGTGGCGGTGGCGCCCGGACCCCACGGGGCTTCGCCGGGGATGTCGCGCACCTGCGCCAGCCCGGCCCGGCGGTTGCCCGCGCACTGGAGGGTCGCGACGAGCTCGTGGGCGGTGAACCGGCCGCGCAGCTCCGCCAGGGACAGCTCCAGCGGTCGGGCGACGCGCCCGCCCACCCGGAGCCGCCAGCCCGCCGGGTCGATCCCGGGCACCGGGCCGTGGTTGCGGACGTACCAGGTGTCCAGCGGGGTGCGGTGCGCCGCCGCCAGCGCCGCGCGGGGCGGCTCGGCGTTGAACGGTTCCCGCTCGTGCACGATCACGTCCGCCCGCTTGCCCCACGCCACGGCGGCACCTCCTCCGGTTCGGCCTCCCCGCAGTGTGGTCGCCCCCGGCCCCACCGGCACGCGGCGATCACGCGAAAGCGCTCAGCCCGGTGATCGACTTGCCGACGATCAGGGTGTTCATCTCCCGGGTGCCTTCGAAGGAGTAGAACGCCTCGGCGTCGGCGAAGAACTTGGCGACCTCGTGCTCCAGCACGATGCCGTTGCCGCCGAACAGCTCGCGCGCCCAGGCGACGACCTCGCGCATCCGGGTGGTGGTGAACGCCTTGGCCAGCGCGGCCCGGTCGGCCCCCGCGCGGCCCTGCGCGACGAGCTCGTTGAGCCGCACCACCACGCCGAACATCGCGGTGATGTTGCTGAGCATCTTGACCAGCAGGTCCTGCACCATCTGGTAGGAGCCGATGGGCTTGCCGAACTGCTCGCGGCGCACCGCGTAGTCGCGGGCGAGTTCGTAGGCGCGCAGCGCCACCCCCAGCGACGACCAGGCGACGCCGCCGCGGGTGGCGGCGAGCACCTTGGCGGTGTCCCGGAAGCCGTTGATCCGCTGGAGCCGGTCGGCTTCCGGGACCCGGACGTCGTCGAGCACGAGGTCGGCGTTCTGCACGGTGCGCAGCGCGATCTTGCCCTCGATCTTGGACGCGGTGAGGCCGGGCGCGCCCTTGCCGACCACGAATCCCTTGACCTGGTCGTCGGCCACGTCCCGGGCCCACACCACGATCAGGTCGGCGAAGGTGCCGTTGCCGATCCAGCGCTTGGCGCCGCGCAGCACCCACTCGTCGCCCTCGCGGCGGGCCGTGGTGCGCATCCCGCCCGCGACGTCGGAGCCGCCCTCGGGTTCGGTCAGCGCGAACGCGCCGATCGCGTCCATCGCCGCCATGCCGGGCATCCAGCGCCTGCGCTGCTCCTCGTCGGCGCCGCCGTTGATGCTGCCCATCGCGAGTCCGGTGTGGACGCCGGAGAAGATGGACAGCGACGGGTCGGTGCGAACCAGTTCCAGGCTGAGGAAGCCGCTGAACAGCGGGCTGCGCGGGCGTCCGTCGCCGAACTCGGGGTAGTGGTACCCGGCCAGCCGCAGCTCGGCGAACTTCGGGATCACCTCGAACGGGAATTCCGCGGCCTCCCACGCCGCGTTGGCGACCGGCTTGATCTCGCGTTCCAGGTAGTCGCGGATCTCGGCGAGCTCGGTGCGCTCGGCGTCGCTGAGCAGTTCGGCGTAACCGAAGAAGTCGGGGTCGGTCTGGACGGTCCTGGGCATCGGTGTTGCCTCCGTGGGGTCGTGGTTCAGCGGCCGGTCCACCGCGGGGCGCGCTTCTCGGTGAAGGCGCGCACCCCTTCGGCGAAGTCGGCGGAGTCCCGCAGCGCGCGCAGTTCCGCGCGGTGCTGGTCGAAGGGTTCGGCCTCGCGGACCAGCCGCTTGACCGCGGCCAGCGCGAGGGGGGCGTTCGCGGCGAGTTCGGCGGCGAGCTCCAGCGCGACCGGCAGCGCCGCGCCTTCGGCGGTCAGCCGGTTGACCACGCCGAGGTCGTGGGCGCGGGACGCGGTGATCGACCGGCCGGTGAGCAGCGCCTCCATCGCCACGTGGTGCGGGATGCGCCTGGGCAGCCGCAGCACGCCGCCGCCCGCGGCGATCAGGCCGCGCTTGACCTCGGGCAGCGCGAACGTGGCGCCCTCGGCGGCGACGACCAGGTCGCAGGCCAGGGCCAGCTCGAACCCGCCGCCCAGCGCGTAGCCCTCGACGGCGGCGATCAGCGGGGTGGTGGTCGCGGCTTCGGCGAGCCCGGCGAACCCCTTGCCCGCCACCGCCGGGGATTCGCCCCGCGCGGCGGCCTTGAGGTCCATGCCCGCGCAGAACGTGCCCGCCGCTCCGGTGAGCACGCCCACCCGCAGGTCGGCGTCGGACTCCAGCTCGTCGATCGCCGCGGCGATCCCGCGGGCGACCTCGGCGTCGACGGCGTTGCGCGCCTCGGGCCGGTCGATCGTGATGACCAGGGCGCTGCCCGCGGTCTCGGTGCGCACGGACGTGGTCATCACCGCTCCTCGGCGTCGAGTTCGGACAGGACCTCCGCGGTGTGCTCCCCGGGCAGCGGGGCGTGCCTGCGCACCGACGCGGGGGTGGCGGAGAAGCCGATCGGGACGCCGATCGACCGGTAGCTGCCCTCGCTGGGGTGCTCGGCGAGGTCGAGCAGGTGGCCGTCGCGCACGTACGGGTCCTCGGCGGCCTCGTCGAGCCGCAGCACCGGCCCGACCGGGATGCTCCGCTCGGTGCACACCTCGATCCACTCGGCGGTGGTGAGGTTCGGGGTGACCGACTCGATCAGCTCGGCGATCGCCTCGCCGTCGGTGCGGTTGTCGATCCGGTCGCCCGCCACCCGGGGGTCCTCGGCGAGGTCCGGCCGCCCGGCGGCGCGGAACAGGTCGCGGCAGTTGCCCGCGGTGTAGGGCGCGATCATGGCCAGGCCGTCCTTGGTCGGGCGGGCCCGGTGGCCCTTGTTCATCGACAGGGTGAACCCGGTCGGCCCCATCGGGGGCTCGAAGGTCCGGCCTTGCAGGTGCTCGACCAGGTTGAACGCCAGCAGCGTGTCGGCCATCGGCACCTCGACGAGCTGGCCCCGCCCGGTGGCGCGCTGGTGCAGCAGGGCGGCGAGCACCGAGTAGGCGATCGTCAGCCCGGCGACCTTGTCGGCGAGGATGCTCGGCAGCACCACGGGGGCGCCGATGTCCCCGGCCCGGTCGGCGACGTCGACCAGCCCGGACGCGGCCTGCACGGTCTCGTCGTAGGCGGCGAGCCCGGCCCGGTCGGAGTCGGGGCGGAAGCCCTGGGCGTGCGCGTAGACCAGCCCCGGGTGGCTCGCGGCGAGGCTGTCGTGGTCCACGCCGAGGCGCCGCAGCGCGTCGATGCGCATGTTGGTGATCAGCACGTCGGCGCCGGCGATGAGGTCGAGCGCCCGCGCGCGCCCGGCGTCGTCCTTGAGGTCGAGCGCGACGCTGCGCTTGTTCCGGTTCACCGCGAGGTTGAGCGGGGTCATGCCGGGCGTGTTCCGGTACAGGGCGCCACCGCGCACCGAATCCCGCGGTGATTCGATCTTGATCACGTCGGCGCCGAGGTCGCCGAGGATCTGGGCCGCGTACGGGCCCATCACCACGGTCGCCATGTCGATGACGCGGACGCCTGCCAGCGGTCCTGGTTCGTTCGCGGCGGAGGTCATCACCACTCCTGGGGAAGGGAAGCCGCGCCGGCCGGGCTGCAACGGCGCAATTCGTTTGCTTCGCTAACTACTTTAGGTCCGCGTTCCCGGGGAGTTCAAACGATCAGCGTCACCGATCCGCGAACGTCGGCGTGACCGCAGCGGTCACGCCCCGGCGCCGTCCAGCACCCGCCGCGCCGCGGCGAGCAGCTCGCCGAGCCCGGACTGCGCCGCGGCGCGGTCCGCGCGCCAGATCAGGCCGGTCGGCAGCTCCGGGTCGAAGTCCTCGAAGGGCAGCACCACGACGTTGTCGTCCCGGTACTTGCCCATCCCGCTGCCCGGGGCCAGCTTCGAGATCGCGAAGGCGGACCCGTTGGCCACCACCTCGCCGGTGCTGCCGTAGTCGCCGGTGCTCAGGGTCACCTTCCGGCGGATCCCGGCGGCCTTCAGCCGCCCCAGGAGCTCGTCGTAGTAGGCGGGCAGGAGCTCCGGCGCCGGCGAGACGTAGGTGTGGTCGACCAGCTCGGACAGCGACACCGAGGTGCGGGAGCCGAACTCGGCGGCGGGCAGCACCGCGCCCAGCGGCTCGCGCAGCACCTCGTGCACCTCGACGCCCTCGGCGTGCACCGGCAGGTGCACCAGCGCCATCGCCAGCGCACCGCGCTGCACCGCGTCGAGCAGGTCGCTGCTGGAGCCGGGCCAGCGCTTGATGTCGCACTCGGCGGCGCACCGCCGCGCCAGCTCCTTGATCCGCTCCCGCAACCGCGGGTGCAACCCGGGCGGGGTGCCGATGTGGACGGTCCGGCGGGGCGGCCGCACGGCCTCCCGCAGCCGCCACGGGAGGTCGTCGAACCGGCCCACCACGTCGCGGGCGATCGGCAGCAGCGCCGCACCGGCGTCGGTGAGGCGCACGTGGTGCGAATCCCGTTCGAACAGCGCGGTGCCGAGCTCCTGTTCGAGATCGCGCACCCGGCGGCTCAGCGGCGAGGTCGCCATGTGCAACCGCCGCGCCGCCCCCGAGAAGCTCAGGTGCTCGGCGACGGCCACGAAGTACCGCAGGTGCAACATCTCCATCAACGGCCCAGGTTACCGGCGGCGGGGCCGGGCGGAATTTCGCCGCGAACCCGGGAAACTCGTTCGGATCCCTGCCATGATGGACCGCCGTGGCGGGTGCTCGGGTGCGGTGGCGGACCGCGGCGCTGGTGCTGGTCCTGGTGGCGTGCGGCTTCGGGCTCGCGTGGGTGCTGCGCGTCCAGGGCTTGCAGAACGCGGCGTCGTGGGCGCAGCTGCTGTCGCTGGTGGTGGCCGTCATCCCGCTGTTCGCGCAGCGCCCCGCCGCCGGTCCCGCGGTGACCACGCCGACCCGGGCGGCCGAGGCCGCCGACGTGCTCGCGGCGCTGGTGCTGCGGCAGTGGCGGGACGAGATCCGGGTGCGGCGGCTCGACGACCCCGAACCGCTGGCGGTGCGCTGGCGGGCGGACGCCGTCGAGCTGAGCGCGGCGGGCGAACTGGCCGACCGGTTCCGCGCGCTCGACCGCCCGCGGCTGGTGATCACGGGCGCGCCCGGCGCGGGCAAGACGACCTTGGCGGTGCTGCTGGTGCGCGACCTGCTCGTGCACCGCGCGCCCGAGGACCCGGTCCCGGTGCTGCTGCCGATCGCCGACTGGTCACCGCCCGCCGAGGCGTTCCCGGACTGGCTGGCGCGGACGCTCGCCGCGCACTACCCGGCGTTGCGTGCCCCGGAGTTCGGCCCCGACGCACCCGCGACGCTGGTCGCCGACGGCCGCGTGCTGCCGGTGCTCGACGGCCTCGACGAGCTGCCCGAGCCGCTGCGCCGACCCGCGCTCACCGCGCTGAACGCGACCCTGACCAGGGAAGACGCGCTCGTCCTGAGCTGCCGCGCGGACGAGTACGCGGTGCTGGAGGACAGCATCACCGGCGCGGTCGTGGTCGCACCGGCCCTCGAACCCGGCGACGCGGTCGCGCACCTGCGGCGCTGCACCTCGGGTGGACCGGGGTGGGAGCGGGTGTTCGCCGAGCTCGACGCCGACGCCGACGCCCCGGTCGCGGGCGCCGTGCGGACCCCGCTGGACGTGTGGTTGCTGCGGCAGGTCTACGGCGGGACCGGCGCGGACCCGGGGGAGCTGACCGACCGGTCGCGCTTCCCGGCCGCCGCCGACATCACCCGGCACCTGCTCGACCACCTCGTCGGGGCGCTGCTGGGCGCGTCCCCGCGGGGGCGGCGGCGCTGGGACGCCGAGGACGCGGCGCGCTGGCTGTCCTGGCTGGCCCGGCACCTCGACACCACCGGCACCCGCGAGTTCGCCTGGTGGCGGCTGCATCGCGCGCTGCGCTTCGGCCCGCTGCTGCGGACCGGCCTCGGCGTGGTGTTCGGCCTGGTGCTGGGCGCGCTGATGGGCGCGGTCGGCGCGGTGAGCGGCTGGTGGTTCGGCGCCCCGTCCACCGGGTTCCTCGCGGGCGCGGTCGGCGGGCTCGGCGTCGGGCTGGCCTACGGGTTCGCGGCCGGGCACACGGCCGAGCCCGCCCAGGTGGACCTGCGGTGGTCGAAGCGGGGCGGGCAGCTCGGCCGCGGCCTGGTGGTCCCGGTGGCGCAGTGGCTGCTCGGCGGGCTCGTGGTCGGCGCCGCCTTCGCGGTGCTCGGCATCGACGTGCTGGCGGAGTTCGCGGTGCTGGCCCTGGTCCTCGGCCTGCTGCACGGGGTGGTGCTGTGGGTGGCGGGACCGGTGCCCGACCAGCTCGCCGTGGACCCGGTCGGTGCGCTGCGCGGCGACCTGCGGCTCAGCGCCGTCCGCATCGGGGCGTTCGTCCTCGTGGCCGGGCTGATCATCGGGTTCGGCGCCGGGCTCATCGGGAACCTGACCCTGGTGCCCGCCTTGGTGGCCGCGGTGCTGGTCGCGCTCCTGCAGGACCGCGCATCCCCGCCGCGTTTCGCCGGCCTGATCTACGGCGGTGTCGTGGTCGTCCTGGCCCTGCGCCGCCGCGTGCCGCTGCGGCTGATGCGGTTCCTCGACGACGCGCACCGGATCGGGCTGCTGCGCGCGGTCGGGCCCGTGCACCAGTTCCGGCACGCGGAGGTCCACGACCACCTGGCGCGGGCCGAGGCCGTCAGCGGCGCGGACCGATCGCCGAACCCGCTGCCATGAGCAGGAATCCGGCGAAGACCGTCCACACCCCGGGGCCGAGCAGGGCGGCGTCGAAGTCGAACAGCTGGAGCGTCAGCAGCAGGTACATCACCCCGACGACCAGCTCGCAGCCGGCCACCATGATCCGCATCCCGGTGAGCTTGCCCGCCCGCACCGACTTGCCCGTGCTCCCGAGGACCAGCAGGGCGGTCTTCTTGCCGCGCACGGCGCCCGCGCTCCACGAGATGCTGTAGAGCGCCATCAGCACGACCAGGAGGATCGTGCCGAATTCCAGGTGGATGCGCAGCAGCGTGCTGCCGGTGATCAGCCCCCGGTCGATCGCGGCGCCGTAGGCGCGGGCCAGGTCGAACATCCCGGCTCCGTCGGCCCACTCCAGGGCGAACATGCCGATCGAGGCCACCACCAGGCCCAGCGCGGAGGGGATCAGCCCCCAGCCCGGCCGGGTCCACGGCCCGCTGCCCCGAGGCGGCTGCTGCCCGGGCTGCGGGTACGGCCCGGGCTGCGGGTGCTGCGGGAACGGCTGGTGCTGCGGGTGCTGCTGGTACGGCCCCGGCGGGGGAGGTGCGGGGTGCGGCTGCTGCGGGGCGCCCCACGGGGCACCTCCGGCCGGTGGCTGCGTCATGGGCCCGGATCTTACGGATCACCCGAGCGGCGGCGGGGCGTTCCGCCGAAGGCGCGGAGGGGATCAGCGTCGCTGGGGCTCGGAGAAGAAAATATTTTGTGTCACGTCGGGAATCCGTGAGGATCTTGTGCGTAGAAGCTGAAGTGCTGTAATTATTGCTCGACAGGTGCTGCCTGATCCGGGAGGACGACATGACCGTTCCGAAGGAAACCGTCCGCGCCGCAGCGGTGCCCGACCCGCGATCCGGGTCGGCCGTGGGCGCGCTGCGCGAACGCGTGACCGGCGATCTGCTCGACATCGTCGTCGACCTCGACGCGGGGGCCGGGTGCCGGCTCCGCGACCTGCGCGACGGCACCGAATACCTCGACATGACCATGTACTTCAGCTCGGCGCCGCTCGGGCACGGCCACCCCGCGCTGCGCGAGCCGGAGTTCGAGGCGGAGCTGCTGCGGGTCTCGCGGGTCAAGCCGTCGAACCCGGACTTCGCCACCGTGCAGCAGGCCCGCTTCGCGGAGACCTTCGCGCGGGTGGTCGGCGTCCCCGAGCTGCCGCTGCTGTTCTTCATCGACGGCGGGACGCTGGCGGTGGAGAACGCGCTCAAGGTGGCCTTCGACTGGAAGACGAAGGTCAACGCGCGCGCCGGGATCGGGGTGCGCGGCTCCCGCGTGCTGCACCTGGAACGCGCCTTCCACGGCCGCAGCGGCTACACCATGTCGCTGACCAACACCGACCCGACGAAGGTCCGCGACTACCCGATGTTCGACTGGCCGCGCATCCCGAGCCCGGCGATCGAGCCCGGCCCGCGCTGGGACGTCGACGACCTGCTGCCGGAGGAGGTCGTGGCGCTGGAGGCCGCCGGCGCCGCGCTGCGCCGCTACGGCCGGGAGATCGCCTGCTTCGTCTACGAGCCGATCCAGGGCGAGGGCGGCGACCGCCACCTGCGCCCCCGGTTCCTGCAGGCGGTGCAGGAGCTCTGCCGGGAGCACGACGTCCTCACCGTCGCCGACGAGGTGCAGACCGGGGCGCTGACCGGGCGGGCGTGGGCGCACGAGGCGCTCGGGCTGGAGCCCGACCTGGTGGCGTTCGGCAAGCGGATGCAGGTGTGCGGGGTGATGGGCGGGCGCCGGGTGCTCGACGTCGCCGACAACGCCTTCCGCGAGCCCAGCCGGATCAGCTCCACCTGGGGCGGCTCGCTGACCGACATGGTGCGCGCCACCCGGGTGCTGGAGGTCGTCGAGCGCGACGACCTGTTCGCGCACAGCGCCCGGATGGGCGACCTGCTGCTCCGGGAACTGCGCGGGCTGGCCCAGGAGTTCCCGTCGGTGCTGCGGGACGCGCGCGGGCGCGGCCTGATGTGCGCGGTGGGCTTCCACGCCCCGGAGCAGCGGGACGCGGCGCTGCGGTCGGCCCGGGAGGGGCAGCGGACGCTGTTCCTGCCCTCCGGGACCGATTCGCTGCGCTGCCGCCCACCGCTGGCGGTGCGGCCCGACGAGATCGCCGACGCCGTCGGCGCCCTGCGGGCCGCCCTGGCCGAGCTGGCCTGATCAGCGCTCGTGGCGCAGCGCCCACCAGGCCTGGGCGGCGGCGACCGCGAGGAACGCGACGCCGATCAGGCTGGTGAGGTGGACGCCCGAGGTGAACGCGGCGACGGCGGTCTCGCGCAGCGCGGCACCGCCGTCGCCGGGCAGCTCCGCCGCCGCGGCCAAGGCGCCGCCGAGGGTCTCCCCGGCCACCGGCAGCACCTCCTCGGGCAGCCCCGCCCGGTAGGCGGTGGTGAGCACGGTGCCCAGCACCGCCACCCCGAGCGCGGCGCCGAGCTCGTAGGCGGTCTCGGAGATCGCCGAGGCCGCACCCGCCCGGTTCGGCGGCACGGTGCTGACGATCCGGTCGTTGGTGGCGGTCTCGGTGACGCCCGCGCCGAGCCCGATCACCATGAACGCCGCCACCAGCAGCCACGGCCCGCCCTCGGGGCGCAGCCCGACCAGGAGCAGGCAGCCGACCGCGGTGCACACCAGCGAGCAGCCGAGCAGGTCGGCCAGCCGCACCCGCCGCAGCAGCGGCACGGCCAGCGCGGAACCGGCCATCGTCAGCAGCACGCCGGGCAGCAGCGCCAACCCGGCGAGCAGCGGGCTCATCCCGAGCACGAGCTGGAGGTGCTGGGTGAGGAAGAACAGCCCGCCGACCATCACGAACACCACGAGCAGGTTGCTCACCACCGAGGCGCTGAACCCCCGGTCGGCGAACAGCCGCAGGTCCAGCAGCGGTGCCTCGGTCCGCCGCTGCCTGCGCACGAACAGCCACCCGAGCAGCGCGGCGGCGGCCAGCGCGCCGACCGGCACCAGGACCGGCCCGCCGATCGACTTCACGCCGAGCACCAGCGCGGTCATCGCCCCCAGCGACAGCGCGGCGCCGGGCAGGTCGAAGCGGCCGGGCGCGGAGTCGCGCGACTCCGGGATCAGCAGCGGCCCCACCACCAGGAGCAGCGCCATCACCGGCAGGTTGATCAGGAACACCGAGCCCCACCGGAAGTGCTCCAGCAGGAAGCCGCCGAGCAGCGGGCCGATCGCCGCCCCGGCTGCGAAGGTCGCGGTCCAGGCGGCGATGGCGGTGGTGCGGGCGCGCCGGTCGGTGAAGACGTTGCGGATCAGCGACAGCGTCGAGGGCATCAGCGTCGCGCCCGCCACGCCCAGCAGCACGCGGGCCGCGATGAGCACCTCGGCGGTGGGGGCGAAGGCGGCCAGCAGCGAGGCCGCGCCGAACCCGGTGGCGCCCAGCAGCAGCAGCCTGCGGCGGCCGATGCGGTCGCCGAGCGATCCCATCGTGACCAGCAGCCCGGCCAGCACGAGCGAGTAGCTGTCGACGATCCACAGCAGTTGGTCGGCGGTGGGCCGCAGGTCGCTGCTGAGGGCGGGCACGGCGAAGCCGAGCACGGTGTTGTCCACCGAGACGAGCAGCACCGGCAGCAGCAGGGCGCCGAGCGCGGCCCACTGCTTCAGGGGCGTGGGCTTGGGCTTCGGGGTCGTCTTGGAAAGTCGAATCATCATCATTTCTGTACCGTCCAGACGGTATAGTAAACCGTCCAGACGGTACAGTACACGCCGCGGGCGGTACGGTGCCACCGTGGCCACGGACACCAGGGACCGCATCCTCGACGCGTTGCAGGACATCCTCGTCGCGAAGGGAGCCGGTGCCGTCACCCTCGAATCGGTCGCCGCCACCGCGGGCGTCTCCAAGGGCGGACTGCTCTACCACTTCCGCTCCAAGCAGGCGATGCTGCACGGCCTGGTCGGCCGGCTCGCGGAGGAGGCCGCGGCGGAGTTCGCGCACGCCCAGGAAGCGGGCACCGACGTGGTCGAGTACTTCCTGGAGACCTCGTTCCCGCAGTCCGACAAGGAGCTGGCGCTGTACTGGTCGGTGTTCGCGGCGCTGCGCGGGGCCGACGAGCTCGGCGAGGAGGACGCCGCGCTGCTCGCGGGCGTCTTCGGCCAGTGGTCGAAGCTGCTCACCGACTACATCGGCGACCCGGTGCTGGCCGAGCAGGTGCGGCTGGTCGGCGACGGCCTCTACCTGAGCGCCCTGGCCGGGCTGCCGCGCCCCGACCCGGAACTCCTGCGCGGCGTCTTCCAGCGCCTCCGGGACCAGGTCGCCCAAGCCCGTTCGTGAAGTAGGTGAGGGGCACCCTTGCCCAAGTATGTCGGGCAAGGGTGCCCCTCACCTCGTTCGCATCCGGGGCGCACCTCACCCGGGAGTGTGGTGAGTGAGGGGCACCCTGTACCGAGTGACGTGGTACAGGGTGCCCCTCACCCATGACGACGACGGGTGACGTCGGCGTGTTGTGCGGCGGGGTCGGTGGCCTCCGGGGGAGGTCCCTCGGCAGACCGGCCGGTGGGTCAGATCCAGCCTTCTTCCCAGGCGCGGCGGGCCGCTTCGTGGCGGGTGGTCACGTGCAGCTTCGCCATCGCGTGCGAGAGGTAGTTGCGGACCGTCCCCTGCGCGAGGTGGACCTCGGCCGCGATCGCCGCGATGGTGCCGCCGCGCAGGGTGTGCCGGAGCAGCTCCAGTTCCCGGTCGGTGAGCGGGCAGGCACCCTCGGTCAGCGCGCTCGCGGCGATCTCCGGGTCGATGTAGCGCCCGCCGCCGTGCACGTCGCGCAGGATCGCGGCCAGCTTCGTGGCCGGGGTCGTCTTCGGCACGAACCCGCGCACCCCGGCGGCCAGCGCCCGCTTCAGCACGCCGGGCCGGGCGTGCCGGGTGACCAGCACGATCGGCACCCCGGTGAGCCGCCGGGCGGCCTCCACCCCGTCCAGCTCGGGCATCTCCAGGTCGAACACGGCCACGTCGGGGCGGTGCCGCTCGACGGCGCGGACCCCGTCGAGGCCGTTGCCGACCTGGGCGACGACCTCGATGTCGGGCTCCAGGTCCAGCAGCGCCGCCAGCGCTCCCCGGATCAGGTCCTCGTCGTCGGCCAGCACGACGCGCATCACGCGATCCTCCCCGGTTCCTCGGCGCTGCCGACGAGTTCGAACCACCCGCCGGTCCGGTGCTCGGCCGAGACCCGGCCGCCCAGGGCGGCGAACCGCTGGCGCAGGCCGTCCAGTCCGGAGCCCGCCCCCTCCCGGCCTAGTCCTTCCAGGCGGCCCGGCTGCGAGCCGTCGTTGCGCAGCGCCACCCGGGTGCCGCCGTCGGCGGTCTCGATCCGCAGCTCGCAGGCCGCCGCCCGGGAGTGCCGCAGGATGTTCGTGGTGCCCTCCCGCACCAGCGCGCCGAACAGCGGTTGCAGCGGCGGCGGCACCTCGGCCGCGTCACCGTCCACGGTGGTCTCGATCCCGGCGGCCCGCATCAGCTCGCAGGCGTTGGCCCACTCCGTGACCAGGTCCGCGCGCCGGTAGCCGTGCACCAGCGCGCGGGTCTCGCGCAGCGCGGTGCGGGCCAGCTCGGCGATCTCGGCGGACTGCGCGGCGGCGGCCTCCGGAGCGCGGTCGACGAGCCGCTCGGCCAGCTCCGCCTTCAGCGCGATGGCCTGGAGGTGGTGGCCCTGGATGTCGTGCAGGTCGGCGGCGAAGCGCAGCCGCTCCTGCGCCACGGCCAGCTCGGAGTCCACCTCGCGGGCCCGGTCCAGCTCCAGCGCCACGTCCCAGATCCAGGCCTGGGCGACCACCGTCATGATGATGACCCCCGTGATCAGCCCCGCGTACAGCGCCACGCTCGGGGTGGCGACCGGGGCGCCCAGGAACTGGTTCGCCACCGCGCACACCACCGCGAGCAGCACCGACAGCGCGGTCCCCAGCCCCCAGCGGCGGCCGGTGGGGGTCGCCGCCACGATGGTCCCGGCGAGCAGGGCCGGCAGGAACATCCACCAGATCACCAGCACCGGGTCCAGCGCCACCGCGTACACCACCAGCGCCACCGCGCCCCCGAAGGTGACGGCCTGCTCCGCGCGGTGCTCGCGGCTGCCGAGGCCGCGCATCATCTCCAGCGAGAACCGGGTGCCCTGCACCGCGACCAGCACCAAGCCGGGGAGCAGGACGGCCAGGTGCCACGC
The DNA here is from genome assembly GCF_039542665.1 of Saccharopolyspora cebuensis. NCBI lineage: Bacteria > Bacillati > Actinomycetota > Actinomycetes > Pseudonocardiales > Pseudonocardiaceae > Saccharopolyspora > Saccharopolyspora cebuensis. The sequence continues at coordinate 49,079 of NZ_BAABII010000002.1, forward strand.
CGAGTAGTCGCCCCCGCCGAGCACGGTCATCAGGACGGTCATCAGCGCGAACACCGGTGCCGTCGGCACGATCGTCCACCAGGTGTAGCGGCGCAGGCGGTGCAGCCGCTGCTGGTGCCGGGGCGAGGAGCTCACCGGTCCAGCATCGTCGATGGCCCCCGCGCGCGGGAGGGCGGATCCGCCGGTGATGACAACTGTCATCGGCGGCGCTGACATCGCGGCCCGGAAGCGCTGACGGATCGTCCTACCGGCGCGGCGGTCGGCACCCGAGGCTGGTGGCATGGCAGAACCAGTGATCGAGGTGAGCGGGCTCCGCTGCCGGTACGGGGAGTTCGAGGCGGTGCGGGGCATCGACTTCGAGGTCGGGCGCGGCGAGCTGTTCGCGCTGCTCGGCACGAACGGGGCGGGCAAGACGACGGCGGTGGAGACCGTCGAAGGGCTGCGGGCGCCGGACGAGGGCGCGGTGCGGGTGTTCGGGCGGGATCCGCGCGCCGACCGGGCCGAGGTGCGGCGCCGGACCGGGGTCGTGCTGCAGGACAGCGGTTTCGCCGGGGAGCTGACGGTGCTGGAGACGCTCCGGCTGGGCGCCGCGCTGACCAGCCGGAAGTCCGATGTGGACGCCGCCGTGGCGATGCTGGGGCTGGACCACCGGATCGGCGTCCGGGTGAAGGGCCTGTCCGGCGGCGAGCGGCGCAGGCTGGACCTGGCGCTGGCGGTGCTCGGCGATCCCGAGCTGCTGTTCCTCGACGAGCCGACCACCGGGCTCGACCCGGAGTCCCGCCGCGCGGCGTGGCAGGTCGTGCAGTCGCTGCGCGCGCGGGGCACCACCGTGCTGCTCACCACGCACTACCTGGAGGAGGCGGAACGGCTCGCGCACCGGCTGGCGATCATGCACCAGGGCCGGATCGCCGTCGCCGGGACGCTGCTCGACGTGCTGGCCACCCAGCGGGCGCGGATCGGCTTCGACCCCGGCCCCGGCGCGGTGCTGCCGGAACTGGCGGGCTCCGCCGAGTTCACCGGCACCCGGGTGGAGATCCGCACCCCGGCGCTGCAACGGGACCTGCGGGTGCTGCTGGAGTGGGCCGAGCAGCGCGGTGTCGAACTCGCGGGGCTGCGCGCGCACCACGCCTCGCTCGACGACGTCTTCCACTCGGTGCGCGAGGAGGTGCTGGTGTGATGTCCGCGGTGCTGGCCTTGAGCCGGGTCGAGCTGAAGCTGCTGGTCCGCAACCGGGCCGTCGCGGTCAGCGCGCTGGCGCTGCCGCTGGCCGCCGGGGCCTACCTGGCGTTCGCGTTCCCCGGCGGGAGCGACGTCCGGGTCTGGTCGACGGTCATCGGGGTGCAGGTCCTGATGGTGCTGGGGTTCACGGTCTACTTCGGGGCGACCGCCTCGCTCACCGCCCGGCGCGAGGACCGCTATCTGAAGCGGCTGCGCAGCGGGGAGCAGGGCGACGTCGCGATCCTCACCGGTCTGCTGCTGCCGCTGGTGCTGCTCAGCCTGCTCCAGTCGGCCGTGCTGGTGGCGATCGCCGTCGCGGCCGGGGCGCCGCTGCCCGCCCGGCCGGAGGTGCTGCTGCTCGCGGTGCTGCTCGGCAGCGCGCTGTGCGTGGCGGCGGGCGCGGTCACCAGCGCCTGGACCAGCAGCTCCGAGCACGCCCAGATCACCACGGTGCCGTTCTTCCTGCTGCTGGTCGGCGGACTCGTCTGGTCGGGGCTGCCCGCGCCGGTGGACCCGAGCGGCGCGCTCGTCGACCTCATCCGCGCGGCGATGACCGCCGACCTCGCCGCGGCCGTCCCCGGCGCCGGAGTTCTGCTCGCCTGGACCGCGGTGCTCGCGGTGCTGGCCACCCGCACCTTCCGCTGGGCCCCGCGCTAGCCGCGGTTCCCCCGGAAGTGCGCTGAGTGGGGGGCACCTTCATCCGACTATGCCGGATGAAGGTGCCACTCACCCGCGGACGTCATCGCCAGGAGGGCAGCCAGAGCTCGGCCTGCCACCGCTCCTGGGTGATCGGCTCGCCGTTGAGGATCGGCCACAGCCACACGAAGTTGGCCACCACCAGGCCCGTGTAGAGCGCCACCGCGAGCAGTCCCGTGCGGCGGCGCTCGAAGTGGTCCCGGGCGGTGCCCAGCACCTCGCCGAGCACCAGCACCAGCCCGAGGACGAGGAACGGCGCCAGCGGCGTGGCGTAGAAGTAGTACATCTGCCGGTCGAGGTTGACGAACCAGGGCAGGTAACCGGCGCCGTAGCCGACCAGCACCGCCGCGTAGCGCCAGTCCACCCGGGTGACCGCGCGCCACAGCGCCCACGCGGCCACCGGCAGCGCCAGCCACCACATCGCGGGCGTGCCGACGAGCATGATGGCCTCGACGCAGTTCGACCGGCCGCAGCCGGGCATGCCCGACTCGTAGTAGTAGAGCATCGGGCGCAGCCCCATCGGCCACGTCCACGGCTTGGACTCCCACGGGTGCGGATCGTCCGGCGTGGTCAGGCCGGTGTGGAATTCCAGCACGTTCAGCTGGTAGTAGAGCAGCGACCGCAGCGGGTCGGGCAGGAACGCGAAGCCGACGTCGTCGCTGACCAGCGTCGCGTGCCGGTCGGTGGCGGTCTCGCTGGCGAACCAGCCCGCCCAGGTGGCGAAGTAGACCAGCAGCGGGAGGGCCACCAGCGACGCCAGCGCGGGCGCGGTGTCGCGCAGCAGCGCTCCGCGCCACGGCCGCCGGACGCCCGCCGAGCGCCGGGCCAGCGCGTCCCAGAACACGCTGAGCAGGCCGAACGCCATGATGTAGTAGACGCCGTTCCACTTCACCCCGCAGGCCAGCCCGAGCAGCAGTCCGGCGCCGAACCGCCACCAGCGGAAGCCCAGCCGCGGTCCCCACGCGCTGTCGCCGATGCGGGCCTCGGTGACCACCAGCCAGATCCGCTCCCGGACCTGGTCGCGGTCCACCAGCAGGCAGGCGAATGCGCCGAGCAGCAACGCCGCCTGGAAGATGTCGAGCATCCCGACCCTGGCCTGCACGTGGCTGAGCCCGTCGCAGATCAGCAGCACTCCGGCCAGCGCGCCGAGCAGCGTCGACCGGGTCATCCGGCGGGCGATCCGGACGATCAGGACCACCATCACCGTGCCCGCCAGCGCGGCCGTCACCCGCCAGCCCAGCGGGGTGTAGCCGAACAGCCACTCGCCGACGGCGATGAGCTGCTTGCCGACCGGGGGGTGCGCGACCAGCTCGTAGCCGGGGTTGTCCTCGTAGCCGCCGTTGCGCAGCATCTGCCACGCCTGCGGGACGTAGTGCTTCTCGTCGAAGATCGGCGTGCCCTCGTGGGTGGCGCGCCCGAGGTTCTGGAACCGGACGATCGCGGCGATCAGGCCCAGCCCGAGGGTGATCAGCCAGGCGCGCATCCGGTCCTGCGGCATCGCCACGTCGAGCAGGCGGCGCGGGTCGGTCACCCCCGGCCTGCGGGCCGCGGGTGTGCGGCCGACCCGGACGAGCTCGTCGCTGTCGGCGCGGCCGCCGGGGCGGGGGACGAGGACGCTCACAACCCCAGATCGTAGGACGGGGACCGGGTGGCCGGGCCGCGCCCCGAAGCTCGGCCGAAATACGCTGTGCGGTCATGGACGCCCCCGCCGGACCCGGCTCGCTGCTGCTCGCCGCCACCCCGCTCGGCGATGTGCGCGACGCCTCGACGCGCTTGGTCGACGCGCTGCGCACCGCCGATGTCGTCGCCGCCGAGGACACCCGGCGGGTGCGCGCGCTGGCCACCGCGCTGGAGGTGACCCCGGCCGGGCGCGTCGTCAGCTACTACGAGGGCGTCGAGGCGGCCCGCGAGCCCCTGCTGCTGGACGCGCTGCGCGAGGGCCGCACCGTGCTGCTGGTCACCGACGCCGGGATGCCCAGCGTGTCCGACCCCGGGTACCGGCTGGTGTCGGCGTGCATCGCCGAGGCGCTGCCGGTGACCTGCCTGCCCGGTCCGTCGGCGGTGACCACCGCGCTGGCGGTGTCCGGGCTGCCGTCGGACCGCTTCTGCTTCGACGGGTTCCCGCCGCGCAAGTCGGGGGAGCGGCGCCGCTGGTACGGGCGGCTGGTCGCCGAGCAGCGGACCTGCGTGTACTTCGAGGCGCCGCACCGGCTGGCCGACTCGCTGGCCGACGCGGTGCGGGTCCTCGGCGGCGAGCGGCGGGCGGCGGTGTGCCGGGAGCTGACCAAGACCTACGAGGAGGTGCGGCGCGGCCCGCTCGCGGAGCTGGCGGACTGGGCGGCCGAGGGGGTGCGCGGCGAGATCACCGTGGTCCTCGACGGCGCGGCCGAGGCGGCCCCCGCCGACCCGGCGGAGCTGGTCGGGCAGGTCGAGCAGCGCGCCGCCGCCGGGGTCCGGCTCAAGGACGCCGTCGCCGAGGTCGCCGAACTCGCCGGGGTCCGCAAGAAGGAGCTCTACGACGCGGTCCTCACCGCAAGAGCCACGTCCGAGTGAGCCGACACCCGGTCAGGGGCACTTGACGCTCATCCGGGTGCCCCTCACTCACCACCCTTCCGGGTGAAACGGGTGTCGCCGACCCGGGCGCCATCCCATCGGGTGTCACCCGTTGTCGACGTAGGTGAGGGGCCCCCTTGTCCGAGTTACTTGGGCAAGGGGGCCCCTCGCTCTGCTCACGACCGGGAGAGCAGGTCGAGGAGCGGGGCTGCCTTGGTGCGGACCTCCTGCCATTCCCGGTCAGCGTCGGAGTCCGCCGTGATGCCGCCGCCGACGCCCAGGTGGAACACGCCGTCCGGGGCGAGTTCGAGGGTGCGGATGGCGACGTTGAGCTCCAGCCCGGCGGCGGGGGAGACCATGCCGATCGCGCCGCAGTAGACCCCGCGCGGGTGCTCCTCCAGCTCGGCGATCAGCTCCAGCGCGCGGACCTTCGGGGCACCGGTGACCGAGGCGGGCGGGAAGGTCGCCGCCAGCAGCGCCGAGTCCGGCAGACCCGGCGGCAGCTCGGCGACCACGTCCGAGACCAGGTGCCAGACGCCGGGGTGCGGCTGCACGTCCAGCAGCGCGGGCACCGACACCGAGCCCACCTCGGCGACCCGGCCGAGGTCGTTGCGCGCCATGTCGACGATCATCACGTTCTCCGCGACGTCCTTGACCGAGGCGCGCAGCCGCTCGGCGTTGCCGTCGTCGGCCGGACCCCGGCGCGGCAGGGTGCCCTTGATCGGACCGGTCCGCACCGAGCGCCCGTGCCGGGCCAGGAACAGCTCCGGCGACAGCGACACCACCGCGCCCCAGCCCCCGGCCAGGTAGGCCGCGCGGGCCGGGTGGAACCGCGCGCTCCCGGCGGCGAAGACCGCGACCGGATCACCCTCGAACGGCACCTCGAACCGGGTGCAGATGTTGGCCTGGAACACCTCGCCGGCGCCGATCTCGGCGACGCAGCCGCGCACCGCCTTGCCGTGCCGCTCCCGATCCGGCGCCCGCACCGGTCCGGCGGTCCACGGCGCGGCGGGTTCGGCGCCGCCGCGCACCAGCTCGGCCAGTTCGCTGACCAGCGCGGCGTCGGCGCCGGTCAGCGACTCGAACCACCACCGGCCCGCCGGGTCGCGGCGCAGCACGTGGTCGGTCCAGCCCCAGGCGGCGGTGGGCAGCACCCGGGGTTCGGGGTGCCGACCGGGGTCGGTGCGGCCGTAGCCGAGGTAGCCGATCCAGCCGCCGCCGACCGCGCCGGGCGGGGCGTCGACCTGGTCGAGGTCCGGCGGCGCGTCGACGTCCGGGGAGATCGGCACCGAGGGCGCCAGCACCGCCGAGCCGCCGAACCAGTCGCCGGTGAGCGCGGCGGGCGGCGGCAGGTCCCGGCGGCGCGCGCGGGCGCCCAGCGCGCGCAGCACCTCCTCGGCCGGTGCGCCACCTTCCAGGGGGACGATCTGCATGGGGTCCAGTATGTCCGCCCCGATGCGCCCGGATCCGCCGCTCGCGGGGCCGTGCGCTGCGGTGATGCCGAGAACACGGGGTCCGGGGTGATTTCCGCGACCCGACCGGCCGCGGCGGGCCGGGGACCGGCGGCACCGCGTGGGAGCGCGAACGTAGGCTGGACCCATGAGCGCCTCTGTGTTGACCGCTGTGGCCTGGCCCTACGCCAACGGCCCTCGGCACATCGGCCACGTCTCCGGTTTCGGTGTGCCCTCCGACGTCTTCTCGCGCTACCAGCGGATGGCGGGCAACCGGGTGCTCATGGTGTCGGGTACCGACGAGCACGGCACCCCGATCTCGGTGCAGGCCGAGAAGGAGGGGCTGTCCACCCGCCAGCTCGCCGACAAGTACAACCGGGTGATCACCGAGGACCTCCAGGGCCTCGGGCTGTCCTACGACCTGTTCACCCGCACCACCACCGGCAACCACTACCGGATCGTGCAGGACCTGTTCCTGGCGATGTACCGCAACGGCTACGTGGTGCCCAAGACGACCACCGGGGCGATCAGCCCGTCCACCGGCCGCACGCTGCCCGACCGCTACATCGAGGGCACCTGCCCGCTGTGCGGTTCCGACGGCGCGCGCGGTGACCAGTGCGACAACTGCGGCAACCAGCTCGACCCGGCGGACCTGATCAACCCGGTGTCCCGGGTCAACGGCGAGAAGCCGGAGTTCGTCGAGACCGAGCACCTGTTCCTCGACCTGCCCGCGTTCACCGAGGCGCTGGGCGGCTGGCTGTCCACCCGCACCGACTGGCGGCCGAACGTGCTGAAGTTCGCCACCAACCTGGTCGAGGACATGCGCCCGCGCCCGATCAGCCGCGACCTGGACTGGGGCGTGCCGATCCCGCTGGACGGCTGGCGCGATCACCCGATGAAGCGGTTCTACGTCTGGTTCGACGCGGTGATCGGCTACTTCTCGGCCAGCGTGGAGTGGGCCCGCCGCAGCGGCGACCCGGACGCCTGGAAGGAGTGGTGGACCGACCCGTCGGCCACCGGCTACTACTTCATGGGCAAGGACAACATCACCTTCCACGCCCAGATCTGGCCCGCGCTGCTGATGGGGCACAACGGGCAGGGCGACAAGGGCGGCGAGGTCGGCCCGTTCGGCGCGCTGAACCTGCCCGACGAGATCGTCTCCAGCGAGTTCCTCACCATGAGCGGCTCGAAGTTCTCCACCTCGCGCGGCACGGTGATCTACGTGCGGGACTTCCTGCGCGAGTTCGGCCCGGACGCGCTGCGCTACTTCATCTCGGTGGCGGGCCCGGAGAACCAGGACACCGACTTCACCTGGGACGAGTTCGTCCGCCGGATCAACTTCGAGCTGGCCAACGAGTGGGGCAACCTGGTCAACCGGTCGATCTCGATGGCGGCCAAGAACAACGGTGCGATCCCCGCGCCGACCGCGCCCGCCCCCGCCGACGAGGAGCTCAAGGCCCTGTCCCGGGGCGCGTTCGACGTGGTCGGCGGGCACCTGCGGCGGTCCCGGTTCAAGCAGGCCGCGCAGGAGGCGATGCGGGTCGTCTCGGCGGCCAACAAGTACCTGTCCGACCAGGAGCCGTGGAAGCTCAAGGAGGACCCGGACCGCCGGGACGCCGTGCTGCACACCGCGTTGCAGGTGGTCTCCGACTCCAACGCGCTGCTGACCCCGTTCCTGCCGCACTCGGCGCAGCGGGTGCACGAGCTGCTCGGCGGCACCGGCACCTGGTCGGCGCAGCCGGAGATCCGCGAGGTGTCCGATCTGGACGATCCGGCGATCGAATACCCGGTGCTCATGGGCGATTACGCCGCGGAGCAGGCGGTGTGGCGGTCGGTGGACGTCGAGGTGGGCCGCCCGCTGAGCAAGCCGAGCCCGGTGTTCTCCAAGCTCGACCCGGCGCTCGGCGAGACCGGCCCGGAGTGGGCGCCGATCGAGGGCTGAGGCGTGGGCAAGAAGGAACTGCCGCCGGTGCCCGAGGCGCTGCCCGTCCCGGCGGTCGACGCGCACACGCACCTGGACGCCTGCGGGGCCACCGACGCCGACTCGGTGCGCGCCATCGTCGACCGCGCCGAGGCGGCCGGGGTCGGCCGGGTGGTCACGGTGGCCGACGACCTCGACTCGGCGCGCTGGGCGGTGCGGGCGGCCGACTGGGACGAGCGGGTCTTCGCGGCGGTCGCGCTGCACCCGACCCGGACCAAGGACTTCGACGGCGCCGACCGGGCGGTGCTGGCGGAACTGGTGGAGCACCCGAGGGTGGTCGCGGTCGGCGAGACCGGGCTGGACTACTACTGGGACTTCTCGCCGCCGGAGCCGCAGCAGGAGGCGTTCCGCTGGCACATCGACCTGGCCAAGCGCAGCGGGAAGCCGCTGATGATCCACGACCGGGACGCCCACCAGGACGTGCTGCGGATCCTGGCCGAGGAGGGCGCGCCGGAGACCGTGGTGTTCCACTGCTTCTCCGGGGACGAGGAGTTCGCCCGCGCCTGCGTGGCCGAGGGCTACGTGCTGTCCTTCGCGGGCACCGCGACCTTCCGCAACGCCGCGGGGGTCCGCGCGGCGGCGGCGGTGGTGCCGGTGGAGCAGATGCTGGTGGAGACCGACGCGCCGTTCCTCACCCCGCACCCGCACCGCGGGCGGCCGAACGAGCCGTACTGCGTCAATTACACCCTGCGGAACCTCGCGGAACTCCGCGGTGTGAGCCTCGAAGAACTGACCGTGGCGACGTCCGCCACGGCCGAGCGAGTGTTCCGCCTCGATCAGGTGTCCCCCAAGGCCGCCTGAGATCACCGAGCGCTCTCTGGTAGCGCGGTCGGCGCGGGGCCGGTTTGCGGCTGCCGGAGCCGTCGGCGACCGTCCCTGGCGACAGCCGGGACGCGGGACGCGACCCCGAACTCCACCCCCGTGGAGGTCCTGCCGCCCGGAGGTACGGCAGTCAGGACGACGATGATCCCTCGTGTTCGACGGTCCGCCGCCGCGGCCGCGCTGCTGGTGTGCGCCGGCACCGCCACCGCCACCACCGCCCAGGCCCAGGCCCCCGCTCCCGACCGCGTCTGGGACCGGCTCGCCGAGTGCGAATCCGGTGGCCGCTGGGCGCTCGACTCCGGCAACGGCTACTACGGCGGCCTCCAGTTCAGCCGCGGCACCTGGTCCGCCTACGGCGGCGCGGAGCACGCGCACTACCCGCACCGCGCCACCCGCCAGCAGCAGATCGCCATCGCGGAGCGGCTGCTGGGCGCGGAAGGCGGTTACGGCGCCTGGCCCGCGTGCGCGCGGGAACTCGGATTGCCGCGCTGACGGATGTGATGTTCACCGCTCGGTAGTGTCGATGATCACGCTGCGCAGTCGGCGCCGACCGGCCCGCGCGCTCCGGGCGCGCGGGCCGGATGTCGTCCACGAGCAGCAACGCCGCCACCGCGGAATGGGCCGTTCGCGGGCCCGCGGCAGCTCGGAACGGCCGAATCCGGCGTCGTGCCACCAATGGAGCAACCGTCCGATTCGCGGTGACCGAACGTGGTGAGTTGCTCGGCATTCGCGGGTAACTCACGTCACAGCCCTGATCGGGGGCCTTGGCTCCGCCCGTTTGATCACGCTAGAGTCTCGGCCTCGTAACCGATGACAAGCCAGTCACGGGAACGCCCGCTAGTCGCCGCTGGTGTACGTCGGGGAAGTGGACCGGGGCAACGGAGCTCCGCGGTCCGCTAGGACGGCGCCGGCTACGGGAGTCGGATGCAGACGCGAAGCACGAAGGTTCCGTGCCGCGCGGAAGTGGAGGGACGTGCGCGACAACAGTGCGCCCGCCCCCTCCGCCGATCAACGCGCGGACACGACTTCCGCCTTCGGGAGGTAACGACCCTGTGAACGGACTCGGCGAGCCCAGTCATGCCGGCCGGGGCGCGCACCGCGCCCCCAGCGACGGCTACTGGACCGATCCCTTCGACGCGGCCACCGATTGGTTCACGCCGGTGCGCGAGCCCGAACCCCGCACCGCGGTGGGGCTCATGGAGCGCCCGGAGACCGACGACACCGCGTTCCACGACTTCTCCGGCGGGTTCTCCGGTGACCTGACCGGCGAGTTCCCCGCGACGGACTTCTCCACCCTGCCGCCGGGCGCGCTGGACATCACGCCCGACGACATCTACGAAGCGCTCGGCCCGGACGCCGAGGACATGCTGGCCACGGCCGAGGTCGACGTCGACGAGGTCATCCGGCTGATCAACGCCGAGACCGTCGTGCTCCCGCCGCTGGTGCTGCCGGAGGCCGAGGGCGAGGAGCAGCTCGCCGAGCCGGAGCTCGTCGAGGCCGTCACCACCTGGAAGCGCCGCTTCCTCAAGGGCGCCGTCGCGGGCGTGCTGCTCACGCTGACCAGCACCGGTGGTGCCGCCGCCGCGATGGACAAGTCCGTCACCGTCGAGGTCGACGGCAAGGAGCGGACGGTCAGCACCTACGAGGGCACCGTCGGCGAGGTGCTGGCCGACGAGGGCATCGAGGTCGGCAAGCACGACGCGCTGAGCCCCTCGCCGCAGGCCGAGGTCGGCCACGGCGACACCATCACCCTCGACCGGGGGCGCCAGCTCACGCTCACCGTCGACGGCGAGCAGCGCCAGGAATGGGTCCGGTCGGTCACCGTCGACCAGGCGTTGCGCCAGCTCGGCGTGCCCACCGACGGCTCCTGGATCTCCGCGCGCGGCTCGATGGCGGTGCCCGCCGACGGCATGGAGCTGGTGGTCAAGACCGCCAAGCAGATCACCATCCTCGACGGGGCGAACCAGCCGCGGCAGTTGACCACCACCGCCGTGACCGTCGACGAGCTGGCCCGCGAGCAGAACCTCAAGATCGGGCCGGACGACCGGATCACCCCCGGCGGCGACCAGAAGATCACCGACGGCGCCGAGATCCGCATCGACCGGATGGGCAGCGCGGTCGTCAACGTGACCGTCCCGATCCCGCCGCCGGTCGAGGAGATCGTCGACAACTCGATGCTCAAGGGCGAGGAGCGGGTCGAGAAGCCCGGCTCGCCCGGCGAGAAGGTCGTGTTCACCCGCGAGACCAGCCGCAACGGCGAGGTGGTCGACCGCGAGGTGGTCGGCGAGCGGATCATCAAGGAGGCCGAGCCCCGGGTCGTCCGGGTCGGCGGCAAGGAACCGCCGAACAGCGGCGTGTGGGACAAGCTGGCCGAGTGCGAGTCGGGCGGCAACTGGTCGATCAACACCGGCAACGGCTACTACGGCGGACTCCAGTTCAACAAGTCCACCTGGGACGCCTACGGCGGCGACCAGTACGCGCAGTACCCGCACCAGGCCAGCCGCGAGCAGCAGATCGCCGTGGCCTCCAAGATGCGCGACGCGCGCGGGGGCTACGGGGCCTGGCCAAGCTGCTCCGGCCAGCTTGGTTTGTAGGGGTATTTTTCTCATCTTGCGGAGCGGTGCGGGTGGCGGAACCTCAGCGGCCTTCTCGCTCCGGGCGCCCTTCTTGATGTATTCCGATACACGGCATCAGGGCGTCCTCGCGAGAAGACCGCTGAGAACCCGCGGCGGTGCCAGTTGCTTAGGTGGGGTGAAGCGGAAGCGGCTTCGCCGCTTGCCTGACGGTGGTGCAGACCCGCGTGTGCGTTCGCCGGAAGCGGCTTCGCCGCTTGCTTGACGGTGGTTGCGGCGTGTTCGGCGTGCACCGTCCCACCGCATCGTCCGGGTGAGTTTTCGTGAGTGAGGGGCACCCTTGCCCCAGTAACTTGGGCAAGGGTGCCCCTCACTCATGTCTCGAACGGGTGAGGGGCGTTCGGCTCGGGGCTCCGGTGCGGTAGCGGGCCGCTGCGGCACCCGCACCGCTTCGCGAAGCGGCCATCGCACCTTCCACCGCGTGGTCCCGGGGGTTGGTGGGTTGCTGGGTCCGGGTACGTTCTCCGGGTGGACCAGCAGGCGGCGCTGCTCGGCCCGGCCGACGTGCGTCGGCTGGCCGGCGAACTCGGCATCCGGCCGACCAAGAAGCTCGGGCAGAACTTCGTGCACGACCCGAACACGGTGCGGCGGATCGTCGCCGCGGCCGGGCTCGGTGCCGAGGACGTCGTGCTGGAGGTCGGTCCCGGGCTCGGTTCGCTGACGCTGGGGCTGCTGCCCGCGGTCCGCGCCGTCACCGCGGTGGAGATCGACCCGGTGCTCGCCGAGCGGTTGCCGCGCACGGTCGGCGAGCAGGCCCCGGCGCTGGCCGACCGGCTGCGGGTGCTGCGGGCGGACGCGCTGAAGGTGCGCGCCGACGACTTCGCCGAACCGCCGACGGCCCTGGTGGCGAACCTGCCCTACAACGTGGCGGTGCCGGTGGTGCTGCACCTGCTGGCCGAGCTGCCGGAGCTGCGGCGCGGGCTGGTGATGGTGCAGTCCGAGGTGGCCGACCGGATGGCCGCCGATCCCGGCAGCCGGGTCTACGGCGTGCCGAGCGTCAAGGCGGCGTGGTTCGCCGACGTGCGCCGCGCGGGTCCGGTCCCCCGATCGGTGTTCTGGCCGGTACCCAATGTGGACTCCGGGTTGGTGTCGTTCGAGCGGGTCGAGCCGCCGTCGCCGATCCCCCGCGAGGAGGTCTTCCGCGTGGTCGACGCGGCGTTCGCCCAGCGGCGCAAGACGTTGCGCGCGGCGCTGTCCGGCTGGGCCGGATCGGCGCCCCGGGCGGAGGAGCTGCTGCGCGCCGCGGGGGTCGACCCGGCCGCCCGCGGGGAGCAGTTGCGGATCGGCGACTTCGTGCGGATCGTCGAAGCGACCCGCATCTGATCACTCGTTCAGCGGTGTGCACCGGGCAGCAGATCCATTACGCGGAGTGAGTGACAACGCTGGTTCGAGCGGAAAAATTCCCGCTCGAACCGGGATGTGATTCTGTCGACGATTTCGGATAGTGACCGATATCAACTTGCCCTCGGCTCCACCGATGGGTTCTACTATTCGGGAAATCCATCCCGAGCGGCCGAGAGACCTGGCTCGTCGAAGCCGCAGCAACCACCCCGATGGGGCAGGTGCTAACGCCAGGACCGATGGAGCCATCGTGCTGAACCTGGTCTCGCCAAGCCTGCCCGCCGCCCTGAGCCCGGCCCGGCGGTCGCGATCCCGGCGCGCCCACATCCGGATGCTGCTGACCCAGCGCCGCGTCATCGACCACGGGCGCCGCACCACCAGCGCCTGTCGTCGCGAGATGTGACCCAGCGCAAGTCTTCTCGTCCTTCCCCGCTCGTTGCCGCGTGCGACGTGAGCTGATGTGGAGTCGAATCGTGATCACTGTCGAGAACCTCACCAAGTCCTTCCAGCACAACGGGGGCACCGTCCGGGCCCTCGACGGCGTGTCCATGGAGGTGCCGTCCGGGGCGGTGTGCGGCGTCGTCGGTGCCAGCGGCGCGGGCAAGTCGACCCTGGCGCGGTGCATCGCGCTGCTGGAGAAGCCCGACTCGGGCGCCATCCGGGTCGAGGGCACCGATCTCGTCGCGCTGGACGGCAAGGCGCTGCGCGCCGCCCGCCGCCAGATCGGCGTGGTGCCGCAGGGCGATTCGCTGCTGCGCCAGCGCACCGCGGCGGGCAACATCGCGCTGCCGCTGGAGGCCGCCGCGGTCTCCGGGCCGCAGCGCCGCACCCGCGTCGCCGAGCTGCTGGACCTGGTCGGGCTCAGCGACAAGGCAGGCGTCTACCCCGACCAGCTCTCCGGCGGGCAGCGCCAGCGCATCGCGGTGGCCCGCGCGCTGGCCGCCAAGCCCTCGGTGCTGCTGGCCGACGAACCGACCTCGGCGCTGGACCCGTCCACCACCGATTCGGTGCTCGCGGTCCTGGACCGGGCGCGCTCCGAGCTGGGCGTCACGGTGCTCGTGGTGACCCACGACATGGCCGTGGTGCGCCGGATCGCCGACGACGTCGCGGTGCTGGAGGACGGTCGCGTGGTCGAGCACGGCAAGGTGCTGGACCTGGTCTCCGAGCCCGGCAGCCGGATCAGCTCCTCGCTGCTGCCGGAGACCGACCAGGCCGGTTCCCTCAAGCCCGGGTCCGGGCACGACGTGGTGGCCGAGGTCGTGCTGGTCGGCTTCGCCGCGGTCGGCGCCCTGCTGCCCGAGGCGTCCAGCCGGTTCGGTGTCGAGCTGTCGATCCTCGGCGGCGGCCTGACCCGGCTCGGCGACACCCCGGTCGCCAAGTTCAAGGTCGGCCTGACCGGCGAGCGCGCCGAGCAGGCCCTGAAGTGGATGGTGGAGCGCGATGCGCACGTGCGCCGCGCCCCCGTGAGCGTTGACGGAGTTGCTGCGGCGTGAGTGATGCGACCCCCTGGTCGGAGGTCCTGGAAGTCCTGGGTGGAGCGACGGTCGAAACGCTCTACATGGTGGCGGTCTCGACGGTGCTGGCGGTGCTCGGCGGACTGCCGCTGGGCGTGCTGCTGCACCTGACCTCACCGGTCGGGCTGAACCCGAAGCCCGGGCTGTACCGGGTGCTCGGCGTGATCGTCGACGTCGTCCGGTCGGTGCCGTTCGTGGTGCTGCTGGTGGTGCTGGCCTCGTTCACCCGGCTGCTGATCGGCACCTCGATCGGCAGCACGGCGGTGATCGTGCCGCTGACCATCGGGGCCGTCCCGTTCTTCGCCCGGTTGACCCAGAACGCGGTGCGCGAGGTGAGCTTCACCGCGGTCGAGGCGGCGGTGACCACCGGCGCGGGCCGGTTGCGGATCGTGTGGACCGTCCTGCTCGGCGAGGCCCGGGCCGCGCTGGTCGGCGCGGTCGGGGTCACCGCCGTGGCGCTGATCGGCTACGCCGCGATGGCCGGCGCCATCGGCGGCGGCGGGCTGGGCACCACCGCGATCCAGGACGGCTACCAGGGCTTCGACGACCGCCTCCTCTGGGGCTCGGTCGTGGTCCTCGGGGTGCTCGCCTTCGCGATGCAGCGCGCCACCGACATCACCGCCAAGGCCGTCGACCGCAGGCGCACCGCCATCGGCTGAGCGCGCGGTCACCCGCGGGGCGCGGCCGGTGATCCCGGCCCGCCCCGAACTCCCGAACCCGGAAGGACAACCCTGATGCGTGTACGACTCGCCGCCCTGGTGGCCGGTTCGGCCCTGGCCCTGACCGCGTGCGGGGGCGGCGGCACCGAGGCCGCCGAGGACCCCAACGCCCCGCTGAAGGTCGGCGTCAGCCCGACGCCGCACGGCGAGATCCTGGAGTACGTGGACGACAACCTCGCCCAGCAGGCCGGGATCGACCTGGAGATCGAGCAGTTCAACGACTACATCCGCCCCAACGAGGCGCTGCAGCACGGCGAGCTGGACGCGAACTACTTCCAGCACCAGCCGTACCTGGAGAACTACCAGGCGCAGCACGGCGGGACGGAGCTGGTGTGGGTGGAGCCGGTCCACCTGGAGCCGCTGGCGATGTACTCCAAGAACCACGACACCCCGGAGCAGATCCCGAACGGCTCGGTGATCACCCTGCCCAACGACCCGGCCAACCAGTTCCGGGCGCTGAAGCTGCTGGAGAACGCGGGCCTGCTCACCCTGAAGCCGGAGGCCGCGGTGGGCACCCGGCTGGCCGAGGCGGTCGCGGACAACCCGCGGCAGCTCCAGCTCAAGGACCTCTCGCCGGACCAGCTCCCGCGCACCGTCGAGGACTCCGCCGCCGCCGTGGTCAACGGCAACTACGCGGTCAAGGCGGGGTTGCAGGACCCGGTCTTCGTGGAGTCGGCGGAGGGCAGCCCGTACGCCAACGGCCTGGTGACCAGCCCGCGGATGGCCGAGGACCCGCGGATCGCCAAGCTCGCCGAGCTGCTGCGGTCGCCGGAGGTCGAGCAGTTCATCGACCAGGAGTACGGCGGCGTGGCGGTCGTCCCCGCCCGCTGATCGGCCGGGAACGCACCCCGGCGGCCCCCTCGCGAGGATGCCCGGAGCGAGGGGGCCGCTGCGGTCCGGCCACCGGCACCGCGCCCGTTGTCCACTGAGTCGGCGCCGGGCTGGCCCGGACACGTACGCTGCAAGGGTGCTCTCCGTGGTCCCAACACCCATCACCGTCCGAGTCCCGGCCAAGGTGAACCTGCACCTGGCGGTCGGTGACGCCCGGCCGGACGGCTACCACGAGCTGGTCACCGTCTTCCAGGCGTTGTCGCTGACCGACGAGGTCACCGTCGTCCCCGCGGACGAACCGACGATCGAAGTGCACGGGGAGGGCGCTGATTCGGTGCCCACCGGTCCGAGCAACCTGGCCTGGAAGGCGGTCCGGTTGCTCGCCGAGCGCAGCGACCGCGATCCGGAGGAGCCCGGCGTCGCGCTGACGATCAACAAGGGCATCCCGGTGGCCGGTGGCATGGCGGGGGGCAGCGCCGACGCCGCCGCGACCCTGCTGGCGCTCAACGCGGTGTGGCGCCTGGAGATGGGGCGCGACGAGCTCGGCGCGCTGGCCGCCGAGCTGGGCAGCGACGTGCCGTTCTCCTTGCAGGGCGGCACCGCGCTGGGCACCGGGCGCGGGGAGCGGCTGGTCCCGGTGTTGGCCCGGCACACCTTCCACTGGGTGATCGCGCTGGACAAGCGCGGGCTGGAGACCCCCGCCGTCTACGGCGAGCTGGACCGGCTGCGCGGCGAGTCCGGCCAGAGCCGGGTCGGCGAGGTGGAGCCGCTGCTGGAGGCGCTGGCCTCCGGTGATCCCCGGCAGCTCGCCCTGCTGCTGGGCAACGACCTGCAGGCCTCGGCGGTGTCGCTGCGCCCGGGACTGCGCCGCACGCTGCGCGCCGGGGTGCAGGCCGGTGCGCTGGCCGGGATCGTGTCCGGTTCCGGCCCGACCTGCGCGTTCCTGTGCACCGACGGGGAGGCCGCGGTCCGGGTGGCCGCCGAGCTCTCCGGCGCCGGGGTGTGCCGGACCGTGCGGGTGGCGCAGGGGCCGGTGCCCGGCGCCCGCGTGGTCTCCGACGACCGCGCCGACAAGCCGACACCGCCCCAGGTGCACGCCTGACCGCACCGCTCCGGGAGCGCGGACCCGTCCGGGGTCCGCGCCGGCAGCGGTGCGCCCTGGAAGAACCCTCAGCGATGGAGAGAACGACCCCGCGATGGCGAATCTGATCAATCTGGAGTCGGTGAGCAAGAGCTACGGCGTCCGGCCGCTGCTGGACGCCGTCTCGCTGGGCGTCGGCGAAGGGGACCGCATCGGGGTCGTCGGGCTCAACGGCGGCGGCAAGACGACGCTGCTGGAGGTGCTGTCCGGGCTGGAGCAACCGGACACCGGCCGGGTCAGCCACTCCCGCGACCTGCGGATGGCGGTGGTGACCCAGCGCACCGAGCTCCCCGACGGCGCCACGGTGCGCAACGCCGTGCTCGACCCGCACGGCTTCGCCGCCGAGCACGAGTGGGCCGCCGACCCGAAGGTGCGCAACGTCCTCGACGGCCTCGGGATGACCCGGCTGGGGCTGGACACGCCGGTCGCCGACTTCTCCGGCGGGGAGCGGCGCCGGGTCGCGCTGGCCGCCGCGCTGGTGCGCGACCTGGACCTGCTGGTGCTCGACGAGCCCACCAACCACCTGGACGTGGAGGGCGTCCGCTGGCTGGCCGATCACCTGCTGGAACGCCGCTGCGCGCTGGTGATCGTCACCCACGACCGGTGGTTCCTGGACACCGTCTGCAACCGCACCTGGGAGGTCACCCGGGGGCAGGTCGAGCAGTACGAGGGCGGCTACGCGGACTGGATCTTCGCCCGCGCCGAGCGCGCGCGGCTGGCCCAGCAGGCCGAGGAGAAGCGGCAGAACCTGGCCCGCAAGGAGCTGGCCTGGTTGCAGCGCGGCGCCAAGGCGCGGACCTCCAAACCGCGCTTCCGGATCGAGGCGGCCGAGGCCCTGATCGCCGACGTCCCGCCGCCCCGCGACACCGTGGAGCTGGTGTCGTTCGCCAGGCGCCGGCTCGGCAAGACGGTGCTGGAACTCGAGAACGTCGACCTGTCGGTGGCCGGGCGGACGCTGCTGCGCGACCTCACCTGGCGGATCGGGCCGGGGGACCGCATCGGTCTGGTCGGCGTCAACGGTTCCGGCAAGACCACGCTGCTCAGGCTGCTGGCGGGGGAGCGGGCGCCGGACGCCGGGCGGCGCATCGAGGGCAAGACCGTGCGGCTGGCGCACCTCACCCAGGAACTGCACGACCTGCCGGGCGACTGGCGGGTGCTGGAGGCGATCGAGGACGTCGCCGAGCGCACCACCCTCGGCAAGTACGAGCTGACCGCGTCGCAGCTCGGCGAGCGCTTCGGCTTCGGCAAGGGCAGGCAGTGGACCCCGGTCGGCGACCTCTCCGGCGGTGAGCGGCGCCGGTTGCAGCTCGCCCGGCTGCTCATGGGCGAGCCCAACGTGCTGGTGCTCGACGAACCGACCAACGACCTCGACATCGACACCCTCCAGCAGCTCGAAGACCTGCTGGACGGCTGGGCCGGAACCTTGGTGGTCGTCTCCCACGACCGCTACCTGGTGGAGCGGATCTGCGACAGCGTGTACGCGCTGTTCGGCGACGGCGGGCTCACCCACCTGCCCGGCGGCATCGACGAGTACCTCCAGCGGCGGCACTCGCTGCTCGCGGCCGAGGCATCCTCGGGCAAGCAGGCCTCCGACGCGGTCAAGCCCACCGGACTGTCCGGCGCCGAGGAACACGCCGCGCGCAAGGAGCTGGCCCGCTGCGAACGGCGGCTGGACAAGCTCGCCGAACGCGAGCAGGAACTGCACCAGCGCCTCGCCGAGGCCGCCACCGACCCCGACCGGCTCCCCGAGCTCAACTCCCAGCTCCAAGCCCTCGGCGAGGAGAAGGACGAGGTGGAGTCGCGCTGGATGGAACTAGCGGACTCCCTCGGTTGAGGTTTTTGTGCCGTGGTCGTTTTGCGTGGCGGTGCAAGCAGCGGAACCTCAGCTGCCTTCTCGCGGTTGAAGGTGCCGTGGTCCCGTTGCTTGGCGGTGCGGGTGGCGGAACCTCAGCTGCCTTCTCGCTCCGGGCGCCCTTCTTGATGTATTCCAATTACACGGCATCAGGGCGTCCTCGCGAGAAGGCAGCTGAGAACCCGCGGCGGTGCCGGTTGCTTGGGTGGGGCAAAGCGGAAGCGGCTCGCGCCGCTTGCCTGACGGTGGTTCCGTTCCGCTCGTGCGTGCAGCGCTTCGTCTTTGACGTCCGGGTGTGTTGGGGCGTTGTTGCCCGTCCGGGTGGCTGTGATGTGAGTGAGGGGCACCCTTGTCCCAGTGTGTTGGGCAAGGGTGCCCCTCACTCGTGGTCCTGATGGGTGAAGCGCGCTGGTGCGGTCGGCGGTGGTCGTGGGCCCGGAAAAACCGTTCGAGGGGTGGGGTGGGCGGCTGGTAGCGTCGCCGTGCGAGTGATTCCGGATGAGGGAGTTCCGACGTGCTGGGAGACGACGACATCTCCGGGTGAGCCCGGACGTGTCCGGCCGCAGGCAGGCGCGCGTGGAGCGCAGCCGCCGTGGCCTCCTCACCGCACATCCCCGTTCCTCCCGGGCGGCTCCGGCGCGCCCGCATCGCACCCGAGGGCTCTCGCATGTCCGATGTCATCTGCTCGAACCTCTTCTTCTCCTGGCCCGACGACACCCCCGTCTTCGACGACCTGACCTTCACCGCGGGCGTCGGCCGCACCGGCCTGGTGGCGCCCAACGGTGCCGGGAAAACCACGCTGCTCAAGCTGATCGCCGGGGAGCTCCGGCCCCGGGGCGGGTCGGTGTCGGCGACCGGTGTGGTCGGCTACCTGCCGCAGACCCTGCCGTTCGACGGCGATCTCACCGTCGCCGAGGCGCTGGGCATCGCCCCGGTGCTCCGCGCGCTGCACGCGGTCGAATCCGGTGACGTCGCCGAGGAGCACTTCACCGCGATCGGCAACGACTGGGACGTCGAGGAGCGCACCCGCGCCCAGCTCGACCGGCTCGGCCTCGGCGACGTCGAGCCGACCCGGCGGCTCGACACCCTCAGCGGCGGCCAAGTCGTCTCGCTCGGGCTCGCCGCGCAGTTGCTCAAGCGGCCCGACGTGCTGCTGCTCGACGAGCCGACCAACAACCTCGACCGGGACGCCCGGCGCAGGCTGCACGCGGCGCTCGACGACTGGACCGGCTGCCTGCTCGTGGTCAGCCACGACCGCGAGCTGCTGGACCGGGTGGACCGCATCGCCGAGCTCTCCCGCGACGGCGTCCGCACCTACGGCGGGAACTTCACCGAGTACCAGGAGGCCGTGCGCGCGGAGCGGGAGGTGGTCGAGAAGAACCTCCGCAACGCCGAGCAGGACCTCAAGCGGGAGAAGCGGGAGCGGCAGCAGGCCCGCGAGCGGGCCCAGCGGCGGTCCGGCACGGCGGCGCGCAACATCGCCAGCGCCGGGCTGCCCAAGATCGTCGCCGGCGCCATGAAGCGGCGCGCCCAGGAGTCGGCGGGCAAGGCCGACGACGTGCACTCGGCGCGGGTCGCCGATGCCCAGGCGCGGCGGGACGAGGCGGACCGGGCGGCGCGGGAGGACGACCGGCTCGCGCTGGAGCTGCCCCGGACCCGGGTCCCGGCGGGGCGCACGGTGTTCCTCGGCGAGGACCTGCGCCTCCGCGGCGGCGGGCGCGACCTGCTCACCGGCGACCTGGCGATCCGGGGCCCGGAGCGGATCGCGCTCACCGGCCCGAACGGCGCGGGGAAGTCGACCCTGCTCCGGCTGATCGGCGGGCAGCGCGAGCCGGAGGAGGGGGCGGTGACCCGCGTCGACGGCCGGATCGCGTCGCTGTCGCAGCGCCTCGACCTGCTCGACCCGGGCCGCACCGTCGCGGAGAACCTGGACGCCGCGGCCCCGGAGCTGGACGCCACGCGGCGGCGGCACCTGCTCGCCCGGTTCCTGTTCCGCGGGGACCGGATCCACCTGCCGGTCGGCGTGCTCTCCGGCGGCGAACGGCTGCGGGCGACCCTCGCCTGCGTCCTGCACGCCGAACCCGCGCCGCAACTGCTGCTGCTGGACGAGCCGACGAACAACCTCGACCTGGTCAGCGTCGGTCAGCTGGAGAGCGCGCTCAACGCCTACGAGGGCGCCTTCGTCGTGGTCAGCCACGACGAGCGCTTCCTCGCCGGGATCGGCATCACCCGCCGCCTGCACCTCGCCGACGGCCACCTCCACGAGGCGGGGTGATCCGAGTGCGGGGCACCTTCGACTTGCCCGGATGAAGGTGCCCCGCACTCCGCAGCCTCCCGGTGAGCTCCTCCGTTCGTGTGCTTCTTGGCGGAGCGCGCCAGAAAGCGCCCCGTGCTCAGCAGACTCGGCTGCGGCGGAACGGGAAGCACCTGCGGGCGCCACCGCGGGAAGGAAGGCCCATGACAGGCTTCAACGTTGACCCGGAATCCATCGACGGCAACTCGCACCTGCTCACCGAACTGGCCGGTCTGCTCCACGAGGGAAGGCTGGACGGTGATCTCGCCACGATGTCGAGAGCGCCTCGGGCGCATCCCGACGTCGGGAAGCAGGTAGCGGAGTTCGCCACTTTCGCCAACGACCAGCACCGCGACCTGGTCGCACTGCTGGGCGCATTGGCCACCAAGCTCAAGGCCGTCGGTGAAGAGCACGTCACCGTGGACGGCACCGTGCGGGACGAACTGGCCCGCTTCCTGTCCGAAGGTTCGTTCGTACCACCCGGAAAGCGGTGACCGGAGATGGCCTACTACGCGGACGTCGAGTTCCTGAGCGAAGTCGTGCCGCCGATGGTGGAGCGCAACGCCGACGAGTTCAAACGGATCCACGACCTGCTCGAATCGATCAAGCCTTCGGTGCGCCGCGCGAAGGAGGACACGGAGTGGGACGGCGCGGGCCGCGACCAGTACGACGCCCGCCTCGGCGACGTCAGCGGCTTGGTCGAGGCGCTGAGCGCCGGGTTCGCGACCGCTCGCCAGGCGTTGGCCGGTTACGCGCCGGAGCTCGCCAAGGCGAAGCGGCTCGTCGAGGAAGGCCAGGCCACCGAGCAGAAGTTGGCCGCCGAGATCGGCAAGGTCGCGCAGGCGATCAGCCGGACGGCCCAGGAAGCCGAGCCGATGCGCCAATGGGAGGACATCCGCGCCACCACGGGTGTCTTCGACTGGATCGCCGAACTCGGCATGGATGTGGACTCGATCCGGGACAACGCCGAGCGGTTCTACGAACAGACCAAGGGCAAGTTCGAAGAAGCCAGGACGACCGAGGATTTCGCTCGGAAGACCTGCCTCACCGCGCTCAAGGAGGCTTACGGGCAGCTGCCCGACTTCCGCGCGAACGCCAAGGACGCGGCGGCGATCATCGAGGGCGTCGGCGACATCGCGGCGGAGGCGGAACAGGCGCGCGGCGATGAGAACGTGGCACTACCCGGCAGCGGTCCGAAGACCGACGTGGAGCCGTTCGACCCGAACGCGGCCCAATCTCCGACGCTCAAGCGGTTCCAGGAGATCGCCGCAGGTATGCCGGAAATGGAGAATACGCCGTACATCAGCAACTTCGACGATCGGGCGGGCTGGATCAGCGACAACAAGGAGGCGATCCGCACCGCCGCGGAAGAAGCGGGCCTCCCGCCCGAGCTCGTCGCCGGGATCGCCTGGCAGGAGGTCGGCGGGAAGGGGCGGATCTGGGACGACGTGGTCCAAGGCATCCGGGACGCGGCGGATTCGGGGGGCAGCCCGATCGCCCCGGAGAATCTGCCGGGCAGGGCGGGCGGGGAGCCGGACGAGGTGTCCTACGGCGCGCTCTCCATCCAGGTCCGGCGCGCTGCGGAGGTGTTGGGTTACGACCCGGAGAACCTGTCCGACGACCAGCGCGAAGAAGTCGTCACCGCTGCGGAGAACCCGAAGACGAACCTCCTGATCAGCGCCCAGCACCTCGCCGACATCAAGGCCCGGACCGATTTCGCCGACGTCCCGCCCGATCAGATGACACCGGAGCACTACGCCGAGATCGGTGCTCGATACAACGGCGGACCGAACTGGGCAACGAACCCGGACGCGCAGGCCTACGGGCAGACCCTGAACGAGAACATGCCGAAGGCGAACGAGGCGATGAGGTAGCCGATGGACCGACCTGGAAGAGGTGCGGTGGCCGCACCCCGCTCCAAGCCCCGCTTGGTCGCTGCGGTGCTCAGCGGGGTGCTGTGCGCTGCCGTGGACCTGGTCGCGCTGTTCGCGGTGGTCTCGGCGTTCACCATGAGGCCGGACGGCGGGTGGGACGAGGACGTGCTGACCGCGATCGAGGTGAGCGCGTTGACCGGCGGAGTGCTCGCGGTGCTCGGGGTGGTGCCCGCCGGGCTGGCGGTGGCCCTGCGCTGGCTGCGCTGGTGGTGGCTGCTCCCGCCTGCCGTGCTGCTGCTCGCCGCGATCGCCCGGTTCTCGTGGTCCGCCCTCACCTACCCCACCGGATAGTGCGCACTACCCGTTCGGAAGGAGGTGCGGGTCCCCGTGCCCGAATTGCCGCCCTCGGCCGTCCGGACGCCGACGCCGTCTGCTCCCCCGACGGCCGGGACGTGGTGCTCGGGGAGTGCGGCCACACGGCGTGGAGCCCGCACCGGGTCCCGTTCCCGGACGCGCGCTGGCCGGTGTGCGCCGAATGCCTGCGTACCGCCAGGTCGCGCGCCTCGTGTTGCCGGGATGGTCGGTCGGCGGCTCCGGAAGACCGTGCTCAGCGCGCTGCTGACGCACTGGCGGCCCGGTCCCATCACCCGCCGCCTGCACCTCGCCGACGGCCACCTCCACGAGGCGGGGTGGTCCGAGCGCATCTCGGCGCCTGCCGGAAGCCGCCCGGCCGGACAAGACTCGTCCTCGGCGGCTCGCCTCCCTAGCCTGATCATCGAGCGCGGGATCGCGCCGGTCGGGGAGGTGGAGCGTGGTCGAAGGCAAGGTGCGCGTGCCGGGCGGGGAGGTCTGGTACCGCCGGATGGGCGGTGGCGGCGTGCCGCTCCTGCTCGTCCACGGTGGACCAGGCTATCCGAGCGATCCGCTGTTCGAGGCGTTCGAGCCGCTCGCGCGGGAGCGCGAGGTCATCTGGTACGACCAGCTCGGGGTGGGGCGCTCCGACCCGATCGACGAGCCCTCGCAGCTGGTGGTGGATCGCTTCCTCGACGAGCTCGGCGCGGTGGTCGACGGCCTGGGCCTGGACCGCCCGCACGTCTACGGCCACTCCTGGGGAGCCATGCTCGGTCTCCAGTTCGCCGCGCAGCGGTCGCCCGACTGGACGAGCCTCGTCTGCGCCAACGGCGTGGCGAGCGTGCCCCGGTTCCAGCGGGAGGTCCGCGACCTGCTGGCCGCGCTGCCGGGCGAGGTGCTGGACCGCACCTTCGGCCGGGAACTGCGCGGGGCGACCGACGACCCGGATTACCGGGTCGCGCAGGAGGAGTACCTGCGCGCCTGCGTCGTGCGCACCGCCGCCGTGCACCTCGACCCGGCGCGCATGAGCGCGACGACGTTCCGGACGCTGGTCGGGCACGCGGACTACCACGTCACGGGGTCCCTCCGGGACTGGGACGTCTTCGACGAACTCGACCGGATCCGGGTGCCCACCCTGGTGCTCGGCGGGGAATTCGACGAATGCGTTCCCGCCCACCTCGCCGACATCGCCCGCCGGATCCCGGACGCCGAGCACGTCACGCAGCCCGGCGCGGCCCACATGGGCTACCTCGAAGCCGAACCGCTGCGCGGCGAGTACCTCGCGATCATCCGCGACTACCTGGCGCGGATCGAATCCCGCCCGTGAGCGCCGGGGCCGCGACACCACCACGCCGCCCGAACCCCTCAGAACCGGAACCCACCCGCCGCGTCACCCGTCCGTGAAGTGAGTGAGGGGCACCCTTGCCCAAGTAACTCGGACAAGGGTGCCCCTCACCTATGACGATTTCGGGTGACGTGCGGGGTTCGGGGTGACGCGCGGGGTGATCCGCTGGCGGACGCGCCCGGGTCGGCGGCGCCGCCCCCACTGGGCAGGGGGGCTCGTCGGCTAGCGGAGCGAGTTCTCCGGCACGCCGCCCGTCCCGCCGTGCGGTGACCCCGCGGCCCCATCGGCGGAACTCGGGGAGCGCGTTCTCGACGGACTGCGTCGACCCCGACCTCCGCATCATCCTGACGGGTGGACTTTGCGCGCTTAAGCTGCCCGTATGAGTCGGTTCGTGGATGCCCTGGTGGCGACGGCGCTCGACAACGCCGGGGACGGCGCACGCGGCATCACCACCGGTGAGCCGGACCGGCCGGTGCGCCGCACCTGGGGCCGGGTGCACGCCGAGGCGCTGCGGCTGGCCGGAGCGCTCGGCGACGACCTCCGCCCCGGCGCCTCGGTCGCGATCCTGGCCGCCGACCCCGCGCTGATCGCCACCGCCGTGCAGGCCACCTGGCTCGGCGGTGGCAGCGTCACGATGCTGCACCAGCCCACCGCCCGCACCGACCTCGGGCAGTGGGCCGAGGACACCGTCCGCACCCTGCGCATGATCGACGCGCACCTGGTGCTGCTCGGACCGCCGTTCGACGAGCTGGCCGGGGTGCTCGACGAGCACGGCATCGCCCACCGCGACCTCGCCGCGCTGGCCGCCACCGACGCCACACCGCTGCCCCGGGCGGTGCCGGTCGACGAGGACGCCACCGCGCTGCTCCAGCTCACCAGCGGCTCCACCGCCGCTCCCAAGGCGGTCCGGATCACCCACGGCAACCTGCACGCGAACATGCGCGCGATGGTCGAGTCCGCCGCGCTGGACCCGGCCGGCGACGTGATGGTCTCCTGGCTGCCGCTGTTCCACGACATGGGCATGGTCGGGCTGCTGACGGTGCCGATGGCCACCGGGATCGAGGTCGTCAAGGTCACCCCGGCGGACTTCCTGGCCCGGCCGCTGCTGTGGCCGGAGCTGATCAGCCGCTACGGCGGCACCATCACCGCGGCGCCGAACTTCGCCTACGCCGTAGTCGGGCGTCGGCTCGGGAACGCCGAGGACGGCGCGTTCGACCTGAGCACGATGCGGTTCGCGCTCAACGGCGCGGAACCCATCGACCCCGACGCGGTGCGCGGGTTCACCGAGGCGGGCGCCCGGTTCGGACTGCGGGAGTCCTGCGTGGTGGCGGCCTTCGGGATGGCCGAGGCGACGCTGGCGGTGTCCATCGCGCCCCGGGACCGGGGCTTGGAGGTCGACGTCGTGGACCCCGACGAGCTCGGGCGCGGCCGGGCCGAACCGGCGAGCACCGGCCGGTCCCGGGAGTTCGCGCTGCTCGGTGCGCCGCTGCCCGGGCTGGAGGTGGAGGTGGTCGACGACGCGGGCACCCGGCTCGGCGAGCGCGGCGTGGGGCGGCTGCGGGTCCGGGGCGCGGCGGTCACCCCCGGCTACCTCGCGGTGGACGGGCCGCGCGCCGCCCAGGACGAGGCGGGCTGGCTGGACACCGGCGACGAGGGCTACCTGGTCGACGGGCAGGTGGTGATCTGCGGTCGCCGCAAGGACGTGATCATCATGGGCGGGCGCAACCTGTACCCGGTGGACGTCGAACGCGCGGTCGGCGAGGTCGAGGGCGTGCGGCCCGGCAACGCCGCCGCGGTCCGGCTCGACGCGGGCAGCCGCCGCGAGCGCTTCGCGGTGGTGCTGGAATCGAAGCTGGCCGGCGACGTCGACGCCGAGCAGCGGCTGCGCAAGGAGGTCGCCGCGCGGGTGGTGGACGCCGTGGGCGTGCGACCGTTCGCGGTGGTGGTGCTGGCCCCGGGCACGCTGCCGAAGACGCCCTCGGGCAAGCTCCAGCGGGCCGCCACCGCCGCGCACGTGGGCTCAGTGGAATGAGTTCTGCGCCGACTCCAGACCGTCGGTGACCAGCGCCTCGGTGGCGTCGGCGCAGCGGTCGACGAAGTAGGCCAGCTCCTTGCGCTCGGCGCCGGAGAAGTCCTTGAGCACGTAGTCGGCGGGGTCCATCCGGCCCGGCGGGCGGTCGATGCCGAACCGCACCCGCAGGTAGTCCTTGGTGGCCAGCGACTTGCTGATGGACCGCAGCCCGTTGTGGCCGTTGTCCCCGCCACCGCGCTTGAGCCGGATCGTGCCGTACGGCAGGTCCAGCTCGTCGTGCACGACCACCACCGAATCCGGGGTGGTCTTGAAGAACTTGGCGGCGCCGGACACCGGGCCGCCGGAGAGGTTCATGTACGAGCGGGGCTTGAGCAGCACCACCCGCCGGTCCCGCAGCCGTCCCTCGACGATCTCGCCGCCGGACTTGTGCGCCTTGAACGAGCCGCCGATCCGGTCGGCGAGCTCGTCGGCGACCAGGAAGCCGACGTTGTGCCGGTTGCCCGCGTAGCGCGGGCCGGGGTTGCCGAGTCCGACGATGAGCGCCGGTGCGTCCGGGCTGGTCACGACGTCTCCTGGTGGCTCGTGGGCGGGCCGCCGCGCCGCCCCGCCGGGAAGCGGGACGGCGCGTGCCGCGCCCGACGCTGGGTCAGCTCTGCTCGGACTCCTCGGCGGCCTCCTCGGCCTGCGCCTCGGCCTCCGCCTCGTCCATCGGGGCCGACGCCTCGACGACGTTGACCACCAGGGTGTCCGGGTCGGACTGCATGGTCACGCCGCGGGGCAGCACGATGTCGGAGGCGTGGAACTGCGTGCCGACCTCGGCGCCCTCGATGGAGAGCTCGAACTGCTCGGGGATGTGCAGCGCCTCGGCCTCGACCTCGATCTCGGTGGTCTCCTGGCTGACGACGGTGCCGGGGCCCGCGGTGCCGGTGATGGCCAGCGGCACCTGCACGGTGACCTTCTCGCCGCGCTTGACCAGCAGCAGGTCCACGTGCTCGATGTAGGACTTGATCGGGTGGGTGGTGATCGTCTTGGTCAGCGCCAGCTCGTTGGAGCCGTCGGCGACCTCCAGGGTCAGCACCGCGTTGTGCCCGTTGTCGCGGACGGCGCGGGCGAACTCCACGGCGGGCAGCGACAGGTGCTTCGGGTCGGAGCCGTGGCCGTACAGGACCGCGGGGATCTTGCCGGCACGGCGGGTGCGGCGGGCCGCACCCTTGCCGAACTCGGTGCGCTGTTCGACGGAAAGACGTACCTCGGACACGGTGGTGCACTCCTCGTGGCGTCGGGCGGAACGTGACTAGGTCGCTGGCCTCCGGCGGCGGGGGCGCGCAGCAGGCGTGAGGACGACTCGGTGCCGGAAAGAGCGGCACACCGGTGGCGGCAGAAGGCCGACCCGGGGTCGGCTGCGCCCAGCCACCACGTCGATCACGCCGGGCGAACGACCCGACCTCGCCGAGGCAACCAGAACAGTTTAAACGGTCGCCACCGGGACGTGTCCGCACGGGTTGCCTCCGGCCGGACGCGACGTCACGGTTTGATCGCGCGCCCGCTGGATTCCGTCCACCCGAGGTTAGGTTCCCGGCATGTCTGCAGACGCCAAGCCCGAGGACGTCGCCGTCCCCGAGGCCACCTGGAAGGCCCGGCTCAAGCAGGTCGGACCGGGCGTGATGGCCGCGGCGACCGGGGTCGGCGCCGGTGATCTGGTGGCCACCATGGTCGCGGGGTCGCGCTACGGCTACGCGCTGTTCTGGGCGGTCGTGCTCGGCGCGGTGTTCAAGCTCGCCCTCGGCGAGGCGGTGGGGCGCTGGCACCTGGCCTCGCACCGCACCATGCTCCAGGGCTGGCGGACGCTGGGCCGCTGGGCCACGACCTACTTCGGCATCTACATCGTCATCTGGGGCTTCATCTACGGCGCCACCGCGATGTCGGCCTCCGCGCTGCCGCTGAACGCGCTGTTCCCGGTGCTGCCGGTCTCCGGCTGGGGGATCGTGTGCGGGCTGCTGGGCCTCGCGCTGGTCTGGTTCGGCCGGTACCGGCTGCTGGAGAAGCTGATGACGGTGCTGGTCGGGATCATGTTCGTGACCGTGGTCGGCACCGCGATCCTGGTCGGCCCGAACCTGCCCGCGCTGGGCGCCGGGCTGGTGCCGAGCCTGCCGGACGGTTCGGTGGCCTACGTGCTGGGCCTGATGGGCGGCGTCGGCGGCACCATCACGATGGCCGCCTACGGCTACTGGACCTTCGCCAAGGGCTGGCGCTCGCCGAAGTGGCTGCCCTTCATGCGCACCGACAACGCCGTCGGCTACATCACCACCGCCATCTTCGTGGCCGCGATGCTGGTGGTCGGCGCCGGGATGCTGCGCGGGGCCAACCTCACGGCCGGGGACACCGGCCTGCTCCAGCTCGGCGACGCGCTCGCCACCGACTACGGGCAGTGGGCGCGCATCCCGTTCCTGGTCGGCTTCTTCGCCGTCGCGTTCACCTCGGTGATCGGGGTGTGGAACGGTGTCAGCCTGCTGTTCGCCGACTGGTGGCGGACCTGGCGGATGCCGAAGTCGGCGCCACCGGAGACGGCCGCGGACTACGACCACGCGGCGGGGGAGAAGTCCCCGGCGTACCGGTTCTACCTGCTGTGGTTGACCTTCCCGCCGATGCTGCTGCTGTTCCTCGGCAAGCCGTTCCAGATCACCATCGTCTACGGGGTGCTGGGCGCGCTGTTCATGCCGTTCCTGGCGGGGACCTTGCTGTGGCTGCTCAACTCGAAGACGATGATGCCCGCCGAGCACCGCTCGCGCTGGGTGTCCAACACCGCCCTGGGGCTGTGCCTGCTGCTGTTCGTCGGCGTCGCGGCGAACGAGCTCATCGACGTCCTGGGGTGATGTGCGGCACACCCGGGATTGTTGAAGCGTCAATGATCGTTGGCGGAACCGTACGCGGATTCCCCGAGAAAGGCCCCCGATGACCACCACCGAGCACGCCCAGCGCCTCAGCCTGTCCGAAGACGCGCAGGACCTGCTGTTCCGCGAGGCCCGCACGGCCAACACCTTCAGCGACGAGCCGGTCACCGACGAGCAGGTGCGCGCGATCTACGACCTGGTCAAGTGGGGCCCGACGTCGATGAACCAGCAGCCGCTGCGCGCGGTGCTGGTGCGCAGCGACGAGGCCCGCGCGCGGCTGCTGCCGCACCTCATGGAGGGCAACCGGGCGAAGACGGAGCAGGCGCCGCTGGTGGCGATCCTGGCCGCCGACACCGACTTCCACGAGAAGCTGCCGGAGGTGTTCCCGCACGCGCCGCAGGCCAAGGAGATCTTCGCCGAGGAGGGCTTCCGGACCCGCAACGCCCACCTCAACGCCTCGCTCCAGGTGGGCTACTTCCTGCTGGGCGTGCGCGCGGCGGGCCTGGCCGCGGGCCCGATGACCGGTTTCGACGCGGCCGGGATCAACGCCGAGTTCTTCCCGGAGGGCGTCCGGCAGGTGCTCGTCGTGGTCAACATCGGCAAGCCGGGCGAGAACGCCTGGATGGAGCGGCTGCCGCGGCTGGACTACGACCAGGTCGTCACCACGGCCTGAGTCACGGCCTGCGTCACCCGGTCGTGAACTGAGTGAGGGGCACCCTTGCCCAAGTTACTTGGACGAGGGTGCCCCTCACCTACATCCCGAAGGGGTCGTCAGGCCTGGCCGTCGAAGAGGCTGGTGACGGAGCCGTCCTCGAACACCTGGTGGATCGCCTCGGCGACCAGCGGCGCGATGGACAGCACGTTCAGCGTCGGGAACCGGTACTCCTCCGGGATCGGCAGCGTGTTGGTCAGCACGACCTCCTTCGCGCCGCTGCTGGACAGCCGGTCCACCGCCGGGCCGGACAGCACCGCGTGCGTGGCCGCGATGATGACGTCCTTGGCGCCCGAGGCCAGGAGCTGCTCGGTGGCCTTGGTGATCGTGCCACCGGTGTCGATCATGTCGTCGACCAGCACGCACAGCCGACCCTCGACGTCACCGACCACGCGGTTGGCGACGACCTGGTTCGGCTTGCTGGGGTCGCGGGTCTTGTGGATGAACGCCAGCGGCGTGCCGCCGAGGTCGTCGGCCCACTTCTCCGCCACCCGCACCCGGCCGGAGTCGGGGGAGACCACGGTGATCTCCTCGCCGGCGTAGGTGTCCCGGATGTAGCTGGCCAGCAGCTTCTGCGCCATCAGGTGATCCACCGGGCCGTCGAAGAAGCCCTGGATCTGGTCGGTGTGCAGGTCCACCGCCATGATCCGGTCCGCGCCGGCGGTCCGGAACAGGTCGGCGATGAGCCGGGCGGAGATCGGCTCCCGGCCCTTGTGCTTCTTGTCCTGCCGCGCGTAGCCGTAGAACGGCATGACCACGGTGATCCGCTTGGCGCTGGCCCGCTTGAGCGCGTCCACCATGATCAGCTGTTCCATGATGGCGTCGTTGAGCGGGCTGCAGTGCGACTGGATGACGAACGCGTCGCATCCCCGGACCGACTCGTCGTAGCGGACGAAGATCTCACCGTTGGCGAACTTGTACGCCGCCTGCGGCGTGACCGTCACGTCGAGCTGCTTGGCCACCTCCTCGGCCAATTCCGGGTGGCTGCTCCCGGAGAAGAGCTTGAGGCTCTTCTTCGGGGTCGCAGACATAGCACTCACGGTCATCGTCCCTCCCGTGGGACGTCCGTCGTCGGACGTCGTTGGTCGGCGGTCGGTTCTGCATCCGCCAGGGCCGCTCCCGCGGCCTGGTCGGCGGCGGTACCAGGGCGGCGCCGGGCCACCCAGCCTTCGATGTTGCGCTGCCTCCCGCGCGCGACCGCCATCGCGCCCGGGGGGACATCCTGGACGATCACGGAGCCCGCGGCGGTGTAGGCGCCGTCGCCCACCTCGACCGGCGCGACGAACATGTTGTCCGCGCCGGTGCGGGCGTGCGAGCCGATCGTGGTGTGGTGCTTGGCGACGCCGTCGTAGTTGACGAAGACGGTGGCGGCGCCGATGTTGCTGCGCTCGC
Source organism: Saccharopolyspora cebuensis (assembly GCF_039542665.1). Classification (NCBI taxonomy): domain Bacteria; kingdom Bacillati; phylum Actinomycetota; class Actinomycetes; order Pseudonocardiales; family Pseudonocardiaceae; genus Saccharopolyspora; species Saccharopolyspora cebuensis. The sequence continues at coordinate 80,721 of NZ_BAABII010000002.1, forward strand.
CGATGGTGGCGTCGCCGACGTAGCTCAGGTGCGGGATCTTGGTGCCCGCGCCGATCGCGGCGTTCTTGGTCTCGACGAAGGTGCCGATCTTGCCGTCGGCGCCCAGCGAGGTGCCCGGCCGCAGGAACGCGAACGGGCCCACCGAGGCGCCCGGACCGACCTCGGCGCCCTCGCCGTGGCTGCGCACCACGGTCGCGCCGGGGCGGATCGCGCAGCCGGTCAGCGTGGTGTCCGGGCCGATCGCGGCGCCCTCGCCGACGGTGGTCCCGGCGCGCAGCTGCACGCCCGGTTCCAGGACCACGTCGCGGTCCAGCTCGACGTCGCAGTCCAGCCACACCGACCCCGGGTCGGTGACGGTCACGCCCGCGCGCATCCAGCGCAGCAGCAGCCTGCGGTTGAGCTCGGCGCCGAGCCGGGAGAGCTGGACCCGGTCGTTGACGCCCTCGACCAGCCACGGGTCCGGGCAGACCAGCGCGCTGACCCGGCGGCCGTCCTCGCGGGCGATCGCCAGCACGTCGGTCAGGTACAGCTCGCCCTGGGCGTTGTCGGTGGACAGCCGGCGCAGCGCGTCGTCGAGCACCGCCGCGTCGAAGGCGTAAACCCCGGAGTTGACCTCGGTGATCGCGGCCTGCTCGGCGGTGGCGTCCTTCTGCTCGACGATGCCGGTGACCTGGCCGTGCGCGTCGCGCAGCAGCCGGCCGTAGCCGGTCGGGTCGTCGACCTCGGCGGAGAGCACGGTCACCGCGTTGCCCGCGTCGCGGTGCTCGGCGAGCAGCCCGCGCAGCGTCGCGGCGTCCAGCAGCGGCACGTCGCCGTAGCTGACCAGCACGGTCCCGGTCCGCGCCGCGGACAGCCGGGACAACCCGCAGGCCACGGCGTGCCCGGTGCCGAGCTGCTCCTCCTGGACCGCGGTGCGGACCTCGCGTCCCAGCGCCGCGGCCACCCCGTCGAGGTGCTCGCCGACCGCCTCCCGCCCGTGGCCGACCACGACCACGAGGTCCTCCGGATCGACCCCCGCCGCGGCGCGCACCGCGTGCTCGACCAGCGGACGCCCGCCGAGCCGGTGCAGCACCTTCGGGGTCGCCGAGCGCATCCGGGTGCCTTCGCCCGCCGCGAGCACGACGGTGCTGATGCGGTCGGCAGGCGCGCCGTCGGCGCCGCGGGAGGAGGGCTGGGCGGTGTCGCCCTGGAGCATCAGCGCTCTCCCTTGATCTAGAAGCTGCTCGCCGGTCCGGGGACCGGGAACCCGGGGGTCCGGCACCTTTCGTCCAAGCGGGTGAAGGGTAACCGGACGGTGATCCCGGGAGGAGCGGTGCCCCTGCCAGCTCCGCCGGTGCGGGCGATCCTACCCGCCGCACGCCCGAGGTTCGCTCCGACACCCCCGCTCCACCTGGGGTTTTGTGATCTTTGTCGGGTCAGCGCGGGTCCGGCGGGATCCACACCGGGGTGACCTCGCCGGTGTCCTCGGCGGCGGCGAAGGCCGCCACCCGGTTCCCGCCGTCCCGCTTGGCCCGGTACATCGCGGCGTCGGCGCGGGCGAGGACCTGGGCGGCGGACTCCTGCGGGCGCATGGCGACCACGCCGATGGACAGCGTCACGCCGCGGGAGAGCTCGCCGGGCAACCGGTCCACCGCCTGCACCGTCCGCCGCAACGCCGCCTCCGCGGCGGCCAGCGTCACCCCCGGCAGCAGCACGACGAACTCGTCACCGCCGTAGCGGGCCACGAAGTCGTCGGTGCGCAGCGTGTCGCGCAGCGTCACCGCGATGGTCCGCAGCACGTCGTCGCCCTCGGCGTGCGAGCACTTGTCGTTGACGCCCTTGAAGCCGTCGAGGTCGACCAGCGCCACCGCCAGCGGCTGCACGTCGGGCGTGCTCAGCAGCGCCTCCAGCCGGTCGTCGAGGGCCCGCCGGTTGGACAGCCCGGTCAGCGGGTCCTGGAGCGCCTGCCGGGTGATCGCGTCGTGCTTGTTGCTCAGCCGGGAGTTCTCCAGGCGGGTCAGCAGGGTGGAGAAGCGGACCTGCCGGGTGGTCCACAGCTCGGCCTCCAGCTCGATCGCGTAGTCCCGCAGCGCCGCGTTGGTGTCGGCGGAGTCCAGCTCGGTGAGCTGCGCGTACTCCCGGGCCAGCGAGATCCGCAGGGTGGGCTCGGAGGTGTCCTGGGTCAGCTCCTCGCGGGTGTTGCCGAGCAGCCGCACCGCCTGCGGGCCGCGACCGGACTCGACCAGGCACCGGGACAGCGCGATCGCCACGATGATCTTCTCGCGGGGGTGGATCGCCCGGTCCAGGGTGCGCAGCACGTCGAGCCGGGGGATGTGCTCGGCGTGCGGCTGGGCCAGCGCGTGCGCCGCGCCGAGCACCGGCATCTGCTCCGAGGCGGGGCGGTCGGAGACCCGGGGGAACAGCGACTCGCGCCACGGGCCCTCCACGGCGACGGCGATGGCGGAGGCGGTGGCGAACCGGGTCGCGGCGTCGCGCTGCTGCCCGATGCGCTCCAGCCGCAGGCCCCAGCCGAGCAGCATCCGGCAGCGGTTGATCATGTGCACGGCGATCTCGTGCGGACCGCCGCTCTCCCGGATGCGGTGGTGGGCGCGGCCCATCACCTCGTCGGCCATCTCGTAGACGCCGAGCTGGGTGAGCACCAGGCCGATGTCGGTGAGCGCGGTGGCCAGCAGCCGTTCCCAGGAGCGGCGGCCCAGGGTGCGGTCCGGGACGAGCTCGTCGTCGAGCATGGCCAGCCCGTGCGCGACCTCGGTCAGCGCGTTGTCCTCGGCGCCGCCCAGCAGCGCGCGCCTGCCGCGCAGCGCGTGCGCGTCGGCCTGCAGCACGACCAGGCCGTGCCTGCGGGTGTGGGTGAGCAGTTCGTCGAGCAGCGGATCGGCGGTGCTGACGGCGTCCTGGGTGGTCAGCCGCATCGCGGCGCAGTGGCGCAGGAGCTGGGAGACGATCCGGGGCTCGCCGCGGCGCTGCGCCTCGGCGAGCAGCTGGTCGGCTTCGCGGATGGTGGCGTGCTGCCCGGCGGTGGTGGAGTGCTGTCCGACCGCGTTGAGCTCCCGAGCGCGACCGACCAACCAGGCGTCGGACACCTCGTGCAACGCGGTCGCCGCCTCGTCCTGAACGGCGGTCGTGTCGTCGCGCAGCGGCGCACACCCCCTGTTCCCCGTTCGTCCCGGCCGGTCGGCGCCACCGGCCGGGCCCGCGGTCACCACCGCGGGTCCGGGAGGGTCGTCCGCTCCGCCGCCAGGATTCGAACCTGGACCATCGGAACCAAAATCCGAGGTGCTGCCTTTACACCACGGCGGATCGCGCGTCGGCGCCCTCCGGAACCGGCGGTCCGTCGCCGGAGCCGCCGCCCGAGCTTACCGGTTCGGTGCGGAAGCCGATGTTGGCTCGCGGACATCGTGGCATGGGCGCCGCCCGGCTCGGGGGCGGGGCGGGCGGCAGCGGCTGCGCGGGCGGGCACGTCGGTGCGACGCGGCGGTGGCGGTGCCGGTTTCACCGCGCCACCGGCCCGAACGGGTGATGTGGCGCTGGGCCCGGCGAAATGCGAGACACGCCCGGGTTGTCGCGACACGCCGGAAGTTTGCGCCCCCGGGGTGACGATTTGGCATCGAAGAACTTACGCTGGCGTAGGTTACGGTGCCGTAGGTCGGAGGTGTCCGGGGCCGTGACCAGCGGAGCTGATCGCCGTTTTCCCACCTCCCAACCAGCAGAGGTAGTGAGTATGACCGCAGCAACCGAACAGGCGGCGCCGCCACCGGCGGGCGCCTCCGGTGGACCGAAGCCGCTGACCGCGGGTTCCCGTTCCACGGGCGCTCAGTCGCTCGTCTACGTCTTCGTCATCGTGCCGTTCCTCGCGCTCATCGGCGCCGTGCCGTTCGCCTGGGGCTGGGGACTGGGCTGGACCGACATCGCGATCGCCGCGGTGTTCTACGTGATCAGCGGGCTGGGCGTCACCGTCGGGTTCCACCGCTTCTTCACGCACGGGGCCTTCAAGACCAACGCCGCGGTCAAGGCCGCGCTGGCCATCGGCGGCATGATGTCGGTGCAGGGGCCGGTGATCACCTGGGTCGCCGACCACCGCAGGCACCACGCCTACTCCGACCGCGACGGCGACCCGCACTCGCCGTGGCGCTTCGGGTCCTCGGCCGGGGCGCTGGCCAAGGGCTTCTGGTACTCGCACATGGGCTGGCTGTTCGAGCGGGACGTCACCAACGTCGACCGCTTCGCCCCGGACCTGGTCAAGGACGGGGCGCTGGTCCGGCTCAACAAGCTGTTCCCGGTGTGGACGCTGGTCAGCTTCCTCGCGCCCGCCCTCATCGGCGGCCTGGTGTCCTGGTCCTGGTGGGGCGCGTTCACCGCCTTCTTCTGGGCCGGGCTGGTGCGGGTCTCGCTGCTGCACCACGTGACCTGGTCGGTGAACTCGATCTGCCACATGATCGGCGAGCGCCCGTTCAAGAGCCGGGACCGCGCCGCCAACTTCTGGCCGCTGGCGATCCTGTCGTTCGGCGAGTCCTGGCACAACTCCCACCACGCCGACCCGACCTGCGCCCGGCACGGCGTGCTGCGCGGCCAGCTCGACATCTCGGCGCGGCTGATCTGGGCCCTGGAGAAGGTCGGCTGGGCCTGGAAGGTCCGGTGGCCCAACGAGAAGCGGCTCGCCCGCATCGCGGTGACCGACTACAAGTCCTGATCCTCGCGACCCCACCGGCGCCCGCCGTTCCTGGCGGGCGCCGGTGCACGTCAGGGGACCGGTCGGTCACCTGCGACCGGCCACGGCTTAGGCTTGCGCGAGTGGCAGGACGGCGACGAGGGCGAGGCACCGACCCGGACAACGGTCCCCCGGCGCGGGCCGCCCGGGTCCGGATGACGGGCAAGGAACGCCGCCAGCAGCTCCTGGACATCGCACGCGCGCTGTTCGCGGAGAAGGGCTTCGACGGCACCTCCATCGAGGAGATCGCGCACCGCGCCGGTGTCTCCAAACCCGTGGTCTACGAGCACTTCGGCGGCAAGGAGGGCGTCTACGCGGTCGTCGTGGACCGCGAGATGCGCAACCTGCTCGACCTGATCGTCTCGGCGCTGTCCGCCGGGCACCCCCGCGAGCTGCTCGAACAGGCCGCGGGCGCGCTGCTGGAGTACATCGACAACTCCACCGACGGCTTCCGGGTGCTGGTCCGCGACTCCCCGGTGGCCAGCACCAGCGGCACCTTCTCCAGCCTGCTCAACGACATCGCCAGCCAGGTCGAGCACATCCTGGGCCTGCAGTTCAGCGCGCGCGGCTACGACGCCAAGCTCGCGCCGCTCTACAGCCAGGCGCTGGTCGGCATGGTCGCGCTGACCGGCCAGTGGTGGCTGGAGGCGAAGAAGCCGAAGAAGGAGGAGGTCGCCGCGCACCTGGTGAACCTCGCCTGGAACGGCCTGTCCCACCTGGAGCACAAACCCCGCCTGGGCACCAAGCGCGGCTGACGTCGGCCGCCGCGCTCGTCGGCGCGTGAGCGGCCACCCACCGGCGAGCCGCGAGCCCCCGGCTCTCACCCGTTCGTGACATGAGTGAGGGGCACCCTGTACCCCATCACGTGGTACACGGTGCCCCTCACCTGGTGAGCGACCACTCGGATGGGTGTTCGGTGCCCGGTCGGTCACCTGTTCGGGACGTGAGTGAGGGGCACCCTTGTCCGTGGTTGGTACATCAGGAGCGGCTCCCGGAGCGAGAAGGCCGCTGAGGTTCCGCCACCTGCACCGCCACGCAGATCGTTCTGGAACAGGTCCTTACTTGGGCAAGGGTGCCCCTCACCTGGATCGAGCGGTCGGGTCAGTTCGCGGTGATGCGGAGGACCTCGTCGTCGGTGCCGTTGTCGGTGGTGACGTAGGCGGCGCCGTCCGGGCCCTGGCGGAGGGTGCGCAGCCGCCCGTGGGTGCCGTCCAGCTCGGGCGGGACGCTGACCTGCTCGACGCGGCCGTCCTCGGCCAGCCGGAACAGCAGCAGCTTGCTGCCCTTGAGGGCCGGGACCGCCAGCACGCCGTCCAGCGCGCCCCACTGCGGTCCGGTCAGGAACCCCGCCCCGGCGATCGCCTCGGTCGGCGAGCCGGAGGACCACACCGCCGGGACCGCGTCCGGGAACCGGTTCAGGTCGGTCATCGGCACCGACTCGTCGTAGGAGTCCTCGGTGCCGCCGCGCGAGGGGTCCCAGCCGTAGTTGCCGCCGGCCCGCAGCGGGTTGATCTCGTCGTCGACGTCCGGCCCGTGCTCGGCGATGAACACCTGGCCGCCGGGCCGCACCGCGACGCCCTGCGGGTTGCGGTGGCCGTAGCTGTACACCAGCCGCTCCGCCGGGTTCGGCGAGTCGGCGAAGGGGTTGTCCGGCAGCGGCGCACCGGTGTCGACGTCCATCCGCAGCACCTTGCCGCCCAGCGAGGTCCGGTCCTGCGGGACGTCGGGCCGGGCGGCGTCGCCGGTGGCCAGCAGCAGCGCGCCGTCCTCGGCCAGCGCCGGGCGGCAGCCCGAGTGCCGTCCGCTGGGGTTCACCGGCAGCCCGGTGAGCAGCGGTTCGCCCACCCGGTCGGCGCGGGAGCCGTCCTCGGCGAGCCGCCAGGTGATCACCCGGACGTCCTCGGCGTGGTTCTGGCAGGTCAGGAACAGGCGGTTGGTGGCGAAGTCCGGGTGCGGCAGCAGGCCCATCAGGCCGCCTTCGCCGCCGACCGCGAGATCGCCGAAGTCGGCCTGCACGGGAGTGGCGGTGGCCCCGGGGGTGAGGCCGTCGAGCAGCGTCAGGCCGCCGGAGCGCTCGGTGACCAGGGCGCGCCCGCCGGGCAGGAAGCCGATGTCCCACGGGTTCTCCAGACCCGAGGCCACCACCTCCACCCGCAGCGCGTTCTCCGGTGCCGAGGTCGGGGTCGTCGGGGCGGGGCCGGGTTCGGGGGCGCACGCGGCGGTCGCGGCGGTCGCGGTGAGCAGGGACAGGGCGGCGAGGCGGTGGCTGAGGACTGCTTTCCGGCGGGGACCATGCGCCGGTGCCGGTGGCGGAACCTCAGCGGTCCCCTCGCTGCGGGATCCCCTCCTGACGTAGCCGTCCGTACGCGGCGTCGGGGCTGTCCTCGCGAGGGGACCGCTGAGAACCCGCGGCGGTGCCGGTTGCCCTGGCGACCGCAAGCGGCTCCGCCGCTTTCCGAAAGGAGCTTTGAGGGTGGCCATGAGCACAGTGTGTGGGATCCGGCACGGCGCGGGACGGGGCGCCAGGGACACGTCACCCGTGCGTCGTAGGCTGGACGAACACCTCCGGACCAGGCCCGAGGCGCATCCGCATCCATCTCGCTGCGAGGTACCTCCATGATCCAGGCAGGCCCCCTGCGCGGGCTGCTCGACGCCGTGCTCCGCGATCCCGCGTTGCGCCGGGTCGCCGATTCCGCAGGTCGCGAACGCCTGGTGATGGAAGGTCCCGCCGCGGCGCGCCCGTTGGTGGCCGCCGCGCTCGCCGCCGCGGACCGCCCGGTGCTGCTGGTCACCGCCACCGGCCGGGAGGCCGAGGAGGCCGCCGCCGCGCTGTCCGATCTGCTCGAACCGAGCGCGATCGAGGTCTTCCCGTCGTGGGAGACGCTGCCGCACGAACGGCTCTCGCCGCGCGCCGACACGGTGGGCCGCCGGTTGTCGGTGCTGCGCAGGCTGGCCCACCCCGAGGAGCACCCGGCCGGCGCGCCCCGGGTCGTGGTCACCACCGTCCGCAGCCTGATCCAGCCGATCGCCCCCGGCCTCGGCGAGCTGCGCCCGGTGCGGCTCGCGGTCGGCGAGGAGCACGACTTCGCCGAGCTGGTCGAGCAGCTCGCCGGGCTCGCCTACGAGCGGGTCGACATGGTGGAGAAGCGCGGTGAGTTCGCGGTGCGCGGCGGCATCGTGGACGTCTTCCCGCCGACCGGGGAGCACCCGCTGCGGGTGGAGTTCTGGGGCGACGAGGTCACCGAGGTCCGCCCGTTCTCCGTCGCCGACCAGCGCTCGCTGCCCGAGGCCGAGAACACCGAGCTGTTCGCCCCCGCCTGCCGCGAACTGCTCATCACCGAGCGGGTGCAGGAGCGCGCCGCCGGGCTCGCCGAGCAGCACCAGGCCGACGGCCAGCTCAACGAGATGCTCGGCAAGATCGCCGCGGGCGCGCCGGTGGAAGGCATGGAGGCGCTGATCCCGGCGCTGTGCGAGGGCGAGATGCGGCTGCTCACCGAGCTCGTCCCCGAGGGCACCCACGTGCTGCTGGCCGATCCGGAGAAGGTCCGGGCCCGCGCCGCCGACCTGGTGCGCACCGGCCAGGAGTTCCTGGAGGCGTCCTGGATGGTCGCCGCCGACGGCGGCAAGGCCCCGATCGACCTCGGCGCCTCCGCGTACCGGGGGCTCGGCGAGGTCGCCGAGCACACCACCGCCATCGGCCGCCCCTGGTGGCTGCTGACCCAGCTCAGCAGCGAGGCCGAGGAGGAGGACGACGAGGTCGTCCGGCTCGCGCTCAAGCCGGTCGAGTCCTACCGCGGCGAGGTCGAGCGGGCCTTCGGCGACCTGCGCGCGCACACCGCGTCCGGCGGGGCGGCGCTGCTGGTGGTGGCCGGTGCGGGTACCGCGCAGCGCGCGGTGCAGCAGTTGCGCGACGGGGAGCTGCCCGCCGCGCTCGCCGAGGACGGGCTCACCGGCGAACCCGAGCCCGGGGTGGTGACCGTGGTGCGCGGCGGGCTGGAGGACGGCTTCGCCGCGCCGGAGGTCGCCCTGGTGGTGCTCACCGAGGCCGATCTGACCGGCGGCCGGGGCGGCACCTCGACCCGCGACATGCGCAAGATGCCGTCGCGGCGGCGCAACGCGGTGGACCCGCTGGCCCTCAAGGCCGGTGACTACGTGGTGCACGAGCAGCACGGCATCGGCAAGTACGTCGAGATGGTGCAGCGCACCGTCGGCGGGGCCACCCGCGAGTACCTGCTGCTGGAGTACGCCTCCAGCAAGCGCGGCCAGCCCGGCGACCGGCTGTTCGTGCCCACCGACCAGCTCGACGAGGTGTCCCGCTACGTCGGCGGCGAGGTCCCCGCGCTGAACAAGCTCGGCGGCTCCGACTGGAAGAGCACCAAGGCCAAGGCGCGCAAGGCGGTCAAGGAGATCGCCGCCGAACTCGTCCAGCTCTACGCCGCGCGGCAGTCCTCGCCCGGGCACGCCTTCGCCGGCGACACCCCGTGGCAGCGGGAGCTGGAGGACGCCTTCCCCTACACCGAGACCGGCGACCAGCTCGCCGCGATCGACGAGGTCAAGACCGACATGGAGCGGGCGGTGCCGATGGACCGGGTGATCTCCGGCGACGTCGGCTACGGCAAGACCGAGATCGCGGTGCGCGCGGCGTTCAAGGCGGTGCAGGACGGCAAGCAGGTCGCCGTGCTGGTGCCGACCACGCTGCTGGCCCAGCAGCACCTGGGCACCTTCACCGACCGGATGCGCTCGTTCCCGGTGCGGGTCAAGGGGCTGTCCCGGTTCACCGACCCGATGGAGTCCGAGCAGACCACCAAGGGTCTCGCCGACGGCGAGGTGGACATCGTGATCGGTACCCACCGGCTGCTGCAGACCGGCATCCGGTACAAGGACCTCGGGCTGGTGATCGTCGACGAGGAGCAGCGCTTCGGCGTCGAGCACAAGGAGCACATCAAGGCCCTGCGGACCCACGTCGACGTGCTGACCATGTCGGCCACGCCGATCCCGCGGACCCTGGAGATGAGCATGGCGGGCATCCGCGAGATGTCCACCATCCTCACCCCGCCGGAGGAGCGCCACCCCGTCCTGACCTACGTCGGCGCCTACGACGAGAAGCAGGTCGCCGCCGCGATCCGCCGCGAGCTGCTGCGCGACGGCCAGGTGTTCTTCGTGCACAACCGGGTGCACGACATCGAGAAGACCGCGCGCCACCTGCGCGAACTGGTCCCCGAGGCGCGGATCGTCACCGGGCACGGGCAGATGAACGAGGAGCGGCTGGAGAAGATCATCCAGGGCTTCTGGGAGCGCGAGCACGACGTGCTGGTGTGCACCACGATCGTGGAGACCGGCCTGGACATCTCCAACGCCAACACGCTGATCGTGGACCGCTCCGACATGCTCGGCCTGGCCCAGCTGCACCAGCTCCGGGGGCGCGTCGGCCGGGCCCGCGAGCGCGGCTACGCCTACTTCCTGTACCCGCCGGAGAAGCCGCTGACCGACCAGGCGCACGACCGGCTGGCGACCATCGCGCAGAACTCCGAGCTCGGCGCGGGCATGGCGGTGGCGATGAAGGACCTGGAGATCCGCGGCGCGGGCAACATCCTCGGTGCCGAGCAGTCCGGGCACATCGCCGGCGTCGGGTTCGACCTGTACGTGCGGCTGGTCGGCGAGGCCGTGGAGAGCTACCGCGCGGCGTTCGGCCGGGAGTCGGGGGAGGAACCCGCCGCCGAGCTCGTCGACGTCCGGGTGGACCTGCCGGTGGACGCGCACATCCCGCACGACTACGTCCCCGGCGAGCGGCTGCGGCTGGAGGCCTACCGCAAGATCGCCAGCGCCGCCGACCCCGACGGGCTGGCCGCGATCCGCGCCGAGCTGGTCGACCGCTACGGCCCGCTGCCCGACCCGGTGGAGCGGCTGCTGGAGGTCGCCCGGTTCCGCCAGGTCTGCCGCGACCACGGCGTCACCGAGGTCACCCTCCAGGGCAACTCGCTGCGGCTGGCACCGGTGGAGCTGGCCGACTCGCAGCAGATGCGGCTCAAGCGGCTGCACCCCAAGTCCGTCTACAAGCCCGCGGTGCGCACCGTGTCGGTGCCGCGCCCGACCGAGGGCGCCGCGGGGGGCCGGATCGGCGCGCCGCCGCTGCGGGACAGCGCGCTGCTGGAGTGGTGCGCGAACCTGCTGGAGTCGTTGCAGCCCGCGCCCGCCCCCACCGGGTGACGTTCGCGGGCGGCGGTCCCCGCGCCGGGGTCCGCCACCCGCACCGCTTCGCGAGCCGGCCACGACAGGGGCTCCGGTGACGGTCTGAGTTGCCGATCTCCCGTGCCGGGTTGACCGTTGACGTGCTGGGATCCGCGCTGCGCGGACACCGCCGTCACCGGGAGGGCGCGGGAGCATGACCGAGCCGGACAAGCCGCACGAGCAGGGGGACGACCCGACCACCGGCGAACCCGAGCTCGGTGCCCGGGAGGCCGAGGCCAAGGGCCGCACGGACATCGTCGTCTTCGGCGTCACGGCCCTGATCACCGTGTTCCTCGTGACGTGGGGCGTGGCCTCCACCGACACCCTGAGCACCGCCGCGACCGCCGCGCTGTCCTGGCTGGTGACCAACATCGGCTGGGGCTACGTGCTCGCCGCCACCGGCTTCGTGATCTTCGCGCTGTGGCTGGCGTTCAGCCGCTACGGCGCGATCCCGCTCGGCGCGGACGACGAAGGACCGGAGTTCCGCACCATCTCGTGGATCGCGATGATGTTCAGCGCGGGCATGGGCATCGGCCTGATGTTCTTCGGCGTCGCCGAGCCGCTCTCGCACTTCGTGGAACCGCCGCCGCGCTCCGCCCCGCCGTTGAGCGACGACGCGGTGGAGACCGCGATGGCCACCTCGCTGTTCCACTGGACGCTGCACCCCTGGTCGATCTACGCCGTCGTGGGGCTGGCCATCGCCTACGGCAGCTTCCGGCGCGGGCGCAAGCAGCTCATCAGCGCCGCCTTCACCCCGCTGCTCGGCGCCAAGCGCGCCGAGGGACCGCTCGGCCGGCTGATCGACATCCTCGCGCTGTTCGCGACGCTGTTCGGCTCGGCCGCCTCGCTGGGGCTGGGCACGCTGCAGATCCAGAGCGGGATGCAGGCCGCCGGGTGGATCGGCAGCGTCGGCACCACGGTGCTGGTCCTCATCATCGTGGTGCTGACCATCTGCTTCATCGTCTCCGCGGTGTCCGGGGTGGCGCGCGGCATCCAGTGGTTGTCGAACATCAACATGGTGCTCGCCGCGCTGCTGGCGTTCTTCCTGTTCGTGGTCGGACCGACGGTGTTCATCCTGGACCTGGTGCCGCTGGCGATCGGCGACTACGTCCGCGACTTCGGCGAGATGGTCTCCCGCTCCGGCGCCACCGGCGGCGCGGCGATGAACGACTGGCTGTCGAGCTGGACCATCTTCTACTGGGCCTGGTGGATCTCCTGGACGCCGTTCGTCGGCATGTTCATCGCCCGGATCAGCCGGGGGCGCACGATCCGGCAGTTCGTCGGCGGCGTGATCCTGGTGCCCAGCGTGGTGAGCATCGTCTGGTTCGCCATCCTCGGCGGCAGCGCCATCAACGCGCAGGCCGGGGGCGCGAACATCTTCGGCTCCGGGGGTGAGGAGGCGCAGACCTTCGCGATGCTGGAGACGCTGCCGATCAGCACGATCACCACGGTCCTGGTGATGATCCTGGTGGCGATCTTCTTCGTCTCCGGCGCCGACGCCGCGTCGGTGGTGATGGGCACGCTGTCCCAGCGCGGGTCGATCGACCCGAACCGGGCCGTGGTGGTGTTCTGGGGCGCGGCCACCGGTGGCGTGGCGGCGATCATGCTCATCGTCGGCGGGGAGGACGCGCTCAGCGGCATCCAGAACCTCACGTTCATCGCCTCCGTGCCGTTCGCGGTGGTGATGATCCTGCTGTGCGTGTCGCTGGTGAAGGACCTGCGCGACGACCCGATGACGCGCCGCGAGGAACTCGGCGCGCAGGTGCTGGAACAGGCCGTGATCAGCGGAACCGAGCTGCACGGCGGGGATTTCCAGCTGGAGATCAGCGCGGCCGAGGACACCGAGGAGGAGCCCGGCGAGGAGTCCGGGCGCGGCGAGGGCGGCTCGGAGGGCTCGCGGGGCTGAGCCGACCCCGCACGGTCAAACGTCCTTCACCCAGCGCCACCGGCGTGAGAGGGTGTCGGCTGTGAGGTCCGCCATGCCGCGCCGAGGGCGCCTGCTCGCTCTGCTCGCCACCGCCGGAGCGCTGCTCGTCGGCTGCTCCGGTCCCAGCCACGCCGGGGCCGCCGCGATCATCGGGGACACCCGCATCCCCGTCTCCGACGTGCAGTCCTGGATGGACGAGGTGATGCGCAAGGAGCCCGCCGCCACGGCGCAGCTCCAGCAGCAGGACCAGCTCGACGACCTGGGCAGGCAGCTCGCGTCCCAGCTCGTGGTGCAGGAGCTGGCCGCGCACGCCGCCCGCGAGGAGTCGCTGGCCGTCACCCCGGAGCAGGTCAACGCCCGGATCGACCGGATGGGCGGGCCGCGGGCCGCCACCGAGGGCGGCATCTACACCGAGGGCAACGTCCGCGACGCGGTCCGGGCCCAGCTGCTGGCCACCGAGCTCGGCCGCAAGTACTTCGACCGGCTCGCCGTCACCATCGACTACACCCAGGCCACCACCCGCGCCGACGCGCAGCGCAAGGCCGAGCGGATGGCCGAGGGCCCGGAGCAGGCCACCGCGCTGGTCGCCGCCGACCGCCGGACCGGTGTCCCCGCCGTGGCCGACCAGCGGTTGCGCGCCGCCGACAGCCCGCAGCTCGCCGCGATGACCCCGCTGTTCGGCGCCGAACCCGGCACCGTGCTGGCCTTCGAGCCCGAGCCCAACAGCGGCCAGTGGCTGATCGCCCGGATCGACCACCGCAGCACCGAGGCCACCGGACCGCCCAGCGGCGCCGACGACCAGCTCCTCCAGCAGTTCGGGTTCAACCTGCTCGGGCACACCGCCCAGCGGGCCGGGCTGGAGCTGAGCCCCCGCTACGGCGTGTGGGACGCCATCGCGCTCACCGCCGCGCCCGGCGAGGGCCAGACCACCGGCTGGCGGATCGAACCCGCGGACCGGCAGTCGTGACGGCCCGGTCGTTCCAGCGCGGGAGCGGCCCCGCGACCTTGGCACAATGGGGTCATGAACGCTGAGCTCCGCGCGGTGGACGGCTGCGCCGTCGTGGTCGTCGACGACCGGCTCGGCGAGGTGCTGCCCGCCGCCGCGGTCCCGGTGCTGCGGACCGCGACCGCCGTGCACGCCGGGACCGGGCTGTCCGCCGCCGCCCGGAGCGAGCTGGGCGCCACCGACCTGCCGCCGCTCGACGACCTGCGCGCCGCCGCCGCCCGCGAACCCGTCGTGGTCGTCGTCGGCGAACCCGACGCCGAGGAGGCCGCGCTGCTGCGCGCCGCCGGTGCGCCGCTGATCGCCGCGCCCGCCCCGCCCGGCGCCGAACTCCTCGACGCGGTCACCGTGATGGACCGGCTGCGCTCGCCCGGCGGCTGCCCGTGGGACGCGGCGCAGGACCACGACACGCTGCGGAAGTACCTCGTCGAGGAGACCTACGAGCTGCTCGACGCGATCCAGCAGCGCGACCGGGCGGCGCTGCGCGAGGAACTCGGCGACGTGCTGCTGCAGGTGCTGTTCCACGCCCGGGTCGCCGCCGAGGACGCGACCGACCCGTTCGGCATCGACGTGGTCGCCGCCGAACTCGTCGGCAAGCTGGTGTCCCGGCACCCGAACGTCTTCGCCGAGGACGGGGCGCTGCTCGACGCCGAGTCCCAGCACGCGCGCTGGGAGGAGCTCAAGCAGCGCGAGAAGCAGCGCGAGTCCATCGTGGACGGTGTCGCGCTGGGGCAGCCCGCGGCGGCGCTGGCCGCCAAGCTGGTGCAGCGCGCGCAGCGGGCGGGCATCCCCGCCGACGCGCTGCCCAGCGGCGGGAGCCCCGGCGCCGAGCTGTTCGGCATCGCCGCCGCGGCCCGCATCGCCGGGGACGACCCGGAGGACCAGTTGCGCGCGGTGGCGCTCGACGTCGCCGACCGCATCCGGTCCGCCGAAGGCCGGGCCCGGGACGCCGGCCGCGATCCGCAGCGGCTCACCGCCGACGAGTGGCGGTCGCTGTTGTCCGATTCGCCCCACCCGGCCGGAACGCGGCCGGAGGCGTGACCCACACTGGGCTGACCGCGCGCCCGACCGGTGCGGCGGTCGCTGCCGAGCACGTCGGCGCGGACAACCCCGCGCGGGCGGTGACGAGCGTGTCGAAGGGGGAGGGATGGCCGTGCGGCGTCGATCCTGGTTGCACTGGATGCCCGCGCTCGCCGCGGTCACCGGTCTCGTGGCCTGTTCCGGGCCGCCGCCGGAGGAGCCCGTCATCCCGCTGGAACTGCCCACCGCCACCGCCCCGCCCGACCCCGGGATCGCCCCGCCCGTCGTGGAGCTGCTCGCCACCGGCGGCCCGGTGCTGGCCCCCGAGGACCGCCCGCAGCGGCAGCTCACCGCGTGGTCCGAAGCGCTGGCCGACGAGCTCAACATCCCCCGCGCCGCGCTCCAGGCCTACGGGTTCACCCAGCGCACCCTGGAGCGGACCGACCCGAGCTGCGGGCTGAGCTGGACGGTGCTCGCCGGGATCGGCGCCGTCGAGTCCAGCCACGGCCGCCACGGCGGCGCCAAGCTCGACATCACCGGACGGCCGAGCCAGGACATCATCGGGCTGCCGCTGGACGGCAGCGAGGGCGTCAAGCGGATCGAGGACACCGACGGCGGTGAACTCGACGGCGACACCGTCTTCGACCGCGCCGTGGGGCCGCTCCAGTTCATCCCGACCACCTGGCAGAAGTGGGCGGTCGACGGCGACGGCGACGGCGTCGCCGACCCGCACGACATCGACGACGCCGCCCTCGCCGCCGCGCACTACATCTGCTCCGGGGGCGCCGACCTGCGCGACCCCGAGGACTTCTGGGCCGCGCTGATCGAGTACAACGAGAGCCGCTCCTACGTGCAGGAAGTCCTCGACTTCGCCGACCACTTCGGCCGCACCAGCAAGACGGTGGCCGTCGAGTAGGTGTTCACCGGCGATCTCCCCGAGTAGCCTGATCCGGTGATCTCGCCCACTTCGACCGCGCTGGCCGCGGTCGGCCGCCTGGCCGTCGCCGCCGGGCTGCTGGTGGCCGTGGCCGGTGGGGTGGGTCTGACCGGCCACCTCAGCGCGCCGCCGCGGGCCCCGATCGCCGGACCGCCGCCCGAACCGGTGCTCGAACGCGCGCCGGTGTCCCCGGGATCCATCGCGCCGCCCGTCGAAGAACCTCCCGAACAGCTCGCCGCACCCGGACCCGAGCCCGACCCGCTGCGCGCCTGGGCCGACGAGGTCGCCGCCGTGGTCGACATCCCGGCCCGCGCGGTCGTCTCCTACGCCCACGCCGACCTCGCCATGCGCGAGCACCAACCCGGCTGCCGCGTCTCCTGGGCCACCCTCGCCGGCATCGGCCGCGTCGAGTCCGACCACGGCCGCTTCGCGCACCGCACCCTCACCGAGGACGCGGTGCCCTCCGAACCGATCATCGGCATCCCCCTCGACGGCCGCCCCGGGGTGCGCGCCATCCACGACACCGATGGCGGCGTCCTCGACGGCGACACCACCTACGACCGCGCCGTCGGGCCCATGCAGTTCATCCCCGGCACCTGGCGCAAGTGGGCCAGCGACGGCAGCGGCGACGGGATCGGCGATCCGCAGAACCTCGACGACGCCGCCATCGCCGCCGCCCGCTACCTCTGCGCCGGGGGGCGGGACATGACCACCGGCGCGGGCTGGTGGGCCGGGGTGATGTCGTACAACAACTCCGTCGAGTACGGGCAGAAGGTGTTCGCCTTGGCCGAGAGCTACGCCGAAGCGGGCAACCGCGGCCTCCGGGAGTGACCCCGCCTTCCGCGGTGCGCCGAACCCCACGATCGGGTGCGGCAGGAGCAGGTGAGGGGCACCCTTGTCCGAGTAACTGGGGCAAGGGTGCCCCTCACTCATAACCCTTTCGGGTGATGGAGCCGGTCGGTCAGCGGCAGCCGGTGGCCGGTCCGGGGGCGAGCGTGCTGCCCTGTCCGGGTGTGTTCGTCGAGGTGAGGGGCACGCTTGTCC
This sequence comes from Saccharopolyspora cebuensis, assembly GCF_039542665.1. NCBI lineage: Bacteria > Bacillati > Actinomycetota > Actinomycetes > Pseudonocardiales > Pseudonocardiaceae > Saccharopolyspora > Saccharopolyspora cebuensis. Next base: position 97,588 of record NZ_BAABII010000002.1, read on the forward strand.
GAGTAAGGGGTCTTTTCAGAATGCGGCGGAGCCGCATGCGGTGAGGCACGCAGCTTGCACCGCGGCCCGTGCTCGGACGTGACCGCTCAGCGGTCTTCTCGCGGGGACAGCGCCGATGCCGTGTACGTCGTGGGTACATCAGGAGCGATCCCGCAGCGAGAAGAGCGCTGAGGTTCCGCTACCCGCACCGCCACGCAGGCCGCAGGCCATTGGCGAAAGCGGTCCTTACTGGGGCAAGGGTGCCCCTCACCTCGAGGACTTTCGGCGGTGGGAGGCGCCGCACCGGGCCGGAGCGTTCGCGGGGGAGCCGCTCGGGTCCGGCGGTGGTGGAGCTCGCCGGGGTCGCGGCCCGCGGCACGGGCTCGTGGTGGTGCGGGTGGTCCGGGGCCCCGTCGGGCTCCCGGCGTCGGTGTCAGCCTGCTTCCGGGTGGGTGGCCAGGTAGGCGTTGATCTCGCCCAGGGCTTCCTGGTAGGCCGGGTCCGGGTACATGGTGGCGGCCATCTTGATCTGGGCCCGGGCCTCTTTGATGCGTCCTTGCCGCTGGAGGGTGCGGCCGAGGACCAGCCGTGCGTAGTGATCGGTGGGATCGGCGTCCAGGACGCGGAGGAAGGCGTTCTCCGCCCGCCGGAGCTGCGCGGAGAAGAAGTAGGCGCGCCCGAGCAGGAGCTGGACGCTGGGCTTGTCCTCCGCGATGTCGAGCACGGGCTCGAGGGCCCGGAGCGCTTCCCACGGCCTCCGCCGGGCGACCAAGTCCTCCGCCCGCCGGAACGCTTCCAAGGTTGCGTCAGTCGTCATCGCACCTCCCACGTTACGTGCCATCCGCGCGCTCTTCGAGGGTCCGACCGGATGGTGTGGGCCCGCACCTCCCCGGCCACGTCCGGTGACCGCGCGAGTCTGCGTGAGCCGTTCCGCGGGCCCCGTTAGGCTCGTACCCGGTCGTCGGGCTTGACCCGTCGCGTGCGGGAACGCCGGGGCGGTGCGCAACGTCCGTAGTTCAAATGCTGGTTAGGAGCACACGTGGCGATCATCGAGCAGGTCGGCGCCCGCGAAATCCTGGACTCCCGCGGGAACCCCACCGTCGAGGTCGAAGTGGCACTGGAGGACGGCACCCTGAGCCGGGCGGCGGTCCCCTCCGGCGCTTCGACCGGCGAGCACGAGGCCGTCGAACTGCGCGACGGTGACGCGGCCCGCTACGGCGGCAAGGGCGTGGAGAACGCCGTCGCGGCCGTCCTCGACGAGATCGGTCCGGAGCTGGCGGGCACCGACGCCACCGAGCAGCGGGTCGTCGACCAGAAGCTGGTGGACCTGGACGGTACGCCGGACAAGTCCCGGCTCGGCGCCAACGCCGTGCTCGGCGTGTCGCTCGCGGTGGCCAAGGCGGCGGCCGAGACCTCCGGGCTGGAGCTGTTCCGCTACGTCGGCGGACCGAACGCGCACGTGCTGCCGGTGCCGATGATGAACATCCTCAACGGCGGTGCGCACGCCGACACCGGCGTGGACATCCAGGAGTTCATGATCGCGCCGATCGGTGCGGAGTCGTTCTCCGAGGCGCTGCGCTGGGGCGCCGAGACCTACCAGGCGCTGAAGTCGGTGCTCAAGGCCAAGGGCCTGGCCACCGGCCTCGGCGACGAGGGCGGGTTCGCCCCCGACCTGGCCAACAACCGCGAAGCGCTGGACCTGATCACCTCCGCCATCGAGAAGGCCGGGTACAAGCCGGGTCGCGACATCGTGCTCGCGCTCGACGTGGCCGCGACCGAGTTCTACGAGAACGGTTCCTACTCGTTCGAGAAGACGCAGCGCAGCGCCGCCCAGCTCGCCGAGTACTACGCCGAGCTGCTCAGCGCCTACCCGCTGGTCTCCATCGAGGACCCGCTGTCGGAGGACGACTGGGACGGCTGGGTGCAGCTCACCGAGCAGATCGGCGGCCAGGTGCAGCTCGTCGGCGACGACCTGTTCGTCACCAACCCGGAGCGGCTGGAGGACGGCATCAGCCGGGGCGCCGCGAACGCGCTGCTGGTCAAGGTCAACCAGATCGGCACGCTCTCGGAGACCCTGGACGCGGTCAACCTGGCCACCTCCTGCGGGTACAAGAGCATGATGAGCCACCGCTCCGGCGAAACCGAGGACACCACCATCGCCGACCTCGCGGTGGCCACCGGCTGCGGTCAGCTCAAGTCCGGTGCTCCGGCGCGCAGCGAGCGGGTCGCCAAGTACAACCAGCTCCTGCGCATCGAGGAGAACCTCGGGGAGGCCGCTCGCTACGCCGGTGAGCTGGCCTTCCCCCGCTACACCCCGGAGGGCTGAGTCATGCCGGTGGGACGCGCTTCGCCGGATCGGCGTCGTCGGCGCAGCGAGGGCGAGCAGCCCCGCCAACCGGCGCGCCGGGCGGAGCGCGCCCGCCGGGGCACCGGTGCGAAGGGCAGGCGACCGGGCGGGCAGACCGCCCGGTCGCGGCCCCGGTCCAGCACCGGTGGCGCGTTCAAGCTCTCCTCGACGCGGCGCGCCGCCGCGCTGGCCATGCTGGTGTGCGTCCTGGCGCTCAGCGTGGCGGTGCCGCTGCGCACCTACCTGAGCCAGCGGGCGGAGCTCGCCGAGCAGCAACAGCAGCAGGAGCGCCTCGCCGAGGAGGTGCGGCAGCTCGAGGAGCGCAGGCAGCAGCTCTCCGACCCGGCCCACGTGGAGGCCGAGGCGCGGGCCAGGCTCGGCTACGTCCGCCCGGGCGAGACGGCCTACATCGTGCACCTGCCGGGGGAGCGGGAGCCGGAGCGGCCGCCGAAACCGGAAGACGATTCGGCACCGTGGTACGAGAAGTTGTGGAATTCGGTCGTGGGGAAGGATTCGTGAGGGTGAACTCCGGGGAGACCGCGCCGGTCGGCGATGACGATCGGGAGGCCGTCGCCCGCCAGCTCGGCAGGCCACCGCGCGGCCTCCGCGCCATCGCGGCCCGCGACGCCGGCGGTGAACCGACCGTGGTGCAGACCCACCCCCGGCTGGAGGACGGCACGCCGTTCCCCACCCTCTACTACCTGACCGCGCCGGGCCTGGTGGCGGTGTGCTCCACGCTGGAGGCCGAGGGCCTGATGCGCGAGTTCGCCGACCGGCTCGACAGCGACGCCGACCTCGCCGAGCGCTACCGCTACGCGCACGAGTCCTACCTCGCCGAGCGGGACGCCCTGGAGTCGCTCGGCACCCGGGTCAGCGCCGGGGGGATGCCCGATCGCGTCAAGTGCCTGCACGTGCACGTCGGCCACGCGCTCGCGGCGGGACCGGGGGTCAACCCGGTCGGTGACGAGGTCCTGGACATCATCGCCGACCGCTGGCCGGAGCACCGGCCGCTGATCAACCGCGCCTGAGCTGCGCCGCCGAGCTGCGTGCCTGAGCTGCGAACCTGAGCTGCGCCGCCGAGCTGCGTGCCTGGGCGGCGGGGCTGAGCGGCGGGGCTGAGCGGGTGGGGCGCAGGCGGTGCGGGTGCCGCGCGGCGCGGTGCACGTCAGGCGGACGGAGCCGTGCGCGACGGCTCCGCGACTCGATGATCGGTCGCGCGGGGGCGTAGGTGCGATCACCTCTCCTTCCGGTCGCAGCGGTTCGTTCTCGGACTCGCGACGTCACTCCCGAGCGCCGGGTGCCAGGGAGACGCGTGTCGACTCGCGGGAGGTGCGTGCTGGTCCGTGGGACGGGTCGGCGGGTGCGCCGGTAGTGGCGGCGGGCCTTCTCCCGGTCGCCGCAGACGGCCGTCGAGCACCAGCGGCCGCGGGTGGTTCTTCGTAACTGCTCCGTTCGTCCGGTGCGGGGGCGGGGTGGGTTCCTCCTTCGGTCAGCGGGGCGTGATGCGGGACAGCAGGGCGCCGGGATCGCCAGGGATCAGGTCGCTGCCGAAGGTGCGACCCGAGGTGGTGAGGCGGGTGCCGGTGAAGGCGTCCGCGACCTCCGCCGGGGTGTGGCGCAGGAGCAGCGACGCCTGGAGGGTGAGCGCGATCCGCTCGGCGAGGTGCCGGGCGCGAGCAGGTGCGGCGGCGTCCAGCTCGCCGTGCAGCACCGAGACCGCCGCGTCGTAGCGGGTGTCCGCGCCGCGCGCCGCGTCGAGCTCGGCGAACAGCGCTTCCCGCGCCGCCGGTTGCCGTTCGAGAGCGCGGAGCACGTCCAGCGAGGTGACGTTGCCCGACCCTTCCCAGATCGACAGCAGCGGTGACTCCCGGTAGAGCCGGGGCAGGCCCGATTCCTCGACGTAGCCGTTGCCGCCCAGGCATTCCATCGACTCCGCGACGGCGTAGGGCGCGCGCTTGCAGACGAAGAACTTCGCCGCCGGGAGCGCGAGCCGCAGCAGCTCCCGCTCCCCGGCGTCCACGGCCTCGGCCAGCCGCAGCGCCAGCGCGGTCACCGCCTCCGATTCCAGCGCCAGGTCGGCGAGCACCTGCCGCATCAGCGGGGCGTCGGCCAGCCGTTGCCCGAACGCGCTGCGGTGCTGCACGTGGTGGGCCGCCTCGGACAGCGCCGCGCGCATGTTCGCCGCCGAACCCAGCACGCAGTCCAGCCTGGTCAGCGACACCATCTCGATGATGCAGCGGACGCCGCGACCCTCCTCGCCGAGGAGCAGCCCGACCGCGCCGTCGTACTCGAGCTCCGCCGAGGCGTTCGACTTGTTGCCGAGCTTGTCCTTCAACCGCTGGAGGCGGATGCCGTTGCGCTCGCCGCCGGGTAGCACCCGGGGGACGAGGAAGCAGCTCAACCCGCCCGGCGCCTGGGCCAGGGTGAGGAACAGGTCGTTCATCGGCGCGGAGGTGAACCACTTGTGCCCGGTGAGTCGGTACTCGCCGCCGCCGAGCGGCTGCGCCGCGGTGGTGTTCGCCCGGACGTCCGAGCCGCCCTGCTTCTCGGTCATCGACATGCCCGCGAGCAGCGCCCCCTTGGTCGCCGGGTCGCGCAGGCCGGGCTCGTAGCCGGTGGCGGCCAGCGCGGGCACGTACCGGTCGGCCAGCTCGGGCGCGGAGCGCAGCGCGGGGACCGCCGAGTACGTCATCGAGATCGGGCAGCCGTGCCCGCCCTCGGCCTGCGACCACAGGTAGAAGCCGGCGGCGCGGCGCAGGTGCGCGCCGGGACCGCCGAGCCACGGCGCGGCGTGCAGCCCGTGGCTGATCGCGCGACCCATCAGCCAGTGCCACGAGGGGTGGAACTCGACCTCGTCGATGCGGTGGCCGTAGCGGTCGTGGGTGCGCAGCACCGGTGGGTGCTCGTTGGCGAGCCTGCCGTGCTCGCGCGCCTCCTCCGACCCCGCTTCGCGGGCGAGGTCGCCGAGGTCGTCGATGCCGTGCCGGTCCAGCACCGCGCGCAGCGCCGGGTCGGAGGCCAGCGGGTCGTGACCGGCCAGCGGTGGTGGCTGGTTGGTCACCGCGTGCGTCGACGCAGTGGGTGGTGCGGTGGAGGGTGTGTCGGGGGCGGGCTCCTCATTGAGCGTCATGTTCCGGAGCGTAGGTCGGCGGGAACACCGGGGACATCGGCCTGCGGGCCGATCCTCTCGGCCGATCGGCCGGGTTCGGACAGCCGTTCGGCCGAGTGATGGCGGTGCTCCGCCACCCGGCGCGCCCGGCGCGCCTGGTGTATCCAGGGAGCGCGGCGCGTGTCGCCGGACGGTCCAGCAGGGGGATGTCGCTCGACGCGGCAGGAGGATCAGTGACGGCTCGTGGGGGACGGCATGGGGGCAGGCACGCGCGTCGGCCGGAACCGGTCCGGCACCGCACCAGGAGGTGGTGGGCCGCCACGGCCCTGACCCCGACGCTGGTGCTGGCCGGAGCGCTGGTCGGCGCCTCGGCGTCGTACCTGGCGACCCCACCGCAGGAGGCCGATCGGCCGCGCCCGGCGGCTCCCGACCTGCGCGACGTGGGCGTCACCGGACGGCTGCCCGCCGCACCCGCGCCGAGCCCCGAGCTGCTCGACCGGGCCGCCGAGCGGCGGCCCTTCGGCACCGGGGCCGGTCCGGAGGTCGCCGTGCCCGACGGCCCGCTGGGCATCCCGGCGCCGGTGCTGGCGGCCTACCGCGAGGGCGCGGACGGGCTGTCCGGCACCGGGTGCGGCCTGCACTGGTCGGTGCTCGCCTCGATCGGCCGGATCGAGTCCGGGCACGCGCGCGGCGGTCGGCTCGACGCCGGGGGGACCACGGTGGAGGCGATCCTGGGACCGCGGCTGTCCGGCGGGCCGGGGGTGGCCGCCGTGCCGGACACCGACCGGGGGGAGCTGGACGGCGATCCGGTGTGGGACCGCGCCGTGGGGCCGATGCAGTTCATCCCGGGCACCTGGGCGAAGTTCAGCGCCGACGGCAACGACGACGGCGCGCGCAGCCCGCACAACGTGCACGACGCGGTGGCGGCGGCCGGGCGCTTCCTCTGCTCGGGCGGTGCCGACCTCGGCGATGAGCGGGAGCTCGCCAAAGCCGTCTTCCGCTACAACCACTCCGACGAGTACGTGCGCACCGTGCTGGCCTGGGCCCGCGCGTACGCCGGAGGCGTGACGCCGACGCCCGCGGAGCCGATGCGGGGGTCCGACGAGGACGTGCTCGCGGCCAGCAGGCTCCCGGACCCGGTCCCGGTGCCGCTGCCGGAGCCGGCCGAGCCGAGCTTCCCGCCGCTGGAGGTGCCGTCCACCGGCGCGGAACCGCTCCCGCCGATCACGACGCCGCCCACGACCGCGCCGCCGAGCAGCTCGGAGACCCCCGGGGCGCCGGAAACCAGCGCTCCCGGCACGAGCACCCAGACCACCCCGAGCACGCCCGGCGGCAGCACCCCGGAGAGCAGCACCGCGGGCAGCAGCACCGCGGATAGCAGCACGCCCGGCACGAGCACCACGACCCCAGGCACCACCACCCCGGGCACCACCACGCCGAGCACGCCCGGCAGCAGCACCCCGGGCACCGCCCCGGACTGCGACCCGGCGGTGCTGAACCGGGGCGAGTTCGCGCTGCGGCCGGGCGCGGAGCCGGTGGGCGGGGACCCCGCCGCGGCCCTGCCCGGTACGGCGGTGCACCTCGCCGGCGGTGAGCGCTGCACGGTCCCGGAGGACTTCAGCCCGTCGCCGTGAGCGGTGGGCGCGGCCCGCCCGATAGCGTGGAGCCGAGGGTTCCACGCGTTGAGGAGGACGGTTCATGTCGAGGGTCGCGGCGATCGACTGCGGGACGAACTCGATCCGGTTGCTGGTCGCCGACGTGGCGGTGCACGACGACGGCCGCCGCGACCTGCGGGACGTGCACCGGGAGATGCGGATCGTGCGGCTCGGCAAGGGCGTGGACGCGACCGGGCGGCTGGCCGAGGACTCCCTGGAGCGGACCCGCGCGGCGCTGGTCGACTACGCCGCGATCGCCCGCCGCAAGGGCGTCGAGGCGGTCCGGATGGTGGCGACCTCGGCGACCCGGGACGCCGCCAACCGCGAGGACTTCTTCGAGATGGTGCGCCGGACGCTGGGCGTGGACGCCGAGGTGATCACCGGCGACGAGGAGGCCCGGCTGTCTTTCACCGGCGCGGTGGGGGATCTGGACCCGGCCGACGGCCCGTTCGTGGTCACCGACGTCGGCGGCGGGTCCACCGAGGTGGTGGTCGGCGACTGGGACGGGGTGCGCGCCGACATCGCGGCCGCGCACTCGGCCGACATCGGGTGCGTGCGCCTGAGCGAGCGCTGCCTGCCCGGCGACCCGCCGAGCGCGGCGGAGATCGAGGGGGCGGAGTCGGTGGCCCGCGAGGTGCTCGACGACGCCTTCGCGGCGGTGGACACCTCGGCGGCCCGGACCTGGGTCGGGGTCGCGGGAACGGTGACGACGTTGTCGGCGATCGCGCAGGACCTGCCGGAATACGATCCGACGGCAATTCATCTTTCCCATGTTTCCCGGAGCCAGATCGAGCGCATTGCCGGTGATCTGCTGGGAATGGATCACGACCAGCGGGCCGCGATCGGCTCGATGCACCCCGGTCGGGTGGACGTGATCGGCGGCGGGGCGCTGGTCGTCAAGGTCCTCGCCGACGAGCTGGCGCAGCGCGCGGACATCGCGGGGATGACAGCCAGTGAGCACGACATTCTCGACGGTATAGCACTGTCTATCAGCTAGTTCTCATCATGTGGACGCAGCGTTCCAACAACTGGGTGAAACCCGCGCTGGATCGAGCCAGAAAGTGACGGCTTTGTGACATCGCATTGCCCTGAACGGGTTCTCACTTATGTTTACGCTCATCTGTCGCGGCGGTGAATACTGCCGGGCGTGGTGTCCCCGGAAAATCTCGGCTGGGGCCGCGCGTGCATACAGGAGGACGGAATGCGTAAACGACGCTTGGCCGCGTGGATCGCGGCCCCGCTGGCGGTGGGCCTGCTCGCCACCGGCTGCGGCGGCGGAGCAGGGGCCGGCGACGCCGGGGACGGGATCGTCTCGGTCAGCCACACCGAGCCGCAGAACCCGCTGGTCCCGGCGAACACCACGGAGACCGGCGGCGGCGATGTGCTCGACGCGATGTTCACCGGGCTGGTGGCCTACGACGAGCAGACATCCGAGCCGTACAACGCGGTGGCGGAGTCGATCGAGAGCCCGGACAACACGGTCTTCACCATCAAGCTGAAGCCCGGCTGGACCTTCCACGACGGCAGCCCGGTCACCGCCAACAGCTTCGTGCGCGCCTGGAACTACGCCGCGTACGCGCCCAACGGCCAGTCCGGCGCGTCCTTCTTCGAGCACATCGCCGGGTTCGAGCAGGTCAACCCGGCGGACCCGGACGGCGAGACCGGTCCGGCGCAGGCCCCCGAGCCCACCGCGCAGGAGATGTCCGGCCTGAAGGTCATCGACGACCTGACCTTCGAGGTCACCCTGAACGCGCCGTTCGCGACGTTCCCGACCATGCTCGGCTACACCGCGTTCTCCCCGATGCCGGAGAGCTTCTTCGCCGACAAGGCGGGCTTCGAGGCGCACCCGATCGGCAACGGGCCGTTCCAGTTCGACTCCCGCCAGCCGAACGCGCACATCACGCTCAGCAAGTACGAGCAGTACGCGGGCCAGCACAAGCCGTCGATCAACGGCGTCGAGTTCCGCGTCTACAACGAGCTGGAGACCGCCTACCAGGACCTGGTGTCGGGCAACCTCGACTTCGTCAACCAGCTACCGCCGTCGGCGCTGGTCGGGGACAAGTGGAAGGCCGACCTCCAGGACCGGGGGATGGTCAAGCCGATCCTGAGCAACAACGCGCTGCAGCTCCCGCTGTACGACCCGAAGTACCAGGACGTGCGGGTGCGGCACGCGCTGTCGATGGCGATCGACCGCAAGCAGATCACCGAGACGATCTTCGAGGGCGCCTACACGCCCGCCAACGGCTGGGTGCCCGGCGACGCCATCCCCGGCTACGAGCCCGGTGCCTGCGGTGAGTTCTGCGAGTTCAACCCGCAGCGCGCCAAGCAGCTCCTCGACGAGTCCGGCTTCCAGGGCCCGGTCACCATCACCTCCAACGCCGACGGCGGGCACAAGGAGTGGATCGAGGCGATCTGCGGCCAGTTCAAGAACAACCTCGGGCTGGACTGCGTGTTCAACCCGGTGCCGACCTTCGCCGAGTTCCTGAAGATGCACGACGAGAACGCCCACCAGGGGCCGTTCCGCTTCGGCTGGCTGGGCGACTACCCGGCGGCCGAGACCTTCCTCGGCAAGATCTACCGCACCGGCGCGTCGTCGAACTACATGCGCTACTCCAGCCCCGAGTTCGACGCGGCGATGGACCGCGCGGACCGGGCGCCGACCGAGGAGGAGGGCAACCGGCTCTACGCCGAGGCGGAGAAGGTCCTGGCCAAGGACATGCCGTCGATCCCGCTGTGGAACCAGAACGCCGTGGTCGGCTGGTCCGACCGCCTCGAAGGCGTGCAGGTGACCTTCGACCGGCAGCTCAACCTCGAGACCGTCAAGCTGGTCTCCTGATCGCGTGAGCCCGGGTCCGGTCCGCGCGCGGACCGGACCCGGCGTGCGTCCTGGAGGAGGTTCGCGTGGGGCGCTATGTACTGCGGCGGTTGCTGCAGCTCATCCCGGTGTTCATCGGGACCACGTTCATCATCTACGCCCTGGTGTGGGCGTTGCCCGGTGATCCGTTCGCCGGTCGCTGCGGGGACCGGGCCTGCCCGCCCGCCTACATCGCCGAGATGACCGACAAGTACAACCTCGACGACCCGGTCATCGTGCAGTACTTCAAGTACCTCGGGCAGTTGCTCACCGGCGACTTCGGCGAGACCTTCGCCGGGATCGAGATCAGCACGCTGCTCGCCGACGCCTACCCGATCACCATCCGGCTGGCCATCGTCGCGCTGGTCATCGAGGCCGTCATCGGCATCCTGGCGGGCATCCTGACCGGCCTGCGCGGCCGCGGGTTCCTGGACAACCTGGTCCTGATGTCGACGCTGTTCCTGATCTCGCTGCCGGTGTTCGTCACCGGCTTCATCCTCCAGGTGGTGCTGGGCACCGAGCTCGGCATCATCCGGCCGAGCGTCAGCTCCGAGGGCACCTGGGGCGAGCTGATCGTGCCGGGATTCGTGCTGGGCAGCCTGTCGATGGCCTACGTGGCGCGGCTGACCCGGACCAGCCTGATGGAGAACAAGCGCGCCGACTACATCCGCACGGCCACGGCCAAGGGCCTGGAGCCCAAGCGGGTGGTCGGCGTCCACCTGCTGCGCAACTCGATGATCCCGGTCGTCACGTTCCTCGGCACCGACCTCGGCGCGCTGATGGGCGGGGCGATCGTCACCGAGGGCATCTTCAACATCCGCGGCATCGGCGGCCTGATCTACGACTCGATCCTGACCAAGGAAGGCGCCACGGTCACCGGCATCGTGACGTTGCTGGTCCTGGTGTACTTGTTGATGAACCTGCTCGTGGACCTGCTCTACGCCGTTCTGGACCCGAGGATCCGCTATGACTGACCGTGTTGAGCCCGCCGACGGCGCGGCGGTGGTGGTAGGCGCACCCACGTCCCAGGACGCGCCCCCGCCGCACAAGGAGCGGCGCGGCGGCCTGTGGTCCGACGCGTGGCGGGACCTGCGCCGCCGGCCGATGTTCCTGGTCTCGGTGGGGATCATCCTGGTGCTGCTGGTGATGGCCCTGTTCCCGCAGCTGTTCACCTCGATCGACCCGAACCACCAGGTGCTGGAGCGCTCCCGGCAGGGTCCGTCGGCGGAGGCCTGGTTCGGCTACGACACCCAGGGCCGCGACATCTACGCCCGCACCATCTACGGCGCCCGCGCCTCGATCGTGGTGGGCGTGCTGGCGACCCTGGCCACCGTGCTGATCGGGTCGCTGTTCGGGCTGGTCGCCGGGTACTTCGGCGGCTGGCTGGACAACCTGCTGTCCCGGTTCAGCGAGATCTTCCTCGGGCTGCCCTTCGTGCTCGGCGCGATCGTCATCCTGACCACGCTGAACCCGGCGACCGGCATCCCCGACCCGACGCGCATCATCGGGCTGGTGATCCTGTCGATCTCGGTGCTGTCCTGGCCGATCGCGATGCGGATCATGCGCTCGGCGGCGATCTCGGCGCGGCAGCAGGACTACGTCAAGGCGGCCCGGGCGCTGGGGGCCGGTCCGGTGCGGATCATCTTCCGGCACATGCTGCCGAACTGCCTGGCGCCGGTGCTGGTCTACGCCACGATCGCGCTCGGCGGGTTCATCGGGGCCGAGGCGACGCTGTCGTTCCTCGGGCTCGGGCTGCGCTCGCCGGTGGTGTCCTGGGGCGTGATGATCGCCGATTCCCGCGACTACATCCAGGTCGCGCCGCACCTGCTGCTGTTCCCGGCCGGGTTCCTCGTGGTGACGGTGCTGGCGTTCGTGATGCTCGGTGACGCCGTCCGCGACGCGCTCGACCCGAAGCAGAAGTAGGAGGAACCGCTTTGTCTACTGTGGACGACAAGGGCGCGGCGGAGCGGCTGCTCGAGGTCGAGGACCTGCACGTGGAGTTCCGCACCCGGGACGGCGTGGCCAAGGTCCTCAACGGGGTGAGCTACCACGTCGACGCCGGGGAGACCCTCGCGGTGCTGGGCGAATCCGGCTCCGGCAAGAGCGTCACGGCCCAGACCGTGATGGGCATCCTGGACATGCCGCCCGGCTTCATCACCGGCGGCACGATCCGCTACCAGGGCGAGGACCTGCTCACCGCCTCCGCCGACCGGCGGCGCGAGCTGCGCGGCGACTCGATGTCGATGATCTTCCAGGACGCCCTCTCGGCGCTGAACCCGGTCTACACCGTCGGGTTCCAGATCGCCGAGCAGCTCCGGACCCGGCGCGGGATGTCCCGCAAGGACGCCACGAAGCGCGCCGTGGAGCTGCTCGACCAGGTCAAGATCCCGAACGCCAAGCAGCGCGTGAAGGAGTTCCCGCACCAGTTCTCCGGCGGGATGCGGCAGCGCGCCATGATCGCGATGTCGCTGGCGCTGGACCCGGAGCTGCTCATCGCCGACGAGCCGACCACCGCGCTCGACGTCACCGTGCAGGCCCAGATCATGGACCTGCTCGACGAGCTGCGCCGGGACCGCGGCATGGGCCTGATCCTCATCACCCACGACCTCGGGGTGGTCGCCGAGGTCGCCGACCGGATCGTGGTGATGTACGCCGGTCGGATCGTGGAGGCCGCCGACGCCTACGCGCTCTACCAGCAGCCCGGCCACCCCTACACCGAGGGCCTGATGCGGTCCATCCCACGGCTGGACCTCAAGGGGCAGGAGCTGGAGACCATCAAGGGGTTGCCGCCGAACCTGATGGCGATCCCGCCGGGGTGCCCGTTCCACCCCCGGTGCCCGCGTGCCGAACAGCGCTGCCGCGAGGAGGTGCCGGGCTACCACCAGCTCGGTCTCGGCCGGGCCAGCGCGTGCCACTTCGCCGAGGAGCTGATGACCCGTGGCTGAGCCGATCCTCCAGGTGCGGGACCTCGTCAAGCACTTCCCGGTGACCCAGGGCGTGCTGTTCCGCCGCACCATCGGGCAGGTCCGCGCCGTCGACGGCGTCTCGTTCGACCTGCACAAGGGCGAAACCCTCGGCGTGGTCGGCGAATCCGGCTGCGGCAAGTCGACGCTGGCGCAGGTGCTGATGCGGCTGGAGAAGCCGACCAGCGGCAGCGCCACCTTCGAGGGCCGGGACATGTTCGGGCTGCGCGGCGCCGAGCTGCGCAAGCTGCGGCGCGACATGCAGATCGTGCTCCAGGACCCGTACACCTCGCTGAACCCGCGGCGCACCGTCGGCGACATCGTCGGCGAGCCGTTCGAGATCCACCCCGAGGTGGCGCCCAAGGGCGAGCGGCGGCGCAAGGTGCAGGAGCTGCTGGAGGTCGTCGGGCTCAACCCCGAGCACATCCAGCGCTACCCGCACCAGTTCTCCGGCGGGCAGCGGCAGCGCATCGGCATCGCCCGCGCGCTGGCGCTCAAGCCCAAGGTGATCGTCTGCGACGAGCCGGTCTCCGCGCTCGACGTGTCGATCCAGGCGCAGGTGATGAACCTGCTGGGCGAGTTGCAGCAGGAGTTCGGGCTGTCGTACGTCTTCATCGCGCACGACCTGGGCGTGGTGCGGCACCTGTCCGACCGGGTGGCGGTGATGTACCTCGGCAAGATGGTGGAGGTCGGCACCGACGAGCAGATCTACGAGCGCCCGCAGCACCCGTACACCCAGGCGCTGCTGTCCTCGGTGCCGGTCCCGGACCCGACCCTGCGCGGCCAGCGCGACATCATCCGGCTCACCGGCGACGTGCCGAGCCCGGCGAACCCGCCCTCGGGCTGCCGGTTCCGCACCCGCTGCTGGAAGGCGCAGGACATCTGCGCCGAACAGGCGCCGGAGCTGGAGATCCGGCACGGCGAGCACCCGGCGGCCTGCCACTTCGCGGAGGAACGCCCGCACCTCGTGTCGTGATGCCCGGGCGCCGGCCCGTCGCCTGGTGCGGGGCACCTTCATCCGACCACGCCGGATGGAGGTGCCCCGCATTCGTCACTCGACCGGGGGGAGGTCGGGGCCGAGGGAGGCGAACTCCTCCTTCGAGACCACCCGTTCCGGCGGCCAGGTGATGTTGTCCGGCGGCCAGCTCTGGCCGGTGCGGCGCAGGAACCACTCCGGCGGCTCGTACATCGGCGGTTCGTAGTCGTCGGGCAGCAGGCTGCGCCACTCGGTGCCCTCGGTGCGCTGGGCGAACTCCGCCCGGAGCTCCCGCAGCCGTTCCGGCTGGGTGAGCAGGTCGATCGCGGTGGCCGACAGGTAGCGGGCCGTGGCCAGCAGCGCCGCGTGCCCGGTGCCCGATCCGGCGGCGGCGGTGAACGCCCAGTTGTGCGTCTTGGCGCCGATCGGGGCGACCGCGGTGCCGAGGCTGACCGTGGGCACCTGCCAGCTGATGTCGGCGACGTCGGTCGAACCGCCGCCGAGGAACACCGGGTTCGGCGGCACCAGCTCGGCGATCTCGGAGAACATGCCCACCTCGGGCAGGCCGAGCGAGGACTGCACCTGCTTGGCGAAGCGCTGGTCGGCGTCGGTGAACCGGGGCGGGCCGAGCTGGACCATGTTCTCGTGCAGCAGCTCGGCCGCCGAGCGCGAGGGCAGCTTGTGCCACACCGACGCGGTGACCCGGTGCCGCACGGTGGTGCCGCTGGCCTGGGCGGCGGCCTCAGCGCAGCGGATGACCGAGTCCAGCAGCGCCCGCACCCGCTCCGGGCTGCCCTCCCGGACGTAGAAGGAGATCTGCGCGATCTCCGGGGTGACGTTCGCGGCGTCCCCGCCCTGGTTGATCACGTAGTTCAGCCGTCCCGAGGGGGCCAGCCGCTCCTCGCGGAGGAACTCGGTCATGGTGGCGAGCATGACGGCGCCGTCCAGGGCGCTCTTGTTGCCCAGCGGGTCCCCGCCGTGCCCGGCGACGCCGAGGAAGGTGAAGGTCACCGCGTTCATCGCGCTGGTGGTCCCCCAGCCGGTCGCGGTGGTGGCCGCGGGATGCCAGTCGAGGAACGCGTCGAGCCCGTCGTACGCGCCGGCGCGCACCGCGTACGCCTTGCCGATCATCAGTTCCTCGGCGGTGGAGCCGAAGAACTTGACCGTGCCGCCGATGCGGTGCCTGCGCATGCCCTCGGCGGTGGCCGCGGCCGCCCCCGCGGCGGCGGCGCCGAGCGCGCAGTGCCCGCAGCCGTGCCCGGTGCCGTAGGACGGCGCGAACGGATCGTGGTGGTAGACCAGCGGATCGTGGGTGCCCGCACCGGCGCGCTGGGAGAGGCCGGGCAGCGCGTCGTACTCCCCGCTGAAGCCCAGCGCCGGACCGCGCCCGTTGCGGAACGTCGCGGTGAACGCGGTGGGGAAGCCTGCGGTGCCCCACTCGATCTCGAACCCGGCGCGCCGCAGGAACTCCGCCTCGGCCAGCGCGGAGTTCCACTCCCGCAGGGAGAGCTCGGCGTGCTCCCAGATCTCGTCGTTGAGCCCGGTGACCTCGCCGGCGTGGCGGTCGATCCAGGACAGCGCGGCGCGCTTGGCCGGGGTGTCCTTGGCCAGGCCGGTGCGCGGTGCGCCGGGTTCCGGCTCGGCCGCCGCCGTGCCCGCTCCCGCCGCCATGCCGGTGGTGACGCCCGCCGCGGCCAGCAGCTGCATGACCTGGCGCCGGTTCAGCCCGCTGTCCGGGGCGGTGCGTTCGTGGTCGCTGTGGTGCAGATCGCACACGTCGGCCTCCCAACCTGGTGATCACGATCAGCCTTCGGCGGCTGTCCGGAACGGGTCAAGAAGGTGAACCCGAATGGACGCGCCGGTCGTGAGCCGACCCCCCGGATCGCGAAACAGGTTGCGGTACAGTGACATCCCGCGAAAACGGCGTCACCGGTGCGGCCGGTCCGGCGCTGTACAGGCGGGCCGGACCGTGGTATGCAAGGCACCCGCGGTGCCGGTGGCACGGGCAGTCCCCGGCGCCCATCCGGTCGTACATCCCGCGCAGGCCCGGTGCCTGCGCCGCGGTCACCCAGGAGACGGACATGGCCGATCACGTCCAGGACTGCTCGAACGAGGCGCCCACCACCGACCAGCCCGCGGGCTGGTTCGAGGAGGGCCCGACCACGTCCCGGCTGCTCATCGAGGCGGCTTGGGCGGAACTGCGCAACGTGCTGCCGATCCAGCGCAGCGGCGACTAGCGGCGGCCCGCCGGCGGCGCGCTACGAGGTCCGGAATTCGCTGGCCCGCGGCCCCGCCCGCGGCGTTGAATGGACTGCCGTGGGTACCGGATCGAGCAAGGCGCAGGCCACGGTCGTGGCGCAGTTCGCGCTGCTGGCGCTGGCGTGGGGATCGAGCTTCCTGTTCATCAAGGTCGGGCTGCGCGAGCTCTCGCCCACCCAGGTGACGCTGGCGCGGATGGTGTTCGGCGCGCTGGCCCTCGGCGTGCTGGTGGCGATCACCCGCCGGCCGCTGCCGCGCGACCCGCGGATCTGGGGTCACCTCGCGGTCGTCTCGGTGCTGCTGTGCGTCGTGCCCTTCACGCTGTTCGCCTGGGCGGAGCAGGACATCCCCTCGGGCCTGGCCAGCATGTACAACGCGGGCACACCGCTGTTCGCGATGGCCTTCGCCGCGCTGGTGGTGGCCGGCGAGCGGATCACCCGGGACCGGTTCACCGGCCTGTGCCTCGGTTTCGCGGGCGTGGTCGTGATCATCGGCCCGTGGCGCGGGCTGGGCGCGCAGCACGACCTGCTCGCCCAGGCGGCGTGCGTGGGGGCCACCGCGTGCTACGGCCTCGCGTTCGCCTACCTGCGCCGCTTCGTCACCGGCCGCGGGATCCCCGCGACCAGCGTCGCGTTCGTCCAGGTGCTCACCGGGGCGCTGATCATGGTGCTCGCGGCGCCGTGGGTGGCGGACCAGCCGGTCGACCGGCTCAGCGCTCCCGTGGTCCTGAGCATGGTCGCGCTGGGCGCGTTCGGCACCGGCATGGCCTACGTCTGGAACACCGCCGTCGTGACGGCGTGGGGCGCGGCCAACGGTGCGGCGGTCACCTACCTGACCCCGGTCGTCGGTGTGCTGCTGGGCGTGGTGCTCCTCGGTGAGCCGCTGGTCTGGAACCAGCCGGTCGGCGCGGCGCTGGTGGTCCTCGGGATCGTGGCGGCGCACGGCCGCCTGACCCCGCGCTCCGCCGCCGAGCCGGCGGCCCGCTAGGCGCGGACGGGCGGAACCCGCGCGGGGGTTCCGCCCGCCGCGGTCAGTACGTCGGCCGGGTGCCGGTGATGAACTCCGCGAGGTCGGCGGACTGGGCGAGCCGGGACGGCTCGTGGACGTACATCATGTGCCCGGCGTCGTAGTACCGGACGTCGATGTTGTCCCGGAGCTGCTCCGGGATCCGGAGCTGGGACAGCACGTGCTCGGCGGCGAAGTACGGCGTGGCGCCGTCGGTGTAGCCGCACCCGACGTGGATCCGCAGGTGCGGGTTGGTGCGCATCGCGGCGCTGAGCCTGCCCACCGCCGAGACCCGGGTGCCCTCGAACTCCTTGTACGACCACGGGTGCACCCGGCTGGTCAGCAGCTCGTAGGGCAGGTCGCTGGCGTAGTCCAGCTCCTCGCGCAGGTAGTGGTTGATCGCGCTGGAGTAGGCGCCCCGGATGCCGGAGATGCTGGGGTCGTCGGTGAACTTCTCGCCGACCGCGTCCGGCTCCCAGCCGAGGAACCGGCCGTCCATCCGGCCCACCGTGCGGCGCTGGTCGCGCAGCAGCTCGGTGAAGTACCGGAGGTGCTCGATGCGCAGGTCCGCCCGGTCCACGTAGTCCTCGGACAGGCCGGTCAGCGCGGCGGTGCGGCGCACCACCTCGGCGCGCTCCGCGGAGCTGAGCCGGGCGCCGCGCGCCAGCGCGCGCGGGTAGTCGTCGGAGGCGAACTCCTCGGCCTCGTCCAGCACCTCGCGCAGCGGCCGGTCGCCGTGCTTGCCGTGGTGGTGCGCGATGGCGGCGTAGGTCGGCAGGTACATCGCGTACGGGACGTCGTTGCCCTCGCTGAAGAACACCGTGCCCAGGTCCAGCACCGAGGAGATCAGCAGCAGCCCGTTGAGGTAGAGCCCGTACCGGCCCTGCAGGTGCTCGGCCAGCGCCGCCGCCCGCAGCGTGCCGTAGGACTCCCCGGCCAGGTACTTCGGCGACAGCCAGCGCCCGTTGCGGGTGGTCCACAACCGGATCACCTCGGCGACGGACTCGACGTCGCCCTGGAACCCGTGGAACTCACCGGGCGTGCCGCCCTCGACCGCGCGGGAGTAGCCGGTGGAGACCGGGTCGATGAACACCAGGTCGCTGTGCTCCAGCAGCGTCTCGGCGTTGTCCACCACGCCGTACGGCGGCGCGGCGAGGTCGCCCGCGTCGCCGGAGACCACCCGCCGCGGTCCCAGCACGCCCAGGTGCAGCCAGACGCTCGCCGACCCCGGCCCGCCGTTGAAGGCGAAGGTGACCGGTCGGCCGCCCGATTCGCCGTCGGCGACGTAGGAGGTCAGGAACACCTCGGCGGTGGGCTTGTGGCCCTCGAACTTGCCGTCGGTGTAGACCTCCTCGCGCAGCACGATCCGGCCGGTGGTCGCGGTGTAGGAGAGCTCGCCACCGCGGGCGGCGATCGTGTGGTGGGTGCTGACGAAGTCGTCCACCGGCTCGGCCGGTGCGGCGGACGACTCCTGCTGGGCCTCTTCGGTCTTGTCTGCACTGGCTGCCATGGCCACACAGTACTGCCGCCCCGGTGGATCTCTGCCAGGTTGGAGGGGTGAGCGATGAGGTTTCCCGATTGGTGCACGACCCGGTCAGCGATCCCGCGGCGATCGCCCCGGAGCAGTCCTCGATCGCCGACCTCGACGAGGTGGTGGTGCGCTGCACGGCCTGCCCCCGCCTGGTCCGGTGGCGGGAGGAGGTGGCCCGCACCAAGCGCGCCGCCTTCCGCGACCAGGAGTACTGGGGGAGACCGGTGCCCGGGTTCGGCCCGGTCGACGCCCGGATCGCGATCGTCGGGCTGGCCCCCGCCGCGCACGGCGCCAACCGCACCGGCCGGATGTTCACCGGTGACCGCTCCGGCGAGGTCCTCTACCGCGCGCTCCACGACGTCGGGCTGGCCACCAGCCCGGTCGCCGAGCACATCGGCGACGACCTGGAGCTGCGCGACGTGCGGATCACCGCCCCGGTCCGCTGCGCCCCGCCGCAGAACAAGCCCACGCCGGCCGAGCGCGACACCTGCCGCCACTGGCTCACCGCCGAGCTGGACCTCATGCGGCCCACCCTGCGGACGATCGTCGTGCTCGGCGCCTTCGGCTGGCAGGCGCTGCTGCCGGTGCTGGCGGCCTCGGTGTGGGACGTCCCCCGGCCCCGGCCGAAGTTCGGGCACGAGGCGCACGTCCCGCTGCCCGCCGAGGACGGCGGCGCGGACCTGCACCTGCTCGGCTGCTACCACGTCAGCCAGCAGAACACCTTCACCGGCAGGCTCACCCCGGCGATGCTGCGCGGCGTCCTGGAACGCGCGAAGGAGCTGGCGGACGTCGCTTGATCAGGTTCACCCCAGCACTCCTTCGGGCGCTGGAGCTTGCGACCGGATGTTCCGCAAAATAGTTTGTTCCGCGTGTCGCGGAACGCTAGATTCTCTGGAACGTCCGGGCGTGAGCTGCTCGAGGAGTTGGAGCAGGCGATCAGCCAGGCCCTTCCCCGGGCATGGGGCCTGACGATCGAGCCCGAGGCGAGGCGCGGCGATCTTCGGTTCGACGCCGTGTTCCGGATCGATGCTCCGGATGGCGGTCGCGCGACCGTGGTCGCCGAGGTCAAGTCCTCAGCCGAGCCGCGAGCCGTGCTGGCTTCGCTTGGGCGAATGCGGCACATCAGGTCCGCCGCCTCCGCGGATGCGATCGTTCTCGCCGCCCCGTTCGTTTCTCCGTTGACCCGTGACCATCTTGCCCAGGCAGGAATCGGGTGGTTCGACCGGACGGGCAACATGATGTTGGCCTTGGACCGGCCGAGCGTGCTCATCCGGCGCTACGGAGCTGACCGCAACCCGTTCTCGAACCCGGCGGACCGTCGGCTGAAGTCCCTGCGCGGTCCCGGAGCTGCTCGGGTCGTGCGCAGCCTGTTGGAGATCGAGCTGCCCGTCGGGGTGCGGGACTTGGCGATGCGAGCCGAGGTCGGTGCCGCGACCAGCGCCCGAGTCGTGGATCTCCTGGACAGGGAGGGACTGGTTGAACGCAGTACCGGAAAGTTGATCGCCGAGGTGAGAAGGCGGCCTCTCACGTACCGGTGGACAGCCGACTACGGGCTCACGAGCTCGAACGACGTTGAACCGATGATGGATCCACGGGGCTTGGATCATGCTCTCGACCGGCTGAGGTCCGGTGACGATCAGTACCTCGTGACCGGTTCCGCCGCCGCACGTGCCTGCCTACCTGCCGACGTCCTGCCGGTCGCCCCGTTGACCACCCTGGTCATCTATGCCGAACGGCCAAGGCGGATCGCGCGGGACATCGGTCTGAGAACGCCGAGTCGTGGGGCGAATGTCCTGCTCGTGCGGCCATTCGACGATGTGCTCACGAAGGGAGCGTTCGTCGAGGGCGGCATCAGGTATGCGGCCGCGCCGCAAGCGGTCGCAGATCTGTTGACCGGCCCGGGGCGGTCAACGGAGGAAGCCGAGCAGTTGATGGATCTCATGGCGGAGCAGGACCCGAGGTGGGCCGCGTGACCGATCTGACGATTCCGCACGAGTACGTCGTCGCACGATCGGTGTTGCTCGATGCTTTGACAGCCCTGCGGGCACATCTCGACGCGATGGTGCTCGTGGGTGCCCAAGCCGTGTACTCGCACACCGGTGACGCGGACATGGTGACCGCGCCGACGACGACCGATGCGGATGTCGCGCTCGCGCCGGATCGCCTTGCCGACGAACCGCTGCTCGAAGAAGCGTTGCGCCTCGCTGGTTTCGTGAGCGGGACCAACCCTGGAACGTGGCGCGGGCAGGGTGCCGTCGCCATCGACCTCATGGTGCCGGCGGCCGTCAGCGGTCCAAGGCGCAGCAGAGGTGCCCGCTTGCCGGTGCACGGAAAGTGGGTGGCCCGGAGAACGCTCGGCCTCGAACCAGCCCTCGTCGACAACGAAACGCGGGAGATTCAATCGTTCTCGCCCGGCGACAGCCGTCGTGCGCGGCTGCGTGTCGCTGGTCCTGCTGCTCTCCTCGTGGCGAAGACCATCAAGATCGAGGAACGACGTGCCGACCACGATTCGCGACGTCTTCAGCCGAAGGATGGTTTGGACGTGTTGCGCCTACTTCGCGTCATCGACATGGGAGAAGTCGCACGGCGTCTGCATCTGCTCGCGATGGACGATGTGGCGGGTGAAGTGACGCGTTCCGCGCTCGTAGCGCTCCGCGAACACGGTGCTCGAGCCGATGGCCCGATAGCGACTCTTGCTGCCAGCGCCGTGACTGGAACCGAAGATCCTGACGTCACGATCGAGTCGACGGTGCTGCTCGTCGAAGAACTCCTGCAAGCCTGCGACGATCAGCGCTGATGCGCGGCAGGCTTCACCCCGGCGATGCTGCGCGGCGTCCTGGAACGCGCGAAGGAGCTGGCGGACGGGTGACGAGCCGTCGTGGCGGAATACTCCCGCGCCGAGGCGGGTTGGCCTGGGGCAGAGCCGATCGCCGGAGGGAACCCCATGAACGAGCTGCGCTTCGACCGCCCCGACGGCATCGAGCTGGTCGCCAGGACACGCCCCGGGGAGGGCACGCCGCTGGTGTTGGTGCACGGCGCCCTCGCCGACGCCGACGCCTGGCAGCAGGTGGTCGACGCGATCGAGCTGCCCAATCCGGTGGTCGTGGTCAACCGCCGCGGTCGCGCGCCGAGCGGTCCCTTCGGCGACGGGTACTCGCTGCGCACCGAGATCGACGATCTCCACCACGTGCTCGACTCGCTCGGTGAACCCGTCGTGCTGTTCGGGCACAGCTACGGCGGTCTCATCGCGCAGGAAGCGGCCACGGAACGTACCGATGTGCGCGCCCTGGTGCTCTACGAACCCGTCGTCCGTCCGTTCGGCCCCGAATCCATGGCGCCGATGCGGGAAGCCGTGCGCCGCGGGGACCTCGACGCGGCGCTGGAGATCGTGAACGTGGACATCGCCCGGGTGCCCGCGGCCGAGGTCGCCGAGCTCCGCGCCTCGGAGCTGTGGGCCGTGCTCCGCCCGCTGGCCGCCGCCGCGGCCGAGGAGCTCGCGGTGATCAACGATCACGAGCCCGGCTTCGAGAGGTACGCCGCCCTCGACGTCGCGATCACGCTCATCCTCGGTGACCGCAATGAGGGCGTCCCCCCTTACGGCACGGTGTTCGACTCCGTGGCGGCGGCGATGCCCCGCGCGAAGGTCGTTCGCCTGGTCGACCAGGGTCACCTCGCGCACGTCGAGGGACCCGAGGGCCTCGCCGCGGAGATCAGCGCCGCGGTCCGGTGAACCCGTCGGCGATGCTGCGCTACGCGTCGAAGATCGGCCGGACCTCGCAGCGGACCCCGCGCACGCGTGCCAGCCTGCGATCCCCCGTCAACAGCGGGCATCCCAACATCTCCGCTGCCGCCACGTAGGCAGCGTCGTACGCCGACACGTTGCCCCGCAGCTCCCAGATCCGGGGAACGAGTCGCGCGGGGTCGATCTTGTCCACCGCCACGTCGACCAAGGCGGCTACGGCGTCTTCGGCTCGTTCGAGCGCGATCTTCCGGCCCAGCAGCCGACCGCGGACCACGGACATGACCTCGACGAAGATGTGGTCGGGCGCGGCCCATCGGTCATCGGCGGCAAGTCCGGCACGGGCCCGGTCTCCCGCTGGGCCGTCGTCGAGCAAGGCGTCGGCCAGCACCGAGGCGTCCACCACCAGCACTAGCGGTCCCCGAGTTCCTGATCGCGCCCTTCCCGGAGAGCCCTGAGCTCATCGGCCGTGCTGCCCGCCACGACCCTGCTCCCGTCGGAGCGCCCGGCGAACCGGGACAGGACGGCGTGGTTCTCCGACCGCCGGGCTTCGGCCTCGACCAGCGACAACAAGTACGCCTGGAGTGACTGCCCTCGTGCGCGCGCTCTGTCGACCAACGTGTCCCGCACTTCTTCGGGCACGTCGCGAATCTGCAAGGCGACCATGTGAATGCATTTTACATGCGTCGGATGGTGATCACCAGCGGACCGCTCCGCGCGCGTCAACCAGCACCAGGCGGCTCACCGGGATCGGCCGGGCGAGCTCAGGGCGATGAGTTCCCCGCTCCGCGGGGGTCCACAACTCGCCCCCTGAGGAGAAGGAGAAGAGAACGTCATGACCGCCACCTTCACCGCCGACCTGTTCTCCACCGTTGACGGCTTCGGCGCTCCGAAACCCGGCACCTGGGGCGGCTACTGGGACAAGCAATCCGCCGAGCTCCTCGACCACCGCCTCGCGCTGTGCGGCGAGGAGCAGCGGATGGTGTTCGGCGCCAACACCTACCGGTTGTTCGTGCGGTTCGTGCAGCTGCTGGGCGCGAGCCCGGAGGCCGACAAGGTGGGCGACCCCTGGGTCACCCGGATGTTGGGTCTGCCGACGACCGTGGTGTCGACCACGCTGCGAGAACCTCTGGACTGGCACGATGCGACGTTGGTGCGGGGCGACGCGGTGGACGTCGTCGCCCGGCTCAAGGAGGAGTCCGAGGTGCCGTTGCGCTCGCACGGCAGCGTGTCGATGAACCGGGCGCTGCTGGCCGCCGGCCTGGTCGACCGCGTCCAGCTGACGATCTTCCCCGTGATCACCGGTCGGACCGGAGCGCACCCGCTCTTCTCCGACGCGGCCGATTTCGATCTCGAGCTGCTCGAAAGCCGCACCTTCGATGGCGGGATCCAAGAGCTCACCTACCGGCCCACCCTGCACGGCTGAGCACGCGCAACCGCACGCGTCAACCAGCGCCGACGGCATAACGCTTGCCGTTATTAACGTGCTACGTTAAACTCATGCTGCGATCCTTCGCCGACAAGGAAGCCGAGCGCGTGTGGCACCGCCGTCGTTCGCGGGTCCTCGACCCGAACGTCCAGCGGGTCGCGCTGCGCAAGCTGGCCATCCTCGATGCGGCGGAGACCGTGGAGGACTTGCGGCTTCCTCCGGGCAATCGGCTGGAGAAGCTGGGTGGAGATCGGGCCGGTCAGTACAGCATCCGGATCAACCAGCAGTGGCGCCTCTGCTTCGAGTGGACGCCGGCCGGTCCGGAGAACGTCGAGATCGTGGACCACCACTGAAGGGAACGAGGATGTCTGACGAGTTCGTCATGCCTCCGGTTCACCCGGGGGAGGTCCTGGCCGAGGAATACCTCGAACCGCTCGGTGTCACCCAGCACCGGCTGGCCGTCGCGATCGGGGTCCCGCCTCGTCGCATCAACGAGATCGTGCACGGCAAGCGCGGGATCTCGGCTGACACCGCATTGCGGCTGGCGCGCTTCTTCGGCACGTCCGAACGGTTCTGGCTCAACCTGCAGTCCCGATACGACCTGGAGCGGGAGAAGGACCGCCTGGCGGCCACGCTGGCTCGCATCCAGCCGCTCTCGGCCTGACGTCGCCCACGCCACCACCCCGGGGTCCGGCGATCGACGTTGAACGGGACCGATCACGTGTCGAATTCCGCTGCACGGGGACGATCGCCGCGGGCGGGGAGTCCGAGCTCGGGTTCGCCGAGGCCCGCGGACCGGGCGCGGAGGCGACTGCCCAGGCCGCCGCTGGGCGGCTGCGGCGCTACCGCGGCTCGCAGGATCTCCCGGACCTCGGCCTCCATGGAGCGCCCGTGCTGCGCCGCCTGGATGCGGAGCCGCGCGTGCGTCTCGTCGTCCAGCCCGCGAATCGTCAAGCTCGACATGACCCCCGCGCAGGTGCGTGGCAGCGATGCTGGCACGTGAGCGGCACCGTGCCACCTCCACCGGCCAGCCGACCCGGCGATGCTGCGCGGCGGGTCGGCGCGATGTGGTAACCCTCTGCCGGTGATCTCCGCGCGCGAACTCGACGACTGCATGAACCGGAGCTGGCGGGCCCGGTCCGAGGTGGCCGTCGACGGGTGGCTCGTCCGGCGGTCCAGCGGGGTGACCCAGCGGGCGAACTCCGTCCTCCCGGTCTCCGCTCCGGCCGACCTGGCGGCCGCGATCACCAGGGTGGAGGAGCTGTACCAGGACGAGGGCCTGCCGCCCTGCTTCCAGATCAGTCCGGCCGCGCGGCCCGCGGAACTCGATCAGGTCCTGGCCGACCGGGGTTACGAACTGCGCGGCGACACGGAGGTCCGGGTCGCCGCGGTCGAGGACGTGCTGCGCCGGTTGCCGCCTGCCCGCGGGCCTGTCGACGTCCACGACGCGCCAGGTCCCGACTGGATGGGCTTGTGGTGGGCGGTGGACGGTCGCGGTGGTGCCGATGCCCGGGCAGTCGCCCGGGACATCCTCGGCGGTGGGCCCGCGTTGTACGCGTTGCGGCGCGACGCGGCCGGGCCCGCTGCCGTGGGTCGCGTCTCGCTGGTGGGCCGGTGGGCGGGCGTCTACTGCATGGCGGTCCGCGCCGATGCCCGTCGTCGTGGCCACGCGACGGAGGTGCTCCGCGCGTTGCTCGTGGGCGCCGCCGATCGGGGAGCGCGGCACACCTGGTTGCAGGTCGTCGCCGACAACGCCGCCGCTCGGGCCCTCTACGAGCGCGTCGGTTTCGCGGACTTCTCCCGCTACCACTACCGGGTCCACCCCGCGCCCAGGACGAGCCGGGGCTGAGGTGCGCAGGCCGGTCGCTCGGACGGCGGACCGCTCGCGCCGACCGCCTTCCGCGAGGCGAGGGAACGCGACTTGACCGTGCATTCAGTTTGACTGCAAAATGCAGTCATGGCGGTGTTGACGATTCGGGACGTGCCGGATGACGTCAAGGACGCGCTCGCGCGGGACGCGCGCGAGCGCGGGCAGTCCCTGCAGGCCTTCCTGCTGGGCGTCTTGCGGCGGCAGGCGGCGTTCAGCCGCAACCGGCAGCTCCTCTCCGAGATCGAAAGCGATCTCGCGGAGGGTGGTGGCGCCGACGCCGATGCACCGGACGCCGCGGCGCTCCTGGAGCAAGCGCGGCCCGATGATCCGGGTGGTGGCGCCGGACGGTTCGGAGCGGGTGGCGTGGCGTGATCGTCGTCGACGCTTCGGTGCTGGCGAACGTGTCGCTCTACGCGGACGAGCGCGGGCGCCGGGCGAGGGCGGTGCTGGGCAGGGATGTCGAGTGGGCCGCCCCGGAGCACTGGAAGGCGGAGGTGTTCTCGGTCGTCCGCGGGCTCGCGCTCGGCAGCAAGATCAAGCAGGAGCAAGCCGTCCGAGCGGTCGAACGCCTCCCGCTGCTCGGCGTCGAGCACGTCCCGCTCGACGAGCTGCTAGCCCGGATGTGGCAGCTCCGCGCCGGGATCAGCGGGTACGACGCCGCCTACGTGGCGCTCGCGGAGGCGCGCGGCATCCCGCTCGTGACCTCCGACGCGCGGCTCGCGCGGGCGGCGACGAACCATTGCCGGGTGGAGCTCGTTTCTCCCGGGGCCTGACGGTCGGACGGTCCCGCGACCCCGCCCGACCGTCGCGCGGGTCAGCTCCGCCACGGCTCCTCCGGGAGCAGCGGCAGCGTGTCGCCGGTCTCCAGCAGGGTCTTCAGGTCGGAGAGCAGGTGCGGCCAGCCGGTGCTGACCATCTGCCGCATGGTGCTGCCCTCGGGGAAGTCGTCGTGGGTCACGGTGAGCTTGACCATCTCGCCCAGCGGTTCGATCTCGAAGGTGACCTTGGACCGGCTCTCGGCGGCGAGCGTGGCGAGGAGCTCCTCGTCGATCCCGACGGAGGCGGCCCACTCCGGCGTCGGCGTGTGCCAGGTGTAGGAGAGCAGGCGGTGCGGCTCGGCCGCCAGCACGACCTGCTCCGGGTCGACGGTGCGGCTTCCGCCTTCCTCCCAGGTCATCGGCGACCCCGGGCGCCAGTCGGTCTCGAAGGTGACGCCCCAGTACCGGCGGGTGAACGCCGGGTCGGTGAGGGCCTGCCACAGCTGCTCCGGGGTGGTCTTGATGAAGGTGGTGTACACGTAAGCGGGGGCGCCCATCGGTGCCGACTCCAATGCTCGTCTGAGGTCGGCGAGCGCCTCCGCCCGCCGCCGGTCGTACTGCTGCATCCAGCGATCGGCGATCGCGTGGATCGGCACGGCGTTGAGGTAGTGCAGCTTCTCCCGGCCACGGCGGACCGTGGTGACCAGGTTGGCCTCCTCCAGCACCGCGAGGTGCTTGCTGACCGACTGCCGGGCCATGTCCAGGCCCGCGCACAGTTCGCGCAAGCTCTGCCCGTTGCGGGAGTTGAGACTGTCGAGCAGCCGACGCCGGTTCGGGTCGGCCAACGCCCTGAAGACCTCCTCCATGGTCCCTACGCTGACGATCGGGTTATGCAGCCGTGCGGCTGCATGAAACGATAGGCAGCCGCGAGGGTGCATGTCAATCGCCGCGCCCACCGCCTTCCCGCGGTGCCCCGTCGAGTACGTGACGTACTTGACGTACTTCCTCGACCTGCGCACACTGGAGGCGACGATCGAGGGGGTCCGCGATGTCCGCCGTTCACTTCGACAGCTACACCGACGCACGGGCGCACCTGAAGGACCTGCTGGACGCCGCCGAGCGGGGACAGGTCGCGACGGTCCGCCGCGACTCGGCACGGACGGCCGTGGTCGATGTGGAGCGGTTGCGGTACTTCCTCGGATCGCTGGTGCCGTCGCGCGCGCAGGCGGTTCCGGAGGAGGGCGGCTGGTCCGTGTTCATCCCCGGTCTGCCGGTGGCGGCCGACGGAGCGACCTTCTCCGAGGCGATCACCGAGATGGTGCAAGCCCTGCGCGAGTACGCCGAGGACTGGCAGGAGCGCCTGCTGGACGCGCCGAACCACCGCGAGCACTGGGGGCTGGTCCAGTTGATCGGCCTCAGCGATGACGATCAGCTCGCGGACTGGCTCGTCGGGTCGGTGCGATGACGTGGCCGCAGCCGACGCGCCGGGACCACGAGACCTTCTGCCGGGTCGAGCAGTGGCGTCGGGTGCGCGACGCGCGCGGGCGAACGGGGACGCACCACGTCACCTACGAGCTCGCCCTCCCGGACGGGCGGACCTTGCGCGCCCGCATCTCGCACCCGGTGGATCGGAGCGGGTACGGCCCGAGCATGTGGCGCCACGTCCTGCGCGATCAGCTCCACGTCGAGGAGGGTGAGTTCTGGGCCTGCGTGCGGGACGGTGTCGTGCCGGACCGCGGGGTGCCCGCACCGCCGAGGACCGCGGTGCCCGCCGACCTCGTGCACCTGCTGATCTCCCGGGTCGGTCTCGACGAGGCCGAGGTGGCCGGCATGACCAAGGACGAAGCGGCCGCTCGGATGCAGCGCTACTGGACCGGAGGCGGCTGAGAGCGCGTTCCGCGCAGCGGAAGCCGAAATCCGGGTCGCGGGTCCGGGCTCGCTACCGTGATCCGGTGCTGGTGGAGTGGGAGCGCTGCGCGGTCGCCGATCGGGCGGGGTTCGACCACGGCCAGCGGTCCTGGGGCGGGCTGCGGGACCTGCCGGGCTTCCTCGGCCGGTTCGGCGGGTGGAGCGGTCGCGGTACCGCGCACGTCTTCTCCTTCTGGGCCGACCGGCTCGCGCACGACCGGTTCTCGGCGGGCTTCCGCGAGGTGTTCGCCGCCGGGCAGGAACGCGGCCGGCTCCTGCTGTTCGAGCGGCGCGCCGACATCGGGAGCCCGCTGCCGGACACCTCCGGTGCCGGTGCGGCGCACCTGCGGCACCGCCGGGTGGTGCCGGAGCGGGCCGAACGCGCCGCGGCGGTGCTGGATGCGGTGTGGGTGCCGGGCACCGCGGTGGCGCCGGGACTGCTCGGTGGTGTCGTCGCGCGGCGCCCTGCCGAGTTCCTGGTGCTGACCCGGTGGAGCTCCGCGCTCGCGCACGCCCGCTACCGCGCGGAACGCTTCCCGGTGTTGCTCGGGCAGGCGGGCGACGACCCGGCCGAGGAGGAGGCCGACCTGGTCGACGTCGAACCGGGCTGGGAGGTCGCGCCACCCCGGTCGTGATCGGCGGAGGTCGAGGTCACAACGAAGATCGCAACTGGGACGGGCGCGACTTGACGCTATTCGATAGTGTGGCGGCACCAGCCACCCGTGACACCGTCGGCGACATCATCGGCGACGCCGTCCAGCCGTCATTCGCCACGGGCCGCCGTGCGCGACGCGTACGCAGTGCGTTCGACCGCGCACACCGCGTCGACCGTGATCGACGCCACCCGCGACTGGCGTCACATTAAGGGGGGTCGCCGCAGCGCGCGCTCGGTCGGTGGTGCGACCATGAAGTCATGGCTGGTAAATCCGATCCCACGCGGATTCTCATCCTCGGCGGCGGTTACGTCGGCATGTACACGGCACTGCAGCTCCAGAAGAAGCTGGGTCGCCGTGAAGCCTCCGTCACGGTCGTCGATCCTCAGCCGCACATGACCTACCAGCCCTTCCTCCCGGAAGCGGCAGCGGGTTCGATCGAACCGCGCCACGTGGTAGCGCCACTGCGACGAGTGTTGAAGCGGTGCCATGTGATCACCGCTGCCGTCACGGAGATCAATCATAGCGACAAGACCGTCACGGTCGAGCACCCGCAGACCGGGGCCGAGACGCTGGAGTACGACGCGCTGGTCGTCGCCCTCGGCTCGGTGTCGCGGCTGCTGCCGATCCCCGGCCTGGCTGACCAGGGCATCGGGCTCAAGACCGTCGGCGAGGCCATCTACCTGCGCAACCACGTGCTGGCCAAGATGGACGCCGCGGCCAACACCAACGACGAGGAGCTGCGCAAGCGGCTGCTGACGTTCACCTTCGTCGGCGGCGGCTTCGCCGGTGTCGAGGCGTTGGCCGAGCTGGAGGACATGGCCCGCTACTCCACGCGCTACTACGACAACATCAGCCCGGACGACATGTCCTGGGTGCTCGTCGAAGCGGCCGGCCGGGTGATGCCCGAGGTCAGCGAGAAGATGGGCGTCTACGTCGTCAAGGCGCTGGAAGAGCGCGGCATCAAGGTGTACCTCAACACCTTCCTGAAGTCGGTGGAGAACGGGCACGCCGTGCTCTCCGACGGCACCGAGTTCGACTCCGACACCCTGGTGTGGAACGCGGGCGTCAAGGCCAACCCGGTGCTCAAGAGCAGCGACCTGCCGCTCGACGAGCGCGGCCGGGTCCGGTCCACCGCGCACCTCCAGGTGGAAGGGCTGCCGCAGGTGTGGGCGGCCGGTGACTGCGCCGCGGTCCCGGACCTGTCCAAGGCCGAGGACGACCCCACCGCCACCTGCGCCCCGTCGGCGCAGCACGCGGTGCGCCAGGCCGACCAGCTCGCCAAGAACCTGCTCGCCACGCTCCGCGGCAAGCAGACCAAGGAGTACCGGCACGCCTACGCCGGCTCGGTCGCCGGGATGGGCCTGTACAAGGGCGTCGCCGACGTCTACGGGTTCAAGGCGAAGGGTTTCGTCGCCTGGTTCATGCACCGCGGCTACCACGTGAGCCGGATGCCCACCTTCAACCGCAAGATGCGCATCGTCATCGACTGGACGCTGGCGTTCCTGTTCAAGCGGGAGGCGGTGTCGATGGGGCAGATCCACAACCCGCGCGACGCCTTCGAACGGGCCGCCGCGAGCTGACCCGCGCTGCGCAACGAAGCCGCGTGCCCGGTGGGCACGCGGCCTTCTTGTCCGAACGGTTTCCGCGATGCTCCATGCAGGCGACATCGCGGGCCGCTATTCTTGACATTCCGTAGTGGGTGAACGAAGACTGTTCTTGGTGATCACTCGGAAGGTGTAGTCGTGCGTGGGGGAGTGGTGGAACCCTTGACGTTGAAGGAGCTGGTCGCACTGCTCCGCAGCGGAGAGGTCGTGGACGGACCGCTCGCCGACTTCGCCGCCGACTACGGGGAAGCCGCCCGCCACGTGCACAAGAAGGACGACTGAGGATGGCCGCGGCCGGCAGCGCGGGATCCGCGGTGGGACCGGTGCCGCTGCTGCTGCAGGGCCAGGACTACGCCTACCGGTCCGCCACCACCGGCCTGGACTTCCAGGAGCGGATGTTCGCCGCCGACCTCGTCGCCGACGCGCCCGGTGATCCGGTGCCCTGCGTCCTGGTGCTGGCCCGCGCGGCCGACATGGAGATGAACGCGCTGTCCCTGGCGCTGGCCGAGCACGACGTGCGGATGGTGCGCATCGACGCGGACCGCTGCTTGGACCTCGCGCTCACCGTCTACCACGACGCCCCGCTGCTGGAGCTCGGTCGCTGGTTGCTGCGCCCGGTCCTGGTGTGGGAGCGGCACTTCGACCTCACCGCGCTGCCGGTCGACCCGACCACCGCGCACGGCTCCTACGTCCGCGAGCAGTGGGCGGCGGTGTCCGGCTGGCTGACCTCGCGCGCGGACTGGGAGCACATCAACCCGGCGCGCGGGCTGGACCGGATGACGCAGCTCCGGGACGCCCGGGCGTTCGGCCTGCCGGTGCCCCGCAGCGTGGTCACCACGATGCCCGGCCGGTCCCGCCCCGGCGGCGGCCGGTGCGTGGTCAAGACCGCGGGACGGCACCTGCTGGAGCCGCGCCCGGGTGCGCTGCGCGGGCTGTTCCCGCGCCCGCTGGACGTCCGGCGCAGCGGTGCGGGCCGCGAGCCCGCCCCGGTGCTGGTGCAGGAGCACCTCGACGCCGATCACGAGCTGCGGGTGTTCGCCGTCGACGACCGGCTCATCGCCTACCGGGTGCGCAAGCTCGACCCGGCGCAGCTCTGGGTCGACCCCGAGGCGGTGACCGTGGAGCCGGTCGAGGTCCCCGACGCGCTCGCCGCGAAGCTCCGGGCGCTGCGCAGGCACTGGCGGCTGCACGTCGCCGCCTTCGACTTACTCCGCGTCGCGGATGACTGGTACTTCCTCGAAGTCAACGTCAACTGCGACTGGCGGTGGTTCGAGGAGCGCGCAGGCGGCACCGAGGTGAGCGACGCGGTGCACCGCTCGGTGCGGGAGCGCTTCGCCGCGGCGACCGCCACGACCGGGTGGTGACCGACCGCGGCGTTGCTCTGTTCGGGGGTTTCCCGATCCGGGGAACCGAGCGCAGAGTCAGTGCGTCGAACCTGCGGTGACCACCCACCGCGACGATCATCAGCCCCCGTAGCCCAATTGGCAGAGGCAGACGACTTAAACTCGTCAGAGTGTCGGTTCGAGTCCGACCGGGGGCACCAGCGGACCCCAGGCGATCGCCCGGGACGGCGGCGTGGCCCTCGGAACCGGATCGCGGCCCGTCGCCGGGCGATCCGATCGACCCCCTGGACCTGGCATGTCGAGCGGACGCGGGTGGCTGGCGGCTCGCGGGCCATCGACCGCCGTGCCCGAGGCCCCCGCAGGACCTGACCCGCGGGGACCTCGCCGCGGTCAGTAGGGCAGGTTCAGCAACTGGTGGGTGAGCTCGGCGACCACGGGGTTCGCGGTGCCCGAAGCCGCGCCGGTGACCAGCGCCTGGCAAACCCGGGACACCGCGGTGCGGAGCCGCCTGCGCTGCCCGGGTTCGCGCCGGGTCGTCTCCAGCGCGGCTCGGGCCTCCTCGCGGACCGCCCGGTCGGCATCGGCCTCCAAGCCGGCTTCGGGGAGCCGGGCCAAGACCTGGTGCAGCGCGGCGGCGACCTGCCCGGCCAGCGGATCCTCCGGCGCGTGCCCGCCACCGACGGTGACGGGGCCGTAGACGGGTCCGGTGAACACCGCGGAGCCAGGGGCCGGCGGCATGCGGTGCACGTGCGGATCCTTCGGGGCGGCGGCGCGGCGGACGCGGTACTCCTGGGGCTCGCTCATCCCGAGCCTGGTCGCGAGGTCGAGCAGCTGGTCGGCGATCCGGGACCGTTCCGGGTCACCGGGGAACTGGCACACGTTGGGCGTCTCCTTCGGCTGTGCGGAAAAGCAACTCCCCCCGTTGAAGTTCACCCAATCGCAGGTAGGCCCGGCACGGCCACCGATTCCGGCGACCGGCGCTTTCCGGGCGCCCGGCGGTCCGGTCGGCGCACCGCCACCGATCACCGCCGCACGCGCTGGCAGCTCCGCAGGAGCCGTTGAACCCCGATCGCCCGGACCCGGGCAACCCGACACCGCTCCAGAGCGCCGAACGACGTCGCCGCGGCGACACGCCCGTTCCGGGCGGACTCCATGCGGTCGCCTTCGACGGCTACGCGCGGTTGAGGCGGAGGAGGCGTGGGGTCGCTGCGAGGGCGATCGCCGCCGTCAGCACCGAGGCGCCGAGGATGACGGTGCGCAGCGAGCTCGTCTCCGCGATCGGCCCGGCGATGCCGGCGCCCAGCGGCATCAGGCCCCAGGCGAGGACCCGGTGCGCGCTGGTCACCCGGCCCATCATCGGTCGTGGGGTGAGGCGTTGCCGGTTGGCCGCGGACAGCACGTTCCACGCGCCGGCTCCCAGTCCCATGACGAAGTACGCGCCCCACGCCGCCGCCGGGGCGTCGAAGGCACCGAGCAACGCCATCCCGATCGCCAGGACGAGCAGCGCTCCCACCATCACGGCGCCGTTGCCCAGCCGCTGCGACAACGCCGACGCGGCGGGTACGGCCGACAGGGTGCCGATCGCCGTGCACACCAGCAGCGTCGGTACCGACGCCGCGGGCAGGCCCAACGACTCGATCGCGTACAGGAACGCCACCGCGTTGACACCGCTGGTCAGGAGTGCGGTCAGCCCCACGACCCCGACGACCGCGCGCAGCGGCGGATTGCGCACCAGGAAGCGGACTCCGTCGAGCACCTCGGCGCGCAGCGAACCCGTTCCGCGCTGGGGCGCCCGCTCGGTCCGGCGCGGCACCGCGGCCACCAGGGAGGCGGCGATCCCGAGCGCCAGCGCGGTGGCGGCGAAGCACAGGGCCGGGTGCCAGGCGAACAGCGCCGCCGCGCCGAGCGGACCTGCGATCTCCACACCGGCGGTTTCCGTGCTGACGAATCGGCCGTTGGCCCGCTCCAGGTCCGTCGGCCCGGCCGACGAGACGAGCAGCGTCTGCCCGGCCGAGTCGGCGAAGGTCTCCGCGGTGCTGAGCAGGAACGCGCATCCCAGGAGCACGGGCACCCCGGCATCGCCGGTGTGGACGAGACCGGCGAGGAGCAGGGTCACCGCGCAGCGGAAGACGTGCGCGGAGATCAAGGTGTTCCGCGATCGCCACCGGTCGACCATCGCTCCCGCGGGCAAGGCGATCAGCAACCACGGCAGCACGGTCGCCACCGCGACCGCCGACACGGCCAGCGGATCCCGCGTGCTCACCGCGGTGAACAGCGGCAGCGCGGCGGCCCGAACCCCGTCACCGACCGACGAGACGGTCCAAGCCCCGAGCAGGAAGCGGAACGCCGGAGTGCGGATCCCCACCTCGGGACCGCCGAGCCCCACCATCAGCGCAGCCTCCCGCGCACTCGCACGACCACCGGCGCGCCGTCGCGGGGCGCCGACCACCGGAGGTGGCCCGCGTCAGGACGGAGCGTTGCCGGAACCGCACCGTGCCACCCGGGCGCGTCCGGCACCAGGCCGGAGATCGTTCGATCGGTACTAGCGGGAACGGTGTGGTTTTGCCGATTTTCCCGGGTGCGCGGTCGTCGAGTTGGGCCCGGCGCGCTGCTCTCGACGCCGCGGCGGGTGCCCGGCCTCGGCAGGTGTTGCGCCCGCAGCGCGAACTGCGGGTCAGCGCAGCGGGTTCCGGCGGACCGGCGGTCAGCGTCCGGGTGGGAGGGGTTGGGGGTCCGTGCTCTGGTCGGTGTTCGAGAGGTCGATCCCGTAGTCGCGGGCGAACACGTTGTGGGTCTCGACGAGGACGCCCTCCGCGTTCTCGTCGAGGTGGAAGACCCGGGCGCCGCGGAGCCGGTGGTTGTCCTCGCCGCCCAGCCCGTACGCGCCGAATCCGGTGCCCGGCCCGTATCCGAGGAGCACGCCGTAGTAGTCGCCCTGGTAGGTGTTGATGTGGTCGTGCCCGACGAAGACGCCCCGGACATCACCTCGGTGCTGGATCGCCGAGAACATCCCGGAGTTGAACGGACCGGGGCACTCGTCCTCGTTGCGCTCGCCGGTGATGCCGTGCTTGCGCACCGCGCGTTCGTGGTCGGCTCCAGTGCGGCTGTCCACGCTGGCGAACCACATGAACCGGTGCTCCCAGAGGCAGATGTGCAGGAACATCAGGCCCGGCACCGGGAATCCGGCGCGCTGCTCCAGGGCCGCGGAGGTGTCCAGGTACCAGCCGACCTGATCGCCGCGCAGCCAGTCCCAGTCGGGGTAGCCCTCGAAGTCCTGCCCGGCGATCCGCTCGGGCGCGTACCGGCCGCTGTCGAGCAGCCACACGGCGAAGGCCGGTGCGTTCCCGCGCGATCCGTTGATCAGCAGGTTCATGTTGCCGGTGCCGGTGATGCCCTCGGGGCCGGGCTCGTTGACGTTGTGCCGGTAGCCCCGGAAGAACTCCAGCATGTCCTTCTCGTCGAACCCGGTCGCCGCGGTGGAATCCTCGTCGTGGTTGCCGAACGTCGCCGCCCACGCGACGCCGCGCCGCTCCATCGGCTGCACGACGTTGTTGAGCGCTTGCTTGGTCTCCAGCTCGGTGCGCGGTCCACCGTTGATGAGGTCGCCGACCAGCACCACGAGATCGGGCCGTTCGGCGTCCAGCACCCGGTCCATGAGCTCGATGGTCCGCCGGTCGATGCGGTGGTCGTCCTGGGTGTCGTTGAACTGCACGATCTTGAACCGGCCGTTCGGGTTGAAGCGCAGGGGCGCGTTCGCGGTGCCCGCCCCGGCCGCGTGGCCGGATGAGCCGAACGCCATCGCCAGCGCGCCGGCCCCACCTGCCCTGAAGACGTTCCGCCGAGCCACACCTGGCCGATTCGACACGTTGCCCACACCCTTCGCACGGAGACGACAGGATCATGGGCCGCCGCGGTGGCCCGCACGTGAACCCCGCCCGAACCGGAGCGGAAGGGTGGCTGCCGCCGTCAGGTCGTGGCGGGGACGAACAGGCCGACGACGTCGGGGAGGATCAGCAGGACGAGGGCGACCAGGCAGGCGACCTCGATGGTCCGCTCGATGCGCTTGCCGGAGCGGGAACCGACGCGCCAGCGCAGGGATTCGGGGAGCACGTGGGAGCGGCGCCAGCGGGAGCCGCGGCACTGGGCGCTGGGGCGGCACTTCGGGCAGCGGCGGCGCAGCGGCCAGCTCCACGGGATGCCGCTGCGGGTGGCCGAATCGCCGATCGAGTGCACGATCATCCCGATGGCGACGCTGGCGCCCGCGTACCAGCCGAGTTCGTCCATCGCGCCGGAGACGAACAGCGCCGCCGTGATGAGCACCGCGGTCAGCATCGCCCCGGCGTCGCGGTGGGTCTTCAGCCTGCGGCGCACCCAGCGCGGGCCGGAGCGGGACAGCGCGCTGATCCCCGGCGCCAGCACCAGGACCAGCACCAGCGTCGTCACCCAGGGGGTGAGGAGGGCGCCCAAGCCGACCAGGAGGCCGAGCCCCACCGCGAAGACCGGGGTGTGCACCAGACCGCGGTGCTCGCCGTCGCCCGCCGGGTCGTGCGGCAGCCGGGTGGCGCCGTAGGCGGTGCGCGCGAGCCGCTGGAACGCCTCGCCGACGAACGCGGTCAGCGGGCCGCCGGAGCGGTACGCGGTGGCACCGTCGGCGTCGAGGTCGGGCAGCAGCGCCGCGCCCGCGCCCAGCAGCGCCCCGACCGCGGTCCCGGCCGCACCCAGCTCCGCTCCGGTCGCCGCACCGATCGCCGAGGACGACAGCGCCCCCGCCACCGCACCCGTGCACGCGTGTCCACCGGCCTCCACGCAGATCCCCCTCTCGCGTTGTGCGCGCCAGCCGACCGCATCCGCGCGCGCGGCGGAACCGCCGGACGGCTGATCCCATGATCACAGCGCAGTTCCGCCCCGGATCACCGGGCCACCGCTAGGATCGGGCGGACCGGGCGAGGCGAGGAGGTGCGGTGAGCGATTCGACGGAGGGCATCGATCTGTCCCGGCCGAACGCCGCCCGGGTCTACGACTACTACCTCGGGGGTCACCACAACTTCGCCGCCGACCGGCGGATGGCCGAGGACGCGATCGAGCTGTGGCCGGACCTGCCGCTGATCATGCAGGCCAACCGCGCCTTCCTGCGGCGCGCGGTGCGCTACTGCGCGGACCTCGGGGTGCGGCAGTTCCTCGACCTGGGTTCGGGCATCCCGACGGTCGGCAACGTGCACGAGGTGGCGCAGGAGCGGGCGCCGGGCGCGCGCGTGGTGTACGTGGACCAGGAGCCGGTCGCCGCCGCCTACTCCCGGAGCATGCTGCGGGACGACCCGGACGCCGCGATGGTGCAGTCCGATCTCCGCGACCCCGACGCCGTCCTCGGCGCCCCGGAGGTCCGCGACCTCCTCGACCTGGACCGGCCGGTGGCGCTGATGGTCGTCGCGGTGCTGCACTTCGTCGACGACCCCGCCGAGGTGCTGGCCCGCTACCGCGACGCCCTGGCGCCCGGCAGCCCGCTGGTGCTCTCGCACGCCAGCCAGGAGGGGCGGCCGGACCTGGCCGAGTCGCACTCCGGGTTGTACCGGCAGCGCACCAGCACTCCGATGACGATGCGCTCGCACGCCGAGGTGACCGCGCTGTTCGAGGGCTTCGACCTCGTCGAACCCGGGGTCGTGTTCCTGCCGGAGTGGCGGCCGGAGGACCCGGAGCGCGACCCGAGCCGGTTTACCGGGCTGGCGGGGGTCGGCATCAAGCCGTGACCCCGGGCGCCTGCGGTGGCGGACCTGGCGGGCGCCGCTGTGGGGCGTCTCATGGTGTGGTCCGCGGGGGTGGGTCTTCCACCGCCAGCTGATCACCGACACAATGCGCGCCCATGGCCAACGAGCGCCCAGATCGGCAGCCGAACCCGCCGCGGCGCGGACCACAGCCCCCCGG
Organism: Saccharopolyspora cebuensis; assembly: GCF_039542665.1. Taxonomy (NCBI): domain Bacteria; kingdom Bacillati; phylum Actinomycetota; class Actinomycetes; order Pseudonocardiales; family Pseudonocardiaceae; genus Saccharopolyspora; species Saccharopolyspora cebuensis. Next base: position 135,492 of record NZ_BAABII010000002.1, read on the forward strand.
CGGACCACCGCCCGGGCCTGATCAGCAGGGTCGTCCGCCGCAGCCGCCGGGCCCGGAGCAGCCGACCCAGCGCGCCCCGCAGGGGCCGCCCCCTCGTCCGCCGGGGCAGCAGCCGCCACCGCCACCGGGCCAGCAGCCCCCTCCCGGGCCTCCCGGTCAGCCCCCGCCGCCCGGACAGCCCGTGCCTCCTGGTCAACCCGTGCCGCCGCCCGGCCAGCAGCGGCCCCCCATGCCTCCCGGGCCGCCCGTGCCTCCGGGGCAGCCCGTGCCGCCGGGGCAGCCCGTGCCTCCCGGTCAGCCCGTGCCGCCGCCCGGGCAGCAGGCACCGCCACCGCCCGGTCAGGCACCGCCGCCCGGCCAGATGCCGCCGGGGCAGGTGCCACCGGGACAGCCGGTGCCGCCGCCCGGCCACCAGGGACCACCGCCGCCCCCGGAGGCGCCCACCCAGAGCGTCCAGCCGAACCCGCCGCCACCGCCGCAGCCGAAGCCGACGCTGATGCAACCGGTGCGGGACCCCTACGCGGGGGAGTCCTACGACTGGTACGACGACTCGGAACCCGAGCCGGAGCCGCCCCGCCGGGAGCCGCCCCGGGCCCGCCGCGAACCGCCGCCGGACCGCTACGACGACTACGACCGCTACGACGACTACGACGATTACGACGACGAGCCGCCGCGCCGCCGGGAGCGCCCGCGCGAACGCCGCCGCGAGCCGGAGCCCTACCGGGAACCCGAGCCGTACCGGGAGCCGCCGCGCCAGCGCGACCGGGTCGGGCCGAGCGCGGACGCGATCGGGCGGATCATCCAGCTCGTCACCGCGCTGATCGCCCTGGTGTTCGTGCTGCACATCGTGTTCGTCGTCACGGGGGCGAGCCAGGACAACGGTTTCGTCTCGTTCTCCTACGGGGTCGCCCGGGTGTTCGTGTTCGGGCTCGGCGACGTGTTCACCCCGGAGGACGCGACCATCGGCGTGGTGCTCAACTACGGCTTCGCCGCCCTCATCTACCTGGTGCTCGGCCGGATCGTGGCCCGCGCGCTGAAGCGGTAGCCGTCGCGGACCGGCGCCCGCCCGAGAGGTCCGCGTGGCGCCGGTCACGCCCGAGTGACGGGGGGTCGACACCGGCCGCTCGGTCGCATGGCACCCTGGTAGGGCTGACCTGCGGACACAGCGCGGGTACGGCTGCGCAGGTGCGCCCCGGTGGCGATGACGACCGGGCGATGACCAGGAGTGATTGAGTGTTCGACTTCATCCTCTACCCGGTGTCGGCCATCTTGTGGTTCTGGCACAAGATCTTCGGCTTCGTGCTGGGACCGGACAACGGGTTCGCCTGGGCGCTCTCGGTGTTCTTCCTCGTGTTCTCGCTGCGGCTGGTGCTGCTCAAGCCGGCGATCAGCCAGATCCGGTCCGGCCGGCAGATGCAGAAGTTCGCCCCGCACATGCAGAAGATGCGGGAGAAGTACAAGAACGACAAGCAGCGCATGGCGCAGGAGATGCAGAAGCTGCAGTCCGAGCACGGGGTGAACCCGCTCGGCGGCTGCCTGCCCGCGCTGCTGCAGATCCCGGTGTTCCTGAGCCTGTTCACCGTGCTGCGCAACTTCACCCCGGGGGCGCAGAGCAACTACATCTTCGACGCCCAGGGCGTCGAGTCGTTCATCCAGGCCGACATCTTCGGCGCGAAGCTGTCGAACTGGGTCACCCAGCCCGCCCAGGAACTCGCCGCGTTCGGCACCGACCGGACCTCGATGATGATCGTCGCCATCCCGCTGATGCTGGTCGCGTCCGTCGCGACCTACTTCACGATGCGGATGTCGATGAAGCGGCAGACCGAGGCGGCCATGGCCAACCCGCAGACGGCCATGATGGGCAAGTTCATGATGTACGTCGCGCCGATCGGTGCGATCGTCTCCGGCCCGTTCCTGCCCATCGCGGTGCTGCTGTACTGGCTGGCGAACAACTTCTGGACCCTCGGCCAGCAGCACCTGCTGACCAACAAGATCGACCGCGAGCAGGAGCGCCAGCGGCAGAAGGAGATCGAGGCCAAGAAGGCGGCGCCGCGGCCCAAGCCCGGTCAGAAGCCGAACCGCCCGCAGGAGGGCGCGGTGCAGACCGAGGAGGAGACCGAGGAGGCCCCCGCGCAGCGCTCCGGTGCTCCGCAGCAGCAGAACCGGCCGAAGTCCCAGCGCTCCGGTGGCGGGGGCGGTCGCCCCGGCGGCAAGAAGGGGCAGCAGAAGAACCGGCCGGGCAAGCAGGCGGCCTCGGCCAAGAAGGGCAAGAAGAAGCGCTGAACGAGAAGGAGGGCCGGTGGTCGGGTGACCACCGGCCCTCCTTCCGTTCGATCACACGGGCGTGGCGATGACGATCCGGTTCTCGTCGTAGCCCATGTCGCCGCCGACGTAGCGGCCGCCGCAGGTCACCAGCACGAGCCGGTGCGCACCGCCCTGGCTGAACAGCTCCTCGGCGCGGCCGGGGAGCTCGTCCTTGTGCAGGGTCAGCACCTCGGTGACCTGGTAGTCGTGCTGCACGCCCGCGTCGTCGACCACCGTGACCCGGTCACCGGTCCGGGAGTCCCAGAGCTCGGAGAACGGGCCCTCGGCGCCTTCCCAGTTGACGTGCCCGGCCAGCACCGTCGCCCCACCGGGGGCGTCGAGGCCGGCGCCCCACCAGGTCGCCTCGTCCACCCCGTCGGGGACGGGCAGGGTGCCCGAGCGGTCCAGTTCGTCCCGCACGAGCTCCGCCGTCCCGCCCCGGGGCAGCCGGATGGTGCCCGGCGGCTGACCGGCGGGCACGTGGATCGGCTGCACCGGCAGCGCCGCCGGATCGTCCTCGACGGCCTCGGTGCGGGCCTGGTGCCGGTCCGGGGCGCCCGCCGCGGCGCTCGGGGTGCTCGGCGCCGCGGGCCCGACCAGGGCCACCGCGATGGCGATCACCGCCGCCACCGCGACGACCCCGGCCGAGACCAGCACGAGCAGCCGACGCCGCGAGGTCACCGCTGGCGCTCCGGCCGGCGCAGCGCGTAGCCGCCGACGGCCACCGCGCCCGCCAGCGCCATGCCGCCCAGGCCGAGCAGGCCCAGGTTCACGCCCGGCTCGTCACCGGCCGGGATGCGGATCGGCACGGTCGGCGTGTTCGGCACGTTGGACACCACCAGCTCCAGCGTCTGCCCCGGTTCGAGGACCCCGGTCACCGACGGCGGGTTGGCCGGGTCGAACGCCTCCTCGTAGCCGGGAGCCGGGCTGACCTCGGTGATCATGACCTCCTGCGGGGTCTTGAGGTCCGGGATGACGGCGGTGCCGTCGGCGCCGGTGGTGAGCACCGCCGGCTCGCCGTCCGGGCCGACCAGCGGGGTGCCGTCCTGGCGCAGCGCGGGGGAGCCGTCCGGCAGCGACAGCCGCAGCGCGACGCCGCTGATCCGGGCCTGGCTCTGCTCGTCGACCTTGGTGATCCGCACCTGCCCGGGCGCGGTCACCGCGGTCGTGGTCGCCTCGACGGTGAGCTGCTGCTCGCCGCCGGTGGAGACGACCCGCTGCGTGGTGTCGGGCGCGTCGACCGCCTGCCGCACGTACGGGCGGTCGGCCGGGGCCGCCAGCTCGCCGGTGATCGTGGGGTTCGGCCCGGTGGGCGTCACCTCCAGCACCAGCGGGCTGCCGTCGGCCGGGGTGGTGGCCACGCCGTCGGTGAGCCCCGCGACCTCGGCGTCGGTGGCGGTGATCCGCACCGGGACGTCGCCGACGCCCTGGTCCTCGGCCCGGGTGACGGCCAGCGTCCACTCCGCGGTCTCGCCGATGGTCTGCTCGCCCTCCGGGGCGGTCAGCTCGGCCTCCCACGGGCCCCGGTTGGCCTCCGCCTCGGCCCGCAGCCGCTCGACCGCTTCCTTGGCTTCGGCGGGCAGCTTGTCGAAGTGGAAGTCGATGTCGTAGGCGATCTCGGTGAACGAGTTGCCCGGGTTCAAGTCGTCTTGTCCTGGGCGCGGCGCCGCCGTCCAGGAGTGCAGGAGGTGCGCCAGCGCGGCGGCCTCGTGATCGGACTGCGTGTCGCCGTAGCGCAGCAGCAGGTACGAGATGTTCGCCGCGATCTCCGGGGCGAGCGGCTCGCCCCACTTGGTGCCCAGCGGATCGCCGGGCTGGTACTCCTGTCCGCTGTCCGGTGCGGTCAGCGCGAACTGGACGCACCAGACGTGCTGGCCCTGGAGCATGTAGGAGCCGAGCCAGTCCCGGTCCCGATTCACGCCGCCGTAGGGCTGGCCGGGGGTGACCTCGTGACCGACGCCTTCCTGTACGGACGCGAGCGCCGCTCCGGGAACGGCGAACGCTCCCGCCCCGGCGAGCAGGGCGGTGCCGAGCGCCGCCGCGACCCATTTTCTGACCATGCGCATGCAAGCTCCGCTTCGAAGTGGAGGGGAAAGAGACGTCACCGGCTCGCTCGCGCGCGTGCGCGCCCCGACCGGGAGCAAAACGGACGTCGAGGGTGATCCTTCCGATCACCCTCGGTGTCCACAAGGCTCCAAAGGGTTGAAGGGGGCGGCTACTCCTCGGTGTGATCCCGGCACTTCCGGTGAGGGATGAGTCACCCGGACGGGCGCAGCGCGACCGGAACGGCGGCGCGCGGTCCTCACCGGTCGCAACGGGCGCCGCGGGTTGGCGACGCGACGTGATCGTTACCCGCATCGGCGGATCGTCGCGGTGACGTCGTCGGTGGGTGCTGGGTCCGGCGACCGGATGCCGGTAAAGTCGCTTTTACCGAGCGGGAACTCATCGGCTGCCCCGGTCGTTGTTCCCCATGACGGCGCAAGCACGCCCAGGAGGATGAGTTGCGCACAACGAGCAACCCCGCGTTCAAGAACCTGCCCACCTCGGGCGGGCACGCGAACTTCAACTACGCCCAGGGGCAGGCCGGCGGCTTCGGCTCTCCCCTCGGGCAGTCCTCGGCCGCGCCCACCAAGACGGCGCGTCCGATGACCATCGACGACGTGGTCACCAAGACCGCGATCACCCTCGGCCTCGCGGTCATCACCGGTGCGGTGACCTACCTCGCCGGACCGCCCGCGATGGCGCTCGCCCTGCCCGCGCTGCTGGTCGGGTTCGTGCTCTCGCTGGTCATCATCTTCAAGAAGAAGCCGAGCCCGGCGCTGGTCGTCGCGTACTCGATCGTCGAGGGCGTGTTCCTCGGCGCGATCAGCTACGCCTTCGCCATGGCCACCGGAATGGGCGTCGGGCTGGTGCTCAACGCCATCCTGGGCACGGTCGGCGTGTTCGCCGCGATGCTGGTCGTCTACAAGACCGGTGCGGTGCGGGTCACCCCCAAGCTGACCAAGTGGATCATCGGCGCCGTCGCGGGCGTGGCGATCCTGATGCTGGTCAACCTGGTGGCGAGCTTCTTCGTCGCCGGTGGCCTGGGGCTGCGCGAGGCGGGCCCGCTGGGCATCGCCTTCAGCCTGCTGTGCATCGGCGTGGCGGCGTTCAGCTTCCTGCTCGACTTCGACGCCGCCGACCGCGCGATCCGGTCCGGGGTGGACTCGAAGTTCTCCTGGTACATCGCCTTCGGCCTGATGACCACGCTGGTGTGGCTGTACCTGGAGTTCCTGCGGCTGTTCGCGATGTTCAACCAGGACTAGTCCCACCACGCTCCAGGGCGCGACCGCCGGGAAGCGGTGCCGACCACCACGGTCGGCACCGCTTCTTCACGTCCAGGCCCACCGAGGCCCACCGCACCCGTCCGTGACATGAGTGAGGGGCACCCTTGCCCAAGTAACTCGGACGAGGGTGCCCCTCACCTCGTCAACGCCACCTGAACCGACCGACGAGAACCTCCCGCAGCCACCCAGACCCAGCGGGCGGCCACCCCGAAGCCCAAGCAAGCGGGCACAGCCACTTCCGCCCCGACCGCGCCACCCCAACCACAGTCAGGCAAACGGCAAAAGCCGCTTCCGCACCGACCGGCGCCACCGCAACCACCGTCAGGTAAACGGCGTCAGCCGTTTTCGCACTGACCGCGCCAACGCAACCACCGTCAGGCAAACGGCGTCAGCCGTTTTCGCCTTGCCCCACGCACGGCACCGGCACCGCCGCGGGTTCTCAGCGGCCTTCTCGCGAGGACGCCCTGATGCCGTGTATTGGCATACATCAAGAAGGGCGCCCGGAGCGAGAAGGCCGCTGAGGTTCCGCCACCGGCACCGCCACGCAAAACGACCAATACCTCAACTAAGCCGTTCGAGGACCATGGCCATTCCTTGCCCCCCGCCGACGCACATGGTCTCCAGGCCGAACTGCTTGTCGTGCCAGCGCAGCGAGTTGAGCAGGGTGGTGGTGATCCGGGCGCCGGTCATGCCGAAGGGGTGGCCCACGGCGATCGCGCCGCCGTTGACGTTGACCTTCTCCAGCGGGATGTCGAGCTCCCGGTAGGAGGGGATGACCTGCGCGGCGAACGCTTCGTTGATCTCGACGAGGTCGATGTCGGAGGCCGACATGCCCGCGCGCCGCAGCGCCTGCTTGGATGCCTCGACCGGACCGAGGCCCATGATCTCCGGGGACAGGCCGGTGACGCCGGTGGAGACGATCCGGGCCAGCGGGGTGAGCCCGAGCTGCTTGGCCTTGGTGTCGCTCATGATGACCAGCGCGGCGGCGCCGTCGTTGAGCGGGCAGCAGTTGCCCGCGGTGATCCGGCCGTCCGGGCGGAACACCGGCTTGAGCCCGGACACGCCTTCCTTGGTGACTCCCGCGCGCGGGCCGTCGTCGGTGTCGACGACGGTGCCGGCCGAGGTGGTCACCGGGGTGATCTCGCGGGCGAAGAAGCCGTCCGCGATGGCCTTCTCGGCGAGGTTCTGGGAGCGGACGCCGAAGTCGTCCATCTCGTCGCGGCTGATGCCCTGCTGCCGCGCCAGGTTCTCCGCGGTCTGGCCCATCGGGATGTAGACGTCGGGGAGCAGGCCCTGCTCGCGCGGGTCGGTCCAGGTGTCCGCGCCTTCCTGCGCGACCTGCTCGGTGCGGGCCTGGGCGTCGGCGAACAGCGGGTTGCGGGTGCCCTCGATGCTGTCGGAGTTGCCCTTGGCGAACCGGCTCACCATCTCCACGCCGGCGCTGATGAACACGTCGCCCTCGCCGGCCTTGATGGCGTGCAGCGCCATCCGGGTGGTCTGCAGGCTCGACGAGCAGTAGCGGGTGACCGTGGTGCCGGGCAGGTGGTCGTGGCCGAGCAGCACCGACACCACGCGGGCCATGTTGAAGCCCTGCTCGCCGCCGGGCAGCCCGCAGCCCAGCATCAGGTCGTCGATGTCGGCCGCGTCGAGCTCGGGGACCTTGTCCAGGGCGGCGCGGATGATGGTAGCGGTGAGGTCGTCCGGCCGGAAGTCCACCAGCGATCCCTTGCCCGCCCTGCCGATCGGGGAGCGCGCGGTGGAGACGATGACTGCTTCGGGCATGGGAACTCCTTCGTTCGCCGGGGTGGCGCCGGGCGCCGTGGCCTCGCCGGTCATCTTGACCGGGTGGGGTGAGGGCCGACAAGGGGAAGACCGACCGACTGGTATGTAGCGTGGCTCACCCGTCGGAGCGGCGGTGCAGCCCGCGGTTGATCCGGGCGACGATCCGGCTGGTCGGGCGCCGGGCCTCGGCGGCGGCCGAGCGCACCGGGGCGGCGGGCAGCGGACCGCCGTGCCACTCGCCGAGCGCCGAGCACAGCACGGGCAGCAGGATCCGCGACGCCGCCTCGTACCCGGCCGCCGACGGGTGGAAGTTGTCCGGGCTGAAGAACTCGCTCGGCCGGGCGAGGAATTCGGGGGAGAGCAGGTCGGCCAGCGGCACCGCGTGCCCGCCCGCCGCCTCCACCGCCTCGCGCTGGGCCCGGCCCAGCGCGAGGCTCCACCGGCTCGCCAGCGACCGCAGCGGCTGCGGGATCGGCCGGATCGCGCCCAGGTCCGGGCAGGTGCCCGCGACCACCGGCACACCGCGGTCGAGCAGCGTCCGCACCGCGTCGCCGAGCAGCGCGGCGCTGGCCGCCACCGGCAGGCGGGAGGTCACGTCGTTGGCGCCGATGATGACGAGCACCAGCGTCGGCGGGTGCGGCGCCGTCGCCTCGACCTGCGCCGCCAGCGCCTGCGTGGTCGCGCCGACGACCGCGCGGGTGGTCAGCGCGACCGGCCGGTCCAGCTCCGCGGCCAGCCCGCGGGCCAGCCGGACCCCCGGCAGGTCGTCCGGGAAGTCCACGCCGAGGCCGGCCGCGGAGGAATCGCCGAGCACCACGAACTCCAGCGGCTCCACCGCCTCGGGCAGTTCCGAGCGCGGGACCGGGCCGGTGCCGTCCGGCAGGTGCACGCCGTCGCCGCGCAGCGGTGCGGCGACGGGCGGCCCGATCACCTGGCGGGCCCGGCGGGACTGCCCGTTGAGCAGGCCGTACGCGGCTCCGGAAAGCCCGCCCGCGGTTCCCGCCGCCAGCAGTGCCAGCCGCAACGCCCTCGCCGCGATCATCGGTCGTCCTTCCCCCAGGTCGTCGGAACGGGGGCGGCCGGGCCGGTCCCCCTTCCTGATCTACCACCTGCGCCCGGTGCCGGGGCGGCCTTTCCCGGCGCCGATCCGCAACCCGGTGGTGCGTCGTTGCCCGGCCACCGGCGGTGACCGGCGGTCGGCGCATTAGGCTCGACGGAGCAAGGAGCGCTGCCGGGACGAGCGGCGGGCTCCTGGGGCGGCGAACAGCGATGATGAGGGAAACGAGGACCGACCGTGGACTACGCCGAGCACGTCATCGACCTTGTCGGCAACACCCCCCTGGTGCGGCTGAACGCGGTCGCCAGCGGCCCGACGCCGGTGCTGGCCAAGGTCGAGTACTTCAACCCCGGCGGCAGCGTGAAGGACCGCATCGCGCTGCGCATGGTCGAGGCCGCCGAGGAATCCGGTGAGCTGCGACCGGGCGGCACCATCGTGGAGCCGACCTCCGGCAACACCGGGGTCGGCCTGGCGATGGTCGCCCAGCGCAAGGGCTACCGCTGCGTGTTCGTCTGCCCGGACAAGGTCAGCGAGGACAAGCGCAACGTGCTCAAGGCCTACGGCGCGGAGGTCGTGGTCTGCCCGACGGCCGTCCCGCCGGAGCACTCCGACTCCTACTACTCGGTGTCGGACCGGCTGGTCACCGAGATCGAGGACGCCTGGAAGCCCAACCAGTACGCCAACGAGCACAACCCCGAGTCGCACTACCTCAGCACCGGGCCGGAGCTGTGGGAGCAGACCGGGGGCCGGATCACCCACTTCGTCGCGGGCATCGGCACCGGCGGCACCATCTCGGGCACCGGGCGGTACCTCAAGGAGGTCTCCGGCGGCAAGGTGCGGATCATCGGCGCCGACCCGGTCGGCTCGGTGTACTCCGGCGGCCACGGGCGCCCGTACCTGGTCGAGGGCGTCGGCGAGGACTTCTGGCCGACCACCTACGACCGGGAGATCTGCGACGAGATCATCCCGATCTCCGACGCCGACTCGTTCACCACCACCCGCGACCTGGCCCACCGGGAAGCGCTGCTGGTCGGCGGTTCCTGCGGGATGGCCGTGGCCGCCGCGCTGCGGGTCGCCGAGCGGACCGGACCGGACGACGTCGTGGTGGTGCTGCTGCCGGACGGCGGGCGCGGCTACCTCACCAAGGTCTTCAACGACTCCTGGATGGCCTCCTACGGCTTCCTCTCGCCCGACCACGGCGGGGGTTCGGTCGGCGACGTGCTGCGCCGCAAGGACGGCACGCTGCCCGAGCTGGTGCACGTCCACCCGACGGAGACGGTCGCCGACGCGGTGACCTACCTGCGCGAGTTCGGCGTGTCCCAGATGCCGGTGGTCAACGCCGAGCCGCCGGTGATGGCCGCCGAGGTGGCGGGCGCGGTCAACGAGCGCGACCTGCTCGACGCCCTGTTCGCGGGCCGCGCCAACCTGGCCGACCAGGTCTCCGACCACATGTCCCCGCCGCTGCCGACGATCGGCGCGGGCGAGGAGATCAGCTCGGCGATGGCGGCGCTGGCCGGAGCCGACGGTGCGATGGTGCTCGTCGACGGGATGCCCGCCGGCGTCGTCACGCGTCAGGACGTGCTCGGATTCATCGCCGGTCGATGACGAGTTGTTACGCAACGGCACTACGCTGATCGCCCATCCGATAGCGTGTGCTCGACGAATGCCCAAAATCATGCTTCACGCCCGAGGGGGTCAGGAACCCGATGAGCTCTCCGCAGCCGCCTGATGGCGGTCAGCAGGGACAGCCGCACGGAGCCGGCGAGCAGCCGGGCGGCGCCCCGAACAGCCAGCAGAACGAGCAGCAGCCGGGCGGAGCCGACGCGACGCAGGTCGTCCGACCTGCCCAGCCCCCGCAGCAGCAGCCGGGTTCGGACTCGACGCAGGTCGTGCCGTCGCCGGGCCAGCAGAACCCGCAGCCGATGTACGAGCAGCCCGGCCTGGCCGGGCAGCAGGGCGGCGAAGCGGCCACCGCGATGGTCCCGCCGTCGATGCAGCCGCCGCAGCCGATGTACCAGCAGCCGGGCGCACCGGGCGCCTACCCGGGCCAGCAGCCCGGCACGCCCAGCGGCGGCTTCCCGGCCCCGCAGGCGCAGGGCGGCTTCGGCGCCCCGCCGCCGCAGGCGGGCTTCGGCCAGCCCGGCTACCCGCCGCCCGGCCCCGGCCAGCAGGGCCCGGGGAGCAAGGGCCTGGCGATGACCGCCGGGTACGTCGCCGCGATCCTCGGTGGCCTGTGGGCCATCGGGTTGCTGATCGGCACGTTCTCCCTCAACAGCGCGTACGCGGCGATCGACCAGGCGCAGGCGGCCCAGGAGCAGCTCAACCAGCAGCTCGGCCAGGACTTCTCGCAGTACATGCCCGAGGTCGAGATTCCCGACCTGCCGCCCTACGGCCTGATGCTGGTCTTCTACCTGCTCGGCATGGTGGCGGCCGGCGTGATGTGCACGGGCGGCATCATGATCCTGGTGCGCAAGAAGCTCGGGCCGTTGCTCGGGGTCGGCGGTGCCGGTCTGATGGCCCTCGTCATGATCGGGATGATGATCACCTGGTCCGGCGCGACCGGTGTTTCCGGTGTGCTGACCGCCGCCGCGATCGGTGTGCTGGCGTTCCTGCCCGGCACCCGGCAGTGGGTCGAGGCGGGCCCGGGCGCTCCGGCCCCGGTCGCCGGTGGCTACCCCGGTCAGCCGCCGTACGGCCAGCCCGGCGGCTTCCCCGGCCAGCCGCAGCAGCCCGGCCAGCCGCCGCAGCCCGGTCAGCCCCAGCAGCCCGGTCAGCCGCAGCAGTTCGGCCAGCAGCCGCCCTACGGGCAGCCGTCGCCCTCGGGCGGGTTCCCCGCTCCGGGGCAGCAGCCCTACGGGCAGCCCTCGCCGTCGGGCGGGTTCCCGGCCCCGGGGCAGCAGCCCGGCCAGCCGCCGCAGTACGGCCAGCAGCCCTACGGCCAGCCCGGCCAGCAGCCGCCGCAGCAGCAGCCGCCGCAGTGGTGAGCTAGCGTCCACGGCCCCCGACCGGATCCGGTCGGGGGCCGTGTCGCATCCGGTCCCCTGCCGGGCGTCGGGGCGCGCAGGCCGTACGCTGCTCCACATGAGCGATGGCTTTGCTACCCGTGCGATCCACGCGGGCCAAGAGGCGGATCCGGCCACCGGTTCGGTCATCGTGCCGATCCACGCCACCTCGACCTACGCCCAGGACGGCGTCGGCGGGATGCGGGCGGGCTACGAGTACTCGCGCACCGGCAACCCGACGCGCACCGCGCTGGAGGAGTGCCTGGCGGAACTGGAGCGCGGTCGGTACGGGCGGGCGTTCGCCTCCGGCATGGCCGCCACCGACGCGGTGCTGCGCGCCGTGCTGCGCCCCGGCGACCACGTGATCATCCCGGACGACGCCTACGGCGGGACCTTCCGGCTGATCGACAAGGTGCTCACCGGGTGGGGCGTCGAGTTCTCCCCGGTCCGGCTGTCCGATGTGGACGCCGTGCGCGCCGAGATCCGCCCCGAGACCAAGATGATCTGGGTCGAGTCGCCGACCAACCCGCTGCTCAACATCGCCGACATCGCGGTGCTGGCCCAGGTGGCGCGGCAGGCCGGCGCGCTGCTGGCGGTGGACAACACCTTCGCCTCGCCGTACTTGCAGCAGCCGCTGGAGCTCGGCGCCGACGTGGTGGTCCACTCGACGACCAAATACCTCGGCGGCCACTCCGACGTGGTCGGCGGCGCGGTCGTCACCTCCGACGAGGCGCTGCACGAGCGGATCGCATTCCTGCAGAACACCGCCGGTGCGGTGCCGGGGCCGTTCGACGCCTGGCTGACCCTGCGCGGGCTCAAGACGCTGGCGGTCCGGATGGAGCGGCACAGCGCCAACGCCGAACGGGTCGTCGCGGCGCTGCAGAGCCACCGGAAGGTCTCGAAGGTGCTCTACCCGGGCATCGCCGAGCACCCGAACCACGACGTCGCGGTCAAGCAGATGCGCCACTTCGGCGGGATGGTGTCGTTCCTGCACGCCGACGGCGAGCAGGCCGCGCTGGAGGTCTGCTCCCGCACCCGGCTGTTCACCCTCGCCGAATCGCTCGGCGGCGTCGAGTCGCTGATCGAGCACCCGGGCCGGATGACCCACGCGAGCACCGCCGGATCGCTGCTGCAGGTGCCGGGCGAGCTGGTGCGCCTCTCGGTGGGCATCGAGGACGCCGACGACCTGGTGGAGGACCTGCTGGCCGCCCTGGGCTGAGCCCGTTCCCGGCGCGGGTGGCGGCACCTCGCGCTCGCCCGTGCGGGGTTTTCCGGGGCGCCGCTGGAGGAGCAGGTGCTCAGCGGGCCTGGGCGGGCTCGGTGCCGCCGAGCGGCATCGGCTGCTCGGGGTCCCGGGTGGTCACCGGCAGGTCGTCGGGGTGCAGGCAGCCGCCGATGAGCTCCACGACCCCGTCGCGCGCCTCGTAGACGCCGGGGTCGTCGCACCCCGAGCGCAGCACGGCGACGACGGCGGCCCCGGACAGGGCGGCGGCCGCGACGATGCCGGTGACGAGCGGGACCGCCCCGCTCGCTGGGCTCAGCCGCCTCATGCTTCCTCCGCAACCGTGGCGGGTCCGAGCGGTTGTGCGCCCGGTGTCGGTTTTCGCCAGCGTACCCGGGCCGCCGCGCGCGTCGCTCGGCGTTCGCGGTGGCACGATGGACGAATGCGGTTGATCGAGGGGAACGACGTCCGCGCCGCCCAGGCGAAGCTGACCGGGATCACGCGGGTCACCCCGCTGGAGCATTCCCGCGTGCTGGGCGAGCTCTGCGCCGCCGAAGTCCACCTGAAGTGCGAGAACCTCCAGCGCACCGGGTCGTTCAAGCTGCGCGGCGCCTACCTCCGGCTGCTCGGGCTGTCCGAGGAGCAGCGCGCCGCCGGGGTCGTCGCGGCCAGCGCGGGCAACCACGCCCAAGGCGTCGCCCTCGCGGCCCAGCTGCTCGGCATCCACGCCACCGTCTACATGCCAGAGCGGGTCGCGCTGCCGAAGCTGGCGGCCACCGCCGGTTACGGCGCCGAGGTGGTGCTGCGCGGCGCCGTGCTGGAGGAATCGCTCGCGGCGGCGCGGGAGCACGCCGAGCGCACCGGGGCCGAGTTCATCCACCCCTTCGACCACCCGGACATCGTGGCGGGGCAGGGCACCGTCGGCACCGAGATCATGGCGCAGCTCCCGCAGGCCCGGACGGTGCTGGTGCCCACCGGCGGCGGTGGGCTGGTCGCGGGCGTGGCCGCGGCGATCAAGGAGGAGCACCCGGACGTCGCGGTGGTGGCGGTGCAGGCCGAGCAGGCCGCCGCCTGGCCGGACTCGCTGACCGCGGGACGCCCGGTGCGGCTGCGCGAGGCGCAGACCATGGCCGACGGGATCGCCGTGGCCGAGCCCGGCGCGCTGCCCTACGCGCACGTCGAGAAGCAGGTCGACGAGGTCATCACGGTCAGCGAGGAGCAGTTGTCCCGGGCGATGCTGCTCTGCCTGGAACGGGCGAAGCTCGTCGTCGAGCCGGCGGGCGTGGCGGCCGTCGCCGCGCTGCTGGCGCACCCGGACCGGTTCCGGGGCCCGATCGTGTCGGTGCTCTCCGGCGGCAACATCGACCCGCTGCTGCTGCTCCAGCTCGTGCAGCACGGGATGAGCTCGGCGGGGCGGTACCTGTCGCTGCGGCTGCGGCTGCCGGACCGGCCGGGCTCGCTGGGCGGCCTGGTGTCGCTGCTCGGCGAGCTGGAGGCCAACGTCATCGACATCGCGCACTCCCGGGTCACCGGCGCGCTGTCGGTCGGCGAGGTGGACGTGGAGATCAGCTTGGAGACGCGCGGACCGGAGCACCGCGAGCGGGTGACCACCAGGCTGGAGGCGGCCGGATACGCCCTCTACGAACGCCGCTGACCCCCAGTCGACCACCACCCGGTGACGCCCGAACCAGGTGAGGGGCACCTCCATCCGGCATAGTCGGCCGAAAGTGCCCCTCACTCACCACCCTTCCGGGTGAAACGGGTGCCGTCGACCGGTACCACCCCGGACAGGTGTCACCCGTTGTCGACGTAGGTGAGGGGCACCCTTGTCCCAGATACTTGGGCAAGGGTGCCCCTCACTCAGTTCACGAACGGGTCAGAGGTTGCCGCGGAGGTCCTGTTCGCGCTCGATGGCCTCGAACAGCGCCTTGAAGTTGCCCTTGCCGAAGCCCAGCGAGCCGTGCCGCTCGATCAGCTCGTAGAACACCGTGGGCCGGTCGCCGATCGGCTTGGTGAAGATCTGCAGCAGGTAGCCGTCCTCGTCGCGGTCGACCAGGATGCCGTGCTCCTTGAGCGTCTCGATCGGCACCCGCACCTCGCCGATCCGGGCGCGCAGCTCCGGGTCCTCGTAGTAGGTGTCGGGCGTGGCCAGGAACTCCACGCCGTTGGCGCGCATCGCGGTCACGGTGGCGATGATGTCGCCGGTGGCCAGCGCGATGTGCTGGCAGCCCGCGCCGCCGTAGAAGTCCAGGTACTCGTCGATCTGCGACCGCTTCTTGCCCTCGGCCGGCTCGTTGAGCGGGAACTTCACCCGGTGGTTGCCGTTGGCGACGACCTTGCTCATCAGCGCGGAGTACTCGGTGGCGATGTCGTCGCCGACGAACTCCGCCATGTTCACGAAGCCCATCACCCGGTTGTAGAAGGCGACCCACTCGTCCATCCGGCCGAGCTCGACGTTGCCGACGCAGTGGTCGACCGCCTGGAACAGCCGCTTCGGCGCGTCGGCGGGCTTGCGGTAGCCGCCCTGGGCGGCGACGAACCCGGGCAGGTAGGGGCCGCTGTAGCGGGAGCGATCGATCAGGGTGTGCCGGGTCTCGCCGTAGGTGCCGATGGCGGCCGTGCGCACCGTGCCGTGCTCGTCGGAGACCTCGTGCGGCTCCGCCAGCACCGTCGCGCCCTGGGCGCGCGCGTGCTCGACGCACCGGTCCACGTCGGCGACCTCCAGGGCGATGTCCACCACGCCGTCGCCGTGCCTGCGGTGGTGGTCGGCCAGCTCGCTGGCGGGGTCGACCGCGCCGCGCAGCACGAACCGGGCCGAGCCGGACTTGAGCACGTACGCCTTGTGGTCGCGGTTGCCCTGCTCCGGACCGTGGTAGGCGATCAGCTCCATGCCGAAGGCCACCTGGTAGAACAGCGCGCTCTGGGTGGCGTTGCCGACGACGAACACCACGGCGTCCAGCGCCTTGACCGGGAACGGGTCGCGCGTGTCGTCGTGCTCGACCAGGCCGACCAGGCGCTGCATCTGTTCGAAGGTCACGTCGTCGAGCTGGCCCTGCTGGTTGACGGTGCCGGTCACGATGTCCTCCCGAGTGTCGCCGCTTGCGGTGGCGACAGGGTCGCGCGGTAGGGCACCTTGAGCAACAGACGTTGCTTCGGCTGCGCAGATTGTTCAGCATGGGGGCGGTTGGGCCGACCTGAGCAGGTCAGGATGAACAGGAGGTGGCGCCCGTGGCCGCGAACGGGCTCGACGCGCTGGACGCCCGGCTGCTGCTGTTGCTCGCCGACGAACCCAGGCTCGGCGTGCTGGAGTGCTCGCGGCGCCTCGGTGTGGCGCGCGGCACGGTGCAGGCCCGGTTGGACCGGATGAGCGAGCGCGGCGTGCTGCGCGGCTTCCCGCCGGAGCTGGACCTGGTCGCGATGGGCTTCGGGCTCACCGCGTTCGCGACGCTGGAGATCGCCCAGGGCAAGCGGGCCGCGGTGGCCGAACGGCTGGCGGTGATCGACGAGGTCTGCGAGGTGCACGCCACCACCGGGCAGGGCGACCTGTTCGTCCGGATGGTGGCCCGCTCCAACGCCGACCTGCAACGGGTGATCGACGAGGTGGTCGCGGTCCCCGAGGTGCGCCGCACCTCGACGTCCATCGCGCTGTCCACCCCGGTCCCACCCCGGGTCCGACCACTCCTGGTCCGCCTCGCCGAACAGGGCTGAGGCACAACGGTGCGGGCACCCGAAACCCGAGCACCCGCACCAAGAACCAACGGCACCAAGAACAACGGCACCAAGACGTGGCCACGGCGCTAGCCACCTAACCGGAGGCCGAAGGCAAAGCACCCACGCACACGCCAAACGCAACCACCGTCAGGCAAGCGGCGAAAGCCGCTTCCGCCTTGCCCCACCCTCGCAGCTGGCACCGCCGCGGGTTCTCAGCGGCCTTCTCGCGAGGACGCCCTGATGCCGTGTATGGGCATACATCAAGAAGGGCGCCCGGAGCGAGAAGGCCGCTGAGGTTCCGCCACCGGCACCCCTACGCAAGCGGCAGCGAGAATCACAGAGAAAAAGGCTCGGCCTTGACGAGGGTGACCTTCATGGTCCCCCCGTTCGGCAGCTCGTACTCCCTGGTCTCGCCTTCCTTGGCGTCGAGCAGGGCCTTGCCCAGCGGGGACTCCGGCGAGTAGACCTCGATGTCGCCGTGCGCGCCTTCCTCGCGGTTGGCGAGCAGGAACTTCTCGGTGTCGTCCTCGTCGTCGTAGCGGACGGTCAGCACCGAACCGGGCATGGCGACGCCGGACTCGGTGGGCACGTCGCCGACCTGCGCGGTCCGCAGCAGCTCCTGGAGCTGGCGGATGCGGCCCTCGACCTGGGCCTGCTCCTCGCGCGCGGCGTGGTACCCGCCGTTCTCCCGCAGATCGCCTTCCTCGCGGGCGTCGTTGATCTTCGCGGCGATCACCGGGCGGTTGGCCACGAGCTCGTCCAGCTCAGTCTTGAGCCGCTCGAAAGCATCCTGGGTCAGCCAGGTCACCTGGGTCTCGCTCACGGTCACCACTCCTCGTCGACGGAGGCTCCGCGCCTACCGCGGGCCAACAGCGTTCCTCGCGCGCAGCGACGGCTGGGAACGGAAAAACACGGCCCGCCCCGGGGCCGTGCTGGCATCGACGATAACACGAATCACCACGTCCGGGCCCGGAATTTCCTCGATGCCCGGCGTGGTAAGGCAGTCTTCACCCAATCGGCCGCGAGGGAGTGGACAAATATTCAGGAACCTTGTATGTGCAGCCGTACACCTCCCCGGTGCCTGGAGGGGCCGAGGTGCGGAGCACCACGTCGTGGCGGACGGTCCCGTCGGCCGGTGGGATGAAGACCTCGCCGCGGCCGACTTCGGCGCCGGACTTCTCGCGGGCCCGGACGACGCACGCCGCCGGCCGCTGCGGCTCGTCGCGGCGCACTTCCAGGGTGATCCGCACGTGCCGGTCGTCGACGATGTCGTAGGCCACGTGCTCGCCCTCGACCGGTGCGCTGCCGAGGTTCTGGTAGCCGATCACCGAGGCACCGACGAGGACGACCGCGGCGAGCGCGCCGAACAGCCACCGCAGTCCCGGCCGCGGCGTTCGCGCTCGAGCGCGCGAGCCGTACCGGCCCTCGGGTAATGGCTGGTGCGTCACCGGCTCGACAGCCTTCCGACGATGTCCCGTGCTGGTGTGAACTCCGGCACGCCCTCGCCTCGACCGGTCCGCCGACGCGGGGGCTGGCGCCGAGGACGTCGGACCCGGAGCCACAATGGGGCGTGGGGAACAATCGGACCCGACATCCACGTTGAGTATCCCCGGGGTGTCTTGCGGCCCGCACGCGGGGGCCGATCCGAGTCGAGAAGATGCTGCAAGCGGGAAGGACGACCGCGCGATGGCGGACAAGCTGCGTCTGATGACGGTGCACGCGCATCCGGATGACGAGTCCAGCAAGGGGGCCGCGACCACCGCCCGGTACGTGGCCGAGGGCCACGACGTGATGGTGGTCACCTGCACGGGCGGTGAAGCGGGCAGCATCCTCAACCCGGCGATGGACCGGCCGGACGTGCTGGCCGACATGCCGGAGATCCGGCGGGCCGAAATGGCCGAGGCGGCCCGGATCCTCGGCGTCCAGCACCGGTGGCTGGGCTTCGTCGACTCCGGCCTGCCGGAGGGGGATCCGCTGCCCCCGCTGCCGGAGGGCTGCTTCGCGACCGTGCCGGTGGAGCTGCCCACCCGCGAACTGGTCGCGGTGATGCGCGAGTTCAAGCCGCACGTGGTGATCACCTACGACGAGAACGGCGGGTACCCGCACCCGGACCACATCCGGTGCCACGAGGTCTCGATGGCGGCGTTCGACGCCGCGGGCGATCCGGAGCTCTACCAGGACGCGGGCGAGCCGTGGCAGCCGCTGAAGCTGTACTACTCGCACGGGTTCTCGCGGCAGCGGTTCAAGCTGTTCCACGACGCGCTGGTGGAGCGCGGGATGGAGTCCCCGTTCGCCGAGTGGCTGGGCCGGTGGGACGAGTCGCGGCCCGACCCGGACGACCGGGTCACCACGCGGGTGCCGTGCGGCGAGTACTTCGACCAGCGCGACGACGCGCTGCGGGCGCACGCCACCCAGATCGACCCGAACAGCCGCTGGTTCGCGGTGCCGCTGGACATCCAGCGCGATCTCTGGCCGACCGAGGACTACGAGCTGGTCCGCTCGCTGGTCGACACCACGATGCCCGAGGACGACCTGTTCTCCGGGGTGGATGAGAAGGTGTGCGCATGAGCACCGGTGAGGTCACGTACTTCGTCGCCCAGTACCTCGGGCCGGACCAGGACACCGGCGGGCAGGGGCAGGACTTCGGCAAGTCCTCGCCGGTCGGTCTGCTGCTGCTGGTGGTCTTCGGGATCGCCGTGGTGCTCCTGGTCCGGTCGATGACCAAGCACCTCAAAAAGCTGCCGGTCGCCTTCGACCAGGACAAGGCCGCGGCAGCGGCCCCGGCCCGGGTCAAGCGCGCGGAGGCCGCGCGGGCCGCCCGCGAGGAGGCGGAAGCCGAGGAGCTCGCGAAGGCCGAGAGCGGTCCGCCCGGCGACTCCGCGGGCGACGGTCCGGCCAAGTCCTAGCTCACCGCTTCGAGCGCCGCGGCGGCGGGCTGGTCGTCCGCCGCCGCGGCGCGCGCTAGGCGTCCTGCGCGGCGAGCCGACCGGCGCCCCTCGTCGCGGGGTCCTCCGGCTCGCGCCGGGTGAGCACCAGGGGACCGTCCTCGGTGATGGCGACGGTGTGCTCGGAGTGGGCGGTGCGCGAGCCGTCGGCCGACCGGATGGTCCAGCCGTCGGCGTCGTAGGTGATCCGGTCGGTCGTGCGGGCGAACCAGGGTTCGAGCGCGAGGGTCAGGCCCGGTCGGAGCGCCGGCCCGCGGCCCGGTCGGCCCTTGTTGGCGACGTGGAGCTCCTCGTGCATGGTGCGGCCGATGCCGTGACCGCCGAACTCGGTGTTGACCGGGTAGCCGTAGTCGCAGGCCACCGCCCAGATCGCCGCCGAGATGTCACCCAGGCGGTTGCCCGGGCGGGCCGCCTCGATCGCCGCCTCCAGCGCTTCCTCGGTGGCGCGGACGATCCGCAGGTCCTCCTCGGCGGCGGTGCCGACGACGACCGTGCGCGCCGAGTCGGCCACCCAGCCGTCGATGCTCACCGCGATGTCCGCGCTGAGCACGTCGCCGTCGCGCAGCGCGTAGTCGTGCGGCAGGCCGTGCAGGACGGCGTCGTTGACCGAGAGGCAGATGACGTTGCGGAACGGTCCCTTGCCGAAGGACGGGGAGTAGTCCCAGTAGCAGGACTCGGCCCCGCGCCGTTCGATCATGCCGCGCACGTGGTGCTCCAGCTCCAGGAGGTTGACCCCCACGTCGGCGAGCCTGCCGACCTCGGTGAGCACCTCGGCGACGAACCGCCCGGCCACGTGCATGCGCTGGATTTCCGCCGGCGTCTTCAGCTCGATCACGAATACCTCGCGTCCTGAGTGGTGGTATTACTATACCGGCACTCTAGCACTTGCCGGTATAGTAATACCAGCTCTACGCTGAGGGCATGGTCCGCCAACCGCTCACCCCGGAGCAGATCGAAGCAGGCAGGCGTCTCGGCGCCCTGCTGCGCCGCGCGCGAGCGGGACGCGACCTGGCGGAGGTCGCGCACGCGGCCGGCGTCTCGCCGGAAACCCTGCGCAAGATCGAGACCGGGCGGCTGCCCGCTCCCGGTTTCGGCACGATCGTCCGCCTCGGCGAGGCGCTCGACCTGCCGGTGCAGGACCTGGCAGCCGCCTGGCGCGGCAGCGACCTCCCGCTCGAAGCGGTCTCGTAGCCGCCCCGGAGGACCCGGTCGGCGGCCGTAGCGGTCGAGGCGGCGCCGCCGCGGTGCCAGACTGGGGGGCATGGCGAACCGGCTGGCTGACGCGACGAGCCCGTACCTCCTCCAGCACGCCGACAACCCGGTCGACTGGTGGCCGTGGTGCCCGGAGGCGTTCGAGGAGGCGCGACGGCGCGATGTCCCCGTCCTGCTGTCGGTCGGCTACGCGGCGTGCCACTGGTGCCACGTGATGGCCCACGAGTCGTTCGAGGACCCGGAGACGGCCCGGATGATGAACGAGGGCTTCGTCAACATCAAGGTCGACCGGGAGGAACGCCCGGACATCGACGCCGTCTACCTGGAGGCCACCCAGGCCATGACCGGGCAGGCGGGATGGCCGATGACCTGCATCCTCACCCCGGACGGCGCGCCGTTCCACTGCGGCACCTACTTCCCGGTCCGGCCGATGCAGGGGATGCCGTCGTTCCAGCAGCTCCTCGCGGCCGCGCGGGACGCCTGGGCCGAGCGCGGCGACGAGGTCCGCGACGCCGCCGCGAAGGTGGTGGGCCACCTCGCCGAGCAGCGCCCGCAGCTGCCCGAATCCACCCTGGACCACCCGGTGCTGGCCGATGCGGTGTCCCGGTTGCACGGCGAGTTCGACGCCGCGCACGGCGGGTTCGGCGACGCCCCGAAGTTCCCGCCGTCGATGGTGCTGGAGTTCCTGCTGCGCCACCACGAGCGCACCGCCGCGCCGGGCAGCGGCCGCACCGCGCTGGAACTGGCCGAGGGGTGCTGCGTCGCGATGGCCCGGGGCGGCATCTACGACCAGCTCGCCGGCGGGTTCGCGCGGTACAGCGTCGACGCGGCGTGGGTGGTGCCGCACTTCGAGAAGATGCTCTACGACAACGCGCTGCTGCTGCGCGCCTACGCCCACCTGGGCCGGGTGAGCGCCGAACCGGCCCTGGCCCAGCGGGTCACCCGCGAGACCGCCGGGTTCCTGCTCACCGACCTGCGGACCCCGGAAGGCGGGTTCGCCGCTTCGCTGGACGCCGACACCGAAGGCGTCGAGGGCCTGACCTACGTCTGGACCCCCGGCCAGCTCCGCGAGGTGCTCGGCGCCGAAGACGCCGACTGGGCCGCCCAGGTGTTCGGCGTCACCGAGGCCGGCACCTTCGAGCAGGGCAGTTCGACGCTGCGGCTGGTCCGCGACCCGGACGATCCGGCGCGCTTCCAGCGGATCCGGGAGGCGCTGCTCGACGCGCGGGTGCGCCGCCCGCAGCCCGGCGTGGACGACAAGGTCGTCACCGCGTGGAACGGGCTGGCGATCGTCGCGCTGGTCGAGGCCGCCGCCGCGCTCGACGAGCCGGAGTGGCTCGCCGCCGCCGAGCGCACCGCCGAGCTGCTGCTCGACCTGCACCTGGTGGACGGCCGGTTGCGCCGCACCTCCCGGCTCGGGGTGGTCGGCACCGCGGCCGGCGTGCTCGACGACTACGGCTGCCTCGCGGAGGGGCTGCTCGCCCTGCACCAGGCGACCGGCGCCCCGCGCTGGCTCGACGCCGCCTGCGGGTCGCTGGACACCGCGCTGGAGCTGTTCGCCGACGCCGAGGCACCCGGCGGCTTCCACGACACCGCCTCCGACGCCGAGGCGCTGGTGCGCAGGCCCTCCGACCCGACCGACAACGCCAGCCCGTCCGGCGCCTCGGCGGTCACCTCGGCGCTGATCACGGCCGCCGCGCTGGCCGGGCCGCACGCCGCGCACCGCTACCGCGAGGCCGCCGAGCAGGCGTTGTCCCGGGCCGGGTTGATCGCCCAGCGCGCGCCGCGCTTCGCCGGGCACTGGATGGCCGCCGCCGAAGCCCGCGAGCACGGTCCGCTGCAGATCGCCATCGCCGGCCCCGCGGGCGACTCGCACCGCGCCGACCTGCTGGCCGCCGCGCACCGGGACGCCCCGGGCGGTGCCGTGGTGCTGGCCGCCGACCCGGAGGCGCCGGGCGTCCCGCTGCTGGCCGACCGGCCGCTGGTCGACGGCAGCGCCGCCGCCTACGTCTGCCGGGGCTACGTGTGCGACCGGCCGGTCACCGACGTCGAGGAGCTGGTCAGCGCCCTCCGCCGCCCGGCGGAGACCTGAGCCCGCCCCGCCATCCGTTCGGTACCCGAGAACCTGTTTCAGAATGGCCTGCGTGGCGGTGCGGGTGGCGGAACCTCAGCGGTCCCCTCGCTCCGGGAGCCGCTCCTGATGTACCAACGACGTACACGGCGTCACGGCTGTCCTCGCGAGAAGACCGCTGAGCGGTCACGTCCGAGCACGGGCGGCGGTGCCGGTTGACGGCCGCACCGCATGCGGCTCCGCCGCATTCTGAAAAGGCCCCTGGGTGAGGGGCACCTTCATCCGGCCATGTCGGATGCGGGTGCCCGCGCTCGGCCCGGTCCGCGGCGCTCAGGCGTAGAGCGCGAGCCAGATGGCGATGTGGTGGCACAACGCGGCGAGCGAGACCGTCGAGTGGAAGAACTCGTGGTAGCCGAAGGTCTTCGGCCAGGGGTCCGGCCAGCGGGTGGCGTAGAACACCGCGCCCGCGGTGTAGAGCACGCCGCCGACCAGCAGCAGCACCAGGACCGCGACCCCGGCGTTGTGCAGGAGGTCGGGCAGCACGAACACGGCGACCCAGCCGAGCGCGATGTAGACGGGCACGCCCACCCAGCGGGGCGCGTTGGGCCAGGCCAGCTTGAGCACCACACCGCCGAGGGCGCCGCCCCAGACCACCGCCAGGACCAGCGCACCGGTCGTCGGCTGCATCGAGAGCATGGCCAGCGGGGTGTAGGTGCCCGCGATGAACAGGAAGATCATCGAGTGGTCGAGCCGGCGCATCCAGGTCCGGGCGCCGAGGGTGTTCCACGTCTTGCGGTGGTACAGGGCGCTCACGCCGAACAGGCCGAGCACGGTGGCCACGTAGATCGAGGTGCCGAGCGCCGCTTCGCCCGACACGGTCGCGGCGGCCAGCGCGATCAGCGTGGCGCCCGCGATCACGGAGACGACGAGGGACCACAGGTGGATCCACCCGCGCATCCTCGGCTTGACGAAGGCGGTGGCGCGGCGGGCCGACAGGGCGCTAGTCACACCCCCGAGGTTACGGGACCGTAGGTCGGGGCGCGGGTGACCTTCGTCGTAACCGGTTGGGCCAGGGAGGAATTCGCCGCCCGAGCAGGTCGGCGTACTCTCGTCGAGCGTGACGCTCAAGGTTCGGCTCCGGGAGTTCATCCTCGACATCTACGAGCGGCGGCTGCGCCGCAAGCTCGACGGCTTGCAGCACCCGCGCCACGTCGGGGTCATCCTCGACGGCAACCGCAGATGGGCGAAGGAAGCCGGTCTGGAGGCGGCCTACGGGCACCGCGCGGGCGCCCGCAAGATCGCCGAGATGCTCGGCTGGTGCGAGCAGGCCAACGTGGAAGTGGTCACGCTGTGGCTGCTGTCCACCGACAACCTCAGCCGCAGCAGCGACGAGCTCAAGGCGCTGCTGGAGATCATCAGCGGGGTGGTCGACGAGCTGACCGGTCCGGCCAAGCCGTGGCGGGTGCGCATCGTGGGTGCGCTGGACCTGCTGCCCACCGAGACCGCCGCCCGGTTGTCGGCCGCCGCGCTGCGCACCGAGGGCCGCGGCGGGATGCAGGTCAACGTGGCGGTCGGGTACGGCGGTCGGCGGGAGATCGCCGACGCGGTCCGCAAGCTGCTCCAGCGGCACGCCGAGGCGGGCACGACCATCGAGGAGCTCGCCGAGGTGCTCACCGTCGACCACATCGCCGAACACCTCTACACCTCGGGCCAGCCGGACCCCGACCTGGTGATCCGCACCTCCGGGGAGCAGCGGCTGTCCGGTTTCATGCTGTGGCAGTCGGCGCACTCGGAGTTCTGGTTCTGCGAGGCGTACTGGCCCGCGTTCCGGCAGGTCGACTTCCTGCGCGCGCTCCGCGACTACGCGGTGCGGCACCGGCGCTTCGGCGGGTAGCGCGGACGGCAGCGCGGGGGCCGGACCACGATCGGCCCGGCCCCCGCGCTGGATCAGCGGATCACTTGTCCACGTGCGGGTGGTCCACGATCGGCGAGTTGTTGCAGTCGCTGGTCTGCGGCGAGGCGACCGGCACGATGACGCCCAGGATCGCGACGTTGTTGCCGCACAGGTTGATCGGCACCGCGTTGATGTTGAGGTCGTTCAGGATGTTGACGCCGTCGTTGCCCGCGCTGTCGGCGTGGGCCATCGGGGCGAGCGCGAGCATGCCGGCGGCGGCGCCACCGACGATCGCGGCCTTCTTCAGCATTCGGTTCCTCCTTCGATTGCCGCGGCGTCCTCGTCCGGCGCGTCGAGGGAAGGCTCGCGGTGGCGGGCATTCGACCGCGAAAGGGTCGATGCGCCACCGCCGCCACGCCGGTTCGCCGCAGCGATTACCACTGTCGTATGATCGACGATCACATCATTGCCGGTCGCGGGATCGAAAAGGCGACCGGGAAAAATTCAGCGCTCCCGCTGTGCGCGACTGTGCGCGCGACTGTGCGCGTGACGGGGCGCCGGACCGAACCGGCGCCCCGCTGCGCGGTACCACCTCGATGAGGCGGTGGTCCGCAGTGCGACCGAACCAGGTCAGTCGACGTGCGGGTGGTCCACGATCGCCGAGTTGTTGCAGTCGGAGGCCTGCGGCGAGGCGATCGGCACGATGACGCCGATGAGCGCCGCGACGTTGTTGCCGCACGCGTTGATCGGCAGCAAGTTCACGTTGTTGTCGTTCAGCGCGTTGATGCCGTCGTTGCCCGCGCTGTCGGCGTGGGCCATCGGGGCCAGGGCGAGCAGGCCGGCGGTGGCGCCGGTGAGGATGGCGGCCTTCTTCAGCACGTGAGTAACTCCTTGTTCTTGGGACGGAGATTGAGTGCGATCGCCGCTCGGTGAGAACACCAAGGGTTCGCTGAGGGAAGCACCCGGGCGAAAACATAGCGAAGAAGACCAACGAGAAGACAGCTCAGTAACACCATTGTGTGTAATATTCGATGAGGCCGGTCGGATTTCGTTGCGACGGCAAAAAGAGCGGGTCGCGGCGCTGTTTCCGGAATTGCCGTTCGGCGGTCCGCCGAACCCGGCCAACGGATGAACTTCCGGCCGGACGCGATTTTCTCCACCGTGATCGTCGGACCATTCTTTCGTGCGGGAGGATCACTCGTTCAGCCGACCGATTGATCACCGCTCGTGCTTGACGGCGGCGCGCCCGCTCCCGCCCGGGCGGACCCCGCTGACCTGCTCGGCTGCTCCTCCCGATGGCCGCCCGGACCGGTCCGCACCACCGCGGCAAGTCCCTGATCAGGGCGGGAGCGCCACGAGGTGACGCGCGAGCGACGATCCGCTGAATCACCTGTGTGGTCGCCTGCCTCCCGCCGATCACGCAGGTAGCGTGCGCGGTGACGGGTCGTCCAGTTCCGTAAGCGGCCCGTCCGGGGAGGCCCTGACCGTGGCTGTTGGCCGGAGCGGACGCCAGAACGTCCACCGTGGTCGCGGGGGGCCGGTGCGCGGCCCTCACGTCGCCCCCGGCGGACTCCGGTCCGGCCCGGGCGCGGCGGGGCAGGCCCGGCCCGCCGACGAGCGGGTGTGCTCGCCACGCCCGCGAGGGAGTAGCCGTGACCGCACGACGTTCCCAGCCGCACGCGGACCCCGTTCAGCCGGAGACCGCTGCCGTCGCTGGTGCTGAGACCGAGGTCCGCACGTACGTCCTCGACACCTCGGTGCTGCTGTCCGATCCGTGGGCGATGACCCGTTTCGCCGAGCACCGCGTGGTGCTCCCCGTGGTGGTGGTCGGTGAACTCGAGGCCAAGCGCCACCACCCCGAACTCGGGTGGTTCGCCCGCGAGGCCCTCCGCGCGCTCGACGACCTCAGACTCCGCCACGGGCGGCTGGACACCCCGGTCCCGGTGGCGGCCGAGGGCGGCAGCCTGCAGGTCGAGCTCAACCACTCCGACCAGCAGGTCCTCCCGCCGGGCTTCCGCGCCGACTCCAACGACGCCCGCATCCTGGCCTGCGCGCTGAACCTGTCCGCCGACGGCCACCGGGTCACCCTGGTCACCAAGGACATGCCGCTGCGGGTCAAGGCGGCCGCGGTGGCGCTGGACGCGGAGGAGTACCGGGCGCAGGACGTGGTGTCCTCCGGGTGGACCGGGATGGCCGACGTCGACGTGCCCCCGGGCTCGGTCGACGTGCTGTTCAAGGACGGGGTCGCCGATCTCGACGAGGCCCGCGAACTGCCCGCCAACACCGGCGTCCGGCTGCTGGCCGGAACGCAGAGCGCGCTCGGCCGGGTCACCGCGGACAAGCAGGTGCGGCTGGTGCGCGGCGACCGGGAGGCGTTCGGCCTGCACGGGCGCTCGGCGGAGCAGCGGATCGCGCTGGACCTGCTGCTGGACCCCGAGGTCGGGATCATCTCGCTCGGCGGCCGGGCGGGCACCGGCAAGTCGGCGCTCGCGCTGTGCGCGGGACTGGAGGCGGTGCTCGAACGCCAGCAGCACCGCAAGGTCGTGGTGTTCCGGCCGGTCTACGCGGTCGGCGGTCAGGAGCTCGGCTACCTCCCCGGCACCGAGAACGAGAAGATGCAGCCCTGGGCGCAGGCGGTCTTCGACACCCTCGGCGCCATGTGCAGCGAGAACGTCCTCGACGAGGTGATGGACCGGGGGATGCTCGAGGTGCTCCCGCTGACCCACATCCGGGGCCGTTCGCTGCACGACTCCTACGTGATCGTCGACGAGGCGCAGTCGCTGGAGCGCAACGTCCTGCTCACCGTGCTGTCCCGGCTCGGCGCGAACTCCCGCGTGGTGCTCACCCACGACGTCGCCCAGCGCGACAACCTCCGGGTGGGCAGGCACGACGGGGTCGCGGCGGTGATCGAGAAGCTCAAGGGGCACCCGCTGTTCGCCCACGTCACGCTCACCCGCTCGGAGCGCTCGCCGATCGCGGCGCTGGTGACGGAACTGCTCGAAGGCGACTTCATCGCTTAGGGATGTGCGGTGGTCCCGTGGCGGGGCGGTGCCGGTGGCGGAACCCCACCGGGCTTCTCGCTGCGGGATCTCCGACATCAGGCCGGTTCACCACGTCGGAGCTGTCCTCGCGAGAAGCCCGCTGAGAACCCGCGGCGGTGCCAGTGGCGAGGGTGGGGTAGTGCGGAAGCGGCTCCCGCCGCTTGCCTGACCGGCGCGGGCCGCTTGCGCAGGCGTGACCACCCAGTTGTCGTCCGGGTTGGGCCATTCGGGTGGTGCTTTTCGAGGTGAGGGGCACCCTTGTCCGAGTAACTGGGACAAGGGTGCCCCTCACCTGGGTCACTTCCGGGTGAGGGGCGGGTGGCTCACCAGCCGGTCGGGCCTCACCAGCCGGTCGGGAGCGGGCGGCCCTCGGCGAAGCCCGCCGCGGACTGGATGCCGACCGTCGCGCGTTCGTGGAACTCCTCCAGGGTGCGGGCGCCCGCGTAGGTGCAGGCCGAGCGCAGGCCGGAGGTGATCTGGTCCAGCAGGTCCTCGACGCCGGGGAAGCGCGGGTCCAACTGCATCCGCGAGCTGGAGATGCCCTCCTCGAACAGCGCCTTGCGGGCCCGGTCGAACGCGCCGTCGGTGCGGGTCCGGGCCGACACGGCGCGCTTGGAGGCCATCCCGAAGGACTCCTTGTAGGCCCGGCCGTGCTCGTCGCGCTGCAGGTCGCCGGGGGACTCGTAGGTCCCGGCGAACCAGGAGCCGACCATCACCGACGAGGCGCCGGCGGCCAGGGCCAGCGCCACGTCGCGCGGGTGGCGCACACCACCGTCGGCCCACACGTGCTTGCCGAGCCGGCGCGCCTCGGCGGCGCACTCGGCGACGGCGGAGAACTGGGGCCGCCCGACGCCGGTCATCATCCGCGTCGTGCACATCGCGCCCGGACCGACGCCGACCTTGATCACGTCGGCCCCGGCCTCGACCAGGTCGCGGACGCCCTCGGCGGTGACCACGTTGCCCGCCACCACCGGCACCGACGGCGAGACCGACCGCACCGCGCCCAGCGCCGCCACCATCTTGTCCTGGTGGCCGTGCGCGGTGTCCACCACGAGGGCGTCCACCCCGGATGCCAGCAGCGCCGAGGCCTTGGCCGCCACGTCGCCGTTGACGCCGACGGCGGCGGCGACCCGCAGCGCGCCCCGGTCGTCCAGGGCGGGGGAGTAGATCTCGGCGCGCAGCGCGGCCCGGGCGGTCATGATCCCGGCCAGCGCCCCGTCGGAGTCGACCGCCAGCGCCACCGGCCGGGCTTGCTTGTCGAGCTGCTCGAACACCTGGCGCGGTTCGGTCTCCAGCGGCAGCACCACCGGATGCCGGTCGGCGACCTCGCCGACCCGGGCGAACCGGTCCACCCCGGTGCAGGCGTGCTCGTCGACGACGCCCACCGGCCGGGACGCGTCGTCGACCACCACCACGGCGCCGTGGGCGCGCTTGGGGAGCAGGTTGAGCACGTCGGCGACCGCGGCGTCGGCGTGCACCACCAGCGGGGTGTCCCACACGGGGTGGCGCTGCTTGACCCAGGAGACGATCTCGCCGACCGCCTGCGGGTCGACGTCCTGCGGGAGGACCACCAGGCCGCCCCGGCGGGCGACGGTCTCGGCCATCCGCCGCCCGGCCACCGCCGTCATGTTCGCGACCACGATCGGCAGGGTCGTGCCGCTGCCGTCGCTGGTGGCGAGGTCGACGTCGAAGCGCGACTCGACGCCGGAGCGCCGGGGGGCGAGGAAGACGTCGTCGTAGGTCAGATCTGTGGTGGGCTGCTGCCCGTTCAAGAACCGCACGTCATCCCACCCTACGGGTTCCGGCGAGGCGCTCCCAGCTCCGCGCGGGCGCCAGCCCTTCGGGTGAGGCGGGGCGTCAGATGTCGTCGGAGAGCAGCGGCTCGAAGCTCCGGTACGCGTCGTAGTTGCGGAAGAACCGGCTGTAGAGCTCGCTGCCGTCGTCGAAGGTGGCGTCCTCCAGCGGCTTGACCTCCACGACCTGCTTGAGCCGCCAGGTGATCAGCTCCTGGTGCTCGTTGTGGTAACTGGTCTCCTGCTGCTTGCCCGCCTCGGTGGCCTTCTCCCGCGCCTCCTCCTCGGACTCCGCCTTGAGCAGCACGAAGGACTCCTCGTAGAGCGGGCGGTAGTCGGCGGCCTCGGCGGCGGATTCCAGCAGCAGCACGGCGACGTAGTGCTCTCGCTCGACCGGGTGCGCCCCGGCCTGGAAGTCCCTCGGGTCGATGCCGCCCGAACCGATGTTGACCGAGGGGACCTCGTCGAACTCGTTGCTGCTCATGGCCCCAGGGTCTCACCCGCCGGGGAGCAGGGCGCGCACCGCCTCGACGAGGTCGGCGTCGGCCGGGTCCTTGTCCGGGCGGTACCGCAGCACCCGGGCGAAGCGCAGCGCGACGCCGCCCGGGTAGCGCGTGCTGGTCTGCACGCCGTCCAGCTCGATCTCCACGACGGGGCCGGCGTCCAGCCGCACGCCCCACGGTTCCCGGGCGGTGGCGCGGCGCTGGAACTCCTCGGTCTGCCAGCTCAGGAGCTCGTCGGTGAGGCCCTTGAACGTCTTGCCCACCATGACTGGCGGGCCGCCGTCGGGGTCGCGGGCGCCCAGGTGCAGGTTGGACAGCCAGCCGCGCCGCCGCCCGCTGCCCCACTCGGCGGCCAGCACGACCAGGTCCAGGGTGTGCTCGGGCTTGACCTTGCGCCAGGACCGGCCGCGCCGCCCGGCGGCGTAGACCGAGTCCAGGGACTTGACCACGAGCCCTTCGTTCCCGGCGGCCAGCGCGTCGTCGAACAGGGCGGCGGCGCGCTCCGGGGTCGGCTCCGGCTCGGCGGGGACGCGGTGCCCGGCGGCGACCCGGTCGAGCGCGGCCAGCCGGTCCCGCAGCGGCCGGTCCAGCAGGTCCTCGCCGTCGAGGTGCAGGCAGTCGAAGAAGTACGGGTGCAGCAGGACGTCGCGGGCCTCGCGGGCGCCGAAGCGGCCCATCGTCTCCTGGAACGGGCGCGGGCGGCCCCGGTCGTCGAGCGCCAGCGCCTCGCCGTCGAGCACCACCCGGCGGCAGTCCATCGCGCGCACCAGTTCGACGAGCTCCGGGGTTCCCGCGGTGATGTCGCGCAGCGCGCGGGTGTAGACGCGGACCTCGTCGCCGTCGCGGTGCACCTGGATCCGGGCGCCGTCGAGCTTGTGCTCCACGGTGGCGGCGCCGAGCTCGGCGAGCGCCTGGTCCAGCGTTCCGGCGGGGGAGGCCAGCATCGGGCGGATCGGGCGGCCGAGTTCGAGGTGGAAGCCCGACAGCGCGGTCTCGCCGCCGTGCAGCGCGGCGCGGGCGGTGTCCGGGAGCCGTCCGGAGAGCATGAAGGCGCGGCGCACGGACTCGGTGCGGACCTCGGCGGCGCGGGCGATGGCCTCGACCATGACGCCCTCCAGCGCGCCCTGGCGCAGCTCGCCGCCCAGCAGCCGGACCAGGAAGTCCTGCTCGGCGGGGGTGGCGCGGGCCAGCAGCGCGGTGAGCGCGGCCTGCCGCCTGCGCCCGGCCCCGCTGCCCGCGATGCGGCGGACCTCGTCGACGGCCTCGGTGACCTCGGTGATGCCGAGCGCGGGCCGCTCGGCGGGTGCGACGTCCAGGGCGGCGAGCGTCGACCAGCCGACTCCGGCCCGGCCGCCGGGCAGCTCCCCGGAGAGCATCGCGGTGGCGGGGGCGACCTCGGCCTCGTCGAGCCGGGCGAGCAGGGCGGCCAGCGCCGCGGTCTTGGCGGTGCGGGAACGCGTCCCGGTGACCTCGGCGGAGACCTCGACGACGGCGGCGAGCGGCACCATGCCCCCATGGTGGGCGATCCCACCCCCGGACCGCCGGTTACCGACGAGTAACCTGTGTCGCATGGACGCGGAATTCGGCTGGGTGGCCGACGGGATGAAGCAGTTGGTGCCGTGGGTGGCCACGGCGGGGATCGAGTTCGCCTCGGTCGAGGCGGACCGGGTGGTGTGCTCGCTGCCCGACGTGCCCGAGCAGCGCAACCACGTCGGCGGACCGCACGCCGCGGTGATGTTCGGCCTGGCCGAGACGGCCTCCGGCGCGGTCGGGCTGGCCTCCTTCTCGGCGGTGCTGGACCGGGCCACGCCGCTGGTGGTGGACGCCGAGGTGCACTACCGGGCGCTGGCGCTCGGCGCGCTGACCGCCGAGGCGGTGCTCGGGCGCGACGCCGCGGCGGTGCTCGCCGAGCTCGACGCGGGCGAGCGCCCCGAGTTCCCGGTGCGCTGCACGATCCGCGACGAGCAGGACCAGGTCACCGGCGAGCTGACGGTGCGCTGGACGCTCCGCCCGAAGCGCTGACACCCCGTGGGGTGACGAGTGAGGGGCACCTTCATCCGACATAGCCAGATGAAGGTGCCCCTCACTCACGATCAAGACCAGCGGGACGGGTGACGGCCAGGCGTGGCGGTCACTTCGCCCGGGCCATCCCGAGCAGGTCGAGGGCCTCGTCGAGCTGTTCGAGGGTGAGCTTGCCGTGCTCGACGTGGCCGCGCTCCAGCACCACCTCGCGGATGGTCCGGCGCTCCTTGAGCGCCTGCTTGGCGATCGCGGCGGCTTCCTCGTAGCCGATGTAGCGGTTCAGCGGGGTCACGATCGACGGCGAGCCCTCGGCGTACTCCCGCGCCCGGTCGACGTTCACCTGCACGCCCGCGAAGACCTTGTCGGCCAGCTGGCGGGACACCGCGGCCAGCAGCCGGGTCGACTCCAGCACGTTGCGGGCGATCACCGGCAGCATCACGTTGAGCTGGAAGTTGCCCTGCGACCCGGCGAAGGCCACCGCCGCGTCGTTGCCGATCACCTGGGCGACGACCTGCAGCGTCGCCTCCGGGATCACCGGGTTGACCTTGCCCGGCATGATCGACGAACCCGGCTGGAGGTCCGGCAGCGCCAGCTCGGCCAGCCCGGTGCGCGGACCGGAGCCCAGCCAGCGCACGTCGTTGGCGATCTTGCTCAGGCTGACCGCCACGGTGCGCAGGTTGCCGGAGGTCTCCACCACCGAGTCCTGCGCCGCCTGCGCCTCGAAGTGGTCGCGGGCCTCGCTCAGCGGCAGCCCGGTGACCTTCGCCAGCTCCTCGGCGACCGCCGCGCCGAAGCCCTCGGGGGCGTTGAGGCCGGAGCCGACCGCGGTGCCGCCGATCGGCAGCTCGCCGAGCCGGCCCAGGCCGCCGCGCAGCCGCTCGACGCCGAAGCGGATCTGCGACGCCCACGCCCCGGCCTCCTGGGCCAGCGTGATCGGCACCGCGTCCATCAGGTGCGTGCGGCCGGACTTGACCACCTCGGTCCACTCGGCGGCGCGGCCCTCGACGGTGTCCGCGAGGTGCTCCAGCGCCGGGACCAGGTCCTCCAGCACGGCCTCGGTGGCCGCGACGTGGATCGTGGTCGGGAAGGTGTCGTTGGACGACTGGGAGGCGTTGACGTCGTCGTTGGGATGGACGTCGCGGCCGAGGCCGCGCGTGGCCAGGGTGGCGATGACCTCGTTGGCGTTCATGTTCGACGAGGTGCCCGAACCGGTCTGGAAGACGTCGATCGGGAAGTGCTCGTCGTGCTCGCCCCGGGCGACCTGGTCGGCGGCTTCGGCGATGGCCTCGGCGACGTCGGCGTCCAGGATGCCCAGCCGACCGTTGACCCGAGCCGTCGCGGCCTTGAGCAGGCCCAGCGCGCGGATCTGCGCCCGCTCCAGCCCGCGCCCGGAGATCGGGAAGTTCTCCACCGCCCGTTGGGTCTGCGCGCGGTAGAGGGCGTGGGCGGGCACCTTGACCTCGCCCATCGTGTCGTGTTCGATCCGGTAGTCCTGTTCAGCCATGGCAGAAGTGTCCCGCTTCGGCGGCGGGCGGGTCAGTATGGGCCGCCCCACTCGTCGGGCGCTGGATCGATGAAGACCGCTGTCGCGTGGCGGAACCGCAGCGGCTGCCCGGGCACCGGATCCGGGAAGAACGCGCGGCCGCCCCGCTCGCGGGGAGCGGGGCGGCCGCGTCGACGCGGGGTCAGCCCGTGTGCTGCTGGATCCAGTCGGCGTAGGCGGTGGCGTCGGTGTAGATCGACGGCGCCGTGCCGCAGGCCGGGACCAGGCTGCCGAGCCTGCTGGTGACGCCGGTCAGCCGCCAGTCGCCCGGGGTGCCCTCCAACTGCGGGCCGCCGGAGTCGCCGAAGCAGGCGTTGGCCAGCAGCCCGCCGCCGGTGCAGATCTCGGTGCCGCCGTCGACGAAGCCCAGCGTGCACATGCTGTCCGGGACCACCTGGGTGTCGAGCTCCTGGAGCTGCACCGGGGGCTGCCCGCAACCGCGCACCGGGCAGGTCAGGCCCCAGCCGATGATCCGCGAGGCGGTGCCCGGCTCACCCGAGGTCTCGGCGAGCTCGATCGGCTCGTTCGGCACGGCCCGGTCCAGCTCCAGCAGCGC
This sequence comes from Saccharopolyspora cebuensis, assembly GCF_039542665.1. Classification (NCBI taxonomy): domain Bacteria; kingdom Bacillati; phylum Actinomycetota; class Actinomycetes; order Pseudonocardiales; family Pseudonocardiaceae; genus Saccharopolyspora; species Saccharopolyspora cebuensis. The sequence goes on from NZ_BAABII010000002.1 coordinate 169,476, forward strand.
GATGTCGCCGCTCGGGGCGCCGGTGGCGTAGTCCGGGTGGACGACCACGGTGGCCACCCCCGCCTCGGTGCCGCCGGTGGTGTGGTCCGGGCTGCCGATGCGCAGGCCGAGCGCGGCGGGATCGGCCCCGTCCACGCAGTGCGCGGCGGTCAGCACCCAGCGCTCGTCGATCAGCGAGCCGCCGCAGCTGTGCTGCCCGGACTGCTGCAAGGAGGCCATCCAGTCGTACTGCTCGGTGGCGTCGTGGCCGCCGACGATGAGCGCGCCCGGGTCGTCGGCGGCCTGGGCCGCCCCCGTCGTCGCGGTCGCGCCGAGCAGCAGCGCCGCGGCGGCGCCGACGATCGCGGCTCGTTTTCTCACTGCATCCCCTCTCCCCGAACTGCGTTGCGGCGACGGTAGGAGCGCCCATCGGGGACCGGTACCGCCGTCTGCGGCGGCGGACTGGGTGAACCGGCGCAGCGTTCGGGCGATTCGCGGCCGGTTCGCCCGACTAGCCTGGTATGCGTCCACGGGCGCCGAGACGAGGTGGTGGACGATGACGTCGCACGAGGTGGACCTGCTGATCGTGGGGGCCGGACCGACCGGGCTGTTCGCCACCTACTACGCGGGATTCCGGGGCATGTCGGTGGCCGTCGTCGACGCGCTGCCCGAACCCGGCGGGCAGATCACCGCGATGTACCCGGAGAAGATGATCCTCGACGTCGCCGGATTCCCCGCCGTGCGCGGCCGGGACCTGGTGGGCGGGCTGGTGGAGCAGGCGGAGCGCTACGAGCCGCACTACCTGCTCGGCCGCGCCGCGGCGGAGCTGTCCGAACAGGACGGCGGCTTCCGGGTCGGCATCGGCGCGGCGGAATCGGTGCGCTGCCGGGCGGTCCTGGTGACCGCGGGGATCGGGGAGTTCACCCCGCGACCGCTGCCCGCGGGCGCGGAATGGCTCGATCGGGGAGTGGTGCACTTCATCCCGGAGCTGTCCGTCCACAGCGGTCAGGACGTGGTGGTGGTCGGCGGCGGGGACTCGGCGTTCGACTGGGCCGCCGCCCTGCACCCGGTGGCGCGCAGCGTGACCCTGGTGCACCGGCGCTCGCGGTTCCGGGCGCACGCCGGGCTGGTGTCCGAAGTGGCCGGTCTGGGCGTGCCGTTGATCACCCCGGCGGAGGTCGTCGAGGTCCGCGGCGACGAGCGCGGCGTGCGGGAGGTGGAGATCGAGGTCGACGAGCAGCGGCGGGTGCTGCCCGCGCAGGCGGTGGTGGCCGCGCTCGGCTTCACCGCCGACCTCGGGCCGATCGAGGACTGGGGGCTCGGCGTGGCGAAGCGGTCGATCCCGGTGGACAGCACGATGCGCACCGGCCGCCCCGGCGTGTACGCCGCGGGCGACGTGGCGTCCTACCCGGGGAAGGTGAAGCTGATCGCCACCGGGTTCGGCGAGGCGGCCACCGCGGTGAACAACATCGCCGTCGCGCTCGACCCCGGCGCCCACCTGTTCCCCGGCCACTCGTCCGACGCGGGCTGACCCGGCGGCAGGTCGCGCCGAAAAAACCGCGCGACCCGGCCGCGGCGCCGGTGCTAGCCTGGTGGGGCGCCTCACGTCGGGGCGCGATGTGCTGCGGAGGTGGGTTGATGACTGCGCGGAGTGCCGCCGTGCTCGGCGACCGTTTCGTCCCCACCTGCCCGTCCCTGGTCTGACCCGGCACCGCCGCGAGCGGTGCTCCCTCGGCTGATCAGGGCCCTCACCTCGAAGGGTGACCTCCTCAGCGATGACCGACGACGTCTTCGAATCCCTCTTCGCGCTCGGCCGCGACCTGCCCAGGCAGGGGCCCGGTTCCGACGCGACCACCCGGCGGCTGCTGGAGCTGGCCGGACCGCTCCCGGCGCGCCCGCGCGCGCTCGACCTCGGCTGCGGCCCCGGCCGGGCGTCGCTGGTGCTCGCCGACGCCGGGGCCGACGTGCTCGCCCTCGACGTGCACCGGCCGTTCCTCGACCGGCTCGCCGAGGCCGCCGCGGCGCGCGGCCTGCCGGTCCGCACCACCTGCCGCAGCATGGCGGACCTGCCCCACCCGGACGCCTCCTTCGACCTGCTGTGGGCGGAGGGTTCGGCCTACCTGATCGGGTTCGCCGAGGCGCTGCGGCAGTGGCGCCGGCTGCTCGCCCCGGGCGGCGCGCTGGTCGTCACCGAAGCGGAGTGGGCCGCCGCCGAGCCCTCGGCGGCGGCGCGGGAGTTCTGGGCGCAGCACGGCGGGCTGCGCACCGCGGCCGGGACGGTCGCGGCGGCGCGGACCGCGGGCTACGACGTGGAAGCCGCGCTGCCGCTGCCCGACCGCGACTGGTTCGACGAGTACTACGGACCGCTCGCCGAGCGGGTCGGGAACGCGGACCTGGACCGCCCCGGGATGCCGGAGGCGGTGGCGCGCACCAGCGCCGAGATCCGGCTCCGGCGCGAACACCCGGAGGACTACCGCTACACCGGGTACGTGCTCCGCCCGACCGCGCCGCGGCCCGGTCCACCGTGGACGGCGCGGGCCGAGGTCGACGCCGACCGGCCGCGGGTCCGGGCGGTGAACCTCACCGCGTTCCCCGGGGCGGCGGAGGCCGACCTGGTGGACGCGCTGCGCGCCGATCCGGACGCCTGGATCCCGGGGCTGTCCTGGGTGGCGACCTCGGCCGACGGCCGGATCGCCGGGCACGCGCTGCTGACCCGGTGCCAGGTCGGCGGGGCGCCCGCGCTGGCGCTCGCGCCGTGCGCGGTGCGGCCGGAGCACCAGCGGCGGGGCGCCGGGTCGGCGGCGATCCGCGGGGCGCTGGACGCCGCCCGGCGGCTCGGCGAGAACCTCGTCGTCGTCCTCGGGCACGCCGACTACTACCCGCGGTTCGGGTTCACCCCGGCCGCCGGGTTCGGCATCCGGGCGGGGTTCGAGGTGCCGGAGGAGAGCCTGATGGCGCTGGCCCTGGACCCGTCGCGCCCGGTGCCGACCGGCACGATCCGCTACCCGGCGGCCTTCGGCGTCTAACGCCTCAGGACCGCTTGCGCCCATGGCCTGCGCGGTGGAACCCCAGTGGCCTCCTCGCTGCGCCGATCGCCTCCTGATGTACCCACGGTCGGCCCTGTCCTCGCGAGGGGACCGCGGAGCGGTCACGTCCGAGCACGGGCCGCGGTGCGAGCTGCGTGCCCCACCGCATGCGGCTCCGCCGCGTCCTGGAAGGACCGAAGTGAGTGAGGGGCACCCTTGCCCGAGTTACTTGGACAAGGGTGCCCCTCACCTGGCGCACGCTCGGGTGAGACATCCCCCGGTCGGGTGCGGAGTGAGGGGCACCTGCATCCGGCTATGTCGGACAAGGGTGCCCCTCACTCCGCGATCGCGGTCAGGCGGCGGTGCGGATCCAGTCGGCGTAGGCGACGACGTCGGCGTAGATCGACGGACCGGTGGCGCAGGTCGGGTTCTCGTTGCCCGCGCGGCTCGTGGCGCCGATCAGCTCCCAGTTCCCCGGGGTGCCCTTGATCTGCGGGCCGCCGGAGTCGCCGTAGCAGGCGCCGGAGTCGCCGCCGGGGTTGTCGGTGCAGATCTCGTTGGCCCCGTCGATGCCGAGGCAGTCGGCGTCGGGGACGACCTGGGTGTCGAGTTCCTGCAGCGTGCGCGGGGCGGGACCGCAGCCGGGCTCGGCGCAGGTCTGGCCCCAGCCGATGATCCGGGTCGCGGTGCCGGGGTCGCCGGAGTCGTCGGCGATCGGGATCGGGGTGGCCGACACCGGGCGGTCCAGGGTCAGCACGGCGATGTCGCCGGTCGGGTGGGTCCGGATCGAGGCGACCCCGGCCTCCTCGCCGCCCGAGGTGTGGTCGTTGCTGCCGACCCGGACGGTGTACCCGGAGCCGCCGACGCAGTGCGCGGCGGTGACCACGCGGTCCTCGGCGATGAGCGAGCCGCCGCAGGCGTGCTGCCCCTGCTGCTGGAGCGACACCACGAACGAGTACTCCTCGGTGGCGTCGTGGCCGCCGACGATGAGCGGGCTCACCTCGGGCGGCGGCGCCGCGACCGCCGGGGCGGCGAGGCCGGGCAGGACGAACGCGCCGACCGCCGCGGCCGTCGCGAGCAGAACCGATCGCTTCCGCACGTCGAACTCCCTCCGTGTGGGTCGGCTCCGACGGCCGACCGGTACGGAAGGTAACCGTGATCACTCGAAAGGCGTACCCACGAAAGCATGAGCACGAGTGCGGTGCGCGCCACGCCGGGCGGAAAACCGCAGCGCGCTGGGGCCGTTCCGGCCGTGCCACCGGTTTTTCCCGGAATTCCCCCGCGAACCCGGTGACCCCGCCCCGGTCCGCCCCGCGCAACAGCACCCGGACGGGTGCGGAGTGCGGGGCACCTTCACCCGGCCATGTCGGATGAAGGTGCCCCGCACCAGGCTTGGACGGGGGTCTGGCGGTGGGGTCAGGGGAGCAGGCCGTGGCGGGGGCTGTCCGGCTCGCCGAAGTCCACATCGGAGTACTCGCGCAGCTTGGCCAGCCGGTGCGAGCCGTCGACCACCCGGACCGTGCCCGACTTCGACCGCATCACGATGGACTGCGTCGAGCACCGGTTCGCCCGGTAGTGCACGCCCTTGAGCAGCGCGCCGTCGGTGATGCCGGTGGCGCAGAAGAAGACGTTGTCCCCGCGCACCAGGTCGCCGGTGGTGAGCACCCGCGCCGGGTCGTGCCCCGCCTCGCGCAGCCGGGCGCGCTCCTCGTCGTCGCGCGGCCACAGCCGGGTCTGGATCTCGCCGTCCAGGCACTTCATCGCGGAGGCGGTGATGATCCCCTCCGGGGTGCCGCCGATGCCCAGCAGCATGTCGACGCCGCTGCTCGGGCGGGCCGCGGCGATGGCGCCCGCGACGTCGCCGTCGGAGATGAACTGGATCCGGGCGCCGGCGTCGCGCACCTCGGTGACGATCCGCTCGTGGCGCGGCCGGTCCAGGATGCACACCGTCACGTCCGAGACGTCGATCCGCTTGGCCCGGGCGACCCGGCGGATGTTCTCGGCGATCGGGGCGTCGAGGTCCACGCTGCCCGCCGCCTCCGGGCCGACGGCCATCTTCTCCATGTAGAACACCGCGGAGGGGTCGAACATGGTGCCCCGCTCGGCCACCGCGAGCACCGCCAGCGAGTTCGGCATCCCCTTGCTCAGCAACGTGGTCCCGTCGATCGGGTCCACCGCCACGTCGACCTCGGGGCCCTCGCCGTTGCCCACCTCCTCGCCGTTGTAGAGCATCGGCGCCTCGTCCTTCTCGCCCTCGCCGATGACCACCACGCCGCGCATCGAGACGCTGCCGATCAGCCTGCGCATGGCGTCCACCGCGGCCCCGTCGCCGGAGTTCTTGTCGCCGCGCCCGACCCAGCGCCCGGCGGCCATCGCCGCCGCTTCGGTCACCCGGACGAGCTCCATCGCGAGGTTGCGGTCCGGCGCCTCGTGCTGCTGGTCGGTGGTGGACGTGCTCATCGCGCCTCCCGGTAGTGGGCCTCGTCGCCCGAGTCCGGCGGAGCGGGTCCGCGCTCGGGGCTCGTCGGCCCGATCTTCGCATCCCGATGGTGCGTTCGGCGGTCCCACGTGGGGCAGCCCACTGCACCCCGGCCGCCCGCGCCGCTCTCCCGGTGCTGGTGAGAGCATGGGAGTCGTGGCCGAACCGCGCAACCAGCTACCGGAACAGCTCCGCAAGCGGACCCCGTCGGCGATGGTGTTCGCCATCCTGCCGATGGTGCTGGTCGCCCTCGGTGCGGCCGGGCTCATCTCGCAGTGGTCGTTCAGCCCCGGCGGGCCCTCGGTGGACGGCGCCTCGGTGCCGACCGTCGACGTGGCCGCCGAACTCGACCAGGCGGCCGATCGCGCCGGGTTCCCGGTCGTGGACCCCGCGCTGCCGCCCGAGTGGCGGGCGAACTCGGCGAACGTGACGACGCTGGCGTCCAAGGCGCAGGTCGTGCGGGTCGGCTGGTTGACCGGTGAGGCGCACTACCTGCGGTTGGCCCAGTCGACCGCCGCCGAGGCGGAGCTGGTCGCCGCCGAGACCCGGCGGGAGCCCGCGGCGCAGGGCGTCGTGCGGGCCGCCGGGCTGGACTGGGTGGTCTACCGCAGCGTGCGCGACGAGCGGGCGTGGGTCGGCGAGCGGGCCGGCGTCCGGCTGCTGATCACCGGCAACGGCACCGAGGCGGAGTTCCGCACGCTCGCCGAGGCCGCCGTCGCCGCGCCCCTGGTCCGGCCGTAGGGAGCGGAACCTCAGTCGCCGTCGGTTTCCCCGTCCTCGGCGTCGTCCTCGACGGCGGCCAGCGCGCGCTCGACGCGTTCCCGGGCCCCGGCGAGGTGGCCCTCGCAGACCGCCGCGAGCGCTTCGCCGCGTTCCCACAGCGCCAGCGAGTCCTCCAGCGACAACCCGCCCGCTTCGAGCCGCTTGACCACCGAGGCCAGCTCGTCGCGGGCCTGCTCGTAGCCGAGCTCGGCCACGTCGGGGTGGTCGGCCACCGGGTCGAAGTGCTCGTCGGAACCGGTCCGGTCGCTCGTGGTCACGGGGTGGGACTCTCCAGCCGTTCTCGTTCGGGAGCGCTGCGCACCGACACCACGGCGGTCGCCAGCGCCTGGTCGTAGCCGACGAACGCCTCGGCGAACTCGGCACCGTCGCCCTCGCGCACCGCGTCGTTGATGCGGAGCTGGGCTTCGGTGACCCTACGCCGGTGCGCCGACCCGCCGCCGAGCCACCAGGTGCGGCCGGTGTAGCAGGAGGCGGCCTCGGCCAGCGCCCGCAGCCGGGACGGCAGCTCCGCGCGCTCGGCCGGGTGGCAGCCGCCGAGCAGCGCGGCCCAGCAGCCCGCCGCGGCGGTGTCGGCGGCCTCGGCGCACCGCCGGACCTCCCCCGCGCGGGCGCGTCCGGGATCCTCGGGCGCGGACGCCGCCGTCCGCGACACGCCGATCGTCAGCGGGAGGAACGCGGGTTCCGGCGTCGGGTGCACTGCCTCAGTCCTTTCGGGAAGCGGCGGGGCCGCTCGCGGTGGGCGCTCGGCTGCACCGCCGCCGGGGTCGTCGCCTCGCGAGGGCGCCGGAGCGTCCGAGGTACCCGCGCGTCCGCGCCGGGGCGGTCCTCAGTCCTCGTCGGCCTGCCCGGGGACGACCACGTGGACGGCGCCGTCGGCGACCCGCACCCGCAGCCGGGTGCCCGGGGGCGCGTCGTCGACCGACCGGAGCACGCCGTCCACCCCGTCGACGCGCTGCACGATCGCGTAGCCACGGGCCAGCGTGGCCGCCGGGCCCAAGGTCGTCAAGCGCGATCTGGTCGCCGCCAGGGATTGCTGCTCGGCGGTGAGCACCGCGGTGATCGCCCGGCGGGACCGGTCGCGGAGCAGTTCGACCTGCTCAGCGCGCTGGTCCAGGGGGCCGTGCGGGTCGGCGAGGACGGGCCTGCTGCGCAGCGCGTCGAGCAGCCTGCGCTCCCGGTCCACCCAGCCGTGCAGGGCCCGCCGCGCCCGGTCCCGGAGCTGGTGGACGCGCTGGGTTTCCTCGGCCACGTCCGGCACGATCCGCTTGCCCGCCCCGGTGGGCGTCGAGCAGCGCACGTCGGCCACGTGGTCGACGACCGGGCTGTCCGGTTCGTGGCCGATGGCGCTGACCACCGGCGTCCGGCAGCGCGACACCGCCCGGCACAGCGCCTCGTCGGAGAACGGCAGCAGGTCCTCGACGCTGCCGCCGCCGCGCGCGAGCACGATCACGTCGACCTCGGGGTCGCGGTCCAGCTCGTCCAGCGCGCCGAGGATCTGCGGCACCGCGGAGGCGCCCTGCACGGCGACGTTGCGCACCTCGAACCGGACCGCGGGCCAGCGCAGCCGCGCGTTGGTCAGCACGTCGTGCTCGGCGGCCGAGGCCCGCCCGGTGATCAGCCCCACCCGGTTCGGCAGGAACGGCAGCGGGCGCTTGCGCGCGGCGTCGAACAGCCCTTCGGCGGCGAGCAGCTTGCGGAGCCGCTCGATCCGGGCCAGCAGCTCGCCGATGCCCACCGCGCGGATCTCGTCGACGCGCAGGCTCAGCGTGCCCCGGTTGACGAAGTACGAGAACTTGCCGTGCACCACGACCCGGCTGCCGTCGGCCAGCGGCGGGTCCATCCGGCGCAGCATCGCCGCCGAGCAGGTCAGCGTCAGCGACACGTCGGCGGAGGGATCGCGCAGGGTGAGGAAGGCGGTGGCGGCGCCGGGGCGCAGCGAGATCTGGGTGATCTGGCCCTCCACCCACAGCGCGCCGAGCCGGTTGATCCACTCGGCGATCTTGCGCGCGACCGTGCGTACCGGCCACGGCTCCTCGGGACTGGTGGGGGAACTCAGCTCGACTCCTCGATTCGGTCCGGCGGGATCACCGCGAGCGTAGGCGCTCCAGCCGGTTGGACAGCATCCGGACGAACTCGGGGCGCCGGCCGTGCGCCTGCTCGTGGGCGAGCAGCCGCTCCAGCTCGTCGGGGCCGAAGGCGCGCAGCTTCCCCCGGAGCTGGGGCAGCGTGAGGTCGTCGTACTCCGGCAGCACGTCGAGCTCCGAGGAGAGCACCTCGGGCTCCTCCGCCGGCTCCTCGGTCTCGTCCTCGTCGAAGGTCGCCCAGGACGGCTGTTCCTCGGCGCGCCGGAACCCGGCCAGCGCGGTGTCGCCCTTGATCGCCAGCTCGGTCACCTGCTGCTGGATCCGCATCGAGAGCTGGAGCGCCTCGCTGGCCATCGTGACGGGCAGTCCGACCAGGTGCCCGGGCAGGGCCCGGGCCTGCTCGACCGCGGTGGCCGCGACACCCGCGGCGACCCGGACCGGGAGGGGGAGCGATCGCATGGCCCCAGCCTGCCGCACGCGGGGGTCACCTGCCCAGGGCATGTCCGGAAGCAGCCCGGCCGTCCGGGACGGGGAAGTCTTCCCGCCGTCCGCGTGAACCGGCGGTGACCCCCGGTCGACGGGGTCCGACCGCTGCGCGGCGACCAGTGCTGACGTGCCGCAGGACCGCCGGTACGCCTGGGCTGACCGGAACCGGCGTGGTCCGTACCCTGGATGCCATGACGACCTCGCCCCAGGCCACCGACGCCGATCAGGGAACCCAGCCGACCAAGCGGGTCCTGCTGGCCAAGCCGCGCGGGTACTGCGCTGGTGTCGATCGCGCGGTGATCACCGTGGAGAAGGCCCTGGAGACCTACGGCGCACCGATCTACGTGCGCAAGGAGATCGTGCACAACAAGCACGTCGTCGAGACGCTGCGCGAGCGCGGCGTGATCTTCGTGGACGAGACCGACGAGGTGCCGGAGGGCGCGATGGTCGTCTTCTCCGCGCACGGGGTCTCGCCCGCGGTGCACGAGGAGGCGCAGCGGCGCAACCTGCGCACCATCGACGCGACCTGCCCGCTGGTGACCAAGGTCCACAAGGAGGTCAACCGGTTCGCCCGGGACGACTACGACATCCTGCTGATCGGCCACGAGGGCCACGAGGAGGTCGAGGGCACCGCGGGCGAGGCGCCGGAGCGGGTGCAGCTCGTCGACAAGCCCGAGGACGTCGACAAGGTCGAGGTCCGCGACCCGAACAAGGTCGTGTGGCTGTCCCAGACCACGCTCAGCGTGGACGAGACGATGGAGCGGGTGGACCAGCTCAAGGGCCGGTTCCCCGACTTGCAGGCGCCGCCCAGCGACGACATCTGCTACGCCACCTCGAACCGGCAGGACGCGGTCAAGGCGATGGCCGCCGAGTGCGACCTGGTGATCGTGGTCGGCTCGCAGAACTCGTCGAACTCCAAGCGGCTGGTGGAGGTGGCGCTGCAGGCGGGCGCGACGGCCTCGTACCTGGTCGACTACGCCGACCAGGTCGACCCGGCGTGGCTCGACGGCGTCGGCACCGTCGGGGTGACCAGCGGCGCGTCGGTGCCGGACGTGCTGGTGTTCCAGGTGCTCGACTTCCTCGCCGAGCGCGGCTGGGAGCACGTGGACGAGGTCACCACGGCCAACGAGAAGGTCACCTTCGCGCTGCCCCGCGAGCTGCGCAAGGACCTGGACGAGAACCCGCGCAACCCCAAGGGCGTGCGCTGACGCCGAGCTCGCCGCGAGACGTCGACGGCCCCGCGACCGGCTGCGGTCGCGGGGCCGTTCGTCGTCCCGGGTCAGCCTTGCGGGCCGTCGCGGCGCGGTCGGCGGGGCTGGCGCGGGTCCGATTCGGGCGGGCGGGGGCGGCCGGGCGTCTGCCTCGGCGGCGCGCCGCGTCCCGGGGCGGGCCTGCCGCGCTCGGGCTGGGGGCGTTCGGGGCGACCGCGTTCCGGTTGCGCGCGCTCCGGCTTGCCGCGCTCGGGCTGCCCGCGACCGGGCTGGGCGCGGCGCGGGCGCTCCTCGGCGGCGCGGGACTCGCCGCGCGAGCGCCCCTGCGGGGAGCGCCCGCGCTCGGCCTCGGCCGGGCGGGCGCGTTCCCGGGAGGACCGGTCCGGCTTGGCGGCGCGCTCGCCTTTGGCGGGCCGCTCGCCTTTGGCCGACCGCTCGCCCCGCTGCGGGCGTTCGGCGCGGGCCTTGGCGGGTCGGGCGTCCGGGTCGCGCCGGCGCGGGCTTTCCTCGCCGCTGTCGTCGCGGCGCTTCGCGGGCTTGCGCCGCTTCTTGGTCTCCGCGTCGCTTTCGGCGATCTCGGCGGGTTCGCGCGCGGACTCCCGCTCTGTAACGAACATGCGAACGAGTCCGATACCCAGGGCGATGGCGGTGGTGCTGGCCATGATCGGGAAACTGCTGATGAGCGGGTTCACCACCGCCAGCGCCATCCCGGTCAGCCCGCCGCTTCCGCCCGAGCCGACCAGCAGCATGACGATCGGCATCACCAGCACGAGCACCAGCGGCGCCTGCACCATCGGCCCGAACACGCCCCGGCGCCGCACCATCGCGACCGCGGTGAGGCTCCCCACGACGAACAGGGTGTTGAACAGCAGCCCGGGCTTGGACCAGATCAGGACGTCCAGCAGCGTCCCGAGGGCGGTCGCTCCGACGGGGACGAGCACGGCCCCCCACAGCGGCATTCCTCTGGTGCCGAAGGCGGAGCGTGCCGACCAGCGGGGCGCGCCGTGGCCGGGGTGAGGGGCGCTTCGGCTCTCGCGGGTAGCGGTCACAGGTTCCCACGGTAACGGTCTGGACCGGAGGCCGAGCCACCTCTCCGGAACTTCGGCGTCCGGAGCGGGTGAATTCCGGGCACTTCGGGCGACGGCGGATCGCCCCTTCGATTGGTGCGGCCGGCCGGATGCCGCTTCACTGGAGCCCGGGATGTGAGCCTTGACACAGGACGGCCACCCGTCCTAGCGTCCGGGCAATCGTTTTCTCGCGGCAGCGGGACGGGAGGCCTGATGAGCGCACTGGTCGAGATGGGCGGCATCACCAAGCGCTACGGCGGCGTCCTGGCCTGCGACGACGTGGACCTCTCGGTGGCGTCCGGCGAGGTGCACGCGCTGCTCGGCGAGAACGGCGCGGGCAAGTCGACCCTGATGAAGGTCCTCTCGGGGGACGTCACCGACCACTCCGGGACGATCACCGTCGGCGGCCGCCCGGTCTCCTTCGCCAAGCCGGTCGACGCGCAGCGCGCCGGGATCGCGATGATCCACCAGGAGCTCGACCTCGTCCCCGGGCTCACCGTCGCCGAGAACCTCTACCTCGGCCGCGAGCCGCGCACCGGCTACGGGGTGGTGGACCGCAGGCTGATGGCCGCGCGCACCCGGGAGCTGCTGCGGCGCACCGGCATCGACATCGACCCGCAGCGCCCGGTCGGCGGTCTGCGCGTCGGCGAGCAGCAGCTGGTCACCATCGCCCGCGCGCTCGCCCTGGACGCCCGGGTGCTCATCATGGACGAGCCGACCTCCGCGCTGTCCAACGCCGAGGTGACCCGGTTGTTCGGGGTGATCGCCGAACTGCGGCGCGCGGGCACCGGCATCGTCTACATCTCGCACCGGATGGACGAGATCGGCCGGGTCGCCGACCGGGCCACGGTGCTGCGCAACGGCCGGGTGGTCGCCGAGTTCGCCGCCCGGGAGCTGACCGCCGCCCAGGCCGCCGAGGCGATGGTCGGGCGCTCGGTGCCGGCCCTGCTGGAGGCCGAGCACCCGGAGCCGGGGCCGGTGCTGCTGGAGCTGGCCGGGTTCGGGATCACCCCGCGCCGCCCGCGGGTCGGCCGCCGCGAACCGGCGGGGGTCGACCTGACCGTGCGCGCCGGGGAGATCGTCGGGCTCTGCGGTCTGCTCGGCAGCGGGCGCACCGAGCTGCTCGAAGCGCTGTTCGGCGCCGGTCCGCCCGGGCGGTGGCACGGGACGGCGACCCTGTCGGGACGTCCGGTGCGGTCTGGGGGTCCGCGCCGGGCGTTGCGCCAGGGCATCGCCTTCGTGCCCGAGGACCGCCGGACCTCCGGGCTGGTGCTGGGCCATTCGGTGCGGGCCAACGCGGTGCTGTCGATCCTCGGCGAGCTGGGGATGGCCGGGCTGGTCCGGCGCCGCGCCGAGGTGGAAGCCACCGAGCGGACCGTGCGGCGGCTCAAGGTCAAGCTCGGCCACATCGCCGATCCGGTGGGCACGCTGTCCGGCGGGAACCAGCAGAAGGTCGTGTTCGGCCGGATGCTGCTCACCGAACCCGGGCTGCTGCTGCTCGACGATCCGACGCGCGGCGTGGACATCGGTGCCAAGGCGGAGATCTACGAGCTGCTCCGGGAGATCGCGGCGCGCGGCATCGGCGTGCTGCTGGCCTCCTCCGAGCTGCCCGAGCTCGTCGGCCTCTGCCGGCGCGTGGTGGTGCTGCGCGCCGGGCGCAGCGTCGCGGAGTTCGACACCGCCGAGGTCGGCGAGGCCGACCTGCTGGCGGCGGCGATGGGGGAGCCGGTGCACCCGGACGATCCGGGCCCGGTGGTCGGGAGCGGAGGTGCGCCATGAGCGACGTCGTCGAAGAACCCCGCACCGGGGGCCCACCGAGGCGGCCGGGCGTCGCCGAGACGCTGTTCCGGTTCCAGAGCTTCTTCGGGCTGGTGGCGGTCTTCCTGGCCGCGATCGTGTTCTCGCCGCGCGGCGACGAGGGGCAGGTCCTGTTCCTCACCAGCGACAACCTGTTCAACATCGTGCGCGCGGTCTCGGAGATCGGGATCATCGCGATCGGCCTGACCTTCGTGATCCTGATCGGCGGCATCGACCTGTCGGTGGGCTCGGTGCTCGGGCTGGCCGCGGTCGGCTCGGCGGTGCTCATGGTCCACGACGGCGTCGGCGTGTTCGGCGCGGTGGTGCTGGTGCTGGCGGTCGGGATCGTGTTCGGGCTGTTGCAGGGCACCGCGGTCGCGCTGCTGGGGGTGCAGGCGTTCATCGTCACGCTGGCCGGGCTGCAGATCGCCCGGGGGCTGGCCCGGATGTGGTCCGGCGGCGAGACGGTGCAGATCTCCTACGGCGAGGGTCCGGGGCAGGCGCCGATGCTGTTCTCGCTGCTGGGCGAGCGCACCTTCGGCGGGGTGGTGCCGATCCCGGCGCTGATCTTCCTGGCCGTCGCGGTGGCCGCGGTGCTGTTCCTGCGGGGCAGCGCGTTCTCCCGGCACCTGTACGCCATCGGCGGCAACGAGAAGGCGGCGCGGCTGTCCGGCGTGCCGGTGAACCGGACGAAGATCATCGCGTTCGGCATCGCCGGGTTCTGCGCCGCGCTGGCGGGGATCGTGCACGCCGGGCAGCTCAACGCGGGCAGCCCCAACGACGGGATCGCCTACGAGCTCGACGGCATCGCCGCCGTCGTGGTCGGCGGGACGAGCCTGGCGGGCGGCCGGGGATCGGTGATCGGCACCATCGCCGGGGCGCTGCTGCTGGGCATCCTCAACAACATCCTGAGCCTCAACAGCGTGAACACCGATCTGCAACTGCTCATCAAGGGGCTGGTGATCGTCGCGGCGGCGGCGCTGCAGCGGTTGCGGCCCGCGCCGTAGCGACTGGGAAGGGATGCACCATGCGCAAGACGACGAGGTCATTGTTCGCCATCGGGTGCGCCGTCGCGGCTCTCGGCGCGGCCGGGTGCGGCACGACCAGCGAGAACACCGGGCAGGCGCAGCCGCAGGACCAGTCCGCGCACTGCGGGGGTCCGGACCGGCAGTACACCATCGGCATGAGCCAGGCCAACCTCGCCGAGCCGTACCGGGTGCGGATGGACGAGGACATCCGGAAGGCGGCGGCGGAGGTCCCGCAGTTCGAAGTGGAATTCGCCGACGCGGCCAAGGACAACTCCAAGCAGGTCACGGACGTGGAGAACTTCCTGACCAAGCAGGTGGACCTGCTGATGATCTCGCCCAACGAGGCCGCGCCGCTGACCGATGTGGTCACCAAGGCCTACAACCGGGGCGTGCCGGTGATCCTGCTGGACCGCAAGATCGAAGGTGACGCCTACACCACCTACATCGGAGCCGACAACGTCGCGATCGGGAGGCAGGCCGGTGAGCACTTCGCCCGGACGTTGCTGCCGGAAGGCGGGAAGATCCTCGAAATCCAGGGACTTTCCGGATCCACTCCGGCCAAGGAGCGCGCCGACGGCTTCCGGCGGGGAATCCAGGGCTCCGGAATCGAGATCGTCGCCACCGCGGACGGGGAGTGGGAGCGCTCGGTGGCGCAGGAGAAGGCGGACGCGCTGCTGAAGTCCCACCCCGACGTGCGGGCGGTGTACGCGCACAACGACCCGATGGCCGAAGGTGCCTTCCTGGCGGCGCAGGCGGCGGGCCGCGACGACCTGATGTTCGTCGGCATCGACGGGCTGCCGATCCCCTCCGGCGGCATCAAGGCCGTGGAGGCCGGCCGGCTGGACGCGACGAACCTGTACCCGACCGGCGGTGAGGAAGCGGTCGCCGCCGCGAAGGCGCTGCTGATCGACTGCACCGAGGTGCCCAAGACGCAGACCCTGCCCACCGAGCTGATCACGAAGGACAACGCCGCGGCGGTCTACGCCCGGCTGAACGAGGGCTGATCCGGACGACGCGGGCGGCCCCGGCATTCCGGCCGGGGCCGCCCGCACCGCTGCGCGCGAATAATCCGAAGTGGACTCGAGTGCCACCGCAACGCCACCTGGATGGGGGTAGTCGAGGCCGGGAATTTCGGTGACCATCTGATCAGGTGAACCCGTCAAATCGCACGACACGCCCGAACGGCTCGGAGTGCCGACTCTTCACATTTTCGCCTGCGAACATCGAGTCGGTTTCTCCACGCGATGTGATCGCGAAATCGGAATTGTAATCGTGAACCGCTGTCGGAATGAATTCCCCGACCGCAGCGGCGAGTGGTGTGCGCAGGGAGGCGAGCATCGATGCTCAGGAATGGTGATCGGCGCGGTCCATCGCACCGGAGACGCCGAATTCCGTGGCGCCGGTTCGGCGCGGGAGCGGGGGTCGCGGCGCTCGCCGTCGGCCTCATCACCGCGGGTCCGGCCCACGGGCAGCCCGCCGAACCGCCGGGCGACGTCGCGGCCGAACGCGCCCGCGGCCCGGTCGGCTGGGAGACCTACCGGGACCTCGACGGCCTGGCCCGGTCGCGCACCGGTGAGGAGTCGTTGCAGTTCTCCAGCTACGACCGCACCGGCGGCAACGACGACGGCTTCAACGGCACCTACTCGTGCCTGCGGCAGTCCGGCCAGGGCTGCGTGATCGCCGAGCACACCGGGGCCGGGGAGATCTCGTCGATCTGGTTCACCCGCGAACCGCTCGGCGACGTCACCGCGACCGGCAACATCATCATCGAGCTGGACGGCCGGGTCGTGCTGGACGCACCGCTGGTCGACGTGGTCAGCGGTCGGCTCGGGGCGCCGTTCGCCTGGCCGCTGGTCGGCAACGCCGACGACACCGCGGGCGGCGCGGTGATCAAGGTGCCGATGCCCTACCGCGAGTCCATGCGGGTGACCGTGCAGAACAACCCGTACTTCTACCACGTCGGCTACCGGACCTTCCCGGACGCCAGCGGCGTGCAGACCTTCGACCCGGGCGATCCGGCGCGCGACGTGCTCGACCGGCTGCGCGCCTTCGGCGTCTCGGACCCGAAGCCGGCGGCCCCGGGGTCCGTGCCGGTCCGGCGCGACTTCGACCTCGCGCCCGGTGCCTCGACCACCGTCGCCGAGCTGACCGGGCCCGCCGCGATCGACCAGCTCCGGGTGCGGCTGCCGCAGGTGGTGGCCAGCCCGCAGGTCGTCGACGACGGCTACGCCTACGGCCCCGGCGGCGGCAGCTCGTTCCGGATGCGGGTGGACCCGGCCAACGACGGCATCCGGCTGATCCGCCGCTTCGACCCGCAGGTCGCCAACCAGGTCGCGGACGTGCGGGTGGACGGCGTGCACGTCGGCCAGTGGCGCAGCGGCGCGGCGGCCCCGGGCCGCTGGGGCGTGGAGATCATCGAGGTGCCCGGCACGATCACCGCGGGCAAGTCCGAGGTGACCATCGACAACCGGTTCGTCTCGGCGGCGGTGGACGTCAACGAGTTCCGCTACGACGTGCACAGCCGGGTCGGCGGCGAGTGGGAGCGCACCGACGTGCTCGACCTCGGCCCCTCGCACCCCGGTGAGCAGGCCGCGCACGGCTACCGGATCGACAACCGGGTGTTCGAGCGCACCAAGCTGGTCGGGCGCTACCCGACCGCGCAGCGCGACGTCACCGCCTCCGACGCGGTGCTCGAAGGCGCCCGGCTGCGGATCAGCTTCGACGGCCGCACGACCGTGGACGCGCCGATCGGGGAGTTCTTCGGTTCCGGGCTCGGCGAGCACGACGTGCGCAGCCTGATGAGCTCCATCGACCCCGGCATGGACGGCTGGTACACCTCCTGGTGGCCGATGCCGTTCCGCCAGGGCGCGACCGTCGAGATCGTCAACGGCAGCGATGTTCCGATCCAGGGCGCCACCGTCGAGGTCACCAGCGCGCCGACGCAGGTCGGCCCGGACACCGGCTACTTCCACGCCACGCACCACCACGGCCGGACCGTGCCCGGGCAGGACTGGAACTTCCTGGACGCCACCGGGGCGGGCACCTTCTACGGGGTCACGCACAGCATGCGCGGGCTGATCCCGCCGAACGCCACCGCCCAGACGAGCCAGCCGCTGTCGGACGAGCGGCCCGGTGCGCTCGCGCAGCCCCGCGCCGCCAACCAGCGCAACTACCTGGAGGGCGACGAGCGGTTCTACGTCGACGGCGCGTCCGAGCCGGCCTGGCACGGCACCGGCACCGAGGACTTCTACGAGTCGGGCTGGTACTTCCGGTTCGGCACCACGTTCTCGATGCCGCTGATCGGCAACCCGTCGCACGAGATGGCCAACGACGGCTGCCAGTACGACTGCACCGGCACCTACCGGCTGCTGGTCAACGACGCCGTGCCGTTCCGCACCGCGCTGCGGGCGGGCATCGAGCACGGGCCGGGCAACGACGAGCCGGGGATCTACAGCTCCACGGCCTACTGGTACGGCGGGTTCCCGGCGCAGCGGGTGCCGGACCCCGCGCCGCCCGCACCGGAGTCGCCGATCCCGCCGCAGGCCCCGTCGGAGCCGGTCCCCTCGGGGCAGGTCCCGCCGGAGCAGCGCCCGTCGGAGCCGGTGCCATCTGGCCAGGTCCCGTCCGAGCCGGTGCCGTCGGAGCAGGGGTCCTCGACCGAGCGGCCGGCGGCCGAGCCGCAGTCCGGTACCGCGCCGACCCCGGGTCCGGGGCCGCAGGTGCCGGAGGACGCCGACCGGTGGATGCCGGAGGCGATCCGCGAGCAGCTCGGGTGGCGCGATCGCTGACCGCCTGATCGCGGGGGTGGGCGCCGACCGGCGCTCACCCCCGCGTGCTGCTCCCGCGCGGCACCAGGTGCGCGGACAGCGTGCTGGTGGAGACCTCGCCGCGGGCGCCCGCGATCCGGTCCAGCAGCAGCCGGGCGGCCAGCGCGCCCATGTCGTAGGCGGGCTGGGCCACGACGGTCAGCGGCGGGTCGATCAGCGTGGTCCACGGCGCGTCGTCGAAGGCGACCACGCCGACGTCGCGTCCCGGCCGCCGACCCAGCTCGGCCAGCGCCGCCAGCACGCCCACGGCCATCGCGTTGTTGGCCACCAGCAGCGCGTCCGGCGCCGCCTCGGCCAGCAGCGAGCGGGCCGCGGCCTCGGCTCCGGTCGCCCGGAACTCCGAACGCCGCACCAGTTCGTCGGACCCGCCCAGCCCGGCGGCGCGCAGCCCGTCCCGGTAACCGGCGAGCCGGTCGTCGGCGGTGAGCACGCCGCGCGGACCGGTGAGGCAGCCGATCCGGCGGTAGCCCTGCTCGGCCAGGTGCAGCACGGCCTGCTCGGCGGCCCGCCTGCTGTCCACCAGCACCGCGTCCCCCGTCGAGTCGGGCAGCGGCCGGTCCACGGCGACCACCGGCAGCGCGTACCGGGCGAGCAGCTCGGCGCTGTCGGCGTCCCCGGTCGGGGTGAGCAGGATGCCCGCCACCCGCTCCTGGAGCGCCACGTCGATGTACTCGCGCTCCTTGGCCGGCTCGTCGTCGGAGTTGCACAGCACCAGCGAGTACCCGGCGGCGTGCGCGACGTCCTCCACGCCCCGCGCGACCGCGGTGAAGAACGGGTTCTCCACGTCGGAGATGATCAGCGCGAGCACCGCGGTGGCCTGCTTGCGCAGGTTGCGGGCCGGTCCGTTGGGGCGGTAGCCGAGCTCGGCCGCGGCGGACTGCACCCGCGCCGCCAGTTCCGGGTCCACCGTGCTCTTGCCGTTGAGCGCGCGGGACACGGTCGCGGTCGACACCCCCGCGCGGTGCGCGACATCGCTGATGGTGGCCACGTTGTCCTCCTCCGCTGGCCGCGTGATCGCGGCCCGCCCGCCTTGACACTCCACGCCAGACCAGAATAGCGTCCGGGAAAACGATTGCTCATACTCCCGTCGTGGCGTCTCCACGACTGCGGCGAGCCGGCCTCGAGCACGCCGCGGACGTCCCCAGCAGCCAACGCCGTCTGTCGCAGATCCAGGGAGGAACCGTGGCCCGCATCGGTGTCATCAGCATTTCCGACGGTCGAGACCACGTGCACGCGCGCAACGCGTCCTTCATCCAGTCCAAGCAGGACGGACTCGTGGCCTCGCTGCGGTCCGCCGGGCACGACGTGGTGGTGGGCCGCGAACTGGTCGCCACCAACGACCTGGCGACCTCGGTGGCGCGGGAGGTCGCCGCCGCCGACGTGGACGTCACCGTCCTGTACTACGCGGTCTGGGCGTTCCCGCACTTCACCATGCTCGCCGCCGACGCCACCCGGAGCCCGCTGGTGCTGGTGGCCTCCACCGACCCCACCGAACCCGGGCTGGTCGGGATGCTGGCCGCGGGCGGCGCGCTGGACCAGATCGGGCGCAGCCACGTCCGCGCCTGGGGCGCCCCCGACGACGCCGAGCTGGCCCGGCGGATCGGGGCGCGGGCCACCGCGGCCGCGGCCGTCTCGGCGCTGCGCGGGTCCACCTTCGGGCGCTTCGGCGGTCGCCCGATGGGCATGAACACCGCCGTGGCCAACACCGACCAGTGGATGCGCACCTTCGGCATCGACGTCGAGGAGATCGACCAGTACGAACTGGTGCTGCGCGCCGAGAAGGCCGACGCCGCGGAGGCCCGGGCGGCCCGCGAGTGGATCGAGCGGCACGCCGCCGGGGTGCACTACGACGGCGCGAAGCTCACCCCGGAGCTGCTGGAGCGCCAGATCCGCTCCTACCTGGCGATCCGGGACATCATCGCGGAGCGGAACCTGGACTTCTCCGGGATCAAGGCGCAGCCCGAGCTCACCGAGAACTTCGCGACGATGGACGTCACCGAGGCGTTCCTCAACGACCCCTACGACTGGAACGGCCCGAAGGAACCGCACGTCTGCGCCACCGAGGCCGACATGGACGGCGCGCTGACCATGCAGCTGTTCAAGTCGGTGGCGCGCACCCCGGTGCTGTTCGCCGACGTCCGGCACTACCACGCCGACCGCGACATCTGGGACCTGTGCAACTCCGGCCAGCACGCCACCTGGTACGCCGCGCGCAGCGACGACCCGGCGGAGAACCTGGCGAAGGTCAACTTCTACCCGGAGGTGTTCTTCTTCCCGGCGGGCGGTGCCTCGGTGCAGCACATCGCCGCGCCCGGGCGGATGACGCTGGGACGGCTCACCCGCGAGGACGGGCGCTACCGGCTCCAGCTCATGCTCGGCGACTTCGAGAGCTACGACGCGGCGACCAACCAGGAGCTCGTCGACCAGTCCACCCCGGAGTGGCCGCACGCGTTCGCCCGGCTGGACGCACCCGGCGAGCTGTTCCTGTCGAAGTTCGGCGCGAACCACATCCACGCCGTGCCGGGCGATCACCGCGAGGCGCTGCGGGCGGTCGCGGATCTGCTCGACATCCGCCTCGACGAGTGGACCCGGGGCTGAAAAGCTGTCCGCGACGACGACGAGGAGGCGGGGCGGATGGACCAGGTGCTGCTCGGCATCGACATCGGGACGTCGAGCTCGAAGGGGGTGCTGGTCGCCGCGGACGGCCGGATCATCGCCCGGGCGAGCCGACCGCACGAGACCTCCTACCCGCATCCCGGCTGGGTCGAGCACGACGCCGAGTCGGTGTGGTGGGCGGATTTCGTCGCGCTGGTGCGGGAACTGCTGCCCGCCGCGGAGGGCCGGCAGCTGGCCGGGCTGGGCGTCAGCGGCATCGGCCCGGTGCTGCTGCCCGCCGACGGCGCGGGGAACCCGCTGCGGCCGGCCGTCCTCTACGGGGTGGACACCCGCGCCACCGCCCAGATCGACGCGCTGAACGAGGAGCTCGGCGCCGAGGAGATCCTGCGGCGCGGTGGTTCGGCGCTGACCAGCCAGGCCGTCGGCCCGAAGATCCGCTGGCTGGCCGAGCGCGAGCCGGACGTCTACCGGCGCACCGAGATGCTGCTGATGTGCAGCTCCTACCTGGTGCACCGGCTCACCGGCCGGTACGTGCTGGACCACCACTCGGCCAGCCAGTGCGATCCGCTCTACGACCTGCACGAGCGGACCTGGTCGGCGAAGTGGGCGCCGGAGGTCGCCCCCGACCTGCCGCTGCCGGAGCTGGTCTGGTCCACGGAGGTGGTCGGCCGGGTCGGTGCCGAGGCGGCGGCCGAGACCGGGCTGCCGGAGGGGCTGCCGGTCACCGCGGGCACCATCGACGCCTGGGCCGAGGCCACCAGCGTCGGCGTCCGGGCGCCCGGCGACGTGATGCTGATGTACGGCACCACGATGTTCTTCGTCCAGGTGCTCACCGATCCCCGGCCGCACCCGGCGCTGTGGGGCACCTGCGGGGCGTTCCCGGACACCTACACGCTGGCCGCCGGGATGGCCACCTCCGGCGCGGTCACCGAGTGGCTGCGCGGGTTGTTCGACGGCGACTTCGCGCGGCTCGTCGCCGATGCGGGCGAGGTTCCGGCGGGCAGCCGCGGGCTCCTGCTGCTGCCGTACTTCGCCGGGGAGCGGACGCCGATCTTCGACCCGGACGCCCGCGGCGTGCTGGCCGGGCTGACCACCGCGCACGGCCGGGCCGAGCTGTACCGGGCGGCGCTGGAGGGCATCGGCTTCGGCGTCCGGCACAACCTGGAGGCGATGGCCGAGGCGGGCGGCGCGGCGGAACGGCTGGTCGCCGTCGGCGGCGGCACCCAGGGCGGCCTGTGGACGCAGATCGTCACCGACATCGCCGGGCGGGAGCAGCAGATCCCGGCGGAGACGGTCGGTGCCGCCTACGGCGACGCGCTGCTGGCCGGGGTCGCCACCGGCAGCGCCATCGACCCGGACGGCTGGAACCCGGTGACCTCGGTGGTGCGCCCCGACCCGGAGCGCAGCGAGCGCTACGAGCGGTTCTACGAGCACTACCGCGACCTCTACGAGGCCACCGCCAGGACGGCGCACTTCCTGGCAGCCGAACAACACGCCGCAGACTGACGCCCCTCAGTCGTTTCAGACGGCGTTGACGAGGTGAGGGGCACCCTTGCCCAAGTTACTTGGACAAGGGTGCCCCTCACTCAGTTCACGGACGGGTGACGGGAGCGTCGGGCCTCCGCGCTTCGCCGGTCGGCCCGCTGCGGGCGGGCGTGCCGAAACCGTGCCGGGGCTGATCCTGATCTTGTTAAGCTCACTTGATCGGGTGAAGTTCGGGTCGGGGAGTGCTGTGGTGCTGAGGCGGTTGGTGGCGCTGTGCGCCGGGCTGGCCGTGCTGGTCGCCACCGGGTGCTCCCGCGCGTCGAGCGCCGACGTCCCGGCCCCGCGCACCGCCGCCGCGGACCTCGGTGCCGCCGAGGTCGTGCGCGGTGCCGTCTACGCCGAGCGCGACTCCGGTCCGCTGGCGCTGGACCTCTTCCTGCCCGAGGCGAGCGGCGAACCGGTGCCGCTGGTGGTCTACGCGCACGGCGGCGGCTGGGACGCGGGCGAGCGCACCCTCGACGCCGATCGGCGCACCGCCGAGGCGCTGGCCGCCGAACAGTTGCTGGCGCGCGGGTACGCGGTGGCCACCGTGGACTACCGGCTGACCACGGTCGCCCCCGCCCCGGCGCAGGTGGTCGACGTCAGCGATGCGGTGCGCTGGTTGCAGCGCAACGCCGACCGGTGGGGGCTGGACCCGGACCGGGTGGCGCTGTGGGGCGCGTCGGCGGGCGGTCACCTCGTCGCGCAGCTCGGGGTGGCGACCGATGATCCGGCGGCGCCGGGCGGCGGGCTGACCGGGATCCGCGCGGTGCTGGACTGGTTCGGGCCGACCGACCTCAGCGCCGAGGCGCAGGCGAAGTACACCGAGCTGACGCCCTACGCCGAGAAGGTGATCGTGCGGCTGCTCGGCTGCCTGCCCGCGGAATGCCCCGAGCGCGCGGCGGCGGCCAGCCCGATCGAGGGCGTCTCCGGTGCCGAGCCGCCGTTCCTGATCCAGCAGGGCACCGCCGATTCCCTGGTGCCGCTGGAGCAGAGCCTCGACTTCGCCGCCGAACTCCGCCGCCGCGGCACCACCGTCCAGCTCCACCCCTACGAGGGCGTCGACCACGGATTCGGCCGCGGACGCCAGGCCGAACTCGCGGTGGACGCCCTCATCGCCTTCGTCGAAACCCACGTCTGACCGGCCACCCGAACCAAAGCGCCGAAGCGGCGAAGCCGCTTCCAGCCCACGCACGCGCCACCCGCAACCGCCGTCAGGCAAGCGGCGAAGCCGCTTCCGCCTTGCCCCACCTAAGCAGCTTGCACCGCCGCGGGTTCTCAGCGGTCTTCTCGCGAGGACGCCCTGACGCTGTGTACGTGGTTGGTACATGAGGAAGGGCGCCCGGAGCGAGAAGGCCGCTGAGGTTCCGCTACCGGCACCGCCACGCAACATGACCACGACTACTTAAGACTGCTGAGGCTCCGGAAGCGCTGCGTCGTCTTCTCTTCTTACTGCCCCCACCGACCCACTCCCCGCCGTCTCGGCCAGCGGCTGCACCGCGTTGCGGAACGTCTCCAGCGCGTCGAGTTCGCGCCGCCGGGCGGAGACGAAGCGCTGGAGGTGGGTGCTGGAGAGGTTCACCGCCTCCACCGCGCCCCCGGCCGCGCGCTGGGCCCGCACCGCCTGCGCCCGGACCTGCTCGATGTCCTCGGCCAGGGTGCGCTCGGTGGCGGCGAACAGGGCCGCCGAGGCCAGCACCGCGAATCCGGTGGGGCCGCACAGGAAGACGCGCTTGTCCAGCAGCCAGGACAGCAGTTGCGGGTCGGTGTCCAAGGCGGAGACGACGGCGGCGTCGGAGGGCACGAACATGATCGTCCCGTAGATCGCGTCGGCCCACCGCTGGTAGCCCTTGCCCGCGAGCTCGGTCGCGCGGGAGCGGATGTTGCGCACGTGGACGCGCAGCGCGTCGGCGCGCTCGGCGGGGTCGTCGGTCTCGACCGCCTCGGCCCACACCGCCAGGCTCGCCTTGGCGTCGACCGGCACCTGCCGCCCGCCGCCGACCGACAGCACCAGGTCCGGTCGGGCCGCCCCGCCGCCCGCGAGGTCGGTCTGGAGCGTGAAGTGGACGCCTTCGCGCAGCCCCAGCGACCGCGCGGTCTCCACCAGCACCTGCTCGCCGAGCTCACCGCGCCCGGTGATCGAGGCGAACGCGACTTCGTAGCGGCGCAGCGCGGCCTGCTGCGCGGCGCCGCGGGAGCGCTCGGCCTCCACCATGCGCAGCGCGTCGTCGGCGCGTCGCGCGCTGTCGGTGTAGAGCCGCCAGAGCAGCAGCAGCGCTCCGGCGCACAGCAGCACGAGCACGACGACGACGGCGATCAGCAGCCCGGTACCCACCGCACCATGATGGCCGATCCGCTGCGGCGCGGGGGAATCCGGTACTGCCCGTGATCGCGCGGCGCACCGCGCGTGATCGCCGCGCCCGACACGCGGGGGGTCGACCTGGTGATCTCCGGTCCTCGCTAGCGTGACCGGAATGCGGGTGCTGCACACCTCCGACTGGCACGTGGGCCGGACCTTCCACGGACGTGACCTGCTCGGAGATCAGGAGGCAGTCCTGACCGGGCTGGCCGACCTGGTCGTCGAGGAGCGCGTCGACGTGGTGGTCGTGGCCGGGGACCTCTACGACCGCGCGGTGCCCTCCGGGGAAGCGGTGCAGACCTGCGTGCGGGTGCTCTCGGCGATCCGCCGGGCCGGGGCGCGGCTGGTGATCACCTCGGGCAACCACGACTCGGCGGCGCGGGTCGGCGCCTTCGGCGAGTTCGCGGCGGCGGGCGGCCTGCACCTGCGCACCAGCCCCACCGAGCTGCACGAACCGGTGCTGCTCGACGACGAGCACGGTCCGGTGGCCTTCTACGGCATCCCGTACCTGGAACCCGATCCGGCCCGCCAGGCGTTGCGGGCCCGCACCGACGTGCCCGGCGCCTGCGCGGAGGTCCCGCGCGGGCACACCGGCGTGCTCACCGAGGCGATGAACCGGGTGCGCGCCGACCTCGCCACCCGACCCGGCGCGCGGTCCGTGGTGCTCGCGCACGCCTTCGTCACCGGTGGGACGGGCAGCGATTCGGAGCGCACCATCGCCGTCGGCGGGGTGGAGCAGGTGCCCGGCGCGGTGTTCGACGGCGTCGACTACGCGGCGCTGGGTCACCTGCACGGGGCGCAGCGGCTCGCCGAGCACCTGCGCTACTCCGGCAGCCCGCTGGCCTACTCGTTCTCCGAGGCGGCGCACCGGAAATCGGTCTGGCTGGTGGACCTCGACGCCGACGGGCTCGCCGAGGTGCGGCGCCGCGAGCTGCCGGTGCCGCGCCCGCTGGCCGCGATCGAGGGCGAGCTGGCGGCGCTGCTCGACGCGCCCGAGCACGACGCGGTGACCGACCACTACCTGTCGGTGACGCTGACCGACGAGGTCCGCCCGCTGGACCCGATGCGCCGCCTGCAGGAGCGCTTCCCGCACGCGGTGCACCTGGAGTGGAAGCCGGCGGGCGGCCGGGCCACCGCCGAACTCCGCTACGCCGAGATCACCCGGGGCCGGGACGACCACGAGCTCGCGGCGGGTTTCGTCGCGGACTGCCGGGGCAGCGATCCTGGCGACGGGGAACGCGCGCTGCTCGCCGAGGCGCTGCGCACCGCGAGCAGCGCGGAGGTGGCCCGATGAGGCTGCACTCGCTGCGCCTGAGCGGCTTCGGCCCGTATCCCGACGAGCAGGTGGTGGACTTCGACGCGCTGGGCGCCGACGGGTTGTTCCTGCTGCACGGCGACACCGGCGCGGGCAAGACCACGCTGCTCGACGCCATCGCGTTCGCCCTCTACGGCCAGGTGCCCGGGGTCCGCGACGACGCCAAGCGGTTGCGCTGCGACACCGCCGATCCCGGCACGCCCACCGAGGTCGAGCTGGAGCTCACGGTGCAGGGCCAGCGCCTGCGGCTGGTGCGCAGCCCCGAGTACCAGCGGCCGAAGAAGCGCGGCGAAGGCTTCACCACCCAGCAGGCCAAGGCGTCGTTGACCTGGGTCTCGGGGGCGCCGACCGGCGAGTCCCCGGACGGGCTCACCCGCATCGACGAGGTGGCCCGCACGGTCGAGCGCCTGCTCGGGATGACCGCGGTGCAGTTCACCCAGGTCGTCATGCTGCCGCAGGGCGATTTCGCGAAGTTCCTCCGGGCCGACACCGGGGAGCGGGAGAAGCTGCTGGAGAAGCTGTTCGGCACCCAGCGCTTCGGCGAGGTGGAGCGCTGGTTCGTCGAGCGCCGCCGGGAACGCCACCGCGAGCTGGAGCAGCAGTCGTTGCGGGTGCGGGACCTGCGGGCGCGGCTGGCGCAGGTCGTCGGGCACGAGCCGGTGGACGACGACGACCGCAACTGGCTGGAATCGGCGCAGAAGCAGGCGGTCCGCGAGCTGGAGGACGCCCGCGCCGAGCACTCCCGGCTGCGCCGCGAACGCGACGCGGCCGAGGCGGTGCTGGCCGAGCGCCGCGGGCTCGCCGACAAGGTGCGCCGGGTGCGGGACGCCCGCGCGGTGCTGTCCGAAGTGGACGACCAGGCGGCGGACGTCGAGGCGCGCCGGGCCGAGCAGGACGCCGCGCACCGCGCGGAACCGGTGCTCGCGGCGCGAACGGCGTTGCGGCGCGCCGAATCCCGGTTCGAGGAGGCCGCCGGAGGGCTCCGCGAGGCCGCCGCGCGGTGCACCGGCCCCGACGACCCGGTGGCGGAGCTGCGCGAGCGGGCCGGGCACGCCCGCGAGCGCGCCGGGGCGCTCGCCCAGCTCCTCCCCGAGGCGCGGCAGCAGGAATCCGACCGCGCCGCGCTGGCCGCGCTGGAGCGCGGCTCCACCGAGGACGAGAAGACCGAAGCCGGACTCCTCGACCGGCAGGCCGCGCTCCCGGAGCGGATCACCGCCGCCCGCGCCGCCGTCGACGAGGCCAGGCAGGCGCAGCCGAAGCTGGACCCGCTGGCCACCCGGCTGGTCGAGCTGGACGCGCTGCTGCGGACCGCGCGGGAACTCCCGGCCGCGCGGCGGGCGTTGCGCACCGCCGAGGACCGCGCGCAGCAGGCCGTGGACGAGCACCAGCGGGCCCGCGACCGGGCGCAGGAACTCCGGGAGCGGCGGCTCGCCGGGATGGCCGCCGAACTCGCCGCGGGGCTGGCCGACGGGCCGTGCCCGGTGTGCGGGGCGGCCGAGCACCCGGCCCCCGCCGAACCGGTCGCCGATGCCGTCGGCGCCGAGGACGAGGACCGCGCGCGGCAGGCCGAGCAGCGCGCCGCCGCGCACCGCGACGAGCTGGCCACCGCGCTGCACCAGGCCCGCCAGCACCACGACCGGCTCGCCGAACGCCTCGGCGAGCACACCGAGGAGCGGCTGGCCGCCGAGGTCGACGAGCGCACCGCCGAGCACGCCGCGCTGCGCGACCTGGTCGCCGCGCTGCCGGAGCGGGAGCGCGCGCTGGCCGACCTCGAAGCCGAGTCCGAACGGCTCACCGGCGAGCTCGGCGAGCTGCGCACCCGGCTGGCGCGGCGCCGCGCCGAGCGGGACGCCCTGAGCGCGACCATCGCCGACCGCGAGGAACGGCTGCGCGCGGCGCGCGGCGAGCACGACGGCATCGAGCAGCACCGCGCGGCGCTGCTGGACACCGCCGCCGCGCTGGACGGGCTGGTCACCGCCCGCACCGCCCACGCCGAGGCCGAGCAGCGGGTCGCCGAGCAGCGCGACGCGCTCACCGCCGCCGCTACCGCGGCCGGGTTCGACGACGTGGACACCGCGCTGGCCGCGCGCCGCGACGAGGACCGGATGGCCGCGCTCGCCGAGTTCCTCGACGGGGTGGCCGAGCGCGCCGCCGGGGCCCGCGCCGCCCTGGCCGATCCGGAGCTGTTCGGGGTCGAGGCCGACACCGAGGTCGACGTGGACGGCGCCGCCGGGACCGCGGCCACCGCGCGCACCGCCGCCGAGGACGCCGCGGCCCGGGCCCACCGCGCCGAGCAGCAGCACGCCGACATCACCCGGCTCGGCGAGCTGCTGCGCGAGGCGTGGACCCGGCTCGAACCCGTCGAGACCGCCTACCGCGAGCTCGACGCGCTCACCGACGTGGTCAACGGGCGCGGCCAGAACCGGCGCCGGATGTCGCTGCGCTCCTACGTGCTGGCCGCGCGGCTGGAGGAGGTCGCCATCACCGCGACCCGCCGGTTGCAGCGGATGAGCGGCGGGCGCTACTCGTTCGTGCACTCGGACGCGGCCGGGGCGCGCGGCACCCGGGGCGGGCTCGGCCTCGACGTGCTCGACGACTACTCCGGCAAGGTCCGCCCGGCCAAGACGCTCTCCGGCGGCGAGTCGTTCCTGGCCTCGCTGTCGCTGGCGCTGGGACTGGCCGACGTGGTAGCGGCCGAATCCGGTGGCGTGCTGCTGGACACGCTGTTCATCGACGAGGGCTTCGGCACCCTCGACGCCGACACCCTCGACCTGGTGATGGACACCCTCGACGAGCTGCGCGCCGGAGGCCGCGTCGTCGGCCTCGTCTCGCACGTCGAGGAGATGCGCCAGCGCATCGGCGTCCGCCTCCGGGTCCGCAAGTCCCGCACCGGATCCACCCTCGAACTCCAGACCTGAGCGCCCTCCCCGACCGCCCAGGCGACGAGCCACCCGAACGGGAACTGAGTGAGGGGCACCCTTGTCCGAGTATGTTGGGCAAGGGTGCCCCTCACTCACGTCCCGTACGGGTGACGACGCGGTGTGGACGCCGGGCGTGAGGCGTCCTCGGCATCGGCGGCGCTTCCGGTACCACCACGTCGCGGCGGCCGAAAATCCCGCGCCGATCGGGAGTTCCGCGTGCTACCACTGCGGGATGGACCCCGTGCTCGCCGAACTCGCCGAACTGGAGCCGCTGTTCCACCGGGGCACGACGCTGCCCGAGGTGGAGGCGATGATCGCGCCGGACTTCCGGGAGATCGGCGCCTCCGGCCGGACGTACTCCCGGGAGCACGTGATCGCGGTGCTGGCCGAGCGGTTCCGGAACCCGGTGCCGGAGCGCTGGGAGACCGACGACTTCCGCCGCCGCGAACTGGCGCCGGGCCTGCACCTGCTCACCTACGCGCTGCGCCAGGGCGACCGGCTCACCCAGCGGGCGACCCTCTGGCAGCGGACCCCCGACGGCTGGCAGGTCCGCTTCCACCAAGGCACCGTCGTCACCCGAACGGGAACTGAGTGAGGGGCACCCTTGTCCAAGTATGTTGGGCAAGGGTGCCCCTCACTCACGTCCCGGATGGGTCTCGTGGGCGAGGAGCCAGCGCTTGACGTCGAGGCCCCAGCGGAAGCCGCCGAGCGAACCGTCGGTGCGCAGCACCCGGTGGCAGGGCACGAACAGCGCGGCGGCGTTGCGGGCGCAGGCCGACGCGGCGGCCCGCACGGCGGCCGGACGTCCGGCCAGCGCGGCGAATTCGGCGTAGCTGACCGGCTCCCCGGCGCGCACCTCGCGCAGCACGTCCCAGGCGTGCTCCAGGAACGCGCCGGAGCGCTGCCGGACCGGGACTCCGTCGACCGCCCCGATCTCGCCGTCGTGGTAGGCGTGCACGGCGCGGGTCACCGGACCGAGGTCGGCGACCTCGGTGCAGTCCCCGCGCAGCGCGGGGGAGACCTGCGGCAGCAGGGCGTCGAGCCGGTCGGTCCAGCCGGAGGCCAGCACCGCCCCGTCGCCGTCGACGACGGCGGTGAACGGCCCCGCGGGGGTTCCGGTGGTGGACCAGGTGATCATGTCGTTCCTCCGATTCGTGGCGCGGTCGCCGTCCACAGCAGCATCCCGGCGTAGGAGCGCCAGGGCCGCCACCGCCGGGCGCGGTCGCCGAGGGCGGCGGGTTCGTCCGGGAGCCCCAGCGCCGCGGCGCCGCGACGCAGCGCGAGGTCGCCGTCGAGCAGCACGTCGGGTGCTCCGAGCACCCGCAGCAGGACGTAGTCGGCGGTCCACGGCCCGACCCCGGGCAGCGCCAGCAGGTCCCGGCGCAGCTCGTCGTGATCGCGACCCGGGTGCACCGCGAGCCCGCCGCCGAGGGCTTCGCCGATCGCGCGGACCGCCTCGGCCCGGCGGCGCGGACCGGGCAGTACGTCGCGGGCGTGCTCGGCCAGCGCCGCCGGGGTGGGGAACAGGGCGGTCACCGCCCCGTCCGGTTCGGCGAGCGGTTCGCCGAGCGCGGCGACCAGCCGTTCGGTGATGGTGCGCGCGGCGGCGACCGAGACCTGCTGGCCGAGCACCGCCCGGACCAGCATCTCGGTCGGGTCGACGCTGCCCGGCACCCGCACCCCGGGATGCCGGGCGAGCTGCGGGGCCAGCAGCGGATCGGCGCCGAGCACCTCGGCCACCGCCACCGGGTCGGCGTCCAGGTCCAGCAGCCCGCGCAGCCGGGACACCGCGCTGCCGAGGTCGCGCAGGTCGGACAGCCGCAGCGTGCAGGACACGTGGTCGGCCTCGGGCCGCAGCGTCGCGGTGCCGGTGCCGTGCGGGAGCCGCAGCGCCCGCGCGTAGTGCCCGGGCCCGACGTCCTCCAGCCCGGCGACGGCGCGCGCCCCGAGGAACGCCAGCACACCGGCGGCGTCGTAGGGCGCCCGGAACGGCAGCCGCAGCCGGATCGCGCCGGGAGCGGGCGGTGGGCCGCCGCGGCGTTGCGCGCGGGCCCGCATCAGGGTGGGCGTGGTGGCGAAGACCTCGCGGATCGTCTCGTTGAACTGCCGCAGGCTGGCGAACCCGGCGGCGAACGCGACGTCGCCGAACGGCACCGGCGTGGTCTCGATCAGGACGCGGGCGGAGTGCGCCCGGTGCGCGCGGGCCAGGCCGAGCGGTCCGGCGCCGAGTTCGGCGGTCAGCACCCGGGTGAGGTGGCGCGGCGAGTAGCCCAGCGCGGCGGCGAGCCCGGCCACGCCGTCCCGGTCGACCGCGCCGTCGTCGATCAGCCGCATCGCGCGGCCGGCCAGGTCGGCCCTCAGGTCCCACTCCGGGGACCCCGGCACGGCGTCGGGCAGGCAGCGCAGGCAGGCGCGGAACCCGGCGCCCTGCGCGGCGGCGGCCGTGGGGTAGAAGGCGCTGTTCGCGCGCTTGGGGGTGCGGGCGGGGCAGGAGGGGCGGCAGTAGATGCCCGTGCTGCGCACCGCGTGCACGAACCAGCCGTCGAAGCGCGGGTCCCGGGCGCTCACCGCCCGGTACGCTTCCTCGATTCCCACCATCACGACATCGATGCTGCCAGCGCCCCCGGCCCGGTTCTAGCGGGTATCGGACATCGTGCGGCGTCACCTGGTAGTGCGGCGGCGGCCGTTCGTCCCTATCGTCTCGGTATGACCCTGATCAGGAAGGCACGCGGATTCCGAATCGCGGGAGGCATCGCGGCGGCCGCGTTCGCGGTGACCCTCACGGCCGGGTGCAACGACCCGGCTCCGCCGCCCGAGGACCAGGAGCAGGAGCAGGAACAGCGGCAGGACCAGGAGCAACCACCGCCGAACGCGCCGGACGACGACGGCGGCCAGCAGGACGACCGCAACGACCAGCAGGACAACGACGACGACCGCCAGGACGACGGCGGCGGCCAGGACGACTGAACCAGGTGGGGGGCACCTTCATTCGACATGGCCGGATGGGGGTGCCCCTCACCCATGTCCCGGCGGGGCCGGTGCGACCGGGCCCGGGAGGGGCTCGGGCCAGCACCTAGACTCGGGGTGTGAGCCTCACCCTCGGAATCGTCGGACTGCCCAACGTCGGCAAGTCCACCTTGTTCAACGCCTTGACCAGCAACGAAGCGCTCGCGGCGAACTACCCGTTCGCGACCATCGAACCCAACGTGGGCGTGGTGCCGCTGCCGGACCCGCGGCTGGACCGGCTCGCCGAGATGTTCGACTCGGCGAAGACGGTGCCCGCCACCGTGTCGTTCGTCGACATCGCGGGCCTGGTCAAGGGTGCCTCCGAGGGGCAGGGCCTGGGCAACAAGTTCCTCGCCAACATCCGCGAGGCGGATGCGATCTGCCAGGTCATCCGGGTCTTCGACGACCCCGACGTGGTGCACGTCGACGGCCGGATCGATCCGTCCAGCGACATCGAGACGATCAACACCGAGCTGATCATCGCCGACATGCAGACGCTGGAGAAGGCGCTGCCCCGGCTGGAGAAGGAAGCCCGCACCCACAAGGACCGCCGCCCCGCGCTGGAGGCCGCGCAGCGGGCCAAGGAGATCCTCGACGAGGGCCGGACGCTGTTCGCCGCCGGGATCGGCAAGGACGACCCCGAGCTGCGCGAGCTGAACCTGCTCACCACCAAGCCGTTCCTCTACGTGTTCAACGCCGATGAGGGCGTGCTCACCGACGAGTCCCGGCGCGCGCAGCTGCGCGAGCTGGTCGCCCCGGCCGACGCGGTGTTCCTCGACGCCAAGGTCGAGGCCGAGCTGGTGGAGCTCGACGCGGAGTCCGCCGCCGAGCTGCTGGAGTCCATCGGCCAGACCGAGCCCGGGCTCGCCGCGCTGGCCCGCGCCGGGTTCCACACCCTCGGCCTGCAGACCTACCTCACGGCCGGGCCGAAGGAGGCCCGCGCCTGGACGATCCGCCAGGGCTGGACCGCCCCGCAGGCCGCGGGCGTCATCCACACCGACTTCGAGCGCGGCTTCATCAAGGCGGAGATCATCTCCTACGACGACCTCGTCACCGCGGGCTCGATGGCCGACGCCAAGTCGGCGGGCAAGGTCCGCATGGAGGGCAAGGACTACGTCATGTCCGACGGCGACATCGTGGATTTCCGCTTCAACGTCTGATCCGGGCCGGTCACCGCTTCGGCGGTGACCGGCGTTCGGCAGCAGCTCCGGACCCGCCCAGCACCGAGGGCCGATCTTGGCGGCTGCCGCGACATCGCCACCGCGGGCACGTCCCCCGACGGTGCGGTGGACCGAGCGCGTCCTCAGCAGGACGCGGACCTCGCCGAGCAGCGGTTCAGGTAGCAGCAGGGCCGGCACCCAGCAGCGCTGGTGCTCCGTCTCCGCGGTCGGCCATGATCGGACCAGTTCGACGACGATCACTCGGCGGTACTGCCACGACCACCGAGTTCGTCCCGAGCGATCTCTTCGGCCGGGCCGCCGGTGCCGGGCGGAGCCTGCCCCAGACCCGCGAAGCGGAACGCCCGACGCGGCCGCGCCTGGCCCGAGCCACGGCGACGGCCAACCAGGTGCCGCAGGTACTCACCGACCTGTTCCAGCTCCTCCGGAGGCACCTCGTCCACCAAGCGGTGCAGTTCGTCCCGCGTGATGCGCACGCTCGTACGTTACCCACCACGCTCTGCCTGCTCCCTGTTGACCGACCATGGCCGCCCCGACGAGGGCTTCGCGCGCTCAAAAAATCGTGGACATGAAAGATCTAGGATACGTAGGGTCCAGGAATGCGAAATGCGACAGGGCGTGGAGTGGGCGCTGCACTCGTGCGTGAACCTGGCCTGGGCCGGCGGACCGGTCCCGGCGAGTCGGCTCGCTGAGCTCTACGCACTGCCCGCCGCATACCTGAACAAGCAGCTGCAGTCACTGGTCCGCGCCGGGCTGCTGATCTCGGTTTCGGGACCGCAGGGCGGTTTCCGGTTGAGCCGGAGTCCGTCGACCATTTCGCTGCTGGATGTCGTCGTGGCCTTGGAGGGACCGGAGGACGCGTTCCGCTGCACCCGGATCCTCCGCAACGGCCCGGGTGGGGACCCGGATCTCGACTACCGGGACCACTGCGCGGTTTCGCTGAGCATGCGCCGGGCGGAGCTGGCCTGGCGACATGAGCTCGCCGCCCGCTCGCTGGCCGACATCGCCGCAGACGTCGAGCGCACCAATCCGGAGGCACCCCAGCGGGTGCGCGATGCGCTGCTACCCGGCCCATCCTGACCCGGCCGTACCGCGTGGAATGCCGTTCCGCGCCTGGCGAATCCCTGCCCCTCCAGACGCCACGCAACGATCACAGCGAAGGACGTGCTGCCCATGCGCATCGCCATCGCCGGAGCCACCGGTCTCGTCGGACGCAGCCTGGCGAGCAGGGCAAGGCAATCCGGCCACACCGTCGTCGAGTTGTCCCGGTCCTCCGGCGTTGACCTCCGAAGCGGGCCGGTCCCCGACCTCACCGGCGTCGACGCGGTCATCGATGTCACGAACTCGTCGAGCATGGAGCAGCACGAGGCAACGACGTTCTTCACCTCGGTCGCCGAGACGCTCGGACGTGCCGCGACGGCCGCGGGTATCCGGCGCACGGTCGTGTTGTCGATCATCGGGGTCGATCGGACACCTGAAGACGGCTACTTCGTGGCCAAGCTCGCGCATGAGCACGCCGTGAGCGAGCACGCTCCGGGCGTTCGAATCCTGCGCGCCGCGCAGTTCCACGATTTCGCCGACCAGATGCTCGGCTGGGTGCGGGACGGGAGCACCGCCACGATCCCCGACTGGCCCGTCCAGCCCGTCGACGTCGACGAGGTCGCCCGCCTCCTGCTGGAGCTCGCCACGCGCGAGGAAGGCTCCGAGTTGTCCGAAGTCGCAGGGCCCCGGCCCGAACGCTTGCCCGACATGGTCGCTCGAGTGGACCCGTCGGTGGCGGTCACCGACGGCCCGGTGAGTGACGCCATCGCCGGCGGTGCCCTGCTGGCGGGACCAGGCACGACCATCGCCGGGGACGGTTTCGCCGACTGGCTCGCGCGAAGCCGCTGATCGCACTGGCCCCCATGGGTCTCGGGTTCGGGGAGGTCGGCTGTGGTGCTGGCGCCGTGTCGTGCCGCAGGTGTACTTTTTGTACATGTCTTCGGAGATGTCCATCAGCGAGGCCCGTGCCGACCTGGGGCCGGTTACTTCGCGCGCATGCTTCGGCGGGGAGACGACGTACCTGACCAAGCATGGTCGCCGGGCCGCTGCGGTGGTTCCCGCGGAGGCGGCGGAGCTCCTGGAGGACCTCGAAGACCTCGTGGACGGCGAAGCGGTCCGGGAGGCCCTGGAGGCCAGGCGGGCGGGCACCAACGAGCCGGTGCCGTTCACGCGCCGCACCCCGTCCCAGTAGGCGCCGGTGCCCTACTCGGTCGAGATTCTCCGCGAGGCGGGGAAGTTCCTGGACAAGCTCGCCCACAAACAGCCCAAGACCGCAGCGGCCTTGGAGAACGCCATCGAAGAGCTGGCCGCCGATCCGAGGCGGCGGGGGAGCCTTCCGCTGACCGGCTGTCCGGGAGTTCTGCGGTACCGGGTGGGCAACTACCGGATCTGCTACGAGATCGATGACGGCCGAGTGGTGGTCCTCGTGATCACGATCAGCACGCGTGCCGACGTCTACCAGGTGCTGCGGCGCACTCTCGGGCGTTGAGCCGCGCACGTCGCGATGGGGTGCGGTCCCGTCGAAGCGCCAGGTAGCGCGCGTAGCGGATCGACCTCCGCGGACAGGTTCGGGAACCCGTCGCCGGAATACCTGCTGAGCTGCGCGCACCAGCTTCGCCGAGGTCCGCGGGGGCAGCTGCTCAACTACGGGATCAAGATCCTCGGAGTCCGGTTTCCCGGTCCAAGCGGTTGTTCCTCGCGACTCCGTCGTGGTCCAGACCGGCGCCCACCTCACCGGGGTGGTGTGCCGTGGTGTTCGACGTCGAGGGTGCGGAGGTCGGTCCAGACGCGCGTCCACGGGGTGTGCCTGCCGGTGACGAGCCAGACGGTGTTCGTCGGGGTGCCTGCCGCGATCAGGTGCGCGTCGGTGAAGTACGGGCGGAGTTCGTCGGGGTCGGCGCCCACGTAGACCGCCGCGTCGGCGCTCTCCGGCGGTGGCGGGAAGTAGCCGTAGCCGCGGTTGGTGCTGTGCGCCGGGGGCAGGTCGTAGCGCGTGGAGTACCCGTCGAGGTAGGCGGCGGCGATGTAGGGATCGCCGATGAGCGCGGTGCGCTCGCGCTGTTCCGGGGGCAGCGCGTGGTAAACGTCGGCGGCGCGGCGGGCGAGCGCGTCGCCCATCCGGTCGGAGACGTCGGCGACCGGCAGGGTCAGGATGCCCGCCGCGAGGGCGGCGCTGAGCGCGAAGGCGGGCCAGGCCACCCACCGCCGGCGCCCGCGTCCGGCCTCGCGCCGTCGTTGCAGGCCCAGCGCACCCGCCGCCGCGAGCACCGCGTAGAGGCCGCCGAGGTAGTAGGGGCGGCCGGGGGCGATCACGAACAGCGCGTAGAGCAGCGCGGTGGTCAGGGCGAGGAACCGGAGTTCGTCGGCCCGCGCCAGCCGCCACAGGCCGTACAGCGACAGCACCGTCCCGGCGAGCCCGGCCACGGCGATCATCCCGAACGCGACGCCGGGGCGTCCGCCGTACAGCGCTTCGGCCTCGGCGATGACGATGCCGCTCATCCGCAGCTGCGGCCACCCGTGGACGGCCTGCCACACCAGGGTCGGCGCCGCGAGCAGCCCGGCGATCCCGACGCCGGCCCACAGCAGCGGCCGGGCCAGCAGCTCGCGCGGCCCGAGCAGCAGCACGCTCAGCAGCAGCGCGGCGCACAGCAGGACGACCTGGAACTTGGTCATCGCCGCGATCCCGGCCACCGCGCCCAGCGCGAGCAGCAGGCGGTCGTCGCGCAGCCGGATCCAGCGGATCAGCAGCCAGAGCAGCAGCAGCCACTGGACCGGTTCCAGGGTGTACGGGGTCAGCCAGTGCCCGGCGAGGGTGATCCACAGCGCGGTGGCCTGCACGCCCGCCGTCATGGCCTGCGCCCGCCGGTCGCCGCCGAGCTCGCGGGCGATGAGGGCCGCGACGACCACCGCCGCGGTGGTGGCGAGCACGGCGGGCAGCCGCAGCGCGAGGACCGAACCCGGGGCGATCGCGTCCATCAGCCAGGCCAGCGCCGGGGTCATCGGCGGTTGGTCGGCGGAACCCCAGTCGAGGTGGTTGCGGCCGATGGCCAGCATGTAGACCTCGTCGAACCAGTACCCGCTGCGCGTCGCGGCCACGAGCTGCACCACCGCGACGGCGGCGGCGATCGGCAGCACCGCCCACCGCGCGAAGGGAGGCGGGCTCGGCGCGGTGCTCGTCATGGCGTTCTCCCCGGTGAGAGGTCTCGCGGACCGACCGTACGACCGCGGGCGCGGTTCGGCCGTCGCACGGGAGGTATGAAATGCAAAGCAAATCATACATGCCATGCGTGTGCGAGGATGGCGCAATGGCTTCCGGTGCGGACGAACCCCACTACGGCCCCGGCGGTCGCGGCTTCTACGGGGCGGTGACGGTGAGCGCGCGCGGGCAGGTCGTGCTCCCCGCGCAGGCGCGGCGCGACCTGGGCATCGAGGCGGGTACCAAGCTGCTCGTCCTCGGCGATCCGGAGCAGGGCCTCGCCCTCATGACGATCGACGCCCTGATGCGCAACCTGCAAGGCTCGTCGGCGTTGCTGGAGCAGATCCAGGGCCACGTCCGCCCGGGGCACCCCGACGACGAGCAGGGCTGACCGCCGCCGGTCGCGGGGCAGCGGGCCGGGGCGTCAGCGGTTCCGCCCTGTCCTCCTCGCGCAACCACGCCAGGACGCGGACGCTTCGAGCACCGCGTTCACGCCCGGTTCTGTTCGCGGGCCGCCTCGGAACGGCGGTCGTCGGCGAGTTCGTCGACGACCGAGCCGGTGCCGGTCCATTGCTGGGTGATCTCGCGGCGGATGTCCGCTGGGGTGCTCACCTGGCCTTGCCCGCTCGTCATGAACCCAGCATGACGAATCCAGGTGTCTGACACATCAGTTGTTCGCGTGACACGCAGGGGAGTGATGTGGCTCAGGGGAGGAGTGCGTCCAGGTCCAGGTCGATCGGGAACGGTCGCCGCAGCCGCGTCGCTCCCCGCAGGATCCCCGCGGGGGCGTAGGCGGCCGTCGGCCCGTCCAGCTCGTACGCGTGGAGGGCGGGCGACGTTCCCTCGGCTTCGATCCGCCAGTAGTGCGGGATCCCGGCTTCCGCGTACTTGCGCAGCTTCACCGTGCGGTCCCGGTGCGCGGATTCCGGCGACACCACCTCGACCACCAGCACCACGTCCTGCGGTGCGTACCAGGTGCGGTCGGGATCGTACGGCGCGGTGGTGGCCAGCAGGTCGGGCTCGGGCCGGTTGCGCGCGTCGAGGCGGACGGTCATCTCGCGCTCGACTTCGATGCCCCGGGGAGCCTGCTCGATGAGGGCGGACGTCAGCGAGGTGACGAGGCGACCGTGCGACGACCGCTGCGGGGACGTCATGAAGACGAGCGCTCCGTCGATCAGCTCCGTGTGGCGCGGCGCCTCGGGAAGGTGGTCGAGGTCTTCCGCGAACCAGCCTTCCGCGCGCGGTGGGCGCATCCAGCCGGGCAGCGCGGTCATGCCGCGACGGTAGCGACTCGGGGCCGCGGCGCCTACGTCGCACCGCTCAGCAGCCGGTGAGGGAGGTGGGGCGGATGGTGACCGGGCGGCGCAGGTCCATCGGGACGTGGCAGCCCGGTTCGGGGCGCAGCACCGCCAGCGGGGCGTCCGGTTCACCCGGGGGAGCGAGGGTGAGCACGGCGCGCAGGGTCCAGGCGGCCGGGGCGCGGTACTGCCAGCTCACGAGGTCGGGGGCGAACACGTCGGTGCTGGGCGTGATCGGGGCGCGGTAGGCGCTGGCGTCGTCCTCGGCGCGCAGCAGCACCACGTCGGCGCAGGTCGTCCAGTGGAAGGTGGCGGCGACGACCTCGGGCGCGCGCCTCGGTCCGAAGACGTAGAGCACCCACCGGCGGCGGCGCAGCTCGGTCAGCAGCTCGTCGACGTGCCCGGCGCGCGGATGGTCGGCCATCGCCGCCCCCTTCGACTCCGCACAGTGATTCACCGATCACGAAAGCGTGTGGAGGCGAGGTGGGTAAGGGTGTGGGAGCAAGTCCCACACGGCGGACCGTTCACCTGTTGAGCGCTCGTGGTTACTCTTGATGACCGAGCGGATACGTCTGCTGACACGATGGGGACCTTCATGGGGCGCAGGTCGGTGGCTGAAGTGGAGCTCCGCCGCGCCCTCGGGGCCTCCTTGGCCGCCTACCGCGAGGGCGTCCCGCTCAAGCAGGGCGACCTCGGCCGCCTGACCCACTACTCCCGGACCTCCATCGCGCACATCGAGGCGGGTCGGCAGTTCCCCGGCCGCGAGTTCTGGTCCACCGCCGACCGCCGGCTCGACGCGCGCGGTGCGCTGCTGGCCCACTACGACCGCGTCTGCCGGCAGGAGAAGCAGTGGCAGATCGCTGAGCTGCGGGGCGCGTCGCGGGACGGCGGGGAGCCGCCGGGGGCCCCACCGCGCGACGACGATTGGCGACGTGACGACGTGAACCGCCGTGAACTGATCCGCTTGATGACGCTGACCGGCACCCTGCTCGCGATCCCCGCGTCGGCGCTGGACGCCGAGCGCGTCGCCCACGCCGCCGCCCACCCCCGGCGCCTCGATCCGGCGGTGCTCACCGAGTACGAGCGGCTCAACGCGGCGCTGTGGCGGACCTACTCCGGCACCCGCACCAAGCGCGACGTGCTGCCGCTGGCCCGCCGCCAGGTGGCGCTGCTCAAGAAGTGCCTCGACGAGCCGCAGCGCGCCGAGGACCGCCGCCGCCTGTGCCTGCTCGCCGGCGACGTGTTCCAGCTCTGCGGCGAGATCTTCTTCGACGGTGGCGGGTACGCCGACGCCGCGCACTGCTACTCCATCGCCGCGCACGCCAGCAAGGAGGCCCGGGAGTACGACCTGTGGGCCTGCGCGATGACCCGGCACGCCTTCATCAGCATCTACGAGCGGGAGCACCGCAGCGCCGTGCCGCTGCTCGACGGCGCGGCCCGGCTGGCCGAGCGCGGTGATCCGGGGCGCGCCACCCGGTACTGGGTGGCCGCGGTGCGGGCCCAGGCCAGCGCCGGGCTGGGCGAGCTCGCGGCGTGCCGCCGCGCCCTGGACGAGGCCGAGGAGGTGGTGCACCTGCCCGCGCCCGAGCACACCGGCTGGTTGCGGTTCGAGAGCTCCCGGCTCGACGGTGAGCGCGCCTCCTGCTTCGTCGCGCTGGGGCGGCCGGACCTGGCGGAGGGGCCGCTCCACGCGCTGCTGCGGGCCGACATCTCCACCCGGCGCCGCGGCGGCGTGCTCACCGACCTGGCGGTGGTCGGGGCGCAGCGCCGCGACGTCGACCAGCTGCTGCTGCACGGCGCCGCCGCGCTGGACACCGTCCGCCAGACCGCCTCGGCCGGCTACGTCGGCCGCAAGCTCGACGACCTGCGCGGTCGGCTGGTGCCGTTCCTGGGCAACCGGCACGTGCGCTTCCTCGACGAGCAGATCCGGGCGGTCACGGCAGCAGCGCCCGAGCAGTGACACCGAGAGGAGCAGTCGTGGACGGAGGGAAGGTCTTCCGGGAGGCCTGGATCGCCGGGGTGCGCGCGCACTACCCGGGCGAGCCGAAACCGGGCTACGTCGTGCCGTGGGAGGACACGCCGACGTGGGAGCGGGAGAGCGCCGCGGCGGTGTTCGGCCAGGTGCGCGACTTCCTGCGCGCCACCGGTGGTGCGGCGTCCCGGCTCACCCGGGAGCAGAAGGGGCGGTTCGTCGCGCTGTGCTGGACCGGCCAGATCTACCGGCACGTCCCCGACCCCAAGCCGTCCTACGTGGCCGACTGGGCGGATCTGCCGGAGTGGCAGCGGGAAACCGACTCCGACATCTTCGAGCGCATCGAGCGCGAGATCAGCTCGCCGGGTTCGTGAGCAGGTAGCGCAGCAGCAGCGTGTCGTCCTCGGCCAGCGCCGAGGCCAGGTGCAGGCGCTCGGGTTCCAGGTGCATGCCGCTGGCGATGCGGCCCGCCGTGCCCGACACCAGCAGCGGGGACAGCGTGAGCCGCAGCTCGTCGACCACCCCGGCCCGCAGCATCGCGCCGAACAGCTCCGGCCCGCCGTCGCAGTGGATGCGGCCCAGCCCGCGCGCGGCCAGCGCGTCGACCGCGCCCACCAGGTCCACCTCGCCGTCGCCGAGGAGCTCGACCTCGGCGCCCGCCTCGGCCCAGGCCCGGCGCCGCTCGGCGGGGGCGGCGGAGCAGGTCAGCACGATGGTCGGGGTCAGCACGTCGGTGAGCACCGGCGGCGCGGGCGGCAGCGACTGGCCGGAGGTGACGATGGCGATCGGCGGCACCGGCGCCAGCCCGTGCCGGGCGCGCAGCTCGGCGACCTCGGCGCTGGGCTTGACCCCGGTGAACTCCTCGGTGATGGCCGTGCTGGACCCCACCAGCACCACGTCGGCCAGGTTGCTGCCCAGCGGGTAGACCTGGCGGTCCACCGGGTTGGACAGGCCCCGGGAGCGCCCGGAGATGTGCACCGCGCCGTCCGCGCTGGACACGAAGTTCACCGCGACCCACTTCTCGCGGTCCGGGTAGCCGTAGAGGCGTTCGAGCTCGTGCTGGTCCACTTCGCCCGCCGCTTCCGGCGGCCAGATCCGGTGCATCGCGCAATCCCCTGGGTCGGTGTCGCATTCCCCCGCGCCGGCGGGCGACGGGGCGAGCCTACCCGCGCGAGGCCCGCGGACCACCGGCCCGCGCGGACGTGTCCGCCGTCACGTCCGGCTGCTACCGTCGGTGGGGTGACCGCGTCCGCGAAACCGGTGCTGGTGATCGGCGCCGGGGTGCAGGGATTGACCTCGGCGGTGGTGCTCGCCGAGCAGGGCCGGGCCGTGCGGATCCGGACCGCCGAACGGCCGGGGGAGACCACCTCGGCGGCGGCCGGGGCGCTGTGGGGACCGGCGCTGCTGCGCCCCGCCGACAAGGTGCTGCACTGGGTCACCCGCTCGCACGCCGAGTTCACCGCGCTGGCTCGCGACGAGCGCACCGGGGTCCGGCTGGTGCCCGGCCGGATGGCCGCCCGCCACCCGCTCGGCGAGGCCCTGCCGCCGGAGGTGCACCTGATCCCCGACCTGCGCCGCTGCGACCGGGAGGAGCTGCCCGCCGGGTTCGTCGACGGCTACGCGGGCACCCTGCCGCTGATCGACATGCCCGGCTACCTCGCCTACCTCGTCGAACGGTTCCGCGCGGCGGGCGGTGAGATCGTCCTCAGCGGCGTGCCGTCGCTGGCCGACGCG
The DNA here is from genome assembly GCF_039542665.1 of Saccharopolyspora cebuensis. Lineage (NCBI taxonomy): Bacteria > Bacillati > Actinomycetota > Actinomycetes > Pseudonocardiales > Pseudonocardiaceae > Saccharopolyspora > Saccharopolyspora cebuensis. The sequence continues at coordinate 211,403 of NZ_BAABII010000002.1, forward strand.
ACGGCCGAGGCCGACGTCGTGGTCAACTGCACCGGCGTCGGCGCCCGCGAACTGGTCGGCGACCCCGGCGTCCAGCCGGTGTGGGGCCAGCAGGTCGTGGTCCGCAACCCCGGCGTGCAGGACTACTTCATCGAGCTCTCCCGCGGCGGCGAGTTCGTCTCCTGGATGCCGCACGCCGATCGCCTGGTCCTCGGCGGCATCGCCGTCGACGGCGAGTGGAGCAGGGCCCCGCGCCCCGACGTCGGCGCCGCGATCCTGCACCGCTGCGCCGAGGTCGAACCCCGCCTGGCCGACGTCGAGGTCTCCGGTGACGTCGTCGGCCTCCGGCCCGGTCGCGAGCAGGTGCGGGTCGAGGCCGAGGAGTTCAACGGCGCCACGGTGGTGCACGACTACGGGCACGGCGGCAGCGGGGTCGCCCTCTCCTGGGGCTGCGCCTTCGAGGTCGCCGAGCTCATCGGCTGACCCCGGGCCACCCAGACCAGGCACCGGCGAAGCCACACACACGCCGAACGGAACTCCCGTCAGGCAAGCGGCGAAGCCGCTTCCGCTTTGCCCCACGCACGCAACTGGCACCGCCGCGGGTTCTCAGCGGTCTTCTCGCGAGGACGCCCTGACGCTGTGTACGTGGTTGGTACATGAGGAAGGGCGCCCGGAGCGAGAAGGCCGCTGAGGTTCCGCCACCCGCACCGCTACGCCAGGTGCTCCACAAAAACTAGCCAATCTCATCCGCAACCGCGTCGATCTCTTGGGCTAGTGAGGTGTCCTTTGCCGTGAGCCCACCCGCGGAGTGCGTGGTGCAGGAGAAGGTGACCGTGCGATAGCGGATGTCGATGTCCGGGTGGTGGTTCTCCGTCTCGGCGATCTCGGCGACCCGGGTGACCGCCTGGATGGCCACCGGGAAGCTCGGGAACCGGATCTCGCGGACGAGCGACTGGTCGGCCTGGCGCCACTCCGGCAGGTGTTGCAGCGCCTCGGCGACCTGGGCGTCGGTGAGCAGTTCCGTCATGGCCCCATGGTGGCGCGTGCCGCCGCCGATCGCGAGGTCCCGCGCCGTGCGGGTTGATCGCCGGATGCGGGCACGTAGACTCCGGGGTGCCACGGGAGTCCAGCGCGCTGGGCTGAGAGGAGGGGCGAGCCCCTCGACCGTCCGCACCTGAACCGGATCATGCCGGCGCAGGGAGGCGAGCGATCAGCCTGCTGCCGCGCGTGCGCATCGGGAGGATCGTTGAAACGCTCACGGCTGCTGGCCGGTGCCACCGCGCTGGTCGCGTTCACCACGGGGTGCTCGCTGATCGGGGACGAGGAGTCCGCGGGGCGTGCCGTCACGCTGGTCACCCACGACTCCTTCGCCGTCGACGAGGCGCTGCTGGCGCGGTTCGAACGCGAGTCCGGCATCGACGTGCGGGTGGTGCCCAGCGGCGACGCCGGGGAGCTCACCAACGAGCTGGTGCTGACCAAGGACGCGCCGATCGGCGACGTGGCCTACGGCGTCGACTCCACCTTCGCTTCCCGCGCGCTGCGCGCGGACGTGTTCGCGCCGCACCCCACCTCCGCCACCGGCCCGGAGCGCTACGCGCTGGGCGACGGGCAGCGGCTCACCGCCGTGGACGTGGCCGACGTGTGCGTCAACGTCGACACCGGCTGGTTCGCCGATCGCGGCATCCCGGCGCCCGCGACGCTGCGCGACCTCACCGACCCGCGCTACCGCGACCTGTTCGCGGTGCCCGACCCGTCCACGTCCTCGCCCGGGCTGGCGTTCCTGCTGGCCACCGTCGCCGAGTTCGGCGAGGACGGGTGGGCCGACTACTGGCGCGCGCTGATGGCCAACGGCGCGAAGCTCTCCTCGGGCTGGGAGGCGGCCTACGGGCAGGACTTCTCCGGGTCGACCGGGCAGGGCCCGCGCCCGATCGTGCTGTCCTACGCCTCCTCCCCGGCCGCCGAGGTCCGCCCGGACGGGACGCCGCGCACGAAGGCGCTGCTGGACACCTGCTACCGGCAGGTCGAGTACGCCGGGGTGCTGCGCGGCACCGACGATCCCGACGCCGCCGGTCAGGTGGTGGACTTCCTGCTCTCGCCGGAGTTCCAGGCCCAGGTCGCCGAGCGGATGTACGTCTACCCGGCGGTGACCGGCGTGCCGCTGCCGGACGGCTGGCAGCGCACCGCCCCGCTGCCGGAACGCTCCGCCGAGCTGCCGCCCGAGCAGGTCGAGCGCAACCGGGACCGCTGGGTGCGGGAGTGGCGGGAGGTCGTGCGCGGGTGATGCGGCGCGTCACCCTCGGGGTCGTCGGCGCGGGTGTGCTCGGCTTCCTCGGGGTGTTCTTCCTGTGGCCGGTGGTGGCCATCGTCGGCCGCGGCCTGGGCGCGGGCGGCTTCGCCGACGTGCTGGTCGAGCCGGGGACGTGGCGGCTGGTCGCGTTCACCTTCGGCCAGGCCGCCGCGGCCACCGCGGTCGCGCTGCTCGCCGGGCTGCCGGTCGCCTACCTGCTGGCCCGCTTGGAGGTGCCGGGCAAACCGGTGCTGCGGGCGCTGATCGCGGTGCCGTTCGTGCTGCCGACGATCGTGGTCGGGATGGCGTTCCGCGCGGTGCTGGGCGCCGACGCCGGGGTGTGGGCGATCGTGCTGGCCAACGCGTTCTTCAACGTCGCCGTGGTGGCCCGCACCGTCGGCGGGCTCTGGGCGCACCTGGACCGCCGCGCCGAGGACGCCGCCCGCAGCCTGGGCGCCTCCCGGTTGCGGGCCTTCGGCTCGGTGACGCTGCCCGCGCTGATGCCCGCGCTCGGGTCCGCGGCGGCGGTGGTGTTCCTGTTCTGCGCCACCAGCTTCGGCGTGGTGCTGGTGCTGGGCGGTGGCCGGTACCGGACCCTGGAGACCGAGATCTACCTGCGCACCGTGCAACTGCTCGACCTGTCCGGGGCCGCCGCGCTGTCGCTGCTCCAGGTCGCCGCGGTGCTGGCCGCGCTGCTGCTGGCGGCGGTGGCGCGGCGCAGGCGGGAGGCGGCGCTGCGGCTGCGCGCCGCCGAGGAGACGACCCGGCCGCCGCGCGGGGCGGAGTGGCTGGTCGTCGGGCTCACCGGGCTCGTCGTCGCCGGGCTGCTCACGCCGATCGTCGGACTGCTGCTGCGCTCGGTGTCGGGCCGGGACGGGTGGAGCCTCGCCGGGTGGCGCGGCCTGCTCGGCACCGGCGAGGACGGCACGTTGCAGGTCAGCGGCCTGGAGGCGGCGCTGAACTCGGTGCGCGCGGCGTTCGACGCCACCTGCCTGGCGCTGCTGGTCGGGTTGCTGGCCGCGGCGGTGCTGGTCGCCGCGCGCCGCCGGTTCGCCGAGGTGCTCGACGCCGCGCTGATGCTGCCGCTGGGGGTGTCGGCGGTGACCCTGGGGTTCGGGTACCTGATCACGCTGCACCTGCTGCCCGGTGACCTGCGGACCTCGCCGCTGCTGGTGCCGTTCGCGCAGGCGCTGGTGGTGACGCCGCTGGTGGTGCGGATGGTGCTGCCGGTGCTGCGGGCCATCGACGACCGGCTGCGGCAGGCCGCCGCGACCCTCGGCGCCGGGCCGTGGCGGGTGCGGCGGGAGATCGACCTGCCGCTGGCGCTGCGCTCGGTCGGGGCGGCGGCCGGGTTCGGGTTCGTGGTGGCACTGGGCGAGTTCGGCGCGACGAGCTTCCTGGCCCGGCCCGAGGCGGCGACGCTGCCGGTGGCCATCGCCCGGCTGATCTCGCGGCCGGGCGAGCTCAACACCCAGCTCGCCTACGCGGCGTGCGCGCTGCTGATGCTGGTGACGGTGCTGGTGGTGCTGGCGGTCGAGCGGTTGCGGGTGCGCGGCGGATCGCTGGGGGAGTTCTGATGCGGCCCGCACGTCCGGGTGGGGTTTTCCGAGTGAGGGGCCCCCTTGCCCAAGTAACTCGGACAAGGGTGCCCCTCACTCAGCACACTTCCGGGTGAGGGCGGGGTATTCGACGGATGGGCGATGAGATGGCGTTGCGGGTGTCCGGGCTCTCGGTGCGGTACGGCGCGGTGACCGCCGTGTCCGATGTGGACTTCGAGGTGGCGGACGGCGAGGTGCTGGCGCTGCTCGGGCCGTCCGGTTGCGGCAAGTCCACGCTGCTGCGCGCGGTGGCCGGGCTGGAATCCCCGTCGGCGGGGGAGATCCGCTGGGACGGCGCCGACCTGGCGCGCGTTCCGGTGCACCGCAGGCGGTTCGGCATGGTCTTCCAGGACGGGCAGCTCTTCCCGCACCGCGACGTGGCGGGCAACGTGGAGTTCGGGCTGCGGATGCGCGGTGCCGACCGGGCGCGGCGCCGGGAACGGGTCGCCGAACTGCTCGCGCTGCTCGGCCTCGACGGCTACGAGCGCAGGCGGGCCACCGAGCTCTCCGGCGGTGAGGCGCAGCGGGTCGCGCTGGCCCGCGCGCTGGCCGCCGACCCCGCGCTGCTGCTGCTCGACGAGCCGCTGAGCGCGCTGGACCGCACGCTGCGCGAGCAGCTCGCCGTCGACCTGGCCCGGTTGCTGGCCGCCGACGACGCCACCGCGATCGTGGTCACCCACGACCACGACGAGGCGTTCACCCTGGCCGACCGGGTGGCGATCATGACCGGCGGCCGGTTCCGGCAGGTCGACACCCCGCAGCGGCTGTGGCAGCACCCGGCCGACGAGGAGGTCGCCACCTTCCTGGGCTGCACCGCGGTGCTCCCGGCGGAGGTGCGCGGCGGGACCGCGACCTGCGCGCTCGGCGCGGTGCCCGTCGCGGCCCCGGACGGACCGGCCCGGCTGGGGCTGCGCGCGTCGGGGGTCCGCGCCGAACCCGACGCGGCCGGCGCGGGCGTGGTGCGCGAACGGGTCCACCGGCACGACCACGTCCGGCTCACCGTCGAGACCCCGGAGCTGCCCGAGCCGGTCGAGGCCACCGCGCGCACCGCCACCGCCCCGGGAGTCGGCGATCCGGTCCGGCTGGACCTCGACCCGGACGGCATCGCGCTGATCGGCTGAGGCGGGCGGTGGGTGGCCGACCGGCGATCGTGTCGGGGAAGGGGATCGCCGGTCGGCCGCGACCCGTCGCCGAGCAGCGCGTGCGGTCGGTGACGGGCCGGGTCGTGCTCCGCTACGCGCGGAGCCGGGTGCGCCGCGCGGCCGGCGTGGTCAGCGCGGGGAGCTGGTCGGTGTGCCAGGTCGACGGATCCGGCAGCCGGGTCGCCCGTTCGGCGGGTTCGGGGCGGCCCGAGGCTTCGACGGCTTGCGCGAAGTGCCGCTGCGTCCCGCCGACGGCCACGCATGATTCGCACGCCACGTGCGTACCGGGCCGGATGGCGGCCAGGCTGCTCGATCGAGTCCAGTTCCCGCGCAACGGGTGGCCGCACAGGGCCAGGTCGAGGTGCGCGCTCAGGTGCACCCGCGCCTGGTCCGGCGAGATCACCCAGAGCACGGCGGTCGCGCTGCGCTCGCGCGGGACCTCCGCCGGTCGGCGCGGTTCGGTGCGGCTGTCGTCCGGCGCGGAATCGCGGGTGGCCCAGAGCCCGACCGCGAAGATGAGCACCACCGCGCCGACGATCGCCCATTCCAGGACGCTCACCGCGGCAGGGCCGCGCCGCCGACTACCGGCGTGCCGCCCGTCGTCGGCCCGCGACGTCGAGGCACACCGGGCGGCATCGGAACGCCCGCCAACCGGTGCGCCTCGACGTCGCACGGCTCGCAGGTCGTCCACCACCACGCTTGGACGCTGTTGTCGGCGACGACGGTCGCGCCGCACAGCGCCACGACTTCGGCGCCGTGGCTCCACCGCCGCGTGGTCGTCGCGTGCCGCTGCTGGGCGCCAGGCGCCCAGCTGAACGGATGCGGTCGCCATTCCGCATCCGAGGATGTTGTTCCCATGCCCGGTACCTCCGTGTCGGAGCGGGCAGCACGAGGCCCCGCCCGCTCGGTCGGCGGCCGGGGCCTCGCAATGTCGACTTCCCCGCCCGCTGCGGCCGATCCGGGATCAGCTCGCGGCGATCACGCTAGGGACGGGGCGGGAAGCGGCGTATTCTCCGTGAATAGGTCGCCCGGACGGGTCAGACCCCGATTCCCATCCGATGTGCCATGCCGCGCAGTTCTCGTCCCGCGGCGTCGCGGTTCTGCCGCCGAACCAGGTCCGAGATGGTCTCGCGCACGAAGGGCATGTTGCGGACCCGTTGCGGGGCGAGGTCTTCGGCTTTCCGCAGCAGGCGGATCGCCTCGCCTCGGGTGCGCTTGTCGGATGCCAGCGACCGGCCGAGGTCCGACCAGTATTCGGCCTGCCGGGCGGGGGACGGGAGCACTTCGGGGCGGGAGCCGCGCGCCATCTCGACGACGCGTCCGCCGTAGCCGAACTCCGTGGCGAGGGCGATCTTCCAGATCTTCACGTTGGCCCGCCCGAACCACATGTACCCGAAGCCGCCGACGTCCGGCTGCTGCCGCTCGGCGAGCACCTCGGCTTCGCGGAAGTGCTCCCACGCGCCGGACTCGTCGTCCATCGAAGCACGGGCGAGCGCGGCGTTGAGGTGGAGCTGGCCGACCGCCTGCGCCAGTTCCGGGGTCATCGGCTCCCCGCCGACAGCGGTGATGGAACGGCGGGCCAGAGTCCCTTGACGTTCCCGGCCTCCGCCGCCGATCGCTTGGGTCCGCACCCACGCCGCGTGTGCGATCCATTCCGGCCGTCCGAGCCGGTCGGCGACGGTGACGGCGCGGTCGGCCGCGTGCTGGGCCACCCCCCGCACGCCCATCGACTTCGCGAGCATCGTGGCCGCGTGGTAGCACGTCGCGAGGCCGATCAGCGCGTCCGTGCGGTGTTCGCGGTCGGTGTTGTAGACGGCGTGCAGCTCGCTGATCAGGGGTGGCAGCACCGCGCCTTGGGCCGCGTAGTCGGCGCGCGGGCGGAGATCGGCGTTCAGCCGCGCGAGGTCCGCGCTGATCTCCGGCCAGGGACGCGGGACGGTCTCGACGGGATCGTCGAGCCGGAGGTCGGCCACGATCGCCTCCACCGCACCGACCGCCGCCCGGGCGCCCGCTGCGATGTCATCGGTCGGTGGGAACGGGGTTCCGGCCAGGTCAGCGGGGGAGACCGAGAGCGCGCGGGCGAGCGACTCCAGCGTCGACCGCTTGTCCACCCGTCTCCTGCCGTGCTCGATGTTGGAAAGGTGCCCGGGAGTGATCCCCGCCAGTTCGGCGACGACCTTGAGGCTGAGCCCGCGCCAAGCCCGGACTTCGCGCAACCGAAGCGCAATGCCTTCGTCGTGGTCCACGTTGCCTCCTTCGCACGATCACCTCCATGCTAGGCGGGTTCGGGCGCCGATGGATACAGCCGGTAGTCGGACGAAACGGCCGGTGTCCGCCCGGTCGTGGACGAGAAGCTGACCGCGCTCTACGACGGGGAGAACTGGTGACCCGCATAGCCATCACCGGACATCGCGGCTTGACGTCGCGAACGACCGAGGCCGTGACCGCTGAACTCCGCGAACTCGCCCGGGAGCACTCCCGGGCCGGAGCCGTGGTCGGGCTGAGCTGCCTCGCGGACGGGGCCGACACACTGTTCGCCCGCGTTGTGCTCGACGCCGGGGGCACTCTGGTCGTGGTCGTCCCCGCCGCCGAGTACCGCGATGGCTTGCCCGAGGAACACCACGCTGAGTACGACGCCCTGTTCTCCCGAGCCGGTGAGGTCGTCCGCCTTGACCACGTTGGCTCGACCTCCGAGTCCCACATGGACGCCAGCCTGGTCATGATCGAGCGAGCGGACCTGCTGATCGCCGTCTGGGACGGCGAACCCGCTCGCGGCCCAGGCGGAACCGCCGACGTGGTCGAGGCCGCTCGTGCCCGAGGGCTGCCGGTCACCGTGGTGTGGCCCGAAGGTGCCGCGCGGAGCTGAGCTGTGGCGCGATCATGACGTGGTGATCGGGTTCCCACGACCCGGGCTGATCGGCTGAAGCGGGCGGTGCTCAGCCGCGCAGGAGCACCACCGCGGTGCGGGACGCGCGCCGCCGTGTCGACCTGGCTGGTTCCGCGTTCCGCGGTCAGTTCCTGGTCCGCTGGACCGCCCGGGGGCGGTGCGCGGAGATCTCCCGGTCGAACCGGTGCGCGCGGGATTCGAGCTGCCGCACGATCGAGGGGTTGTCGCGGGCCAGGTCGTGCTCTTCGCCGGGGTCCTGCTCGATGTTGAACAGCGTGCCCCGCCTGCCGCGCCGCTTCGGTCGGTGGAGCTTCCACGGGCCGGACCGCATGGCCCGCAGGGACCAGCCCTCGAAGTAGTACAGCGCCTCGCGGGGCGGCATGGGCCCGCCGTGCAGGACCGGGCTGATGTCGATGCCGTCGATGGCGCGGTCGCCGGGCGGGGCGGCACCGGCCAGGCGCAGCAGCGTCGGCACCATGTCCAGGAAGGAGGCGGGGGCGTCGCAGACCGATCCCGCGCGCACCCGGCTCGGCCAGCGCAGGAAGAACGGTACCCGGACGCCGCCCTCGTACGACTGGATCTTGCGGCCGCGCAGCCCGCCCGTGCTGCCCACGAACCACGGTCCGTTGTCGCTGGTGACCATGACGATCGTGTTGTCGGCGAGGTCGTGCTCGTCGAGCGCGTCGAGCACCCGCCCGATGTGGAAGTCGGCGCCCTGGATGACGTCGCCGTACTCACCGGCGGCGGAACTGCCCTCGAATCGCGGTTCCGGGTGCAGCGGGACGTGCGGTGCCGTGTGCGGGAGGTAGAGGAAGAACGGCTCGTCGCGATGGCGTTCGATGAAGCCGATCGCCTCGTCGGTGTAGCGGCGGGTCAGCTGGCGCTGGTCCACTTCCTCGCGGAGCCGCTGCCGCCCCCGGTGGAGGTCCACGGGTTCCTGGTCGTTGCTGTGCAGCAGGCCGAAGTACTCGTCGAAGCCGTGCCGGGTCGGGTTGTGCTGCGGGCGGGAGCCCAGGTGCCACTTGCCGAAGAGGCCGGTGCGGTAACCGGTTCCGCGGAGCAGCTCGGCGATGGTCAGCTCGTAGTCCGGCAACCCTTCGCCCTGCCAGGGGTGCAGGACCGTGGGAAGTCCGACGCGGGCGCCGTAGCGCCCGGTCAGCAACGCCGCGCGGGACGGGGTGCACACCGCCGCGCCCGCGTACATCTGGTTGAAGGTCATCCCTTCGCGGGCGAGCCGGTCGATGTGCGGGGTGCGGATCGCGGACGTGCCGCGCGGACCGAAGTCGCCGTACCCGGCGTCGTCCAGCATCACGAAGACGATGTTGGGGCGCGGGTCGGACCGCCGCGGCCCGAGGCCGGGGTCCGGCCCGGGATCCGGCGCGGTGCGCCGGGGCGGATCAGCGGGGCTGCAGGCCGCCGCGCCGGCGCCCAGACCGGCGACGGCTCCGGTGGTCAGCAGGCGTCCGCCGAAGGACAGGACACCCCTGCGGGTCCACGGCTCCGCGCCGCCCGGAACAGTGCTCAATGCTCGCTCGCCTCGTCATCTCGGTTCGGGTCGATCGAAACCACTCGTACCCGCCGCAGCGGCCAGGTCAAGCCGGACGCCCGCGCTTCACCCCGCTTGGGACACCGGCACCACCGGCGAGGTGCCCAGCACGCGGCCCGTGCCGTCCAGCCCTTCGACGGCGACGTGGCCCACCCGGCCGGGCACCTCGATCCGGGTCTCGAACCCCGCGCGGGCCGCCTCCCGCGCGGGCCGGAGCGACCGCGGGTCCGGTCCGGTCAGCACGCGCCAGGCGGCGACCTCGGTGGCCCCGTTCCAGCTGGTGTGCACGACCGTGGTCCGCTCCGGCCCGGGCCGCGCCGTGACGGCGGGGGCGTCCGCGGGTTCGCCCGTCCACGGCATCCGGAACGTGCGGTACGAAGCCATGTCCTCCGGCAGCTTGCCGTCCAGGCGCACCGAACCGTCGGGACCGAACTCGGTGAAGCCGTCGGCACCGCCCCAGCCCGCGAACGCGTGCCCGTTGTCGAGGAGCTGGTAGTTGGCCATGTTCGGGCTCAGCGCCGCTTCCGGCCTGCGGTCCTCCCGCACCAGGTCCGCCGTGCGGGCGGCCTCGTCGACCCGCAGGACGAGCCCCCGCGAACGATCCTCGCCGGTGGCGGCCTCGCCGTTGTCGAAGACGGTGATCGTCCCGTCCGGTCGCCGCCGCGCGTCGTGCTGCCATTCGAACAGCGTGCCCGGTCCCATGCGGAAGTCGGTGAACTTGCCGCTGAGCCGCCAGACCACCGCCCCGGTGTCCTTCCGGATCTTGTACACCGCGTGGGTGTTGCGGGCCGAGATCAGGAGGGTGCCGTCGGCTTCGGGTTCCACCGAGTTGACGTGGAAGTAGTCCCACGGCTGGTTCGGGTCGGGCGGGGGAGCCTCCAGGGCCTCCACCACCCCGACGTGGTCGAGGCTGCGCCACTCGAACAGCACCGCACCGGTGGCGATGTCGACCTCTTGGACCACTCCCTCGAGGACGGCCCCGTCGGGCGGACCGCCGATGGGGCCGAGATCCGTCCGGACCTCGTGGTAGCTCATCAGCAGCGCGGTGTCCTGGGGCGTGATCACCAGGTCGTGCATGTCCGCGTGCAGACCAGCGCCGGTGCGGACGGTGGCGATGGTCCGGTAGGAGCGGTCGGCGATGTACCACTGCCCCTCCCCGTAGCCGGGCGGCGCGATCATCTCCCCGTTCCACCAGGTCAGCACGGGCTCGCCCCGGTACTGCTGGACCTTGAGGTCCATGCTCACGGTCCCGGGGGGATCCGGGGCGAACCACACCGGCTCGCCGCGGTCGTCGGCGATCAGCCGACCGGGCTGGGGCACGTCCTCCGCCTGCTCCGGCCTCGGCACCATGGCGCCCAGGATGATCCGGCCGGGCCCGGTGCCCCGTGCCGGAGTGCTGATCCGGAGCTTCGGCGGGTGCAGGTCGGGGCGCGTCACGAAGCGGTGCCCGTTGTCCGGTGCCGGGGAACACCCCGTGGCGGTGCCCACGACCCCGGCGGCGGCACCGCCGACGAGGAGACGTCCACCGAGGGACAGGACCTTCCTGCGGCTCCACGCCCCATCCCGAGCCGGTACGGCCGTCATTGTTCACTCCATGCAACTTCGGCGGACGTCTTTAACCCGAACGATGGTCGCACGAACGGGTGTATGGACGGAGGCGCCTCACGATTCCCGCCAGTGACCGGACAAACCCGGCGCGGTGCCGCTCGACCGGACCGCGGCCGCGTCGTCGCGCGATGCGGCGGGGACGACGTGCGGTCGCCGATGTCGCCGTAGCGAAACGGTGACGCGGTGATCGAGGGATGACGACCTCGGCCGCGCACGGTGGGTGCATGCGAAGTCGATCTCTGCTGCTCGGCGCCGTGCTGGCGCTGACCGCGCCCCTGCTGGGGGCGTTGCCCGCCCAAGCCGTCCTGGGCGGCACCGAATCAACCCGGGCATATCCGTTCATGGGCTCGTTCCAGCCGTCCTACCCGGAGTCGCCGCACCCGGACGGGCACGGCTGCGGGGTGATGGTGCTCGCGCCGCAGTGGGTGCTCACCGCCAGCCACTGCGCGGGCAAGAACCCGACCGGTGCGAAAGTGGGCGTCCCGCAGGGCTGGAAGGTGCGGGTCGGGTCGCTGGACACCGGCTCCGGCGGCGAGGTCGCCGAGGTCGACCACTACTACCGGCTGGCGACCGTCCACGACGAAGGCGGCTTCTGGGGCAAGGACATCGCGCTGCTGCACCTGAAGACCCCGGTCCAGGCCGAGCCCGTGAAGATCGCCTCGACCACACCGCCGGTCGGCACGCCCGTCCGCATCATGGGCTGGGGCATGACGTGCGGGAGCAGCGGGAACCCGGACTGCTTCACCACGCGGCTGCGGGAGGCCGACACCGAGGTGCGACCCGCCACGACGTGCTCGTCGGACCCGCGCGAGTCGGAACTGTGCATCGGCAGCCCGGACGGCACCGTCGCCTCCAGCAACATGGACTCCGGCGGGCCCGCGCTGGTCCGCGAGGGCGACGGGTGGGCCGTGGCCGGGGTGGTCAGCGGCCCCGCGGGCACCGACAAGCCGACCTGGTTCACCGACGTCACCCGCTACACCGACTGGATCGACGGCATCATCTCCGGCACCGACGTGCCGCCCGACAGCGTCATCCCGAACGTGGCAGGCACCGTGCAGCTCGAAGGCTGCACCGGTTCGGTGGTCCGCACCGCCGGCTCCCGGCCGCAGGACCCGGCGCTGATGCTCACCAACGGCCACTGCGTGCAGGGGCAGCGGCCCGCGCCCGGGGAGGCGCTGGTGGACCGGCCCGCCGACCGCGAGGCTCCCATCGTCGACCCCCAGGGCTACCCGGAGGTCACCGCCCGCGCCGAGCGGCTGGTGTACGCGACGATGACCGGCACCGACGTCGCGCTCTACCGCCTGGACCGGACCTACGGCCAGCTCGCGGAGGCGGGCGCGAAGGTCTTCGACCTGGCCACCACCCCCGTGCGCGCGGGCGACCCGCTGAGCCTCGCCCACACCAGCCGGCGCTTCGACTGCACCGCCGAAGCCGTGGTCCCGCACCTGCGGGAAGGCGGCTACCAGCAGGACGATTCGATCCGCTACGCCACCACCGAGGGCTGCGCCCCGTTCCCCGGCACCTCGGGTTCGGCGTTGCTGTCCCCCGACGGCGGGACGGTCGTGGGCATCCACAACACCCACAACCGCGACGGCGAGCAGTGCACCGACAACAACCCCTGCGAGGTGGACGCGGACGGCGACGAGACCGCCGTGCAGGGCCGCGCCTACGGCCAGCAGGTGCACCGGATCGCGGGCTGCCTGACCGAGGGGTCGCGGCTGGACCTGTCCCGCCCGGGCTGCACCCTCACCGGGGCCGCCCCGGCGACCGGCGCGCGTTGACCTGACCAGCACCACCGGCGGGCCCGGACCCACCACCGCGGTGGGCCCGGGCCCGCCCGTCGTGGGGTTGCCCGGCGAGCCGGGAAAAACCGCTGGCTTCCGGTGATCGCGCCCGGTTAGCCTGCTCGCATGTCGAGTCCCGAGGCGTCCAGATCCTGACCCCGCCCCCGCCGGTGGCCTGACCGTCGCGCGGCCTGCCACCGGTCGTCCCGCGCGTCCGCGACCCGCCCGGTCGCGCCGCGCTCGGCACCGCGCGCCCCGGGGCGCGCGCTGTTCTCAGGAGACTCGATGGGTTGGGATCTGATCGTCGTCGGAGCCGGATCGGCCGGGGCCGTGGTGGCCGCCCGCGCGGCCGGACGCGGCCACCGCGTGCTGCTGCTCGAAGCGGGGCCGGACGTCCGGCCCGCGACCTTGCCGGAGGTGTGGCGGTCGCCGAACCCGGTGCGCGCGCTGCGCGATCCGGCGGCCGGGACGCACCTGCTGCAACGCGGACTGCTGTCCCGCCGCACCGAGGCGCAATCCGCGACGCCGTACTTCCAGGGCCGGGGCACCGGCGGGAGCTCCAGCATCAACGGGCAGATCGCGATCCGCCCGCCGATGGCCGACTTCACCGACTGGGCCGCCGCCGGGTGCACCGGCTGGGCGCCGGAGGACGTGCTGCCGCACCTGCGGGGGCTGGAGGACGACGAGGAGTTCGGGGACGCGCCGTGGCACGGTCGCGGCGGTCCGATCCCGGTGCACCGCACCCCGCGCGAGCGGTGGGGCGCGGTGGACGCGGCGCTGTGCGACGCCGCCGTCGCCGCCGGGTACGGCTGGGCGCCCGACCTCGACGCGCCCGGGGCCGCCGGCGCCTCGCCGTACCCGGTCAATTCCCGGGGCGGGCGGCGGGTGACCACCTGCGACGCCTACCTCGAACCGGCGCGGGCGCTGCCGGAGCTGACCGTCCGCTGCGGTGCGGTGGTCGACCGGGTGCTGCTGTCCGGCAGCCGGGCGGTCGGCGTGCGGGTGCTCGTCGACGGGGCGATGACCGAGGAGTTCGCCGACCGGGTCGTGCTCAGCGCGGGCGCGGTGCACTCCCCGGCGATCCTGCAGCGCTCCGGCTTCGGCCCGGCGGAGCGGCTGCGGGCGCTCGGCGTCGACGTGGTGGCCGACCTGCCCGCCGGTCGCGGGCTCCAGGACCACCCGTCCGCCTTCGTCGGGATGCCGCTCCAGCCGCGCTGGGCGGCCGGGCCGGACGAACGCCACACCAACGTCTGCGTCCGGTGGAGCAGCGGCGCGGCGCCCGGTGACCTCATGTTCGTGGCCTGCAACCAGAACGTGCTGGCCCTGTCCCGCGCGGACGGCCGGGACGGTGCGGGGGCGCTGCTGGTGTGGGGCAACCAGGTGCACTCGCGCGGCGAGGTGCTGCTCGACTCGGCCGATCCGCTGGCCCAACCGGTGCTGGAGCAGCGGATGCTGTCCGACCCGCGCGACCGGCAGCGACTGCGCACCGGGGTGCGGGCGCTGCTCGACCTGGCCCGGGGCGACCGCGTCCGGGACCTCACCGACGGCACGTTCGACGAGGTCAACGCGGACCTGCTGGCGGCGGTCGACGACGACCGCGCGCTCGACGAGCACCTGCTGCGCACCGCCACCGACGCCCAGCACCTGAGCAGCTCCTGCCGGATGGGCGCCCCGGACGACCCGGACGCGGTGGTGGACCCGGACTGCCGCGTGCTCGCCGCCGAAGGGCTGCACGTCGCCGACGCCTCGGTGCTGCCGTCCTGCCCCCGCGCCAACACCCACTTCGCGACGATCGCGGTGGGGGAGGTGCTGGCCGACCGGCTCGGCTGAGGGTGCGGCACGCCCTCGGGCTTACTTGGACGTGACGCTGCCGAGCGGGTGCGGGTCGGCGGCCAGGGCGTCGCGCGCCGCCTGCCAGGCGGGGTTCCCGGGGTCGAGCGCGGTGCGGAGGTAGGCCGAGGTGAGCCGCCCGACCGCGGCGACCCGCTCGGGGTTCTCGTCGGTCGTCTCGGCGACGTCGTACCCGGAGATGCCGCCGAGGCCGTGCTCCGCGTCGAACAGGGTGAGCAGGCTCTTGGGCCCCGGCGCGAGGTGGTACGGGTCGGCGTGCCATTCCGCACCCCTGGTCGTCAGGTGGCCGGAGGTGTCCTTCTCCCCGGCGACCACGAGCGCGGGTGCGCCCATCGCGGAGAAGTCGGTGGTGGCCAGGAACGGCCAGTTCCGCGCCACGGCTTCGACGAGGGCATCGCCGCCCCGGCCGGGTGCGGCGAGCAGCACGCCCGCCCCGATCCGGGGGTCGGCCAGGTCCACCTCGGCTCCGTCGTGGGGGTCGGTGAGCCGGGCGCCGAGCAGCAGGCTCGCGGTGTGCCCGCCCATCGAGTGCCCGGCCACGGCGACCTTCCCGCGGTCCAGGCGGTCGCGGAGCGCGGGGACGGCGGCCTCGATCTCGTCGAGCCGGTCGAGGAGGCGCGTCATGTCCGCGGCCCGCGATCGCCAGTGCAGCGGGGCGCCGGGGGCGTCCGGCCGACGCCGGTGAGATCAGGTCCGGTGCGCAGGCGTACGAACTGATGCGCGGCATCGGCAACCTCTGCATCGGCAGCGACCCGCGCTACGACCCCCGCCGGTTGGTCGACCTGCTCCTCCGGGGGCTCCGGTCCTGACGCGAGCGCGTAGCGGCTTCCCCGGGGCTGGTCCGCCCGCCTCGCGCCGATCGGGGAGGTGCTGGCCGACCGGCTCGACCGGAGGTGCGGCAAGATGCCCGCACGTGTCGGTGTTGCGGACTACAGGACTGATCGACGCGCCGGTCGCCACGGTGGGCGCGGCGCTGCGGGACACCCGGCTCGCCGAGCGCGGGCTGCGCGCCCTCGGCGCCCACGGCCACGCCGCCACCCGGCCGTCCCCGCTGCTGGTGCCCGGCGACGAGATCGCGTTCCGGTTCCGGTTGGCCGGGCTGCCGGTGCGCCTGACCACCCGGGTCGTCCGCGCCGATGCCGACGCGCTGTCCTCCGTGCTCGTCTCCGGGCCGCTGCCGGAGCTGCGCCACGAAACCGTGCTCGCCGAGGCCGGGCCGCGCACCCTGCTGACCGACTCGCTGCACTGGACGTCGCCGCTGGGTCCGCTCGGCCGCCTCGTCGACGTCGCGGTGGTGCGCCGCTTCGTGCTGCGGGTGCTGGCGGCCCGCACGGCCGGGGTCCGGGAACTCGCCGAGGGCTGGGCGGCCCGGAAGGTCGTGGTCGGCACCGCCCTCGTGCACCGCGGCAGGCTGCTGGCCCAGCAGCGCCGGTACCCGGCGGCCGACGCGGGGCGCTGGGAACTGCCCGGCGGCCGGGTCGAACCGGGCGAGGACGAGCGGGACGCGGTGGTGCGCGAGTGCCGCGAGGAGCTCGACGTCGAGGTGCGCCCCACCGGCCGCGTCGGCTCCGACGTCCCGCTGCGCGACGACATGCTGCTGCGGGTGCACACCGCGGAGCTGGTCGACCCCGAAGCCGTGCCCCGGCCCGTCGAACACCGCGACCTGCGCTGGGTCGGGCGGGAGGAGGTGGAGGGGTTGGAGTGGCTGGAAGCGGACAAAGTCCTCACCCACTCATTGCGAGAGCTCTGTTGAAACCGGACTCGTCTTGCGGGGCGGTGCGGGTGGCGGAACCTCAGCGGCCTTCTCGCTCCGGGCGCCCTTCCTCATGTACCAAACACGTACACAGCGTCAGGGCGTCCTCGCGAGAAGACCGCTGAGAACCCGCGGCGGTGCGAGTTGCGAGGGTGGGGTAAAGCGGAAGCGGCTTCGCCGCTTGCCTGACGGCGGTGCCGTCGTGTGCGTGCGCGGTTACCGCTGGGTGTGTGCGTTTGCGCTTGTGGCTCTGGTCGACGGGTGGGGGCCGTGGGTCTTTGCGGGGGGCGCTGGGTTTCGGATGGGGCGTGGTGAGCGCTCGGCACCGGTTCCCGGGCGGCGTTACCGTGGGGAGATGTTCGTCGTTCTGCTGCACTACACCGCATCGGATGCCGACATCGAAGCCAGGATGGTGGACCACTACGACTGGCTCACCAGGCACTACGACGCGGGCGACTTCATCGCGGCGGGGAACCGCCAGCCGCGCACCGGGTCGGTGATCATCACCCGCGCCATGTCCCGGGGCAAGCTCGACGCGATCCTGGCGAGCGACCCGTTCGCGGTGGACCGGCTGGTCCGCCACGAGGTGATCGAGTTCCACGCGCTGCGGACCATCCCGGAGCTGGCGAACTACGCCGACCCGCTGACCGCCGCGGACGAACGCCCCCGCGGCTAAGGGGTCCTTTCAGAATGCGGCGGAAGCCGCATGCGGTGCGGCCGTCAACCGGCACCGCGGCCCGTGCTCGGACGTGACCGCTCAGCGGTCTTCTCGCGAGGACAGCGCCGACGCCGGGTACGTCGTGGGTACATCAGGAGGCAATCCCGCAGCGAGAAGACCGCTGAGGTTCCGCTACCCGCACCGCCACGCAAGCCATCCTGGAAGCGGTCCTAACCGGCGGGCTCGGCGCGCTCCCGCTCCTTCTTGGCGGCCTTCTTGGCCGCCTTGCGGGCCTTCTTCTCCGCTTCCTTCACCTCGGCGGCCTTGGCCTCCTTCAACGCCTTCCGCAGCACCACGATCGGACAGCTCTTGCAGGCCGGCGTCGAACGGCAGCACTTCTTCTTGACCTTGATGTAGTCTTTGCCCACGCCTGATGTCTCCGCCGTCGGGACAGGTCCTCCGCTCAGGTTAGGCAACCCTGACTTCCGGGTCCAACCTGATCACGCCCCGCGCCCGGTGTTGCGCTCAGCACGTGCCCGCCGGATGTGAAGGTGCTTGCACTAGGCTGGGAGGAGCCGCGCGTCGACCGCGCGCCCGGTGCCACGCCGGAGCGCCACCTGAGAGTTCCGCCGCGAGCGGCAGGCGGAGCCGCGGCGGAACGTCGACGGACCGCCGTGCCATCTTTCTTCGTCTACCCGGGAGCCCCCGCTTGTCCGCCACCAGCGTCACCACCCCGATCCGCAGCGACCTGCGCAACGTCGCCATCGTCGCGCACGTCGACCACGGCAAGACCACCCTGGTGGACGCCATGCTGCGGCAGTCCGGTGCCTTCTCCGAACGAGCCGAGCTCGTCGACCGGGTGATGGACTCCAACGACCTGGAGCGCGAGAAGGGCATCACCATCCTGGCCAAGAACACCGCGATCCGGCGGGAGACCCCGGACGGGGCGGTCACCATCAACGTGGTGGACACCCCCGGGCACGCCGACTTCGGCGGCGAGGTGGAGCGCGGCCTGTCGATGGTCGACGGCGTCGTGCTGCTCGTCGACGCCAGCGAGGGCCCGCTGCCGCAGACCCGGTTCGTGCTGCGCAAGGCGCTGGCCGCGAAGCTGCCGGTGATCCTGGTCGTCAACAAGGTGGACCGGCCCGACGCGCGCTGCGGCGAGGTCGTCGACGAGACCCACGACCTGCTGCTGGACCTGGCCACCGACCTCGACGGCGAGGTCGAGCTGGACATGGAGGCCATCCTCGACCTGCCGGTGATCTACGCCTCCGCGCGGGCCGGCCGGGCCAGCACCACCCGCCCCACCGATGGCGAGCTGCCCGCCGACGAGAACCTCGACGCGCTGTTCGACGTGCTGCTCACGCACGTCCCCGCCCCGCGCGCCGACGTCGAGGCCCCGCTGCGCGCCCTGGTCACCAACCTCGACGCCTCGTCCTTCCTGGGCCGCATCGCGCTGTGCCGGATCCACTCCGGCACCTTGCGCAAGGGCCAGACCGTCGGCTGGAGCCGCGAGGACGGCAGCGTCGAGAAGGTCCGGCTCACCGAGCTGCTGATCACCGAGAACCTGGACCGGGTGCCCTGCGCCGAAGCCTCGGCCGGTGACCTGGTCGCCATCGCGGGCATCCCGGACATCACCATCGGCGACACCCTCACCGACCCGGAGAACCCGGACCCGCTGCCCCGGATCACCGTCGACGCCCCGGCCATCTCGATGACCGTCGGCGTCAACACCTCGCCGCTGACCGGTCGCGGCGGCGGCACCAAGCTCACCGCCCGGCAGGTCAAGAGCCGCCTGGACGCCGAGCTGATCGGCAACGTCAGCATGAAGGTCGTGCCGACCGAGGCGCCGGACTCCTGGGAGGTCCAGGGCCGCGGCGAGCTGGCGCTGGCCGTGCTGGTGGAGACCATGCGCCGGGAGGGCTTCGAGCTCACCGTCGGCAAGCCGCAGGTGGTCACCCGCGTCATCGACGGCCAGCTCTGCGAGCCGTTCGAGCGGCTGAGCATCGACGCCCCCGAGGAGCACCTCGGCGCCATCACCCAGCTCCTCGCCGGGCGCAAGGGCCGGATGGAGACGATGGACGGGCACGGCACCGGCCGGATCAAGCTCGACTACGTCATCCCGGCCCGCGGGCTGATCGGCTTCCGCACCGAGTTCCTCACCGAGACCCGGGGCACCGGCATCGCCAACCACGTCTTCGAGGGCTACTTCCCGTGGGTCGGCGAGCTGCGCACCCGGCACAGCGGTTCGCTGGTCGCCGACCGCTCCGGCTCGGCCACCACCTACGCGCTGACCCAGCTCGCCGACCGCGGCACCTTCTTCGTCGAGCCCGGTGACGAGGTGTACGAGGGCATGGTCGTGGGCGAGAACCCGCGCGCCGAGGACCTCGACATCAACATCACCAAGGAGAAGAAGCTCACCAACATGCGCTCCGCCACCGGCGAGGAGCTGGAGCGGCTGGCCCGCGCCCACAAGCTCGCGCTGGAGGAGGCGCTGGAGTTCTGCTCCGCCGACGAGTGCGTCGAGGTCGCGCCGAACGCCATCCGGGTCCGCAAGATGACCCTGGACAGCAACCTGCGCGGGCGGGAGAGGTCCAGGGCAAAGGCCCGAGACAACAACGCCTGACTTTTTCGGTGTTGTGGTCGTTTTGCGTGGCGGTGCGGGTGGCGGAACCTCAGCGGCCTTCTCGCTCCGGGCGCCCTTCTTGATGTATGCCAATACACGGCATCAGGGCGTCCTCGCGAGAAGGCCGCTGAGAACCCGCGGCGGTGCCAGGTGCTTAGGTGGGGCAAAGCGGAAGCGGGCTTCGCCGCTTGCTTGACGGGGGTTCCGGGTCGCGCGTGCGTGGGGTGGAAGCGGCTTTCGCCGCTTGCCTGACGGGGGTTCCGTTTGGCGTGTGCGTTACGCGGAAGCGGCTTTCGCCGCTTGCGGTGTCGGGGGTGGAGTGGCCCCCCGGTGTCGCTGCTCCTAGCGGTAGGCGCAACGATGGAGGGCCTACCGCGCCCCGCCGGGGGCGGGTTCCACGGTGAGGGGAGGTCCGGCGTGCTCCAGCGACGCCGCCGTCGAGTCACGTCGGTCCCGTTGCTGATGTCCACCGCCGTCCTGGCGGCGGCCTGCACCAACGCGCCCCCGCCGCCGCTGGTCGAGGAACCTCCCACGCCGCCGCCCAGCTCCAGCTCCGCGCAACCGATCCCGCCGATGCCCACCGAGGTCGTCGTCGGCGTCGACGACCTCGACGGCGGGTTCAACCCGCACACCCTCGCCGACCTGTCGCCGACGAGCTCGGCGCTGGCCAACCTCATGCTGCCCTCGGTGTTCCGGCCCGCCGAGGACGGCACGCTGCAGCTCGACACCACGCTGATGGAGTCCGCGGAGGTGCTGCCGGACACCGAGAAGTTCACCGTGCGCTACCAGATCCGGCGCGAGGCGAGCTGGTCCGACGGGGCCCCGATCGCCGCGGAGGACTTCGTCTACCTGTGGGAGCAGCTGCGCTCCCAGCCCGGCGTCTCCGACCCGGCCGGCTACCAGCTCATCGAGGAGGTCAGCTCCGGCCAGGGCGGCAAGACCGTCGAGGTGACCTTCAGCGAACCCTTCGACGGCTGGCGGACGCTGTTCACCAACCTGCTGCCCGCGCACCTGCTGCGCGACGACCCGAGCGGCTGGGCCACCGCGCTCGACGACGGCTACCCCGCCTCCGGCGGGCCGTTCGCCATCCGGCAGGTCGACCTGGACCGCGGCGAGATCATCCTGGAGCGCAACGACCGCTACTGGGGCGCCCCGGCCGCGTCGGACCGGGTGGTGCTCCGGGCCGCCGACGAGACCCGGCAGGTCGACGCGCTGCGCTCCGGCGACACCCACCTCGCGGTCATCGACGCCGACGCCGCCACCCACCAGTCGCTGCGCGAACTCGGCGACGAGGTGCGGGTGACCACCCTGCCCCGGCCCGCCACCACCCAACTGCTGCTGCGCCCGGACAGCCGCGACCTCGACCAAGTAGGGGTGCGCGAGGCGGTGCTGGCCGCGCTCGACCGGCAGCAGCTCATCGCCGTCGGCACCGGCGGCGGCCCGGCGCAGCAGTTCCCGGCGCACGCCCAGGTGCTCGCCCCCTCCGAACCCGGTTACGCGCCAACCGAACCCCCGAGCCCGCCGGGACCCGACCCGGCGCAGGTGGAGCGGCTGCTCGGCGAGGCCGGGTACGAGTTCTCCGCCGGGGCCTGGGTGCGCGACGGCCGACCGCTGAACCTGGTCATCGCCGCGCCGTTCGAGAACGACAACTACGTCCGGATCGCCGAGGAGGCGGCCCGGCAGCTGCGCGCCCAGAACATCCAGGCCACCGTCATCACGCCCACCGGCGACCAGCTCTTCGGCGAGATGCTCGCCGCCAACCCGCTCTCCTCGGACAGCGGCGCCTCCGGGACCGTCGACATGGTCGTCGCCCCGCGGGCCGCGGGCGGGGACCCGGCCGCGATGATGGCGGCCAACTACGGCTGCCCCGCCGTGGTCGAGGAGGGCGAGCAGCCGTTCCCGTACAACGCCGCGGGCTACTGCGATCCGCTGCTCCAGCCCACCATCGACGCCGCCCTCGCCGGGGCCGTCCCGTACCCGGAGGCCGCCGCCGACGTCGAGGCCCGGATCTGGCGCGAGGCCATCGCGCTGCCGCTGTACCAGCAGGCGCAGGTGCTGGCCGTGAGCAGCGACGTGCAGGGCGTCTCGCCCGGCCACGGGTTCGCCGGGCCGTTCTCCAGCGCGGGCCAGTGGGTCGGCACCCCCGCCGACTCCTACGGCTACTGAGCAGGCACCACCGGAACCGCTCCGCCGACCCATCAGGGTGACGCCCGCCAGGTGAGGGGCACCCTTGCCCCAGTTACTTGGACATGGGTGCCCCTCACTCACCACGCTTCCGGGTGAGATCGGACCGGCGTCGTCGAGGTGAGGGCCACCCTTGCCCAGTTGTTCGGACACGCTCATCGCGCTTCCGGGTGGGCTGTTCGGTCTGGGTGGGTGGTGCGGGTGGCGGTGCGGTCGTTTCGGGCATTCGGGGCATCGCGGCTACCGTCCGCCGGGAGGGCCGAGGTGGCGATTACGCTGGTCTGGTGACGCTGACGGCCCCACCGCGGTTGCTGCTGGTACACGCGCACCCCGACGACGAAACGCTCTGGACCGGTGGCACGATCGCCCGCTACGCCGCGCGCGGCGTGCAGGTGGTCGTGGTGACCTGCACCCTCGGCGAGGAGGGCGAGGTGATCCCGGAGAGCCTGCGCGGTCTCGCCTCCGACCAGGCCGATCAGCTCGGCGGCTACCGGGTCGGCGAGCTGCGCTCGGCCTGCGCCGCGCTGCGGGTGGCCGACCACCGGTTCCTCGGCGGCATCGGGCGCTGGCGGGACTCCGGGATGCTCTGGGAGGAGCCCGGGCGGGCCGGCGCGCTGCCGGAGGCGCACCCGCGGGCCTTCGCCACCGGCGACCGGGCGGCCCAGGCCGAGGCGCTGGAGGCGGTCCTGCACGAGGTGAAGCCGCAGGTCGTGGTGACCTACGCGGCCGACGGCGGCTACGGCCACCCCGATCACGTCCGCGCCCACGAGATCACCGCGGCGGCGACCGCGACCGTCCCGGACGTGCAGCGGGTGTTCCACGCGGTGCCGTCCCGGGAGACGCTGCGCGCCGGGCTGGCCGAGCTCGCCGAGGACGGGGGCCAGCCGTTCGCGCTGCCGGAGGTCGACGAGCTGGCCCACGTCGACGACACCGCGATCAGCACCGTGATCGACATCACCGAGCACCTGCCCGCCAAGATCAGCGCGCTGCGCGCGCACGGCACCCAGGTCAAGACCTGGCTGGACCGCTGGGACAACGGCGCCGGGCTGGCCGCCTACGCGCTGTCCAACGGCGTCGCGCAACCGCTCGTCGGCACCGAGCACTACGTGCTGGCCGCCGGTGATCCGGCGGGCTGCGAGTCCGACCTGTTCGGCGGGCTCGGGGTGTTCGGCACCGAACCGGTGGCCGCCCGTTGAGGGCTGCGGACCGCCTCGTGCTCGGGTTCCTGCTGCTCGACGCCTTCCTGCTGGCGCTGATCGAGCTGCTGTTCCTGCCGTCGTACCTGGGCCCGGTGCAGTTCCCGATCACCGCGGCGGTGGCGGCGGTGACGACGCCGCTGCTGGTCGCCGAGGCGGGGCGGCTCGCGCCGCACCGCGGGGTGGCCTCGGCTCCGCTGCTGGTGTGGTTCGCCACCGTGTTCGCGGTCGGCATGTTCGGGCCCGGCGGCGACATCGTGCTGCCCGGCAACGACTGGCGGACCCTGCTGCTGATCGTCGGCGGGGCCCTGCCCGGAGCGATGATGCTGGGCATCGTGCTGGCCCGGCGGGCGCGGGGGTGACGGCGTGGCCGAGGTGCTGACCGACGAGCGGATCGCCGGGGTGCTCCGGCCGTTCGTGCGGGCGACCGGCCCGCTGCTCGTCGCGTTGCGGGAGGGCGATCCGCTGCGGCTGCGCGGCCGGTTCGACGACGCCGACGTGCCGGAATCGGAGGTCGGTGCGCTGCGCGGGGCGCTGCGGAAGCTGGACGCCATGCAGCTCCCGGGCAGCACCGCGTGGGACGCGATGAGCGTGGAGCAGCGCTGCGACTGGTGGGCGCAGCGGGTCGGCCGGGTGCTCGCCCTGATCGCCGGGCTGCCGCGGTTCGGCGGCGTGATCACCTCGCGGCTGCCGATCCGCAACGCGCTGGGCATCACCGGGCAGGGCCTGGTGCTGTGCGCCATCGCGGGGGAGCTGGGGGTGACCGACCCGGTGGTGCGGGTGCGGTTGCTGGCCGCGGTGCTGCTGGAGCGCGACCTGTCGCCGGAGGTCGCGGCGGGCCCCGACCCGGAGGCCGACGACGAGCGCGCCGCCGAGCTCACCGAGGACCTCGACGCCGCCGAACGGGAGCACGGCCGGGCCACGCCCAAGGCGGTGGCGCGCACGGTGTGGCGGATGGCGCGGGCGCTGTGGGAGATCGATTCCGAGCTGGACAAGCGCCCGCAGGGCCGCTTCTACCACGAGCTGATCGGCTCGGTGCCGGTGATCGGCGTGGTCGGCGGTTACCTGGGCGAACGCTCGGCGCTGCGCCGGATCGCCCGGCAAGGGGTGCGCTGGTTGCGTACTCAGCGGTAGTTACCGCAGGGCGCGGTTGTCAACAAGGCTCTCGGGCTGTGGGACCGGTTACGGCTGCGCGGCGCGAAGAGGGATACTGTGAGGAGTCGCGCCGGGAAATTCCCGGCGCAGGACAAACGCTTCGAGCGGGAGAGCAACCGTGACCTACGTGATCGCCGAGCCCTGCGTCGACGTGCTCGACAAGGCATGCATCGAAGAATGCCCTGTCGACTGCATCTACGAGGGTGGCCGGATGCTCTACATCCACCCGGATGAGTGCGTCGACTGCGGTGCCTGCGAGCCGGTCTGCCCGGTGGAGGCCATCTACTACGAGGACGACGTCCCGGGGGAGTGGGAGCCCTACACCAAGGCGAACGTGGACTTCTTCGACGACCTCGGCTCGCCCGGCGGTGCGGCGAAGGTGGGCAAGATCAACAAGGACGTCGAGCCCGTCACCAGCCTCCCGCCGCAGGGCGAATGAGCCCCGGCGGGAGCCCGGGCGCCGACGCGCCCGGGCCGCGGCTGCCGGACTTCCCGTGGGACTCGCTGGCCGGGCTCAAGGCGACGGCCGGGGAGCACCCGGACGGCATCGTCGACCTGTCCGTGGGCACCCCGGTCGACCCGGTGCCCGCGAACCTGCAGGCGGCGCTGTCGGCCGCGGCCGACCGGCCGGGCTATCCGGCCACCCACGGCACCCCGGAGCTGCGCGAGGCCGCCGTCGCCGCGCTGGACCGCCGCTTCGGCGTGCCGGACGTGCCTGCCGAGGCGGTGCTGCCGACGATCGGGTCCAAGGAGCTGGTCGCCTGGCTGCCGACGCTGCTGGGCGTGCGCCCCGGTGACGTGGTCGCCATCCCGGAGCTGGCCTACCCGACCTACGAGGTCGGGGCGACCCTGGCCGGGGCCGAGGTGGTCCGGCTCGCTCCCGGCGAGGCGCCCCCGGCGGGCACCGCGCTGGTGTGGCTGAACTCCCCGTCCAACCCGACGGGCCGGGTGCTCGACGCCGAGCAGCTCGCCGAGTCGGTCCGGCAGGCCCGCGCGGTCGGCGCCGCGGTGGCCTCCGACGAGTGCTACCTGTCGCTGGGCTGGGACGCCGAGCCGGTGTCGGTGCTGCACCCGTCGGTCACCACCGACCGCGCCGGTCTGCTCGCGGTGCACTCGCTGTCGAAGACGTCGAACCTCGCCGGGTACCGCGCGGGGTTCATCACCGGTGATCCCGAGCTGGTGCGCCGCCTGCTGGAGCTGCGCAAGCACGCGGGCATGATCGTGCCGCGCCCGGTGCAGGAGGCGGTCACCGCCGCCCTCGCCGACGACGTGCACGTGCGCGTGCAGAAGGAGCTCTACGCCGGGCGGCGCGCGGTGCTGCGGCCCGCGCTGGAGAACGCCGGGTTCACCGTGGAGCACTCCCAGGGCGGGCTCTACCTGTGGTCCACCCGGGGGGAGGACGCGTGGGAGACGCTGCGCCTGCTCGCCGAGCGCGGCATCCTCGCCGCCCCGGGCACCTTCTACGGCCCGGCGGGCGCCCGGCACGTGCGGATCGCGCTGACCGCCTCGGACGAGCGGATCGCGGCAGCGGCCAAACGCCTCGCGGGCTGACCGCGCGGTTCGCCCCGGGGTTCACCCGCCGGCGGTGGGCGTCAGGTAGCGCGGTCGGCAGAGGTCGTCGGACGCGAGCCCGTGCCGGTGGCACCACCGATCGGCCTCCTCGGGCCCGGAGAACGGCCCCGGATGGTAGGCGAAGCCGTCCGGGTGGAGGGCGACCTGGGCGTTGAGCCGGCTCCGCAGGTCCTGCACGGCGCTCTCCGGGGCCGGCCCGGAGTCGAGCGCCGCGACCCAGATGCCGTCGACCGGACCGGCGGCGCCCGCCGCCCGCAACCGGTCGTAGAGGTCGATCAGCTCCGGCGAGCGCGTCCCCGACCGCTGGACCGCCTGTTCGATGGTGCGCACGTTCTCGGCCAGGCACTGCCGGTTCCAGTGCCCCTGCGTGAGGGTGCCCGACACGACCTCGGCGAGCGCGGCCTCGCCCTGCCAGGGCTGCACCAGGACGAGGTCGGGCACGGTCAGCACCGCGCCGGAGTCCTGCTTGAGCAGCACGTCGACGGTGTGGATCGTCGGCCACGCGGTCGGTGTCGACCGCCCTTCCGGGCCGACGGACAGCAGGACCCGCTCGGTGGACTTGCCGTCCAGCGAGTAGAGCACCGGGTGGCGGACCGACCGGGCGGCGAGGTCGTCCGGGATCCGGATGTCGTACTCGGTGGTGATGCCCACGGCCCCGGCGCCCTGGCACACCCGCAGTTCGTCGACGTGCCGGACCACGACCTCGATCTCGGTGACCAGCGCGGGCTGGTCACCCCGGTTGGTCAGCACGAGGTCGATCGCGGCGGTGTCGGCCCGCAGCACCTCGGCACCTTCCTCGACGTGTTCCCACACCTGCCGGACGTCGGACTTGGTGGTGACCCGGTGCTCGGCCACCCGCAGGTCGGAGCCCAGCACCACGTCGTTGGCCCGCCGGGCTTCGTGCAGCGACAGGATCCCGGCCACGGCACCGGCAGCCGCCAGCACCGACCCGGCGCCGACGAGCATCCGGCGGAACCAGGGCCGCCGCTGTTCGGGCGAGGTCCGCGGCCTCCCGTGCCCGGCGATCTTCCGCCGTCGTCCTGGTCGCGCCACGCTCGCCCCCTCAGCCTCGGTCGGCACTCGGACGCCCGCGGCCCGGCGCCGGTTCCCGACCGGGCTCGGGACGTTCCGGCCGGCGCCTCAGGTCGTGAGCAGCTCGGCCGCCACGCCGAGCACCGGCAGCGCCGTGGCGGCGAGGAGGACGAGGGAGCAGCCCGCGCCGCTCCGCGTCCTGCCGCGTTCGATCCCGTGCTCGCGCTCGTACTGGGCCTGGTGGTACGCCATCCCGGCGGCGAGCCCCCAGCAGTACCCGCAGCCCTCGGAGTCCTTGAGGCGTCCGCACTTCGGGCACGTCTCCATCACCGCCACCTCTTTTCGGTTGTGCTCCCGCCGGCCCGGAGCCGGCCGAGTCTCCCCCGAGTCTCCCCGCGCGCCGGCCCCGGCGCGGCGGAACGGGCACCGAACCACCGTTCGGCCCAGTCGTCGCCGCGCCTCACCCGTTCGGGAAGACAAGCGAGGGGCTCCCCGACGCGGCTGTGCCGAGTCGAGGAGCCCCTCACCGAGGACGACGGGTCAGTTGGCGTGGAGGGCGGCGTTGAGCTCGACCTTGTCGCCGGTGCGCGGGGTGACCTCGACGGCGCCGGTGGTGGAGCTGCGCCGGAACAGCACGCCGTTCGAACCGGAGACCTCGCGGGCCTTGGTGATGGTGCCGTCCGGCAGCGTGACCTTGGTGCCCGCCGTGACGTAGAGCCCGGCCTCCACCACGCAGTCGTCGCCGAGCGAGATGCCCGCGCCGCCGTTGGCGCCGATCAGGCACCGCTCGCCGACGGAGATGACCTCCTTGCCGCCGCCCGAGAGGGTGCCCATGATCGAGGCGCCACCGCCGACGTCGGAACCGTCGCCGACCACGACCCCGGCGGAGATCCGGCCCTCCACCATGGAGGCGCCGAGGGTGCCCGCGTTGAAGTTCACGAAGCCCTCGTGCATGACCGTGGTGCCCGCGGCCAGGTGCGCGCCCAGCCGGACCCGGTCGGCGTCGCCGATGCGGACCCCGGAGGGCACCACGTAGTCGATCATCCTGGGGAACTTGTCCACGCTGTAGACGGTGACCGCGCCGCGCGACCGCAGCCGCAGCCGGGTCGCCTCGAAGCCCTCCACCGGGCACGGACCGTGGTTGGTCCACACCACGTTGGACAGCAGGCCGAAGATCCCGTCGAGGTTCTGGCCGTGCGGGCGCACCAGGCGGTGCGACAGCAGGTGCAGCCGGAGGTACACGTCGTGGGCGTCGGCGGGCGCGTCGGAGAGCCGGCCGATCCCGGTGCGGACCGCGACGACCTCCACCTCCCGGGCGTCGTCCCGGCCGAGCAGAGCCGCACCGGCCGCCCCGAGGGATTCGGCCGCCTCCTCGGCGGTCAGCCGCACCGAGCCCGCCCCGGTCCCGGCGTCGCCGAGCTTCACGATCGGGAACCAGGTGTCCAGGACGGTGCCGTCGTCGGTCACGGTGGCCAGGCCCACGCCGTGGGCGCCCGTGGCCTGCGGGTCGGGGATCTGCGTGCTGCTCATACCGCAAACGGTAATCGGGCGCGCCGCCCGCCCGCAGCCGAGGGTCAGCCCACGGCGGAGGTGGTGATCTGGAATACGGCCAGCGCCAGCAGCGGCGCCACCACCGCGCCGAGCACCCCGACCAGCACCGCGCGGCCGACCCCGCGCGACCGGGCCACCGGGAACCACAGCGCCACCGCGCCGATCAGCACCAGCGCGCAGGACACCGCCGTGGCCAGGCCCATCGGCCCGCAGGTGCCGTCGCCGCCGGGCGTGCAGGGCACGGCGAAGGACCAGATCCCGACGAAGGCCAGGAACGCCAGCAGCGGCACCGCGAGCAAGGTGCCGAGGACGGCGAAGACCAGCGAGGTGATCCGCGCCCCGCTCACGGCTCCACCACCAGGTGACAGCCGGTGCGCACGGCCAGCACGGTGCGCGCAGCGGTCCCGAAGTGCAGCCGCCCGCCGAAGCCGTCCCGGATCGCGACCTTGTGGTCGCCCGCCCGGTCGGTGATCACCTCCAGCTCGGAGAAGCCGTGCTCGGCGGCGACCGTCCCGGCGATCCGCACCGCCTCGGGCCACTGCTCGTCGGGGATGCCGGGGCGGCTCCAGCGCACCAGGTTGCGCTGCTCGGCGTCGGCGACCTCCGGGTGCCGCACGCACGCGGAGCGCACCGGCGCGCCCTCGCTGCCCCAGTCGCCGAGGCCGAGCTCGGCGGCCAACCGGTCCCGCACCTCCTGCTGCATCCGCTCGTAGCGGCCGGTGATCTCGGACATGGTCGGACGCTGCCGCAGCGCGGCTCGCGGGTCTTCCACGGTGCTCCCGTCGGACGGTCGGCTCATGAGAAGAACTCCTGGATGGCGTCGGCGGCCTGCTGGCCCTGGTGCGGCAGCCAGGAGATCACATCGCCCGCGCCGTCGGAATCGCCCGTGACGGCCTGCTCGGGCACGCCGGCGACCACGGTGGCGATGTTGTGCTGGCTGGTGGTGTCGCCGTCCAGGTAGTCGCTGTGCCCGGTGACGGCCGACCCGTGCTCGGACTTCTCGGTCGTGAGCTGGGTGAACCCGTCCATGTGCGAGGGATCACCGCCGAACCGGGAGAAGTCCGCGACCGGATCGTTCTTGGCCTCCAGCAGGTAGGCGTTGCCCTCCGGCACGCCGAGGTCGGACACGTCCTCGGTCCCCATGCCGGGCGAGCCGTACAGGACCACGTCGTCCACCCCGTGCCCGCCGCCCTGCAAGGCGTACCCGGTGGTGGTGGAGCCGTAGGAGTGGCCGATCGCGGTGAGGTGCGGATCGTCCTCCCGGGAGGCGTTGATGCCCTGGTAGAAGCTGTTCAGCGCGGCCCCGCCCTCCTTCGCCGGATCGGCCGAGGCGACCGACTCGTCGGGGTCCAGCATGGACATGTCGCGCTGCGGGGCCTCGTAGCCGATCCAGCTCACCGCCGCGACCTCGCCCTTCCCGCCGGAGCGCGACAGCTCCTCCTCGGACTCGGCGACCAGCGCGGCCATCTCGGCGTCCATGCCCTTGAGGGTGCCGTCGACGGTGGTGGTGAAGCCGGGGGTGAACACCGAGACGTGCTCGGCGGTGTCCACGTCGCCCACGGCGACCGCGGCCTTGACCCGCTCGCCGCCGGTGTCGAGCACCAGGAGCTGGCGCGGCGGGTCCTGGCGCGCGATGGTCTCCTCGACGGCGTCGATCGAGTCCAGCTTGGCGTCGATCCCGTCGATCGCGTCCTGCTCGTCGCCGGTGATGCCGCCGCGTTCCAGCTCCGCCTTCTCCTCCTCCAGCGCGGTCCGCTCGTCGTCGATGCGGGCGCGGTTGGCGGTGTCGCGGACCTCCGCCGGGATGCCGTCCATGCCGCCCAGCCAGGCGGGCGGGTCGGCGAGCAGCGCGGCGCGCTGGGCGTCGGACAGCGAGCGCCACCACTCGGCGTTCTCCTTCGGGCCGCCGTCCTCGGGGCGCTGCACCTCGGCGGCGGCCGCCGAGGCGAGCGTGCTGCCCTCGCCGGGGTCGCTCTTGTCCTGCTCGGCCGCCACCAGCGCCTCGGCCAGCGCCGCGTCGGTGTCCTCGGCGTCGTCGAGCACCTCGCCGACGAGCTGCGAGATCCGGTCCCGGGTCTGGCGGCGCTCGGCCTTGACCGACTCCAGCTCGTCGGCGGGCACGTTCTCCGGCGGTGCGACGTCCTTGACCCCGCCGTCCTCGGTGATCGCGAACCCGCTGCCCCCGGCCAGCTCGTCGGCCTCGGCGAGCTTGCGCTTGATCGCCTCCACCTCGTCGGAGGCGCGGGCGACGGCGCCGCGCACCTCGGTGATCTCGGCGACGATCCGGCGCATCCCGTCGACCAGCGCGCGGTGCCGCTCCGCCGAGGCGGTCGCGGCCTCGCCGGACCAGCCGTCCGGGTTGCGCGCCCCCGCCAGCTCCGCATCGAGCCCGACGAGCTCCTGCTGCCGGGTGCCGAGGGTCCGGTGGACCTGGTCGAGCGCGCCCGGCTGCCACCGGCGCACCTCGCTGAGCGAGACCATGGATCAGACCCCCTCGCCCAGTCCGGCACCGGCGGCGCCGATCCCGGCCGCGCTGCTCTCGTCCCCGGATTCGTACTCGTCGGCGCTGCCGCGCAGGGATTCCCCGTGCGCGCGGGCGTCGCGCGCCCAGTCCGCCAGCTCCTTCGCCCAGTCCTGCGCGAGCCGTTCCGCGGCGGGCGCCGCCTCGCCGCCGGGCATGGCCCCGGCGATCTCCCCGGTCGGCGGTGCCAGCCGGACGCCGCCGGCCACCTCACCCGCCGACGTCGCGTTCTTCCCCGATTTCCGCAGCGCCTCGGGGTCCGCCGTGAATCCCATCGCCGTGGCCACCTCCCTGGTCCGATCTCGCGAGCACCGCTGGGACGTCGCCGTGCCGCTTCCGGTTCCCGGCACCGCGCGCGAGTAACCTGTGCCCCCGTGACCGCACCGCTGGACCTCACCGCCGATCCCGTCGAGCTCACCGCCGCGCTGGTGGACCTCCCCAGCGTTTCCGGTGCCGAGCGGGCGCTGGCCGACGCGGTGGAAGCCGCGCTGCGCGCCCAGGCCCCGCACCTGGAGGTGCTGCGCAACGGTGACGCGGTGCTGGCCCGCACGGCGCTGGGCCGGGAGTCCCGGGTGGTGCTGGCCGGGCACCTGGACACGGTGCCGGTCAACGACAACCTCCCGCTGCGGCGCACCGGGTCCGGCGTCGACGAGGTGCTGCACGGCTGCGGCACCGTCGACATGAAGGGCGGCGACGCGGTGCTCCTCTCGACCGCCGCCGCGCTCACCGACCCGCGCCACGACCTGACCTTCGTGTTCTACGACTGCGAGGAGGTCGAGGCCGAGCGCAACGGGCTCACCCGGATCGAGCGGGAGATCCCGGAGTGGCTGGACGGAGACCTGGCCGTGGTGGGCGAGCCGTCGAACGCGGCCGTCGAAGCCGGGTGCCAGGGCACCCTCCGGGTCGAGGTGCGCACCACCGGCGTCCGGGCGCACACCGCGCGGGCGTGGATGGGCGACAACGCGATCCACGCGGCCGAGCCGGTGCTGCGGCGGCTCGCCGACTACCGCCCCCGGCAGCCGGTCATCGACGGCCTCCAGTACCACGAGGGCCTGCAGGCGGTGCGGATCTCCGGGGGAGTGGCCGGCAACGTCGTCCCGGACTCCTGCGTGGTCACCGTGAACCACCGGTTCGCCCCGGACCGGTCGCTGGCCGAGGCCGAGGCCCACGTGCGGGAGGTCTTCGACGGGTTCGAGGTGGTCGCCGTGGATCGGTCGGCGGGCGCGCTGCCCGGCCTGACCGCACCGGCCGCCGCCGAGCTGGTGGCCGCGTCCGGTGCCGAGCCGGTGGCCAAGCTCGGGTGGACCGACGTGGCCCGGTTCGCCGCCCGGGGGATGGCCGCGGTGAACTTCGGCCCCGGCGATCCCGCGTTGGCGCACACCCAGCAGGAGAACGTGCGGGCCGCCGACATCCGCCGCTGCGCCGAGGTCCTCCACCGCTTCCTGTCCTGACCGCTCGAACGGGTGATCTTCGGCCAGGTGATCCGGCTGCTCGGATGAAAGCGCCCCACACTCACCACCCTTCCGGGTGAAGTGGGGGTGGGCGGGAGGTGCCGGTGCGGGCTCGGGCGGTGGGTCGGCGACGGCGGTGGGACGCGTCGTGAACCGGGCGTGAACTGGGGTTTTCCGCCGAGGAGCGACGGGTGGTCGCCGATCGGGCGCGGACGGTGGCTGCGTACGCTCGGGCGCATGACAGTCGAAGGCCAGCCGAGGACGGGGGGCGAGGAGCCGCCCTCGCACGAGGAGCAGCGCGGTCCGGTCGTGCTGCGCAGGTCCGGCTCGCGGGAGTCGAGCACCACCGACCAGCGACTGCTGGATTCGCGCGGCCCGACCGACTGGGTGCACACCGACCCGTGGCGGGTGCTGCGCATCCAGGCGGAGTTCGTCGAGGGCTTCGGGGCGCTCGCCGAGGTCCCCAAGGCGGTCACCGTGTTCGGCTCCGCGCGGACCCCGCAGGACCACCCCGAGTACGCGATGGGCGTCGAGCTCGGGGCCGCGCTCGCCGAGGCCGGCTGCGCGGTGATCACCGGTGGCGGGCCGGGCACGATGGAGGCCGCCAACCGGGGTGCCTCCGAGGCGGGCGGGCTGTCCGTCGGGCTGGGCATCGAGCTGCCCTTCGAGCAGGGCCTGAACCCGTGGGTCGAGCTCGGCGTGAACTTCCGCTACTTCTTCGTCCGCAAGACGATGTTCATCAAGTACGCGCAGGCGTTCATCGCGCTGCCCGGCGGTTTCGGCACGATGGACGAGCTGTTCGAGTCGCTCACCCTGGTGCAGACCAAGAAGGTCACCAAGTTCCCGATCGTGCTGTTCGGCAGCTCCTACTGGCGGGGCCTCTACGACTGGGTCCGCGACACCATGCACGCCGAGGGCAAGATCGGCGACAAGGACCTCGCGCTGCTGCACCTCACCGACGACGTGGACGACGCGGTGAGCATCGTCCGGGAGGCCTACGAGGCGTGGGAGGCGACGCATTGAGCCCCGAACCGACCATCGCCGACGTCGCGGTCTGCGTGTACTGCGCGTCCCGCCCGGTGCCGCAGCAGCACCTCGACCTGGCCGCCGAGGTCGGGCGCGGGATCGCCGAGCGCGGCTGGACGCTGGTCTCCGGCGGCGGCCGGGTCTCGATGATGGGCGAGGTGGCGCGCGCCGCCCGCCGCGGCGGCGGGCGCACCGTGGGCGTCATCCCGCGCGCCCTGGTGGAGCACGAGGTCGCCGACACCGAGGCCGACGAGCTGCTCGTCGTCGAGACCATGCGCGAGCGCAAGGGCCTGATGGACGCGCACGCCTCGGCGTTCCTCGCGCTGCCCGGCGGCATCGGCACCTGCGAGGAGCTGTTCGAGGTGTGGACCTCGCGCTACATCGGGATGCACGCCAAGCCGGTCGTGCTGCTCGACCCCGAGGGGCACTACGAGGGGCTGCTCAACTGGCTGGAGGAGCTGGCCGGGACCGGCTTCGCCAGCAGGCACTCGCTGGAGGCGCTGATCGTGGCCACCGACGTGCGGGAGGCGCTGGACGCCTGCGCCCCCTGAGCCCCGCCGGGGTCGTCAGACCGCCGCGTTGATCAGCTCGTCGAGCCGCTGGATCGGCACGTCCGGGCGGACCTCGCCGAGGACCGGGGCCAACCGCAGCCAGCGGGACTTCACCCGGGGCGCGCTCGGCGGGGTCCGGTCCAGCTCCTCGACGAGCTCCTCCATCCGCCACTGCGCCTCGTCGCGCTCCAGGCTCGGCTCGGGGTGCTCGCGGACCACGTCGAGCAGCACGGCGGCGTAGGAGCGCAGCTCCTCCAGCGCCTGCGCGCGATCGGTGGCGACCTCGGGATCGTTGGCCACGTCAGCCGGCTCCTGACTGCTCGTGCGGACGACAACGGTTCCGAAGTGTGTCCGGTCCGCCCGATCGCGGGGCGGACGTGGAGCCGAACTCACCCGAAAGGCGCAGACAACTGGGAAAACCGGCAGCGGCTTGTGACGCACCTCATCGCCGTCGGGATCGGGACAGGACCTTGGTCCCCTTGCGGGAAATCGGTGACAGCTCCGGCGAATACCAGTAGAGTCACTACCCGTGAAGGCTGATGCGCTCCGCGGTCACCTGGACGCCCTCCTGCTGGCGACGCTCGACGGCAAGGCCATGCACGGGTACGCGATCATCGAGGCGCTGCAGGAACGCAGCGGTGGCGCCCTCGACCTGCCCACCGGCACGGTCTACCCGGCGCTGCGCAGGCTCGACGAGGCCGGTTGCGTGCAGAGCGCCTGGAGCACCGTCGGCGGCAGGCAACGCCGCACCTACCGGCTGACCGCCGCGGGCGAGCGGGCCCTCCAGGCCGAGCGGATCGCCTGGCGGGAGTTCACCGCGGCGATCGAGGGCGTGCTGGCGGGCACGGCCTCGCGGGCCTGAGGGGTCCTTTCAGCATGCGGCGGAGCCGCATGCGGTGCGGCCGTCAACCGGCACCGCGGCGGGTTCTCAGCTGTCTTCTCGCGAGGACGCCCTGATGCCGTGTATCGGCGATCCATCAAGAAGGGCGCCCGGAGCGAGAAGGCAGCTGAGGTTCCGCCACCGGCACCGCCACGCAGGCCATTCTGAAAGCAGTCCTACGCCCCGCTCCCGGCGGGAGGCGGGCACTCGGGGGACGGCGCTTCCGGGCACGTGCCACGATTGGCCGCGTGGCTAGTGCGCTCATCTACCTGCTGGTGGTCCTCCTGGTCGGTGCGGTGGTCTACCTGCTGGCCTCGCTGGTCTTCGGGCGGGGCGAACAGCTCGAACCGCTGCCGCCCGGATCGACCCCGACCCGGCTGCCCCCGGCGGACGTGGAGGGCGCCGACGTGCGCGCCCTGCGGTTCCAGCAGGTCGTGCGCGGGTACAAGGCCGCCGAGGTCGACTGGGCGCTGGACCGGGTGGCCACCGAGCTCGACGAGCTGCGCGGCCGGATCGCGGTGCTGGAGCGGCAGCTCGACGCGGCGGGCGAACAGCTCCAGCGCACCAGGGACCAGGACTAGATGCCCCGGCTTCGGCCGGAGAGAGGCCTGTCGAACGTGCGACGAGCGGAAGTGCGGGTCAGCGTGCCGGTGGCGGCCGACCCGGAGACGGTGTGGGCGGTGGCCACCGACTGGCCGCGGCAGGGCGAGTGGATGCTGGGCACCGAGGTCAGCGTGCTCGGCGGCTCCGGCGGCTCGGGCACCGAGCTGCTGGCCGTCACCGGGTACCGGGGCGTCGGCGCGGTGGACCGGATGCGGGTCGTGGAGTTCGAGCCGCCCCGGACCTGCCGGGTCCGCCACGAGGGCGGGCTGATCGTCGGCGAGGGCGGGTTCGAGGTGGTGCGGTGCGGCAACCTCGCCTCGACCTTCGCGTGGTGGGAGCGGCTGGAGCTGCCCACCGGGACCGGGCCGCTGTGGCCCGCGGTGCGCCCGGCGCTGCGCTGGGGCCTGCGCCGCTCGCTGCGCACCTTCGCCGAGCTGTGCCGGGCGGAGGGCGATCGTGGCTGACGCCGGAGCCGCCGTGCCCGGGCCGGACGGCCGGCCGCGCTGCCCGTGGGGCGCGGGCCCGCCGGACTACCTCGAGTACCACGACGCGGAGTGGGGGGTGCCGCTGCGCGGCGAACACGCGCTGTTCGAGCGGATCACCCTGGAGTCGTTCCAGTCCGGGCTGTCCTGGCTGACCATCCTGCGCAAGCGCCCGGCGTTCCGGACCGCCTTCGCCGGGTTCGACCCGGAGCGGATCGCGGCGTTCGGCGAGGCGGACCGGCAGCGGCTGCTGGCCGACGCGGGCATCGTCCGGAACCGGGCCAAGATCGACGCCGCGATCGGCAACGCGCGCGCGGCGGTGGCGCTGGACCGGCCGCTGGACGAGCTGCTGTGGTCCTTCGCCCCGCCGCGCACCGGTTCCCGGCCGCACACCCACGCCGAGGTGCCCGCCACGACGCCCGAGTCCACGGCGATGGCCCGGGACCTCAAGCGGCGCGGCTTCACCTTCGTCGGCCCGACCACCTGCTACGCGCTGATGCAGGCCACCGGGATGGTCGACGACCACCTGGTGGACTGCTTCCGCGCTCAGTGACCGGTGAAGCGCGGTGACCGCTTCTCGACGAACGCGCCGACCGCCTCGCGGTGGTCGGCGGTGGCTCCCGCCTCGGCCTGCGCCCCGGCCTCGACCTCCAGCGCCTCGGCGAGCCCCTCGGACGCCGCGGCCAGCATGGTCTCCTTGATCCGGGCGTAGGCGCTGGTGGGGCCGGTGGCCATCCGCCCGGCCAGCTCGCGGGCGGCGTCGGCGGCCTGGCCGTCGTCGACGACCCGGTTGACCATGCCGATGCGCAGCGCGTCCTCGGCCGCCACCGGCTCGGCGAGCAGCAGCATCTCCATCGCCCGGCCGTAGCCGATCAGCCGCGGCAGCGTCCAGGACGCCCCGGAGTCGCTGGACAGGCCCGCGTTGGCGAAGGCCATCAGGAAGCTGGCCCCGGAGGCGGCGATCCGCAGGTCGCAGGCGTAGGCCAGGGAGGCGCCCGCCCCGGCCGCCGAGCCGTTGACCGCCGCGATGACCGGCTTGGGCATGGTGGTGACCGCGTGCACGATCGGGTTGTAGTGCTCCTCCACGGTGCGCAGCGGCGCCGGATCGCCGGAGTCGAGCAGCCCGGCGTGCTCCCGGAGGTCCTGGCCCGCGCAGAACGCCTTCCCGGCGCCGGTGATGACCACGGCGCGCACGGCGTCGTCGGCGGCGGCCTCCCGCAGCGCCGCGATCAACCGCTCCTTGAGCTCGGCGTTGAGCGAGTTGTACGACTCGGGGCGGTTCAGGGTGAGCGTGCGCACACCACCAGCGTCGTCGATCAGCAGTACGTCGGTCACTCGGGCGCTCCTTCGCTCGGAGTCCGCTGCGGTGGGCCCGCGGGCCGCCGCAGTTCTTCCACAGTGGACGTCGCGGTGCGGGCGCGGTCCCGGGTGGACGGCGTTGTGGCTGGTAGCCGCCGCGCCCGGCGATCAGCCCGCCCCCCGGCGCGCAACACGCCGGGGCACCAGCCCGATCGGGGGCCTCGGAACCGGCCCCGCGGTAGCCGTGGAAATGCCCGCACGGAGCCCGAGTCTGCCAGCTCCTGACGGCATTCGACCAGCGCACGGCGGAGGCGAGTTGATCGGTTCGGTTTCGTCCCCGCCTCGGGATGGGGGAGAATGGGGAGGACCCGAGCTGGTTGTGGCGACCAGCGGGGGAAGATCCACGGAGGGAGCACGCTATGGCGGCCATGAAGCCCCGGACCGGTGACGGTCCCCTCGAGGTGGCGAAGGAGGGTCGCGGCATCGTGATGCGCGTCCCACTTGAGGGCGGTGGGCGGCTCGTCGTCGAGATGTCGGTCGAGGAGGCGAAGAACCTGGGCGACGCCCTGGGAACGGCCACCGGCTGAGGTCGCCAGCGGCGACCGGCGGGCTCCAGCGCCGCGCTGCCGGTCGCCGAGGAGCCGCCTCCGGTCGCGGAGGCGGCAACGCAGACGCCGACGGGCCCCGGCGCGCACGTGCCGGGGCCGCTGTCGGCTCCACCGATCGTGCGGGTGGCGAACCCGTGCAGGAAGGGTCTTCTCGTGCCCGGTGCGTCAGTGTTCCGCTCCCCGCAGCAACCCCCGGCCGAGGAATCGGCACTCCCCGTGATCCCGCAGTCGCCGGTCGAAGTGGACGTCGCGACGAAGTGGCTGGACGGCGTGCCCGGCGCGGTCCCCGTGTTCGACGGCGCGGACGGCCCGGACCTGGCGGCGGCCGCCGAACCGTTCGATGTGGACATCGCGGTCCTGCGCGCGGTCGGCGCCTCGGCGGGCGCCGGTGACGTGCGGGCGCTGCCGCTGCCCGACGGCGGCTACGGCTGGCTCGTCGGCGTCGGCGCCGGACGCCCCGAGCAGTGGCGCGCCGCCGGGGCCGGGCTGGCCCGCGCGGTGCGCGCGCGGCTGGACGAGTCCGGCCAGGACGTCGACGAGCCCGAAGACCTCGGCGATGCCTCCGACGCCGACTACCTGCAGGTCCGGCTGCCCGCCGGGGCCGAGCCCGAGCAGGTCCGCTCGCTGGCGCTGGGCCTGGCGCTGGGCGGCTACCGGTTCCGGGTGACCGGGCGCCCGGCGCCCGTGCGGCTGCGCAAGGTCCTGCTGGTCACCTCCGGCGCGGAGGCCGAGGCGCTGCGCGAGCGCGTCCGGCGGGCCGCCGAGTGGGCATCGGCCACCGCGCTGACCCGCGACCTCGCCAACGCGCCGTCCAACGTCAAGGACCCCGCGTGGCTCACCGGCAAGGCCGCCGAGCTGGCCGCCTCGGTCCCCGGTCTGCACGCGGTGGTCCGCGACGAGAAGTGGCTCGCCGACCGGGGCTTCGGCGGTGTCCTCGCCGTCGGCGGCGGCTCCGCGCGCCCGCCCCGGCTGCTGGAGCTGCACCACCACCCGGCGGAGGCCACCGGCCCGCACCTGGTGCTGGTCGGCAAGGGCATCACCTTCGACACCGGCGGCATCTCGATCAAGCCCGCCGACGGGATGCACCTGATGCGCACCGACATGGCCGGGGGAGCGGCGGTGATCAGCGCGCTGCTGTCGATCGCCCGGCTGCGGCTGCCGATCCGGGTCACCGGCCTGGTGCCCGCCGCCGAGAACCACGTCTCCGGCAGCGCCTACCGGCCCGGTGACGTGGTGCGCCACTACGGCGGCACCACCACGGAGGTGGCCAACACCGACGCCGAGGGCCGGATGGTGCTGGCCGACGCCCTCGCCTACGCCGTGGACCAGCTCGAACCCGGCCTGCTGGTCGACGTGGCCACCCTCACCGGCGCGATGAAGGTCGCGCTGGGCCTGCGCACCGGCGCCCTGTTCGCCTCCGACGACGCGCTGGCCGACGAGCTCGCCGCCGCCGGGCGCCACGTCGGCGAGTCCTGGTGGCGGATGCCGCTGCCGGACGACCACGCCGAGGACGTGCGCGGCGACCTCGCCGACGTCAAGCAGGCCCCGCCCGGGCCGGGCGGGATCACCGCGGCGCTGTTCCTGCGCGAGTTCACCGGCGGGCTGCCGTGGGCCCACCTGGACATCGCCGGACCGGCCCGCGCCGACCGCGACTACAACGAGGTCGTCAGCGGGGCCACCGGCTTCGCGGCCCGCACCCTCGTCGAGCTGGCCACCGGGCTCAGCCGCTGACCGACCGCCGGCCGAGCGCGTGTTCGCGGAACGCGCGCACGGCCGGCGCCGTCGGTGCCACGTCGGGCCAGGCCAGCGCGATGTCGCGGTGCGCGGCGGGCCGCAGCGGCACCTCGGCGGTGCCCGGCACCGGCCCCCGGTCGTCGGGCGGCAGCACCGCCACCCCGAGGCCCGCCGCGACCAGCCCGCGCACCGTGTGGATCTCCTCGGCCTCGAACACGACCCGGACCGCGAACCCGGCCCGCGCGGCGAGGTCGTCGAAGATCCCCCGCATCCCGTAGCCGCTGCGCATCACGACGAACCCCTCGTCGGCGAGCGCGGCCAGCTCCACCTCGGCGCGGCCCGCGAGCGGGTGCCCGGTGGGCAGCAGCGCGACCAGCGGTTCGGTGCGCAGCACCGCGTGCCGCCACGGCGGCCCGGGCGGCGGGGACACCAGGCCCAGGTCCACCGCGCCGGACCGCATCCGGGCCAGCACCTCGTCGCGGGAGCCCTGCACCAGCTCGAACCGCACGTGCGGGTGCGACCGGCCGAAGCCGCGCAGCAGCTCCGGGACCAAGGTGCCGCCCATCGTGTGCTGGAAGCCGAGCACGACGCGGCCCCGCTCCGGGTCGACCTCCGCCACCACGGCGCGGCAGCCCACCTCCAGCGGCCCCAGCGCGGCCGCCGCGGCTTCGGCCAGGAGCTCCCCGGTCCGGGTGAGCCGGATGCCCCGTCCGCGCTTGGCGATCACCGGGGCGCCGACGTGCTCGGCGAGCCGGGCCAGCGCGCGGCTCAGCGTCGGTTGCGGGACGCCGAGCACCTGCGCCGCGCGGGTGAGGTGCTGTTCGGCGGCCACCGCCCGCAGCGCCGCCAGGGTCGGCGCGAGGTGCTGGGCGAGTCGGGCGGCGTCGTCTTCGGCGTCGGGCAGCACGGGACCGATTCTGCCCGCGATCCATGCGATGCCGCATGGATCGTGCGGTATCCAGCATTGGACGCATCGGTCGGTCGCTGCCTAGCTTCGGCGACGTGGATGACGCCCGGCTCCGGGGCGCCCTGCTGTGCGGGGCGCTGGCCCTGTTCGCGCTGCTGTACGCGCCGCAGCCGCTGCTGCCCCGGCTCGCCGAGGAGCACGGGCTCGCTCCCGGGACCGCCGCGCTGGTGATCTCGGCGGCGACGTTCGGGCTCGCGGTGGCGGCGATCCCGCTGGGCACCGTCGCGCAGGCCGTCGGCCGCCGCCGGATCATGATCGGTGCGGTGCTGCTCGCCGAGGCCCTGGCGCTGGTGCTGCCGTGGCTGCCGTCGTTCCCGCTGCTGGTCGGCGTCCGGCTGGTGCAGGGCGTGGCCGTCGCCGGCGTCGCCGCGCTGGCCACCGCGCACCTCGCCGAGGAGTCCGGTGGGCGCGGGATCGGCACCGCGATGGGGCTGTACGTGGCGGGGTCCGCGCTCGGGGGGATGACCGGGCGGATCGTCGGCGGGGTCGTCGGCGACCTCGCCGGCTGGCGCGGTGGGCTGCTCGCCGTGGCGGGGCTGTCGGCCGCGTTCACGGCGCTGTTCGTCGCGCTGCTGCCCCCGGAACGCCACCACCGGCGGCAGCCGTTGCGCTGGCGACCGCTGCTCGGTGGGCTCGGGGCCGCGCTGCGCGACCCCGAGCTGCGCGGCCCCTACGCGATCGCGCTGCTGGGCACGGGCGCGTTCGCCACCGTCTTCACCGCCCTGCCGTTCCGGTTGACCGCACCGCCGTTCCTGGTGCCGCCCGCGCTGGCGGCCCTGGCGTTCCTCGCCTACACCGCCGGGACGGCGACCTCCGCGCTGGCCGGCCGGGTCGCCGACCGCTGGGGCCGGCTGCCGGTGCTGCTCGGCGGGCTGGTGCTGTGCGGCGCCGGGCTCGGGCTGATGCTCGGCGACGTGCTGGCGCTGGTGCTGGGCGGGCTGGTGGTGTTCACCGGCGGGTTCTTCGCCGCGCACGCGGTGGCCGGGGCCTGGGTCGGCGCCCGGGCGCCCGAGGCGGCGCGGGGTCAGGCCGGGGCGGTCTACCAGTTCACCTACTACGTCGGGACCAGCCTCGGCGGGGTGCTCGGCGGCGCGGCCTACGGGACGTGGGGGTGGACCGCCACCACGGCGCTGCTCACCGGGTTCCTGCTGCTGGCGGCGCTGGCCGCGCTCAGGTCGAGTCCGGGTCGTAGGGCGGGCGCTCGTTCGGTTCCAGCGGGCGGTGCTGCTGCGGGGCGGACGGCGGGGTGAACTGGTTCGGGTTCGCGCTCTGCTGCGCACCGTCGTCGCCGAGCAGGTGCTGGGTGACCGCGGTGCGCGGGTTGAAGTTGCGCAGCTCGCGCAGGTCCTCCAGCGGCTTGCGCAGGTCGTCGAACTCGGGGCCGATCTCGGACTTGATCTGCTCGCGGGCCCCGGTGGCGTAGTCGCGGACCTTGCGGACGGTCCTGCCCAGCCACGCCGCGCCCTCGGGCAGCCGATCGGGCCCGAGGATGAACAGGCCGGCGACGATCAGGACCAGGATCTCACCCCAGCCGATGCTGTCGAACACCCGACTACCTCCGGTCCCAGGACACCGCTCGTCGGCGTCCACACTACCTACCGCCCGGCGCGACGAGGAGGGGTGACGTCGACCGTCCGGTCGCCGACCCACGTCGGACACCCCGAGGACACCACCAAGTCACCCGTTCGGCCCACCAGCACCCGCCATCACCCGATGGTGAGCTGAGTGAGGGGCACCCTTGCCCAAGTAACTGGGACAAGGGTGCCCCTCACCTCGAAACCACATCGAGCGGTTGTCGCCCGGGCGGATGTGGGTCAGTGGAGGGTGACGTCCAGGACCAGTTCCCGGCCTTGGCGGACCAGGGTCACCGGGACCGTGTCGCCGACCCGGTGGCGGTCGACCGCGACGATCAGCTCGTCGGCGCTGCGGACCTCGCGGTCGCCGACCTGGATGATCACGTCGCCCTCGGCGATGCCCGCGCCGGCCGCCGCGCTGCCGTCCTGCACGTTCTGCACCTGGGCGCCGTCGGCGAGGCCGTCGCTGACCGACTTCGCGTTGACGCCGAGGTCGGCGTGCTGGACGTGGCCGGTGCGGATCAGCTCCTCGGCGATGCGCCGGACGTCGTCGATCGGGATCGCGAACCCGAGGCCGATGGAGCCGCCTTCCCCGCCCGCGCCGAGCGTGCGGATGGCGCTGTTGATGCCGACCACCGCGCCGTTGCCGTCCACCAGCGCACCGCCGGAGTTGCCCGGGTTCACCGCCGCGTCGGTCTGGATGGCGTCGATCACCGCGTTGGTGTCGGTGCCCTCGCCCGCCAGCCGCACCGGGCGGTGCACCGAGCTGACGATGCCGGTGGTGACCGTCCCGGCCAGGCCGAGCGGCGACCCGATCGCGATGACCTGGTCGCCCACGGCGAGGCTGTCGGAGTCGCCGAGCTGCGCCACCGTCGGGTTGGCCACTTCCACCTTGAGCACCGCGAGATCGGTCTTGACGTCCCGGCCGACGATGCGCGCCGGGGCCCGGGTGCCGTCGTGGAACACCGCCGAGATCTCCGCGTTGGGCGTGTCCACGGCCATCGACACCACGTGGTTGTTGGTCACCACGTAGCCGTTGCCGTCGATCACCACCCCGGAGCCGCTGCCGCCCTGGGCGCCGACCCGCACCTCCACGGACACCACCGCGGGCACCACCCGCTGCGCGACCGCCGCGACGCTGCCGTCGGGCCGGTCCGCGCCCGCCTGCACCTCGGCGAGCGTGACGTCGGGGTTGATCAGCGGGTTGCCCTCCTCGGCGGTGACCCGGCCGATGAACCCGCCCGCGATGCTGACCACCAGCGCCGCGACGCCCAGCAGCGCCAACGCCTTCGGGTGCACCCGGCGGCCGAACAGCACTTCGCGGGCGCTGAGCAGCGGGCCCGCGGTGGTCGGCGAGGTGGCGGCCGAGGCCTCGGCCGCGGTGGTCGCCGGCGGCCCGAGCACCGCGGCGGCGGA
Organism: Saccharopolyspora cebuensis; assembly: GCF_039542665.1. NCBI lineage: Bacteria > Bacillati > Actinomycetota > Actinomycetes > Pseudonocardiales > Pseudonocardiaceae > Saccharopolyspora > Saccharopolyspora cebuensis. The sequence continues at coordinate 254,924 of NZ_BAABII010000002.1, forward strand.
CGGGTCGCGCCACGGATCGCGGACCGAACCGGATTCCCACAGCACCGGGTCGTCGGCGGGTGCGGTCGTCGGTTCCGGCTCGCCGGGGGTGCGTTGCAGCACCTCGCGGCTGCCCGCCGGACGTCCGAACGCCTGGTTCAGCGACTCGGGCGGCGGCGGGAGCTGCTGGATGCCGCGCGGGGCGAGCCCGGAACGCGAGTGCGCGTCGAAGCTGCCCCGAACCCCGCGCGGTCGGCCGAAGGCCGTGGCCTGCGCCGGGTCCACCGACGGGCGGTGCAGCGGGCGGGGCGGGAGGCGCGGCGGTTCGCCGCCGCGGGGCGCCGACCCGCGCGGAGCGGCCGCGCTGCCGGGTGCGGGCGGGTTGCCGGGTGCGGGCGCGGTGCGGCCTTGCTCCTCGCCCGGGTACCGCTCGCGCCGCGCGGACGGGTCCTCGCCGGCGCCGGGACCCGGCGCGGGCGTTCCTGGCTGCTGGCTCATCGCTCCCCGGTCATGCGGCTCGTCACTCCACGAGTGGATCACACGTTTCGCTGCACCGGGTCACCGGCGCCGGGCCAATTGTGCCGTGCCGGGGGTGAAGTCCGCGTGGTCTCCGGTGCGGCGCCGGATCAGGGCAGCGGCGCGGCGGCCGGGCTGGTGGCCAGCGGGGTGGGTGACGCGGAGGTCGACAGGAGCGGTTCCGGCACCGCCGAGGCGTCCGCGCTCGGGGCGGGTTCGGCGGGCAGCGTCCCCGCGACGGACGCCGGGATGACTCCGCTGCCGCCACCGCCGGGGAGCGGAGGCGCGGTGGTGTCCTGCGGCCAGTCCTCCTCGGAGGTGGGCAGGTTCATGAAGGCCAGCGCACCCAGCACGAGGCCGGAGAACACGACTCCGGCTCCCTGGCGGGTGCGGCGGCCGACACCGCGGGATTCGCGCGGCGGCGCGGCGTCCTCGGGGGACTCACCGAGGGCGGCCGGGTCGCCCAGCGGCCGGGAGCCGCCGAGGGTGCCGCGCACCGAGCTGCCGAGCGGCTGCTGCGAACCCCCGAGGGGGCGGCTGCTGCCCAGCACCGGTCCGGTGCCGAAGCGCGCCCGGTTCGGCCGGGACATCGCGACGAGCTGCCCGTCCTCGGTCAGCGCCAGCCCGTCGGGCTGCGCCGGGATCTCGGCGTGCGACGGGATCGATTGCAACGCCTGGAGCAGCGACGGCGAGACGGACGGGGTGCCCGCCGCCTGGACGGCCGCGCGGGCCTGCCGCTGCGCCGCCGCGTCCGACGCGCAGGCCGGACACCCGGCGAGGTGGGCGGACGCGCGATCCCGCGCGCTCGGGCCCAGCTCGCCGTCCACGAACGCCACGATCGCCTCGAGGGCCAGGTGCTGCTCGGGCAGCGACCAGCCTCGCAGAACCGTCATCCGCGAACCTCCTGGGTCTGCTTGCGACGAGTTTCCAAGGTGGCCTTCAGCATCTGCCGACCGCGATGGATCCTGCTGCGCACAGTACCCAGCTTCACCCCCAAAGTCGCCCCGATCTCCTCGTAGGAGAGACCTTCGACGTCGCACAGGACGACCGCCGCGCGGAACTCCGGCGGCATCTCGTCGAGCGCGGCCTGCAGGTCCGGGTCGAGGTGGGTGTCGTGGAACACCTGCTCCGGGGTGGGGCCACCGCCGGGCAGCCGGTCGGTGTCCTCGGGCAGGCCCTCCATCCGCAGGCGCGACCTGCGGCGGGCCATGTCCAGGAACAGGTTGGTCGTGATGCGGTGCAACCACCCCTCGAACGTGCCCGGCTTGTACGACGCCAGCGACCGGAACACCCGGATGAAGGTCTCCTGGGTGAGGTCCTCGGCGTCGTGCTGGTTGCCGGTCAGCCGGTAGGCCAGCCGGTACACGCGGTCGGCGTGCTGGCGGACCACCTCGTCCCAGGACGGCGGGGTCCAGGGTGCTTCCCCGGCCGCGGGGACGGTGGTCTGCTGTTCGGTGGGGACCACACTCATCGGCTGAGTTGCCATCGGGCGAAAAGCCACCTCCTGCGTGGTTGCACCTGTTGAACGAACGACCGGGGGCGGTTGTTCCCGACCGTGGGCGGCGTCGCCCGTGGCCCTGCGCCTCGAGGTCCGGTCCGGCTGCGCCCCGCCTGGACGGCGGAGTGCGCCGGGACGGATTTCCCGATGGGTGGGAAGATCGCTGGGGTCCATCGGTTCGCGGTGTTCCTGATTCGGTCCTGATTCGGGTACTCCTGTTGACGCTTCCACTGTGGTACCCGCTGGTGAGGTGGGGATGATAGGCGCCTGAGAACTCGCTGAGAACCGCGCGGCGCCGGAAACGGGCGCCTAACGAATTCGGCCTTGCCGTCCACCCCGCGCGGCGCCGCCGATAACCTTGCGCGTTGTGATACCCGAGACCCCGTTGGGCGCCGGTCCCGCGGGCCAGGACGAGGCGCACCGCTCGTCGAGCGGTCCCGTGGACGCCTCGATCGCGGCGGCACCGCTGCACGTCCTGCGCTTCCTGGCGGCGGCGCTGCGCGCGAAGGCCGTCGTCGAGGTCGGCACCGGTTCGGGCGGCAGCGCGCTGCACCTGCTCGGCGGGATGGTCCCGGACGGGGTCCTGACCTCCATCGACGTCGACCAGATGGCGCAGCGCGAGGTCCGGGAGGCGTTGCGGGAGGCGGGGGAGCCCGCGTCGCGCACCCGGTTGATCGCGGGCCGACCGGTCGAGGTGCTGCCCCGGCTCGCCGAGGGCGCCTACGACATGGTGGTGGTGGCCAGCGCCACCACCGACCACGCCACCTACCTGGCGCTGGGCACCCGGCTGCTGCGGCCCGGCGGCGTGATCGTCTTCGCCGGGGTGCGCCCCGACGCCGACCGCGACCAGCGCAGCGCGACCGCGCTCAGCCTGCGCGAGCTGGTCCGGGTGGTCCAGGCGGACGAGGACCTCATCGCCGTCACCCTGCCGGTCGGCCCGGGACTGCTCGCCGTCACCAAGCGCTGACCGCCCCTCGCCATCACCCGTTCGGGACGTGAGTGAGGGGCACCCTTGTCCCAGTAACTTGGGCAAGGGTGCCCCTCACTCCGCGTTCTCCCGGGGGACGGGCGGGTGCGCGGGGCCGCCGGGGGGCTCAGGCCGGGGAGACCGACAGGAGCTTGCCCGCCAGGCCCCTGGCCCGCTTCGACAGCCGTCCGGCGATGCCGTCGAGCACCGCGGCGGCGGGGGACTCCGGGTCCTCGATCACCAGCGGGGTGCCGCTGTCGCCCGCCTCGCGCAGCCGGGGGTCCAGCGGGACCTGGCCGAGCAGCGGGACGTCGGTGCCCATCGAGCGGGTCAGCGACTCGGCGACGATCTGCCCGCCGCCGGAGCCGAAGACCTCCATCCGCTGCCCGTCGGGCAGCTCCATCCAGGACATGTTCTCCACGACGCCCGCCACCCGCTGCCGGGTCTGCATGGCGATCGCCCCGGCGCGCTCGGCGACCTCGGCGGCGGCCTGCTGCGGGGTGGTGACCACCAGGATCTCGGCGTTCGGGATGAGCTGGGCGGTGGACAGCGCCACGTCACCGGTGCCGGGCGGCAGGTCCAGCAGCAGCACGTCGAGGTCGCCCCAGAAGACGTCGGAGAGGAACTGCTGGAGCGCGCGGTGCAGCATCGGCCCGCGCCAGACGACCGGGGTGTTGCCCGGGGTGAACATGCCGATCGAGATGACCTTCACGCCGTGCGCCTGCGGCGGCATGATCATCTTCTCGACCTGGGTGGGACGGCCGTCGGCGCCCAGCATCCGCGGCACCGAGTGGCCGTAGATGTCGGCGTCGACCACGCCGACGGACAGCCCGCGGCGCGCCATCGAGGTGGCCAGGTTGACCGTCACGCTGGACTTGCCGACGCCGCCCTTGCCGGAGGCGACGCAGTACACGCGGGTCATCGAGCCCGGTTCGGCGAACGGGATGCGGGGTTCCTCGGCGCTGCCGCGCAGCTTCTGGCGCAGTTCGGTGCGCTGCTCGTCGCTCATCACGTCGAGCTCGACCGACACCGAGGTCACGCCGTCCACCGCGCCGACGGCGTCGGTGACCCGCTGGGTGATCGTCTCGCGCATCGGGCAGCCCTGGACCGTCAGGTACACCTCGACCCGGACCGCGCCGGCGTCGCCGACGGCCACCGACTTCAGCATGCCCAGCTCGGTGATCGGCTTGTGGATCTCGGGATCCTCGACCTGGGTGAGGGCCTCGCGGACGGCCTCTTCGGTTGGGGTGGACTGCGTGCTGGTCACAGTTGCCTGACACCGACCTTTCTGCGCTGGCGCTGCGCCACACCATGCTACGGACCGGTAGCGGGGCGGGAACAGGTGCGCTCCACGTCGAGCCGGGGGCGCTGCGCGGTCGGATGAACGCGGACCGTAATATCCCGCGGCGTGGCCGACACGGGGCTTGAGCGATTACCGACCAGGAGCGAACTGCTGGCGTACCGCTGCTTCCTCCGCGCGCACGCACGCGTGACCCGCTGCCTGGAGGGCGACCTGATCGCCGAACAGCGGTTGACGCTGGCCGCCTACGACGTCCTCGAAGCGCTCGCCGAAGCGCCGGGCCGCCGCCTCCGGATGACCGAACTGGCCGATGCGGTGCTGCTCTCGCGCTCCGGGGTGACGCGCCTGGTCGACCGGCTGGAGCGGCTGGAGCTGGTGCAGCGGGTCCGGGTCGATTCCGACGGGCGCGGGGTGCAGGCGGTGATCACCGAGCGTGGTGAGCGGCGGCTGCGGACGGCCGCGGCGACCCACCGCAACGGCATCGCGCGGTACTTCCTGGCCGCCACCGCCGAGGAGCTGGAAGCGCTGGTGCGCACCTGCCAGCGGCTCGCCGACGGGGGTGTGCCCTCGCCCCCGGGCAGCCGTGCGCAAGCATGAGCGGGTGCCCGAAACCATCGAGGTCGTCGCGCTGGTCCGCTGGGAGGCGGGTCGCCTGCTGCTGGTCCGCGCCGACTACCAGACCGCGTTCTACCTGCCCGGCGGCAAGATCGACCCGGGTGAGACCCACGAGCAGGCGCTGCACCGCGAGGTCCGCGAGGAGCTCGGCACCGGGGTCCGCGACGTGCGGTTCCTGGACCGCTACGTCGCCGACGCGGTCGGGCAGGGCGAGGGCGTGCGGGTCGGGCTGAACTGCTACACCGGCGAGCTGGTCGGCACCCCGGCGCCCGCGGCCGAGATCGCCGAGCTGGCCTGGATGTCCCGCGCGGAGTACCTGGACCAGCGGGCGACGGCCCCGGCCATCGTGGCGCTGTACGCGGACCTGGGCTGAGCCGCACCGCCGCTGGTGTGCCGCCGCGCACGTGCGGGCTCCGGGAGGCGATCAGCGTGGTAGACACTGCACGGCCCCCGGCTGTCGAGGAGGAGATCGTGGTCGACCGGCAACGCGCCCGCCGGAGCTGCCTGGCGGTGCCGGGCTCCAGCGCGAAGATGATCGACAAGGCCCGCGGCCTGGCCGTGGACCAGTTCTTCCTCGACCTGGAGGACGCGGTCGCGCCGCTGGCCAAGGCCGAGGCGCGCGAGCGGGTCGTGGCCGCGCTCAACGAGGGCGGCTGGGCCGGCAAGACCCGGTCGGTGCGGGTCAACGACCTGACGACCGAGTGGACCTACCGCGACGTGGTGGACGTGGTGGAGGGCGCGGGCGCGAACCTGGACACCCTGGTGCTGCCGAAGGCGAGCGGCCCGGAGCACGTCCGCTGGCTGGACCTGACGCTGACCCAGATCGAGCGCGCGACCGGGCTGGAGGTCGGCCGGATCGGCATCGAGCCGCAGCTCGAGGACGCCGCCGGTCTCGCCGCCGCCGAGGCCATCGCCGCCGCGAGCCCCCGGGTCGAGGCGCTGGTCTACGGGCCGGCGGACTTCATGGCCTCGATCAACATGCGGTCGCTGGTGGTCGGGCACCAGCCGCCCGGCTACGACGTCGGCGACGCCTACCACTACGTGCTGATGAAGCTGCTGATCGCCGCCCGCGCGCACGGCGTGCAGGCGGTGGACGGTCCTTACCTGCAGATCAAGGACGTGGACGGGCTGCGGGCGGTGGGCGGCCGGTCGGCGGCCCTGGGTTTCGACGGCAAGTGGGTGCTGCACCCGGCGCAGGTCGACGCGGTGAACGAGCTGTTCTCGCCGCGCCAGGAGGACTACGACCACGCCGAGAACATCCTGGACGCCTACGACTGGCACACCTCGGCGGCGGGCGGTGCGCGCGGCGCGGCGATGCTCGGCGACGAGATGATCGACGAGGCCTCGCGCAAGATGGCGCTGGTGATCGCGGGCAAGGGGCGCGCGGCGGGGATGTCGCGCACCGACCGCTGGACCCCGCCCGCCTGAGCGGTCCGCCGCCTTTCCCGGAGCGACCGGTTCCGAGGCGGGGACCGGCGCGTGCCTGCGGTGCGCCCTGCGGGGATCCGGGTCCGCGCCTCCGGTCAGCACGGTAGTTTCCGGGAGCACCCGGCGAGACCGACCGAAGGGGCGACGTGACCGCTGCCGGAGCGGACAACGAGCAGGAACTGCGGCTGGCGCTGGCGATGCGCGGCGGCACCAGCATGGCGGTGTGGATCGGCGGCGCGGTCGCCGAGATCGAGCACCTGCGCACCGCGATGGCGGGCAACGACGACGCGCGGGCCACCCACCCGTGGGCGGCGCTGGCCCGGCTGGCGGGCTTCGACTCGGTGACCGTGGACGTCATCGCGGGGGCCTCGGCGGGCGGGGTGAACGCGACGCTGCTGTCCGCCGCGCTGATCTACGACCGCCCGTTCGAACGCACCCGGCGGATGTGGGTGCGGCTGGCCGACGTCGAGGCGCTGGCCCGCCCGCTGCCCCGGTTCTGGCAGCAGGCGCCGCCGTCGCTGCTGGAGGGCGACGGCTACTTCCGCGACGAGATGGTGAAGGTGCTCACCGACACCCCGGGGCGCGAGGACGCCGAGGCGCCGTCGCGCGCGGAGCTGCTGCTCACCGCGACGCTGCTCGACCCGGTGGTGGAGCAGCACTTCGACGGCCGCACCGGCTCGATGCTCCAGGAGCGCAGGCGGGCGTGGTTCCGGTTCCGGCACCTGGGGCGGGCCGGTGATCCGATGTCGGACTTCGGCGCGGGCGAGGACCTGCCGGACACCGCGCTGAAGCTGGCGCACGCCGCCCGCGCCACCTCGTCGTTCCCGTTCGTCTTCGAACCGGCGCAGGTGCACGCGCGGGAGCAGGCGCCGCCGCCGGACGAACCCGCGATGCTCGGGCTGTTCTCCGAATCCGGCGACGGGCCGTACGGGGTGATCGACGGCGGGCTGCTGGACAACATCCCGGTGGAGGCGGCGGTCCGGGCCATCGCCGAGGCGCCCGCGGACCGGCCGACCTGCCGCTGGCTGCTGTACCTCAACCCGGACCCGGCGGTGGCGCAGGGCCGCCCGCCCGAGGCGGCCCGGGCGGTGCCGGTGGCCGCCGCCGCGCTGCAGACCAAGATGGCGCAGGAATCGCTGCTGGAGGACATCCGGGCGCTGGACGCGCACAACCGCGTGGTGGAGCGGAACTCGTTGCGCCGCAAGGCGTTGTTCGCCCCGCTGCACGCCGCGCCGGAGACCGAGCGGCCGGCGCTGCTGGACCGCCTGGTCGACATGGTCGAGGCCGATCACGCGGTGGTGCGGGCCGAGCTCGACGCGCTCGCGGTGCACCGGCTGCTCACCGAACCCGCCGGGATCGAGGCGGGCACGCTGCTGCCGCCGCCGGTCGGCGACCCGCTGGCGGGCTGGTCGGCGCAGGCCCGGGAACAACTGCCGGAGCGGCTGTCGGCCGGGCTGTCGGCCGCCGCCACCGGCGAGGTCTTCGACGACGTGCGGGGACTGCTCGCCGGGATCCAGCTCTGCCTGGAGTGGGCGTGGGACCTGGACCGGCGGGCCGCCGACACCGCCGAGATCGGCCGCTGCAAGGCCGTGCTGTACCGGCTGCGCACCTTCGGCGAGCTGCTGGAGGGCCACACCGACCGGTACTGGATCAGCGGGGCGGTGCTGGAACCGCTGGTCCAGGTCGCCGAGCTGGACGACTGGGTGCGCCGGGTGCTGGCCCGCAGGCACCGGTTGCAGCACGCGCTGCCCTCGCCGATCGACCCGCTGCTGGGCGAGGTGCTCACCGCGGTCGAGCAGGGCACCGACCTGCAGCAGGCGCTCGTCGAGTTCGCCCGGGAACTGCGCTCCACGGTGGACTCCTCCGGGGCCGACGCGGCGCCCGGCGCCGAAGGCGTCGATGCGGTGGCGCGCGGGACCGAGGTGCTGCACCGCGTCGCCGACCGGCTCGCGGCGGTGGCGCCGCCGCGCACCGAGGCCACCGAGCCGGAGCAGCTCGGCTTCGCGCTGCTGGAGCGCTCCGGCCGCCGGGCCGAGGTGGTGCGCGAGCTCGTGGTGCTCAGCGCGCCCCTGGACGTCTGCCGGGAACCGGGCTCGCGGATCAACTTCCTGCGCGTGGCCAGCGACGAGCAGAGCCCGCTCCCGTTCGACGCGCTGCGCCGCTCCCCGGACGCCCCGCTGCGCATCCGGGACAAGATCCGCGGCGTCGAGCTGAACAACTTCGGCGCGTTCCTGTCGGCCAAGTGGCGGGCCAACGACTGGATGTGGGGCCGCATGGACGCGGCGGCCAGCCTGGTCGGGCTGCTCACCGATCCGGTCCGGCTGACCCGGCGGCACGGCGGCTCGGAGGCGCTGGGCGATGCGTTGCAGGCCATCGTGAGCCGCCCGACGACCGCCGAGCTCGGGGACCTGGACGAGCGGGAATCCGCCCGCTGGCGGGAATTCCTGGCCGGGCTGTGGGCCCGGCACGCCGCCGAGGTCCGCGCCGAGCTCGACGCGCTGTTCGCCGCGCCCGACGACCGGCACGGGCTGCCCAGGACCCGCGCCCTGCTCACCGAGCGCCTGCAGTGGACGATCGCGGCCGAGGAGATCCCGTTCGTGGCGACGGTCCCGGTGGGCGCCGATCCCGAGGACGGCGCGAGACCGCCGGTGCCGGAGCCGGAGCGGCTCGAAGCCGAGGTGCGCCGCTACGACGTCGGCAGGCAGCGGTTGCCGGACCTGGGGGAGCGGCGCAGGTTGTCGGTGGTGACCCGGCTGGGGCTGCTGGCCTACCGGGCCGCCCGGCCCGCCGGGCGGGGTGCGCTGCCCTGGCTCGGCCGCCGGTTCATGACGCTGCTGAAACCGCTGCTGCTGCTCATCGGCTACGCGGTCGCCGCACCCCGGCGGACGGCGGCGGTGGCCTTCCTCGGCGCCGCCGCGATGGCGTTCACCGGCTTCGAGGAACCGCGCGAGCCGCACCTGCCGGACCAGGAGATCTCCGCCGCGCCGCTGTGGGGCGAGAACGCGCCAACGACGACGCGGCAGGACTGCGGGGGCGGCACCGAGGACGGGTACGTGCTGTGCTGGACCACCGCGGTGAAGGTGGTCGATCCGCTGGCGTGGACCACCATCCTCGACTTCGGCGGCGCCTCGGCCGGGTTCAGCGCGCTCGTCGGCGGACTGCTCGCGGTGGTGTTCGCCTGCTGGCTCGGCTGGCGGGTCGGCGGTGCGTTCGGGCGCGGCCGGGCCCGCATCGCCCCGGCGCTGGCGGTGGTCGTCGGCCTGCTCGGGCTGCTGTTCTGGGGCCTGACCTACGAGGTCCGGCTCGGCCCGCTCGGTCTCGCCCTGGTGGCCGCCGCGCTCACCTGGCCCGCGGCGGTGGTCTACCGCACCCCGGTGCGGGTGGTCGCGGTGCTGATCACGCTGGTCTCGTTCATCGTCACGCTCTGGCTCGGCGGCCCACTGGTGGCCATCGGCGGCAACTGGATCACCTTCGCGATCGTGGTCACCGCCTACGCGCACATGGTCCTGCTGGGCACCGTCGACGTGCTGGCCCCGCGCCCCCGCCCCCGAGGCGTGACCACGGCCTAGCCCGCCCGCACCCGTTCGGGAACCTCCCGGGTGGCCGCGCGGCTCGTCGGCTCCGGGCGTGATCGACGGAGGCCCTTGATTTCACAGGTCTGTGAACTTATGGTCCGAGACGGAACTTCACAGATCAGTGTAATGGAGGGTGCTGTGCAGCTCATGCGGGAACTTCTCGGGCTCGTCCGCGATTTCGTCGCCGGGATCCACCTCGGGCACGGCATCCGGCACCGCGTTCCGGTGCCGGGGCGCGGCCGGGAACTGCCGACCGGTTGCGGGCTCCGGGGGTGAACGGTCGGCGGGGCGGGTCCGCACTCGTGGCCGGGCTCGCCCCGCCGGGCCGGGCGACGCGGTCGGTCGGCGGCGGTGATCCCCGGCCTGCTCACCTGGGGTTTCGCGCTGCTCTCGCTGGCCGCGCCCGGATGTGCTGTCCTGACGTTCGCGGTGGTGCGCCGCGCGGTCCCGCGGTGGGGTCGCGGGGTGCGCGCCGCCCGGCGGGCGACATGATCTCCGCTGGGTCAGACGGGTAACCTTGAAGGGACAACCGGTCGGAAACCGGGCCGCGCGGCGCGGTCGACCGGGAGTGCACGTTCCACTGGAGGTGTCAGCGGTGTCCAGTCCATTCACCGGCTCCGGCCGAGCGACGCCGGGCGCACCCAGCCTGCCCACCCCACCGACCGGCTGGCCGATCGGGTCCTACACGACCTACGCCGAAGCCCAGCGCGCCGTCGACCACCTGGCCGACAACGAGTTCCCGGTGCAGGAGGTGACCATCGTCGGCGTGGACCTGATGCTCGTCGAGCGGGTCACCGGACGGCTCTCGTGGGGGCGCGTGCTCGGCGGCGGTGCCGCCTCGGGCGCGTGGTTCGGCCTGTTCGTGGGCTTGGTCCTCGGCATCTTCACGCCCCAGGGCAACTGGTTCGGGCCGGTCCTGGTCGGCCTGGGCACCGGCGTGCTCTTCGGGCTCATCTTCGCCGCGGTCGGCTACGCCTCCACCCGAGGCCGCCGCGACTTCTCCTCGGCCAGCCAACTGGTGGCGGGCCGCTACGACGTCCTCACCCAGCCGAGGCATGCGGAGCAGGGGAGGGACATGCTGGCCAGACTGGCCATGCGCCCTCAGTAGTTCTCTTTCTCCGCGCTCGCCTTGCGTGGCGGTGCGGGTGGCGGAACCTCAGCGGCCCCCTCGCTGCGGGATCCGCTCCTGATGTACCAAGCGCGTACACGGCGTCGCGGCTGTCCTCGCGAGGGGGCCGCTGAGAACCCGCGGCGGCGCAAGCTGCGTGCGTGGGGCAAAGAGGAAGCGGCTGCGCCGCTTGCCTGACGGTGGCCGGGTGGCCCGTGCGCCCGAGTTCACGTATTGGCAACAAGCTTCGCACCGGTCTTGCCCGGGCGTGTCCGGCGCGCCTAGGTTCGCCTGCACCGGTCGCCGGTGACGGCCGGTGGTGGCGGTGCGACGGAGCGCGGCATCCTTCCCGTCCTCGCCGCGGGTCAGCGACGGGGGAGGGCTCGACGTGCGGAAGGCTCGCGCGGTCGCGGTGCTCGGAGCGGTGTGCGCGTCGGTGCTGGCGGCGTGCGCGCCGCCGCCGGACGGCCGCACCGTGAACCTGTACTACGCGCCCGAGGAGAACCTGCAGGCGGTCGTCGACCGCTGCAACGAGCGGGCCGCCGGGCGGTACCGGATCGTCTACCACAAGCTGCCGCGCGAAGCCGACGGGCAGCGCGAGCAGATGGTGCGCCGGCTCGCCGCCGGGGACGCCGGGATGGACGTGCTCGGCCTGGACGTCACCTGGACCGCCGAGTTCGCCGAAGCCGGGTGGATCCGGGAGTGGACCGGTGCGGCGCAGCGGTCGGCGTCGGCGGGCACGCTGAGCGGTCCGCTGGAGACCGCGACCTGGGAGGGCCGCCTCTACGCGGCGCCGAAGAACACCAACGTCCAGCTCCTCTGGTACCGGAAGGACCTGGTGCCCGAGCCGCCCGCCACCTGGGACGAGATGATCGCCGAGTCGCAGCGGCTCGCGGGCGAGGGCAAGCCGCACTGGATCTCGTTCAGCGGGGCCCAGTTCGAAGGGCTGTTCGTGCACTACAACTCGCTGGTCGAATCGGCGGGCGGGCGGATCGTCAGCGAGGACGGCAAGCGCGCCGTGGTGGACGCCGGTGCGGTCCGGGCGCTGGAGGCGCTGCGCGACTTCGGCACCGCGGGGGTCACCAGCGCGGCGATGAACAACGCCATGCAGGACGACGCGCGCCGGGAGTTCGAGACCGGCCAGGCCGCCTTCCAGCTCAACTGGCCGTTCGTCTACCCGTCGTTGCAGGAGAACACCCCGGAGCTGGCCCGCGACGTCGGCTGGGCGCGGCTGCCCGGCGTGGTCCCGGGGGTGCCCAGCAAGTCGACCATCGGCGGCTACAACCTCGCGGTGAGCAGCCACTCCACCAAGCCCGACCTGGCGTTCGAGGCGGCGCTGTGCCTGCGCAGCCCGGAGCACCAGCTCTTCTCGGCGATCAACGACGGGGTGCCGCCGACCGTCGAATCCGTCTACGAGCACCCGTCGATGGCCGAGGAGTACCCGATGAAGGACGCGATCCTGGAGGCCCTCAAGGACCCCGGGGTGCGCCCGGTGACCCCGGCGGCGCAGAACGTCTCCACGGTGCTGACCAACCTGCTGGCGCCCGTCGCCGAGATCGACCCGGCGGCCACCGCCGAGCGGATGCGCACCGAGGTGCAGAACGCGCTCGACTCGAAGGGTGTGATGCCGTGATGGCCGCGGCCACCGAGGGCGAGCGCGCCCAGCGGCGGCTGGGCTGGCTGCTGTGCGCTCCGGCCGCGCTGGTGATGCTCGCGGTCACCGGCTGGCCCATCCTCTACGCGGTGTGGCTGTCGTTCCAGCGCTTCGACCTGAAGTACCCGGACCAGCGGGAGTTCGTCGGGCTGGACAACTACCTCACGGTGCTCGGCAACGGCTACTGGTGGACCGCGTTCGGCGTGACGGTGCTGATCACCGTGGTGTCGGTGGCGATCGAGCTGGTGCTCGGCATGGCGCTGGCGCTGGTGATGCACCGGGCGCTGGTCGGGCGCGGGCTGGTCCGGACGGTGACGCTGATCCCGTACGGCATCGTCACCGTGGTCGCCGCCTTCAGCTGGCGCTACGCCTGGACGCCGGACACCGGTTACCTGGCCGAGCTGATCACGCCCGGCGGCGCGCCGCTGACCGGGACCGGCAGCTCGCTGGCGATCATCATCGTCGCCGAGATCTGGAAGACCACGCCGTTCATGGCGCTGCTGCTGATGGCCGGGCTCGCGCTGGTGCCCGAGGACCTGCTCAAGGCCGCGGCGATGGACGGCGCGGGGCCGTGGCAGCGGTTCGTCAAGGTGATGCTGCCGGTGATGAAGCCGGCGATCCTGGTCGCCCTGCTGTTCCGCACCCTCGACGCGTTCCGCGTCTTCGACCACATCGTGGTGCTCACCTCCGGTGCGCAGGACACCTCGTCGGTGTCGGTGCTGGCCTACAACAACCTGATCAAGGGGCTCAACCTCGGCATCGGCTCCACGATGTCGGTGCTGATCTTCCTCGCGGTCGCGCTGATCGCCTGGATCTTCGTGAAGCTGTTCGGCACCGCCGCGCCGGGCGGCGACGACGGCGGGAGGCGCTGATGGCGGACGTGGGCGGCGCCGCGACCCGGGCGCGCAAGGTGAAGTGGACGGTGCTCGACGTCGTCGTGGTGGTCTACGCGCTGCTGCCGGTGCTGTGGATCGCCTCGCTGTCGTTCAAGACCGAGGCGACGCTGGGCGACGGCCACCTCATCCCGCGCGAGTGGACGCTGGAGAACTACGCGACGATCTTCAGCACCGACGAGTTCACCCGCGCGCTGGTGAACTCCATCGGCATCGCGCTGATCGCCACCGCGATCGCCGTGGTGCTGGGCGCGATGGCCGCCTACGCCATCGCCCGGCTGGAGTTCCCCGGCAAGCGGCTGCTGGTCGGCGCCTCGCTGCTGATCGCGATGTTCCCGCAGGTCTCGCTGGTCTCCCCGCTGTTCGAGATCGAGCGGGTGCTGGGGCTTTTCGACACCTGGCCGGGCCTGATCCTGCCCTACACCACGTTCTCGCTGCCGCTGGCGATCTACACCATGTCGGCGTTCTTCCGGGAGATCCCGTGGGAGCTGGAGAAGGCCGCCACGATGGACGGCGCCACCCCCGGGCAGGCCTTCACCAAGGTGATCGCGCCGCTGGCCGCGCCGGGCGTGTTCACCACCGCGATCCTGGTGTTCATCTTCTGCTGGAACGACTTCCTGTTCGCGATCTCGCTGACCTCGACCGAGGCGTCCCGGACCGTCCCGGTCGCGTTGCAGTTCTTCACCGGCGACTCGCAGTTCGAGGACCCGACCGGCTCGATCTCGGCGGCGGCGGTCGTGATCACGGTGCCGATCGTGGTGTTCGTGCTGCTGTTCCAACGGCGAATCGTCTCGGGGCTCACCTCGGGCGCAGTGAAGGGGTGACCGACGTGTCCGACATCGTCCTGGACGGGGTGACCAAGCGGTACCCGGACGGCTCGCTCGCGGTGCGGGAGATGGACCTGGAGATCGCCGACGGCGAGTTCGTCATCCTCGTCGGCCCCTCCGGCTGCGGCAAGTCCACCACGCTGAACATGATCGCCGGGCTGGAGGACATCAGCACCGGGGAGCTGCGCATCGGCGGGCAGCGGGTGAACGAGCGGGCGCCGAAGGACCGGGACATCGCGATGGTGTTCCAGTCCTACGCGCTCTACCCGCACATGACGGTGTTCGAGAACATGGCGTTCCCGCTGCGGCTGGCGAAGGTGGACGCCGCCGCGGTGCGCGCGAAGGTGGCCGAGGCGGCGGCGGTGCTGGACCTGGACCGGCACCTCGACCGCAAGCCCGCGCAGCTGTCCGGCGGGCAGCGCCAGCGGGTCGCGATGGGCCGGGCCATCGTGCGCAGCCCCCGGGCGTTCCTGATGGACGAGCCGCTGTCCAACCTGGACGCCAAGCTGCGGGTGCAGATGCGCACCTCGGTGTCCAAGCTGCAGAAGCGGTTGGGCACCACCACGGTCTACGTCACCCACGACCAGACCGAGGCGATGACCCTCGGCGACCGGGTGGTGGTGATGCGCGGCGGCGAGGTGCAGCAGATCGGCCCGCCGCAGGAGCTCTACGACACCCCGGCGAACCTGTTCGTCGCCGGGTTCATCGGCTCACCGGCGATGAACTTCGTCCCGGCCCGGGTCGAGGACGGCCGGATCGCCTCGGCGCTCGGGTCGTTCCCGCCGCCGGACCGGGTCCGGCGCGCGCTGGAGGGGGCCGACGCGCCGCGCGAGCTGGTCCTGGGCCTGCGCCCGGAGCACTTCGAGGACGCCGCGCTCGCCGACGACGCCACCGGTGTCACCTTCACCCACGAGGTCGACGTGGTGGAGGCGATGGGTTCGGACAAGTACGTCTACTTCACCCTCGACGACGGCGAACCGCGCGGCGCCGGGCTCGACGAGCTCGCCGCCGCCAGCGGCGCGGCGGAGGTGCCCAGCGCCGCGGGCCAGGTCGTCGCCCGGCTCGCCGCGCGGTCCGCGGCCCGGGAGAACGAGCGGCTCACCGTCCGGTTCGACCCGGCGAAGATCCACCTGTTCGACCCGGAGACCGGCCGCGTCCTCACCTGAGCTCGGCGACGACCCCCGGGCCCGCGCACAACGGGGTCGGGTCGGCGGTGGCCGACGGGACCACCAGCGCGGTCGCGGCGGTGAGTGCCAGCAGCGGCAGCGCGAGCGCGACGGCGATGCGCCAGTGCGCCGACCGCGCCGGCGGCCGGGGGCGCAGCAGGCGCTCGACCCGCTCCGGCACGTCCGATCCGGCGGCGGCCAGCGCCGCCCGCGGGGCCGGTGCCCGCGGGTGGGCGGCGGTGGCCATCGCGGCGAGCGCCCGGGCGACGGTGCGGCTGCCGTGGTCGCGACCGGCCCGGTCGTCGGCGATCCACTCCACCAGGCGCGCGACCTCCGGCACCGCCGCCCGCAGCACGGGCACGAAGGGGAAGGACTGCGCGAGCACCGCGACCCACCCGGCGCACAGGTGGTGCTTCCCGCGCAGGTGCGCGGCCTCGTGGGCGAGCACGGCCGCGAATTCCGGCGGGCGGAGGCGGCGCACCGCGCCCCTGGTGACCACGATGGCCGGGACGCGGCCGGGCAGGCAGTACGCCGCGGGTTCCGCCGCGTCGACGACGGTGATCCACCGCCCGTGGTGCAGCAGGTTCCGGGACAGCCCGCGGACCGCGCGTCGGTGCGCCCGCCGGTGCCGCCGGGTCCTGCGGGCGTGGCGTGCCGCGACCGCGGCGAGCCGGAGCAGGAAGGCCAGCGAACCGATCAGGGCGAGCGCGGCGGGCACGTCGGACGGGTGGTGCACGCCGAGGACCACCTGCACCGCGTGCAGGCACGCGTGCAGCAGCCCGGCGAGCCCCAGACCGCCGGAGAGCGCGGCGATGGCGGCGAGACCGAGGCTGAACACCGCGACCACCCACGAGGTCGGCAGGGCGATCCAGAGGGCCAGGCCGAGCCGCGGCGCGGCGCCTTCCCAGCGCCGGCAGGCGCGCACGAGGCGCGGGCCCAGCACCGCGACGATCGCGGCGTAGAGCGACAGCACCACCAGCAGCGGGGTCATCACCGCTCCGGCCGCGCGGACTCGTCGAGCAGCTCCCGCAGCACGGCGGCGTCCTCCTCGCTGATCTCGCCGACGAACTTGAGGAACGTGGCGCGGGGGCTGCCGCTGGTCGCCAGCGCCTCCCGCATCAGGGCGGCGGCGTGCTCGCTGGCCTGCACCCGCGGCCGGTAGAACCACACGCGGCCGAGCCGTTCGCGGTCGACCCACCGCTTGCGGTGCAGGTTGTCCAGGACCGTGGCCACCGTGGTGTAGGCGAGGTCACGATCGAGCAGGCCCTCGACCACCTGGCGCACGCTCAGGGCGTCGTCGGCCTCCCAGAGCAGGGCCATCACCGCCGATTCCAGCGGACCGAGGTTGTGCACCGGCTGTCTCCCTTCGCGTCGCAGAGCTGATCATGCCGCGACCGGGGACGGGCAGGCGGAGGTGGTGCGCAACCGGGCGCGCAGCGCGAACCCGAGCAGCGCCAGCGAACCGATCGCCAGCACGGGTTGCACCGGGCCGAACCAGTTGAGCGCCCCGTTCGTGCCCAGCGCCAGCACCACGAGCTTGTTGCACGTCGGGCAGCCGATGGCGAGGAAGGACAGCACCGTCCCGACGACTCCGCGGCGGGTCCGCTGCTGCTCGGTGCGGGGACCCGCGTAGGTCCCCACCAGCAGCCCGGAGAGCACCGCGGCGGCGAGCCAGACCGGGTAGCTCCACCACGGAGCCTCGATCATCCGCGTGAAGACGGGGTTCGGGATGAGTCCCGCGACGGTCCCCGTGATCGCCGCGATGACCACCGCCGCGACGGTGGCCCACAGCCAGTGGCGTGCCGTCCAGCTCCGCACGGTGCCTCACTTCCTCCGGGGACCGGGTGCGCGGACCACTCTACTATCGCCCGTAGGAGATCTACTACCTTGCTTAGAAGAACCGGTGAGGAGTGAGGACACGAGCATGCGCAACCGCACCACCCGCACGACGAACACCGCGCTGGTAGCCGCGACCGCGCTCTCCACCGCGCTCATCGCGGGAGTGCCCGCCACGGCCCAGCCCGAGGAACCGGGCTCGGCGTCCGACGCCGCGCAGCGGCTCCGCGAGCTGTCCCGGGAGGCCGAGGTGGTCACCGAGGACTTCAAGAAGGTCCAGGACGACCACGCGGCCCGGCAGCGGGAGCTCGACGCGTCCACCGCGGCGGCGCACCGCGCCGACCAGGCCGCCGAGCAGGCCCGGCGCGAGGAGGAGCGGTTCCGCGGCGAGGTCGACGAGCTGACCGCGGCGTCCTACCAGGGGGCGCGGATGAACACGCTGTCCGCGCTGCTCACCGCCGAGTCGCCCGAGTCGTTCCTGGACCGCGCCTCGGCGCTGGACGCGCTGGCCCGGGACAACAACCAGGCCGTGCACGCGGTCGTCACCGCGACCCGGCGGGCGGAGTCCGCGCAGCGGCGCGCGGCCGAGGAGCGCGCCCGCGCCGCCCGGGCCGAGGCCGAAGCAGCGCGCCTGCAGCAGGAGTTCGCGGTCCGCAAGGAGGAGATGGACGCCCGGGTCGCCGAGGTCAAGGAGCAGTACGACCAGCTCAGCGCCCAGGAGCAGGAGGCGTTGTCCGGTGACGACACCGACGTCGGCCCGGTCTCCGGCAGCGGCACGGCGATCGCCGCGGTGAACGCGGCGCTGAGCAAGCAGGGCTCGCCCTACGTGTGGGGCGCCAAGGGGCCGAACCAGTTCGACTGCTCGGGGCTGGTGCAGTGGTCCTTCGAGCAGGCCGGGCTGTCGCTGCCCGCCTCGACCCGGACGCAGGTCTCGACCGGCACGAGCGTGACCGAGAGCCAGCTCAAGCCGGGCGACGTGATCTTCTTCTACGACTCGGCGAGCCACAACGGGATCTACATCGGCGGCGGCAACGTCGTGCACGCGCCGACCGAGGGCCAGAACGTCAAGGTCGAGAAGTACGACTACATCGGCGACGTCCACTCGATCCGGCGGATGACCGGCTGACCTCGCGCGCCCGGCGCGGTGTCGCCGCGCCGGGCGATCCCGGGTCCCGTCCCGGGAGGGGAGCGGTCCTCAGGCCTGGGCGATGAGGACGAAGAGGGTGACGATCCACCCGGCGATCAGGGTCACCAGCACGGTGAGCTTGTTCGTCATCAAGCGGGTCATAACGGCGCCTCCCGGCGTGAAGTACGAAGCCTGCGGGGGATTCGCTCCACGATGCGGTCGGCGACCGGGGGCCTCAGCGCGCGTCGACGGCGCGCGGCGCGGTGGTCGCCTGCCGCATCGCGCCGGGTTTTCGCTCGATCCACGCGGTGTGCCGGAACTGCTGCTCGGCGACGTGCCGGTGCGAGACCGGCGTCCGGCGCAGCGCCGCGGAGGCGCGCCGGTGGTGGCGGCGCCCGAGGAGCGGCGACGTCCAGTGCATGACGACCTCCTCACGTGCTCGCGATGTCGCGGAAAAGGCGGTGGGTGAGTACCCGATCGGCCGAGGGCCACCACGTCGGGGCGCGGGGCGGGATCCGCCGGGACCGGCAGCGGCGCGGTCCCCGTGGAGGCTATCGCCGACCCGATCGGAATCGTTACACCGGGTCACAACCACTTGTTCCGCCGGAAGATGTGGAACAGCACGACGCAGGCCAGCAGCATCACCAGCAGCACCAGCGGATACCCGAACTTCCAGTGCACCTCGGGCATCTGGTCGAAGTTCATCCCGTAGATCCCGGCGATCATCGTGGGCGTCGAGATGATGGCGACCCACGCCGAGATCTTGCGCATGTCGGTGTTCTGCTGGAGCGTGATCTTGGCCAGCGTCGCGTCGACCAGCGTGGTGAGCAGCTCGTCGAAGGAGCCGACCTGCTCGGAGACCTTCGCCAGGTGGTCCTCGACGTCGCGGAAGTAGGAGCGGACCTCGTCGGGCACCATCGGCAGGTAGCCCTCGGCGAGCCGCTGCAACGGCTTGGTCAGCGGCATCACCGCCCGCTTGAGCTCCATCGCCTCGCGCTTCATCAGGTAGATCTGCGGCGCGTCGATCTTGGTGCGCGGCGCGAAGACCTCCGCCTCGATCTCGTCGATGTCCTCCTGGAAGGCCTCGGTGACCTCCAGGTAGGTGTCGACGACGTGGTCGGCGATGCCGTGCAGCACGGCGGAGGGGCCCAGCGCGAGCTGCTCCGGGTCGGCCTCCAGCCGGCCCCGGACGGTGGCCAGCCCGCTGTACCTGCCGTGCCGGACGGTGATCACGAAGTCCCGCCCGGCGAACACCATCAGCTCCCCGGTCTCGACCAGGTCGTCGGCGGCGGAGCGCAGCTCGGTGGCCAGGTAGCGGACGGTCTTGAGCACCATGAACAGCGTGCTGTCGTAGCGCTCCAGCTTGGGCCGCTGGTGGGCGTGCACGGCGTCCTCGACGGCCAGCTCGTGCAGCCCGAAGGTCTCGGCGATGCCGTTGATCTGGGCCGCGGTGGGTTCGTGCAGGCCGATCCAGACGAATCCGGAGCCGCGCTCGCGCACCTCCTCGACGGCCTCGTCGTGGGTCCACGTGCCGGGCAGCCGCCTGCCGTCGACGTAGACGGCGCAGTCCACGACCGACGCGGACAGCGGGGTCTGGGTGCGGTGCGGGGTGCGGGCGCGGCCGTTGCGGGAGCGCAGGCCGAGGGAGGGCAGGCTGGGCACGGCGAACCTCCAGGGTCCGGGAAGGCGGGCAGCGGATCGTCTCGCTGGGCGCGCATCCCGGCCGGTGCGTCGGCACCGCGTGCGTCGCTAGCGGCGACGGACCTTCCCGGCGGGGATGCGGCCGGTACTACTCGGAGGCGCGCTGTCGGCACTGCTGTCCACGATCCCTCACCTCCTGGAGGTCATCCACCACCGCGGGTGGCCGGCTCGGCCAACGGCTCAGCGTACTCCGCCCGGACGGCGCCGCGGCACCGGATGGCGGGAAACGTCACCAACGGCGGAATACGGTGAATTGTGCTCAGGGCGAAACGGACTACTATGGGGTTCTCGCCGAAAGTGTGCGCCGGGGGGCGTTCTGCGGCTTTCGGGTGTCACCCCGTCGTGGGTTCTGCACCCCACGAGCGCAAGACTTCTGCCAGACCCTCCGTGAGTTCACCCGCTCGGTCCAATGTGGTGAAAGTCGCACCGTCCACCCACGCCGCCGCGTCCGCGTCATCGCCCGCGGACGGAGCAGCGCCGTTGCTCCGGCAGGCGTAGTCGTGGATCTCGTACGTTCCGCCCACCCCCGGCCGCAGGACGGTCCCCAGCAGGGCTCCGACCTCGACGGACAGGCCCGTCTCCTCCAACAGCTCGCGGCGCACCGCCGCGTGGTCGGACTCGCCCTGCTCCACCCGGCCGCCGGGCAGCGACCACTTCCCGGCCGCGGGCGGGCGTCCGCGCTTGACCAGCAGCAACCGGCCGCGGGAATCGTGCACCACCGCGCCGACGCAGCGGATCGAGGAGTTCTCCGATACGATCATCACCACGGAACGTAGTTGATCCGGGGCCGCCCGGAACCGACTGACCCAAGTGCGGTACAAAGCTGCCGTAAACCGGCGAAGTACGGTACAACGGATCAGCAGGCGCCTGCGCTAATCAGTGGCATTTCGGACGGGGTGCGTCACAGTGAACTTGAAGAAGATCCTCACCTGGACCTTGGTCGCGTTCCTTCTGTTCTTCTTGATCTCGTCTCCCGACCAGGCCAGCAACGTGGTGACAGGCATCCTGGCGAGCCTGCGCTCGGCGGCCGAAGCCGTCATCACGTTCATGCAGAACCTCTTCGTGTAAGCGCCGAGCCGCGGGAGGCGGGTGCCGTGTTCCACCCCAAGGACCCCGACGAGTACCTGCTGGACTCCGAGCGCCGGGTGATCCGCGTCCGGCGGCACTGGGCCTGCCTCGTGTGGGACCTCTTCGAAGCGGTCGGGCTGCTCGTCGGGCTCGTGATGGTGTCGTACCTGCTGCCGCAGGACAACGCGGTGTTCCAGAACGTCCTCTGGTACGCCGGTCTGGTCGTGCTCGTCCGGTTCACCTACCAGATCCTCGACTGGTACGTGGAGCGGATCGTCGTGACGGACAAGCGGTTCCTGATGACGACCGGCATCTTCACCACCAACGTGGCGATGATGCCGATCACCAAGGTCACCGACCTCACCTTCGCGCGGACGCTGCTGGGCCGGGTGCTCGGCTACGGCACGCTCGTGGTCGAGTCCGCCGGTCAGATCCAGGCGCTCAACCGCATCGAGTACGTCCCGAACCCGGACGAGGTGGAGGACGCCATCTCCCACCTCGTCTTCGGCGACAAGAAGAACCAGCAGGACCGGTTCTCGATGCTCAAGGCGCGGCGCGCGGCGGTCGGCAAGCGCAAGGCGCAGAAGGTCTCCTGAGACCTGGCCGCGGATCCGCATCGCACGGCGGTGCGGATCCGCGGGCCCGCCGGGCATCGGTCACACTGATGGGTGTGCGAATCGACCTGCACACCCATTCCACCGAGTCCGACGGGACGGACACGCCCACCGAGCTCGTCGCCACCGCGATCGACGCCGGGGTGGACGTGATCGCGCTCACCGACCACGACACCACGGCGGGCTGGGCGGAGGCCGAGCGCGCCGTGCGGGAACGGTCCCCCTCGGGTCGGTTCCGGCTGGTCCCGGGTGCCGAGCTGTCCTGCTCCAGCCCGGACGGGCGGGGGCGCGACGTGACCGTGCACCTGCTGGCCTACCTCTTCGACCCGGCCTCGCCCGCGCTGGTCGCCGAGCAGTCCCGGCTGCGCGCCGAGCGCCGCGCCCGGCTGCGCGAGATGGCCTCCCGGATGGCCGCCGACGGGTTCCCGGTCGACCCGGACGCGATCATGGCCGGGCTGCCGCCGGATTCGCCCGGCGGTCGCCCGCACCTGGCGCGGGCGCTGGTCCGGGCCGGGCGGGTCGCCTCGGTGGACGAGGCGTTCGCCCGCTACCTCGGCGCGACCTGCCCGTACTACCTGCCGCGCACCGACACCCCGGTGCACCGCGCGATCGACATGATCGCCGACGCCGGTGGGGTCACCGTGCTGGCTCACCCGTTCGCCACCAGCCGCGGCCAGGACGTCACCCCTCCGGTCGTCGCCGAGTTGGCTGAACATGGGCTCACCGGGATCGAGGTCGACCACCCGGACCACGACCCGGCGGCCCGGGCGCGGACCCGGGAGCTGGCGGCCGAGCTGGACCTGGTGCCCACCGGCAGCAGCGACTACCACGGCACCAACAAGACCATCGGCATCGGCCAGGAGACCACCGCGCCGGAGGCCTTCGACCGGCTGGTCGCCGAAGCGGTCGGCGCTGTCGTCGTGGGCTGACCCGCGCCGCGGGGGCGCACGCGGTGCGTGCCGCTCCGTGCGTACTGTGGTGGGCGTGCAAGGTCAGCTGAGCCTGGAGGGCGTTCCGGCCGAACTGGTGCGGGTGACCCCGGCGCGGCTCGCGAACTGGGCGAAGTGCCCCCGGAAGTACCGGATGACCTACGTCGACCGGCCGACGCCGAGCCGGGGCGGCGCCTGGGCGAACAGCACGCTCGGCGCCGTCGTGCACAACGCCCTGCGCGCCCACTTCGGCCTCCGCCCCGCGCGGCGGAGCCCGGAGCGCGCGGCCGCGCTGGTCCGCGAGCACTGGAAGGGCGACGGGTTCGCCGATGCCGCCCAGGCCGCCGAGTACCTGCGGCGGGCGCAGGGGTGGGTCCGCGACTACGTCGCGGCGCTGGACCCGGAGTTCGAGCCGGTCGCCGTGGAGCGCTGGGTCTCCGCCCCGCTGGGCACCATCATCGCCGAGGGGCGGATCGACCGGCTCGACGACCGGGGCGGCGAACTCGTCGTGGTGGACTACAAGACCGGGCGGCACGGGTTGCGCGTCGACGACGCCCGCGATTCCCTCGCCCTCGGGCTCTACGCGCTGGCCGCCGGAGCCCGGCTCCGCCGCCCGTGCCGGCGGGTGGAGCTGCACCACCTGCCGACCGGAGGGGTCGCGGCGTGGGACCATGCGGACGAGTCGCTGGCGGCGATCCGGGCCCGCGCGGAGGAACTCGCGGGCGAGTTCCAGGACGCGGTGGCGGCGCTGGACGCCGGTGGCGACCCCGAGCGGCTGTTCCCGCCCCGCACCGGGCGGCACTGCTCGTGGTGCGAATTCCGGGCGCACTGCCCGGAGGGCCGGGAGGCCGCCCCCGACCTCCCGCCGTGGGGCCTGCTGGGGGACTGACATGCGATCGACGGGACCGGCGGAAAGAAGGTCCGATGCCGCCCAGGCAGCACCGAGCACGTACCAGCGAAGCGCAGGCGGGCCCGCGCGGCGCGCACCGGGCGCCGCCGCGGCGCCGCGTGCCGGAGCAGCAGAGCAGGTCGCGCCGCGCGCCCGACCCGGAGCCGATCCGGCCGCAGCCCGCCGCTGCGCCGCGCCGGTCGACGACCCGGTCCGGGCGGCTGCTGCGCGGGTTGAGCGGATCGCTGGCCCTGGGTTCGCTGCTGCTCGCGCTGGCGCTGATCGGCGTGCAGATCTGGGCGGTCCAGCAGGGTTACCGGGGGCCGGGCGCGGCGTCGGTGGTGTCGCAGTCGCTGGTCGCCCTGGTGGCGCTGTTCGCCCAGTCGATCGCCGACCGCCGCCGGGACCGCGTCGGCGCGCTGTTCGCGGCCGGCGCCCTCGTCCTGGTGCTCGGCTCGCTGTGGTTCTGGTGGTGGTGGTGACCGCGCCGGGGTCAGCGCGGGCGCAGCGCGACCAGGGTGTCCCCGCGCTGCTCCAGGAGCACCTGCCCGACCGGGCTCAGCCGCACCGGTCCGCGGTGATCCCCGCGGTCGACCGGTAGGAAGCCCTGCCGGGCCCCGTTGACCGGGTCCAGCACCAGCAGGCCGCCGGGCACCGGGACCAGCCGGTGCCCGCCGTGGTCGACGCCCGGGCCGAGGGCGTCCGGGGCGGTCCACACCGGCATCAGGTTCAGCGGGTCCAGCGCGACGGTGTCGACGCCGGTGTGCCAGAACAGGCGGGAGCGCTCGCCGTCGCCGGTGTCGACCCGCTCGACGGTGACGTTGCCGGAGGTGTCGGGCTCGCCGAAGCGCACCGGGAAGCTGCCGGTGACGATGCCGCCGAAGTTGTAGACCACGACCTCGCCCCGGTCCCGCTCCGCGACCGCGACCCGGGTCTCGGTGACCGCGACGACCGAGGCGTGCTCGCCGCCCAAGGCCCGGGTGAGCAGCACCTCGGGTTCCTCGTCGTCCTCCGGCTTGGCCTCCAGGACGGTGATCCGGTCGCCCGGCTCGCGCGGGCACTCCTCGACCACCGCGACCCGGGACTCGCCCGCCGCGACCGAGGAGTAGCTGCACTCGGGGCGTTCGATGTTGTTGTCCGGGTTCTTCAGCGCGGGCGGGATGCCGTACTGCTGGGTGCGGACCAGGTCGGAGCGCCAGGTCTCGACGCTCTCGGTGCCGGTCGCGGTGACGTAGGTGCCGTCGCCGAGCAGCCGGGTGCCGAACTCGGCGTCGGAGTTGCGCTGCGGCCCGCGCTCGCCGGTGGCGCCCCGCAGCGAGGTGACCTCGCTGCAGTTGTGGGACTTGCGGTGCACCGCCAGCGCCCGGTCCCACTCCGCGCCGATCGTGCACAGCGGCAGGTCGCGGGCGTAGCGCCAGCGCACCTCGCCGGTCAGCGGGTCGTGCCCGAGCACCTCGCCGCCCCGCCCGGTCACGACGGCCGAGTCGGTCACCACCGGCTGCGGGGTGACCGGGCTCGGCGCCCGCCACGCCTCCTGGAGGGCGGCGGGCACGTCGGTGGCCGCCGGGAGTTCGGGCAGCGGCTCGGCCGCGGTGTCGGAGACGGTGGCCCGGGCGTCGCTGCGCAACCACAGCGTCGCCCCGCCGGCCACCACGAGCACCACGAGCACGACCGCAGTGACGAGGTCGGACCTCCTGCGTCGTTCCGGCCGGACCACGCCCACTCCCCGTTCAGCTCGCCGTGCGCCCCGACAAGCCTACGCGGCGCCGTCCTCCGCACCGCTGCGACGGGCGGTCGCGTCGCCGGGCGCCCCGGAGGCGCCCTCGCCGGAACCCCGCCTGCGACGGCGCCTGCGGCGCGGACGTCCCTCGCCGTCCTGGGCGGAGGCGGCGGACTCCGACGCCTGGGCGGAGCCGGCGTCCACGCCGCCGCGGGTGCGCCTGCGGCGGGCGCGTCCGGCGGGCCGGTTCTCCGTGCCGCCCTCGCGGGTGGTCTCGGCCTCGCCCGACTTCTTCTGCTCACCGCCACCACCGCGGCTGCGGCGGCGCTTGCGGGCCGGGCGCCGGGTCTCGTCGTCCGGGTCCGCCTCGGCGTCCAGCCCGGCGCGGGTGCGCTGGGACAGCGGCAGCCGCCCGGTGGCGTCGGCCGGGATCTCCAGGTCGGCGAACAGGTGCGCCGAGGTCGAGTAGGTCTCCACCGGTTCCGGCTTGTCCAGGCCGAGGGCGTCGCTGATCAGCTTCCAGCGCGGTTCCTCGTCCCAGTCGACCAGGGTGATCGCCACGCCCTCGCGCCCGGCCCGGCCGGTCCGGCCGATGCGGTGCACGTAGGTCTTCTCGTCGTCCGGGCACTGCAGGTTGATCACGTGCGTGACCCCGGCGACGTCGATGCCGCGCGCGGCGACGTCGGTGGCGACCAGGGTGTCGACCTTGCCGGAGCGGAACGCGCGCAGCGCCTTCTCCCGGGCGCCCTGGCCGAGGTCGCCGTGCACCGCACCGGCCGCGAAGCCGCGCTCGGTGAGGTCGTCGGCGAGCTTCTGCGCGGTGCGCTTGGTCCGGGTGAAGATCATCGCCAGGCCGCGGTCCTTGGCCTGGAGGGTGCGGGCGATGAGCTCGTTCTTGTCCATCGCGTGCGCCCGGTAGATGAACTGCCGGGTGCGCTCGTGCACCGCGCCCTCGTCGGCCTGCTCCGCCCGGATGTGGGTGGGCTGGGTCATGAAGGTGCGGGCCAGGGTCAGGATCGGCCCGGGCATGGTCGCCGAGAACAGCATCGTCTGGCGCTGCTCGGGGACCATCCGCAGGATGCGCTCGATGTCGGGCAGGAAGCCCAGGTCGAGCATCTCGTCCGCCTCGTCGAGCACCAGGCCGCGGACCTTGCCCAGCACCAGGTGGCGCTGCTCGGCGAGGTCCAGCAGCCGACCGGGGGTGCCGATGACCAGGTCGACGCCGCTCTGCAGGGCGCTGATCTGCTCCTCGTAGGGGCGTCCGCCGTAGACGGCGACGGTGCGGATGCCCAGGTGCTTGCCCGCCTCGGTGAGGTCGCGGGTGACCTGCAGGCACAGCTCGCGGGTCGGGACCACGACCAGCGCCTGCGGGGTGCCGTCGCCGGGGACGGTCAGCCGCTGCAGCAGCGGCACCCCGAAGCCCAGGGTCTTGCCGGTGCCGGTGCGGGCCTGGCCGATCAGGTCCTCGCCGCGCAGCGCCAGCGGCAGGGTCAGCTCCTGGATGGCGAAGGTGCGCTCGATGCCCGAGTCGTTCAGCGCCCGGACGATCTCCGGGTGGACGTCGAGCTCGGCGAAGGTGGGGCCGAGCGACGCGGTCGTCCCCTGTTCCGGGTCCGCCGCGTCGTCGGTTCGGGTGTCCAGGCCGTCCGGGGCCTGGCTGTTGGTGAACGTCAGGGTGATCGCCTCTCTCGTACCTGCGCGCAACGCGTCCCGCGGACGATGGCGTCGTGACGTCCCTCCGGCACGGCGGCCGCCGTCTCGCGGCCGCGGGCAGTGCTCAAGGTCACCGACGTGATGGTGCGCGCCTTTGTTCGCTCAGCGGATGCTCCGCTGCCGGTTCGTTCTCGGTCGGCGTCGGCGGTGCGCCGGACGTCGGCGGGCTTCCCGGACGCCGGTCGGGCCGGCCGGGACGCCGTGTGCCGCGTCCGCGTCGAGGTCGTTGCCACCCTCCTCCGGCCGCTCACCCAGGCCCGTCGAGGTCGGGAGCCGGCCGTCGGAGTGCAGCGCACCGCAGGACGCCGTATTTCCTCCGCCGCCGAGGATACCCGCTGGAGCGTGGTCGTTGCGGTGGGAGCGGTCACGACGGCTACCCTCGCCTGCATGAGTGAGGCGGACGGCGGCGCGACGGTGATCGACGAGCGGTACCAGGAGGGCGTCATCGACCTGCTCGCCGCGCTCGCCTACGGCGAGCTGTCGGCGTTCGACCGGCTGGCCGAGGACGCGCGCACCGCGCCCACCCTGACCGGGCACGCCGCGCTGGCCCGGATGGCCGCCGCCGAGATCGGCCACTTCCGCCTGCTGGAAGAGCACCTGGCGGCCAAGGGCGTGCAGGTCGAGGAGGTGATGCGGCCGTTCGAGTCGCCCTACGCCGAGTTCAACGCCTCCACCGCCCCGCACTCCTGGCTGGAGTCGCTGGTCAAGGCCTACGTCGGTGACGGGCTGGCCGCGGACTTCTACCGCGAGGTGGCCGAGTGGCTCGACGCCGAGACCCGGGAGCTGGTGCTCGCCGTGCTCGCCGACACCGGGCACGCCGCGTTCGCCGAACGCGAAATCCCGGCGGCCTGCGCCGAGGACCGCACCGTCCGGGACAAGCTGACCCTGTGGGGGCGGCGGCTGCTCGGCGAGGCGCTGACCCAGGCGCAGCGGGTGGTCGCCGAGCGCGACGCGCTGGCCGAGCTGATCATCCGGGGGTCCGGCGACCTGACGGGCATCGCGGCGATGTTCCGCCGGTTGCAGAACAACCACACCAAGCGGATGGACCGGCTCGGCCTGGGTTGACGCGCCCGCTGCGCGGCTCGGATAGCCTGATCGCACCAACCGGAAGCAACAGGTCGCAACGGAGGTTCGGCGTGGAGGTCAAGATCGGCGTCGCGGACAGCTCGCGGGAGCTCACCATGTCCAGCGGGCAGACCCCGGCCGAGGTGGAATCGCTGGTCGCCGACGCGCTGCGGGACGGTGGCGTGCTCGCCCTGACCGACGACAAGGGCCGGCGGTTCCTGGTGCCGTCCGCCAAGATCGCCTACATCGAGATCGGCGCGGTCGAGTCGCCGCGCGTCGGCTTCGGCGTCGGCTGAGCGGGGACCGGGTCTTCCGGGGGACCGCCCCGGAAGACCCGGTCATCAGCCCTCGACCGCGAAGCTCTCGACCCCGAACGGGGGCCTGCCGGTGCCGGTGATCCGCAACCGGCCCCACGGATCGGGATCGGAGAGCTTGCCGACCGCCTCGCCCTGCGGGGTGCGCAGCACGACCTCCTTCGCGCGCCCGTCGGCGATCTCCCGGACCTCCGGGTGCGCCGCGATCCGGCCGTACCAGTGGAAGCGGCCGTCGATCGGCTGGAAGTGCCCGCGCAGCACCACCTCGACCGCCACCTCGCGGTCCGCGCCGAGCAGCGTGGCCGCGCCCCGGTAGTCGTCGTCCTCGTCCATGTCGCTCCTCCTCGGTCGCGGGTGGGGTCAGCTCCCCGATTCCTCGGCGTCGTCCTCGACGAGGTGCAGCCCGCCGTCGAGCTCGATGAGCTCGTCGGGATCCAGCACGATGCCGCCGGAGCGCAGCAGGCCGTCGATGGCGTGCCAGATGATCTGCGCGAGGTAGCTGGTGAGGTCGCCCCGGCTCATCGACTGCCGCTCCAGCCACCAGTCGCCGCTGGACTGCACCAGCCCGACGACGCCGTGGCTCCACACCTCGACGCCGCCGGAGTCCAGCCCGAGCAGCCGCAGGTACTCGCCGAGCACCCGGGACAGCGAGTTGGCGATCACCGTCTTCTCCGCCGACACCGGGTCGTCGTGGACGGGCCGGTCGGCGAAGGTGCGCTGCACGACGAACCGGTACAGGTCGGGGTACTGCTCGATCAGGCCGAGGTAGCCGTCGATCAGCCGCCGGATGCGCTGGTTGGGGGTGCCGGAGTCGCGGAACAGGGGCCGCAGCCGCTGCATCAGCAGCTCGGTGCCCCACTCGCCGACGGCGACGTAGAGATCGCTCTTGTCGCTGAAGTGCCGGTAGAGCACGGGTTTGCTGACCCCGGCCTCGGCGGCGATC
This sequence comes from Saccharopolyspora cebuensis, assembly GCF_039542665.1. NCBI lineage: Bacteria > Bacillati > Actinomycetota > Actinomycetes > Pseudonocardiales > Pseudonocardiaceae > Saccharopolyspora > Saccharopolyspora cebuensis. Next base: position 284,368 of record NZ_BAABII010000002.1, read on the forward strand.
TCGTCCATCCCGACTTCGGCGCCGTGCTTGCCGATCGCGCGGACGGCGGCCTCGACGAACTCCGCGCGCCGGGCTTGGCGGTGCTCGCGCCAGCGCTCGCGCCGGGCGTCGGGCTTGTCCGCCGGTACGGCCTTGACAGGGCGGGAGGTGTGGCTCACGCTACCCAAGGTAACTGTTACTTGAGGTAACACGCAATCCGGAGATCCGGGCCGCCCGCACCGGAGACCATCGAGGTGATCACGCCGATGAGCAGGACCTTGCAGGTCGGAGACCGCGAGAAGACGGCCGACCGGCTGCTGAGATCGACGGCCCGCAACAGCTACGACCCCGACGTCGACCTGGACTGGGACGCGCCGCTGGAGGAGGGCAAGCCCTACATCCCGTTCCACCGCAGCTCGCTGTACGGCACCGCGATGTGGGACCGGCTCAGCGAGGACCAGCGCATCGAGCTCACCAAGCACGAGTTCGCCAGCATCGCCTCCAACGGCCTGTGGTTCGAGGTGCTGCTGATGCAGATGCTGCTCAAGGAGTTCTACGACTCCGACCCGCGCACCCAGCACGCCCAGTACGCGCTCACCGAGGTCGCCGACGAGTGCAGGCACTCCACGATGTTCGCCAAGGCGGTGAACAAGGTCGGCGCCCCCGCCTACGGTCCGCTGCCGCTGCTGCGCAACGGCGGGCGCATCCTGCCCACCACCCTCAAGGGGCCCTCGGCGTACGCGTCGATCCTGGTCGCCGAGGAGGTGCTGGACCGGTTCCAGCGCGACCAGATGAACGACGAGGACGTGCAGCCGCTGGTGCGCATGGTCAACCGGATCCACGTGCTCGAAGAGGCCCGGCACGTCACCTTCGCCCGCGAGGAGGTGGTGCGCCGGATGGCCGAGTGCGGCGCCGCCGAGCGCGCCTACCACCAGTACTGGACCGCGCTGGTCAGCTACGCCATCTGCTTCAGCCTGATCAACCCGCACGTCTACAAGGCGGTCGGGCTGCGCCCCCGGGACGCGCACCGGGCCGCCTGGTCGAACCCGCACTTCCAGAACACCCTGCACTGGGGCGGGGAGAAGATCATGGCGTTCCTGGACGAGGTCGGCCTGGTCGGCCGCCCCGGGATGCGCTGGTGGAAGAAAGCGTTCCTGATCCGATGACCGCGACGACGGAGCTCGGCGACCCGGAGGTGTTCACCACCGCCGACGGCACCCGGCTGCGGCTGGAGTTCGGCGGCTCGCCGGACGCACCGGTCACCGCGGTGTTCGTGCACGGCTGGACGCTGGCCCGGCAGACCTGGGACCGGGTGGCGGCCGGCCTGCCGCGGGCGGCGGGCGGACCGGTGCGGACGCTGCGCTACGACCTGCGCGGCCACGGCGGCAGCGAGGCCGCGGCGACCGGTGGTGCCACCATCCGGCAGTGCGCCGACGACCTCGCCGAACTGCTCGACCGGCGGATCACCGGTCCGGTGGTGCTCGCCGGGCACTCGATGGGCGGCATGACGATCATGGCGCTGGCCGAGCAGCGGCCGGACCTGTTCGAGGAGCGGATCGCCGGGGTCGCCCTGGTCGCGACCTCCTGCGGTGACCTGCGCGCCCCGGACCTCGGGCTGCCCGGGCCGGTCGCGGCCCTGGCCAACCGGGGCGAGCGGTGGGTCCGCGCCCGGTTGGCCAGGGCGGGCGGGCACCGGCTCAGCCCCCGGGCGGCGCCGCTGCGGCCGGGACTGCGCTGGCTGCTGTTCGGCAAGCGACCGCGGACCGAGGACGTGGTCGCCGCCGCGGAGTGGGTCGCCGGGTGCCACCCGGCGAACATGGCGGGGTACCGCGACTCGCTCGCCGAGCACGACCGGATCGCGGCGCTGGCGGTGCTCCGCCGGGTGCCGACGGTGGTCCTGGCCGGGCTCGCCGACCGGCTCACCCCGTACCGGCACGCCCGCCGGATCGCCGAGGCCCTGCCCGAGGCGCGGCTGCTGGTCTACGCGGGGGCGGGCCACATGGTGCCGCTGGAGCGCTCCGACGAGGTCACCGACCGGATCGCCGAACTCGTCACCGCCCACCGCCGAAGCTGAACCACCCGAACGGGTGCTGAGTGAGGGGCACCTTCCTCCGGCTATGTCGGATGAAGGTGCCCCTCACCTGGGCATGATTCACCCTTTCGGGTGGCTGTTGCAGTGGGTGTGGGGGCCGGTCCCCGGGTTCCTCGTGCTGGACAATCCCGGGAACCCCGCGCCGCCCGGCCGGGGCCGCTCGTCCCGCGATCCCGCTCGCCCCGCGATCGAGGGGCGGCACCGGTCGAGCTCGGAGGAGGAGCGGGGAGTTGACCGCGACGGGGACGGGGACCGTGGTGACGGTCGTGTTCCAGCACATCTACCGGTATGCGCGCACGCCGGGGGAGATCGGCGCGCTGGTCCACCGGATCGTCGAGGCGCCGCTCGATCCGGTGATCTACGTGCACGTGTGGGACCGGCCGTGCCTGTCGAACCGCGATCCGGGCGGCCCGGCGGCACCGCTGGTGCGCCTGCGGGTCGCCTCGTACCCGGAACTCGGGTGGGGCGCGCTGAACTGGGCGGACGCCCGCCCCGGAGCGGTGGACGGCGAGGTCGTCGACTCCTTCAACCCCGATGCCGACGAGCGCACGCCCCGGCTCCGGTTCGACGGCGAGGGCCTGTGGTTCCCGCGCGCGGCGTCGCTGCCGCTGGCCCGGGTCGGCGAGGCGGTCGAGGAGTACACCCGCACCGGGACCCGGCCCACCTCGGTCCAGTGGCGCCCCGGCCACTGGTGCTAACCCGCGAACTTCACCCGAAAGTGTGCTGAGTGAGGGGCACCCTTGTCCCAGTTACTTGGGCAAGGGTGCCGGTGGTTTCAATTGGTCGTTGCAACGTGGCCGGGTGTGGACAGTAGT